>CANQVA010000001.1 GCA_947627175.1 uncultured Ruminococcus sp.
CACATCATCATTGAAATGTGCAAAATCAGGTGCAAATTCGCCGAGGGCGTTTCTTCCTGCGGTCTGTGTAATTTTTTCCATATATAAAAACCTCCATTTTTTTTATATTCAAATTAAATTATATTTTATACTACACTTCCGGCTTTCTGTTTGCCGTTTTGTGCCATGACACCTGCCAATTCATGCGGAATATAGAGTTCTTCAAGATAGTCAATTTCTTCCTGTGTCAACTCCGAATCAACCGCCCTGACTGCACCGTCAACGTGTGAAATTTTCGTTGCACCGACAATAGGAACGGTGACTTTTGTGAGTAACCACGCAAGAGAAATTTCCGTCATTGAAACGCCTTTTTTGTCGGCGAGTTCGGCGACACGTTTAATTATTTTACCGTCAGCCTCAGCGGTTTTGTCATATTTGAATTTCGCATATGAATCTTCCGCAAGACGTTTTGAATTTTCTCCGGGACGTTTTGAAAGCCGTCCGCTTGCAAGCGCACTGTAAGGCGTTAATGCAATATTCTGGTCGGCACAAAACGGCAGCATTTCTCTTTCTTCCTCACGGGCAATCAAATTGTAATGCCCCTGCATGGAAATAAATTCCGTCAGATAATGTTCACGGGCATAAAAATTCGCTTTTGCAAGCTGCCACGCAAAACAGTTTGAAATGCCGATATACCTCACTTTTCCCGACTTCACAACATTGTGCAGACCCTCCATAATTTCCTCCATTGGCGTGTGATAATCCCACATATGATAAATATACAGGTCTATATACTCCATGCCGAGATTTTTCAGACTCTGGTCAAGATAATTTACAATGTGCTGTTGACCGCTGATTTTCGCATCAATTTCTTCCTGTGTGCGGGGTGTGAATTTTGTCGCAATGACGTAATCTTTACGCTTTGCGAAATCACGAAGTGCTTTTCCGACAAACTGTTCACTTGTGCCGTTCTGATAGACAATAGCAGTGTCAAAAAAATTTATTCCCGAATCCAGCCCATGACGGATAATTTCCCTTGTCTGTGTTTCGTCAATCGTCCAGGAATGCTGTCCTGTTGCGGAATTTCCGAAACCCATACAGCCCATGCAGATTCGGGAAACTTTCAGGTCTGATTTGCCAAGATTAACATATTTCACAAAATCATCTCCCGTTATTTCAAAAATTTTCTGATAAAGTTAAAAGTTATTTCGTACACCGATATAAACGCATAGTCCACGCCTGCCGATTCCATCGCTTTCCGCTGTTTTTCGGTCACAAATGTATATGGATAAATACCGAACATGAACGGAAAAAAGGCATAAAGAAAATTCTGTTTTTCCTGATTAGGCATTTCGGGGAAATATTTTTCAAGGCAATTCATCACTGTCCGCAGGGAATTACCATATGCGACTTTAAATTCAGCAAGTCTTTCCGGACGGCTGTTGCTCTCCATATCATAATGATTCATTGACATAATTTTCAGTAACTGTTTGCGATTTTCAAGAGAATTTGCCAATTTGTCGGAAAATTCTTCACTTGTCAGTTCAGAAAATTCTGACATAATTTCATTCAGTTCCGCATTCCATAACTCATATTCACGCTGTAACAATGCAAGAAAAATTTCTTCTTTCGTCTGAAAGTAGTTGTAAATCGAAGTCCGGGTCATGCTTGTTTCCGTGCTGATTTCTTTCAGCGTGATTTCCTTGAAACTTTTTGTCTTATAGAGTTTTTCACAGGCGTTGATAATTTCCTGTTTTCGTGCATTTGTCAATTCAGGTGAACCTTTTGGCATTTTCATTCTCCTCTCTGTAATGACACAATGTCACTATATTTAGTATACAAAAATTTTGACACAATGTCAATAGAAAAAGTGAAACTTTCACAAAACTTTCATATTATGATAAACCATTACAAATTTTGATTTAAGGAGCAGTAAAATGAGTATAAAATCAGCACAAAAATCAGAAATTGCAAAGTGCTGTCATGAAATAGTGCTTGCTTCATCACTTTCAGCCAAATCAATTTATCACAAACGAGGATATAAAGAAAATGAATATCACATGATTAAGACGGAAAATAATGATTATTTGTGCTATGATATAATGAAAAAGCCGGTATAAATCCGATTCATCTTAGATATAAATCAAATTCAGAATACTAATTACAAAGCACCTTTTCAAATTATTTTGAAAAGGTGCTTTTTACTTGATAGTTCCATTGCAATATGATATAATACAAAAGAGAGGTGAAATAAATTGAATATTGCAATATGCGATGACTGTGAATCTGATGCACTTCTTGCAAGAGATATAATTAAAAAATCACTGAAAAATATTGATGTAATTGCTGATGTTATATGCTATAACTGTGCTGAAGATATAAAAATCAATCTGTTTGAGCATAAAGAATTTTTTGATATAATAATCCTTGACATTGATATGCCTAAAGTATCGGGAATGGAGCTTGCCGAAGAACTGCGTACTAACAATATGAATATGATTATTATATTTCTTACAAATCATGAAGAATTTGTATTCAAGGCTATTGAGTTTCAGCCGTTTCGATATATTCGGAAGATAAAAATTGAGGCAGAAATGCCGCTTGCAATACGTTCAGCGGTGAAAGTTATTGAATCAAAAAAAGACAGACAAATTATTCTTAATACTGATGATGGTGAAATGAAAATAATGATTTCTCAAATTATGTACTTTGAAACCGAAAAAAGAAAAATTGCTGTTCATCTTAATAACGGTAATAAAATCTTTGTCAATAAAAAAATTTCACAAATGCAGGAAATGATAAACAAAGAAAATTTCATAATGATTCATCGAAGCAGTGTAGTAAATGCTGATTACATAAAAAAAATATCTGATAATATAGTTGTGATTGATAATAATGAAAAACTTATTGTCAGTCGTCCACGTTACAAAACTGTAAAACAACAGCTTTTGAAAGTATGGGGTGACTTATTATGAATTATATTTATTGGATTATTGAATATCTGGCAACATTGACAGAATGGTTTTTATGTTTAATATTCTGTGGCACTTTTATCGAAAATACAGATTTAAAGCAAAATTTTTTGAAAAAATTTATTGTATCAAATGCAGCTGCTATTTTAATTATGTTCATAAATCGTATTGAACTTTACTCTCCGCTCACTATTTTATATAGTTTTCTCATAGAATCATCTATGCAGTTAGTAATATATTTTAAGTCACCAATTAAAGCAATGGCATTAGGAGCGTCATTTTTTCCAATAGTAGCAGCAATTGATAATATAGTAGTCAGCACAATATCATATACAATTGAAATACCTGCTAACGAAATATATCGGAAAATGTCAATGTACAGAGTACTTGCAATAATAAGTTCAAAAATAATGCTATTATTAGTTGTAGTAATAATAAACAAATCTTTTTCAAAAAAGAAGTTAGTTAGTCAAAAATATTTGTTAATTTTATTTTCAGTGACTATGACTATAACAATACTGACTGTTTTAATGACATTTGCTGATATTAAAAACAAATCAGTGGATTCATACGTTTCAATTTTATTTTTTGTTGTAATGTTTATTTTACTTATGATTATATTCTTTGGTACTTTTAAACTTGCTGAATATTATGAAAATCGAAATCAACTCAGGCTTATCACACTAAAAAATCAGATGCTTGAACAATCAATGGCAGAAACTGAACAGACTTTTATGCTTTGGAAAACAAGTTTACATGATTTCAAGCATAATATAATGAATCTTATGTCAATGGCTGAAAATAATGATATACAGGGTATAAAACAGTATCTTGAAAAAGAGAACGATTTACTCGGTAAAAAACTATTCTATTATAAAACCGGAAATGAAACAGTTGATGTAATTTTGAATATAAAACAAAAACTGGCTGAAGATAAAGGAATTACATTTATTATAAATGCCGAAGTTCCCAAATATTGCAGGATATCCTCTATGGATTTTTCATCATTGCTCGGAAATCTGCTTGATAATGCTATTGAGGCATCAGAAAAAGAGGCACATTCTTTTATTGAAGTAAATATTAAATCTGTAAAAGAGCATCTGATTATAAATATTTTAAATAAATACACCGGATATAAATACACCGGATTAGACAGTAGTCTTAAAACAACCAAAATCGAAAAACATATGCACGGAATAGGGATTCATTCTGTAAAACAGACGGTCAAAAAATATAACGGTGAGTTTTATACTGAAATATCAGATAATACTTTTAATGTAAAAATAATGATACCGATTTAAATATAAATCTGATTTAAAATCAGCCTTCATGGCTGATTTTTTTGTTATCACATTTAAAAATATACAATTCAGACATAAAAAACGACAATTCAGACATAATTTAACACAAACGGATTTTTATATGCTATAATATAATCACAAGGTCAGACACGGAAGGAAGTGATAAAAAATGAAAAAAGGAATCTCAAATATTGTTAAAAAGGTTATTAAAGGAGTTGCTGTAATCTCAAGTGAATCTACATCTATTTTAAGTCTTTATCAGCCTCAGACTCCTGAGAGCCTTATCAAACCCGACAAAAAGAAGGTGTAGTAATTGTTTCGGAATCTTGCAGAAGACATTGCATTCATACTTATAGAGAAAAAGATTATTGACATTGAAGAACGTGATATATACATATATGGCATTGAGGTTATCCTGCTGAACGGCGGACTTCTGTTATTATTTTTAATTATCAGTCTGCTTTCCGGTGCTATGATGAATTTCTTGGCATACATTATATTTTTTATACCGCTGAGAACATTTTCGGGGGGGTATCACGCAAAGACAAGTGAACGTTGTTTTATCATGTCAACAGTTATGTATGCGATTTCAATTGCAATTACAAAGCTTTTACCGCTCTTATATTTGGATTATTACTGGCGGACGGCAGGAATTGTTTCAGTACTCGTTATATTTATATTTGCACCGTTGATAAATGCAAATAATCCGCTGAATGTATTTCAGAAAAAGCGTAACAGAATAATAGTGTATTCACTGATTATTATAGACCTTGTATTTTTTATTCTGTGCTGTATCTTCAACTGGAAAATAGCAACAAATAAACTTTTATTCGTAATTCTTGATGCATTTTTGCTTTTAGTCGGAAAAGCTGTTCGCCTTGGTGATAAATCCGAACATCTGTAAACCAAAAAAATTTTTAACGAAAGGGGTATTTTTTATGAAAAATACTTTTAAGAAAATGGCTGCTTCTATTATAGCAGTAGCTTCACTCACAGTAAGTGCAACCGGCATTGTAACAAGTGCCGAAGATGTAACAACTCCCGTAACTCCCGAAGTCGTTGAGGAATACAACGGTCCTACAGGATATGTTTCCTTTGGTGATGGTGCCACAGCAGGTATCTATCGTGATTCATCCCTCATATTTCTTGACACACAAGGTGGAAGTAATAATTCACACGTATCTGTAAAGCTTGTAACCGCAGGATATGATACTATTGATGAAGAACCAGGTACTACTCATGCAGGCACTGGATATGTTTCGAGAAATTACAGAGGCTCGGGAATAGTATATGCAACTGGTTTGCATACTGCTGACGGTGCAGAACAGGGAACAGCACGTTAAGATTCATATTTAAAATTTTATGATGTAGGCTGTGTTTTAAATAAATTCAGCCTACATTGTTTAGGGGGAACTTTATGAAAAAAAATATTATTTCATTGCTCTTAATTCCTGTTATAGTATTATCAGGGTGTTCAAAGAATAACAGTTCAAAAAACAGCAACAAAGAAGTCAAAAATTCCACTGTACAATTTATAGCAGAAAATGCAGATTACTATAAAAATGGAGTTATATTTGGCAGAGATAAGGCAATGTTTTTAGATTTTGATACTATGGAAAAAGCTCCATTATGTGCTATGCCAAACTGTAATCATACTACATCAGACTGTCTTGCACAGATTGTAGGAAATAAACCTATTTTTTATAATAATTGTGTTTATTTCTTTTATTCAAACTATGGTGATGTAAATGAAACTACTAATGGTTATGAATTTTATATTGATTCAAAGCTTATGAAAGCATCACTTGATTCTTCTGAAACGGAAACAGTATGTGAATTTCATGACTGCTCCCCGGTAGAAAAAGTAGGTAACTACGTATTATATGATAATGAAATTTTTTTTGTAGGAGATGACAGAAATCCTACAAAAGATGATTATGGCGGTATTGGCTGGGGAAGTTCAGGTGGATATCATTTTTTATGCAGCATCAATCTTGATACAGGAAAATATACAAATTACGGAAGTATATATGATGGTGATAAAGAATATGAAGGAGCCGATTATTCAAGCGATGCAAATATTATAGGAATTTATGATAATAAAATGTATATCAGATATTCTTTCTGTAAAGATAATGAAGCCCTTCAAAGCGGAATTATAGACTATACTGATATAAGTTTTGAATTTGACTTTAAATCCAAAACTTGGAAAGAGGCTGAATTACCCTATACACCTTATATGAATGAAGATTGTTATATATACTATGATAGGGAAAGTAAGAATGTAAAAGTTATTTATCAAGGAAAAGAATCAGAAATTAACCCCGGAATTGATTCACTTATGGATTTTAGACTTTCACAATGCAGTGAATTTAACGGAAAAGTATTTTTCCCCGGTGTAGGTAAGTGGTATGATTTAAGTGATTCTTCAGAACATTCTATGGGAAAATATGTGAAATATGAAGTAATCGGCTATAAAGACGGAAGTTATATATTTCTGAAAGGTGGGGCAACAGCTAAATTGACAGAAGAAGAATTACTTGCACTTGATAAAGAAGAATAATATTAAAAGATTTTTTCAAAAAAACTATCATCGTCATCATAATTTTCAAATAAATCATTTATTTCGTCAATATCTATATTGTTATCAATAAAGTACATAGCCGCCATTGTCATTAAACGACTTTTTGAAATATTTTTACTTATACAGTATTCTTTTATTTTTCTGTACTCAAAAATAGTTACTTTGCATATAATAGTCTTATCGTAAGCTTCTCCTGCGGAAAAACGTTTTCTTCTTTTAATGATTTTATTATTTTCCATAAAAAACAACTCCTATAATTTTAGTAACTTTAATTTCAATCGGATTCAGATTTAAACTAACCGACAGCTTTAATCGTTTCAGCTATACCTTTTACTAATATTTTTATTATATCACTTTTTCGTTCTTTTGTAAAGATTTCATAGAACAAATTTTATTGTTGCAAAATTTAAACCAAAAACAGCCCGGACTTTTTTCTGTCCGAGCTGAATTTTTGATATGTGGGTTTTGAATTATTGAGAAATCTCCGCATCATTTGCTGTATATTCCTCAAGAGAATTTTCTCTCACCTGAATGCAGATATAGCTGATACCTGAATCTTCTGATGCAAAAAATTGTCTTTTCGCAGTCGGAGCGATTTTAAGCCAATCTCCTGCATTCAATTCAACTGTTTCACCGTCAATTACAGCTTTTCCCTTACCTGAAAGTATTGCATAAATTTCCTCATTTTTCTTGTGTGAATGTACGAAAGGCACGCTTGCACCTGCCGGAAGATTGTTGATGCTGATTTCTGCACCTGTCAAGGAAAGACAGTCATGTAGTTCTGTTCTTGCGTCCTGACCAACATTAACTTTGTTAAAATTGCTCATTTTAATACCTCCAAAAATATATTGTAACCATGTTCGTTACAACTATATATTATCACATCAGCGTTGTAATGTCAATAGTTACATCGCATTTTTGTATGCTTGCACAAATTTGTCTGTTTTCAATTGTATATGTTGACATTACAACGAAAATATGATAAAATAAAATTATCGTTACAAGGGAGATGTTTTTATGCAGTTTTCATCAAGATTTACAATTGCTACACACACGTTACTGTGCATTGCCATGTTTCAGGAAGAATATAAAGTAACTTCAAATTTTCTTGCAGGCAGTATCAATGTAAATCCCGTAATAATCAGAAATATTTTAGGGCAATTATCGGCATCGGGTCTTGTGGAAATCAAAGCAGGTGTAGGCGGTGCATATCTTGCAAAATCGGCAGATGAAATCACTTTACTTGATATTTTCAAAGCAGTTGAAAAAGAAGAAGTGCTGTTTCATTTTCATGAAAATCCAAATCCCGAATGTCCCATAGGACGGACAATTCATTCCGTCATGGACAGCAAAATAGACACTATTCAATTAGCAATGGAAAATGAAATGGCTGAAATAACACTGTCTGAATTGCTTGATGAAGCAAAGAAAAATATGTAAACTGAATAAATTTAAAAGCACTTGCCGAAACAAGTGCTTTTATTTTAATTGAATTGTATCATATTTTTATACATTATTCAATAATATTTCTGTATAAAAATATTACAAACAATTGTTTATATTGACTAATATTCTACTGATTTTATCAGAAAACAAAAAAAGAGAAAACACCGATACTTCGGCATTTTCTCCTTATCAAATATGGCAGGGGCAGAAGGACTTGAACCCTCGGCACGTGGTTTTGGAGACCACTGCTCTACCAACTGAGCTATACCCCTTTATCTGTTGCATCTCCCACAACAGATATTATTATATCACATGAATAGTGATTTGTCAAGAGATTTTAAAAAAATTTATGATTTAACTATATATTTATTAAAAACGACAGAAATAAATAAAAAACAGTATAAAATTTGTAATATATTATTGTGATTTTTATTTTATAGACTTTTGGATATACTCTTGCATTTTTCTATTTTTTTCAATTTGTTCCCTTATATTATGGTCTAACACTTTTTCTTTTATTGTATCAACATCTGTTATATTCTCATTGTCATCGTTGACCGAAACTAATACATATTCACCCGTTTTGAAATGTGAACTTCCTGCATAGGTTTTAGCCTGCTTTTCAGAGTTGAAATGCTTTGCAAACTCAATGTTATGTACGTCAAGGCGATTTGTACACATATACATATCTTTGTTTACTTTTTTAACTACAAATTTCATTTTGATTACGGCATAATATTATAAACTCAAGCAATGAAGAAATGCCTTTTTTTCTCCTTTCAAAATTTATATTTTACTCATGCTTTAATCATGAAGTGTACTATTTTTGCGTCCTTCAGATATAGCCGTATTTAATTTATTCTGTAAATTATTTGCACACTCTTCGGGCGTAACGGCAAAATTACCATCTGCATCTTTAATCATGAGCAATGCTATTTCTTTGTAAAATACGCTTCTGACAGAATTTTCACTTCCCTGCCAATTTGGGAGATTATGTGTATAATCAACTGAATTTACTGAATTATGTGCAAATGCCTCTAAAAGCAATATATCATCTTTATATTTTTCCATAACTTTTTTACTTACAGGAATACTTCCTGCGGAACATTCAAGCCATTTATCAGTTTCATAAAAATATCTTATGAAATCTTTAGCTATTTCTATTTTTTCGCTGTCACCGTTGTCGAAAATCTCAAACCCCTCATTGAAAATTGTACAGTGATTACCGGGATAATTAACAAAGCCGTATTTTTTAAAAGTTTTTGTTTCTGCATTGTAGTCTTCTTTTACTCTGCTATATGTTGAACTTCCAAGATTGAAGTTATAAAAAGTAAGCTCATCCATTTTGAATTTACTGCTGTTATCTGACATTGTTTTGTAATACGGAACAGGAAGATACCAGCCTGAATCCACGCCGTTCTGAAGCCATCTGAGAGCGGAAATTACATCGGGGTTATCAGCAAGATTAAAATTATTGTTACTGTTAAACAAATCACCGCCAAAAGCACGGAGCATTGTCATTATATGAGTATCGCCCTGATTGTCTTTTGCATACATCATCATAGGAACTCTGCCTTTGCCCTCTTTCGCAAATTTGTCCGCAAGTGTATTCAGTATTTTTGTCCAGTCCTCAATACTCCATTCTGAAATAACTTCGCCTTCGTCAATATATTCATTCAAACCACATTCTTCAAACATTTCCCTGTTATATATGAGAATATTTTCAGAACTCATATAGGGCATCATATAGAGCTTATTGTCAAATCGTCCATGTTCAAGAAAAGCAGGGTATATATCATCTTTCATTTCCTGTGTAAGGATATCGTCTATAGGAATAACTTTTCCTGTATGAATAAATGAACTCATATTAAAAAATCCATCATATAATATATCTGCTGCATCGCTTTTACCGAAAGAATTTGTTATAGCTTTAGTTTCCTCACCGCCCTCAAATTCCACAACTTTTATTTTAACATCTTTATCATACTGTTCAACAAAATCCTTGCTTGCGAGTTTTAGGAGAGTATAGACATTTTTTATATCTTTGTTGGAAACGCAGTTCATAGTACTGGTATGAGGTACTTTTATGATAATTTCTTTTTCTGTTTTATCTGATTCAGAACAACCGGAAAAGCAGAGTAAAAATGACATTGATATTATAATCTGCAATAAAAATGCAGTAATTCTTTTTCCCATTTTTTTCTCCTTATTGACTGTTATATTTTTCATGATTGATTTTTTCCATTTTACGTAACAAAGTATTGATATCTATCGGCTTTGTTAAAAAGTCGTTCATTCCGCTGTCTAAAGCCTTTACTCTGTCTTCCTGAAAACTGTTTGCAGTACAGGCGAATATGGTAACGGTTTTAGCGTCCTCACGGTCAAGTTTTCTGATTCTTGATGATGCTTCACAGCCGTCAAGAACAGGCATTCTCATATCCATAAGTATAATTTTAAATTCATTTATTTTCGATTTTTCAAATATTTCCACTGCCTCCTGACCATTCTGAGCGTGTACGGGGATAAAATCAAACTGACTTAATATCTCCATAAGTATTTCCGCATTCAGTTCGTTATCTTCGGCAACAAGAATTTTCATTGATTCAACGTCATTATTGGAATTATCAGCTGTTTTTTCAGCATAATCCGAACTTGTTTTCAGATAGTCGGGAATTTCGCAAATTTCAGAAGGTATTTCAACAGTAAACGTACTGCCTTTATTCAATTCGCTTTCTACACTTATTTCCCCTCCCATTGCATTTACAAGCAACTTGCTTATAGCCATTCCTAAACCTGTACCTTTAGTAGAGTTTGAAGTGCTGCTGCGGTCTTGCGTGAATTTATTAAATATTTCACTTAAAAATTCCTTACTCATTCCGCAGCCCGTATCTTTACATATAAATGTAGTCATAACATGATTTTCGTCAATCATACTCTGATGTGCAGAAAATTTTATAAATCCTCCTGCCGGGGTAAATTTTGCCGCATTGCCGACAATGTTCATAAGCACTTGTTTTATATGTACTTCATCACACTGTATACACGGAACTGTTATATGAAAATCTTTTATAAATTCAACTTCCCGTCCCGTGATATTATCATACTGCATTGAATAAACAGATTCCAACATTGTTTCAACAAGCATCGGTGCAGGGGTAACTTCCACTTTTCCCGCCTGAAGTTTTGATATATCAAGCACATCATTTATGAGTGCAAGCAGATATTCGGCTGTACTTTGCGATTTTTTCAGCCATTCTTTTATCTGAAGATGTTTTTCGGGGGCATCAATTGCATTCATCATCAGATAGTTCAATCCGACAATACCGTTTAACGGTGTACGAATTTCATGGCTCATATTAGATAAAAATTCACTTTGTGCTTTTTCCTGAGCGTGGGCTATCTGAGTTTTTCTTTGCATAATAATAGTCAATACAAATGCAATGATAATGACAATAATTGCTACACTCATTACAACAACAATAAGCAAAACAAATAATTCTGTCTGGTCTCTAATTACATTGTAATTTACCGACATGATAAAATACCAATCAATACTACTGCTGTTCAGCGGGGCACAATAATTCAGTTCACGAACACCGTTCTTTTTCATATAAAACCAGAATTCTTTACCCTCAAGCATTTTTTCCTGTACATCGGAAAATTTAAGGTCTGATTCATCACTTCGTTCAATTATATCAAATAAACTATCAGAAACAGAACTTGCCGCATCTTTTCTATCAACAACATATTCACCGTTTTTATTAACTACTGAACTGTAGCCCTGTGTATTACCTGAATTATCAACATAATTTTCAATTACAAGACCGTCAACAATAGTAGACCTCTTGCAAATTCCTATAACAGCATAAACTTCTTTACGGTCTTCGCCTATCCTTATACCCGATAATACTTCATCTTTTGGATTGTCCGGCAATTTATAGCCGTAAATTACAACTTTATCCGAACCCATTATAGGAAGTGAATCATAAGCTATGACTTTATAATTATCTGTATTTTTAAACAAATCCATATAAGGGTAATAATCAGGGTCATTGCTGTCTTTTCTGTAAGTAACATCAGTATAATATGAACCGTCCTCCATAAGCAGGTAGACTTTATCGAACGTTGATTCATACGCTTCAAGTCCGAGATATTCGTTGATTTGCTTTACAGTTTTAAGATTCTGACTGTTTCGTTTCAGTCTTTCACCTATACGCTGTTGGTTTTTCCAATTATATTCAATAAACATAGTAATTGTATTACGGTCATGAACAGCAACTTCCCTTATATTGCTTACAGCCACATCTTCGAGAATATTTCCTGTCACGATTGAACATACATATATCGCTAAAAAAATTACTACTATTATAAAAAACACAAAAAACGCATAGAAACACTTACTTTTCGATTGTTTCATAAATCCACAGCCTTCTAAATAATCAGATTAAAAACTTACAAAAAAACTTAATCCCCATTCTTTATAAAGAATTTTTTCATTAAGTATTTTTAGTATCTGTTTTTATTATAACATACAACGTTTTATATGTCAATAGCCTATATTAAAACTCACAAAAAGCAAATTTATATATATTGCCGAAATTACTTAAACATTTTGAAATTGTTATGCTCTCTGTAAATATATATATTCATTATATTATATTTTTCTGCATTTTTCAATATTATTTTTGCATAAAAATTGCAATAGTAATTGTTTGCTTTAACCAATTATAAAAACAGGTCAGTCAAAGTTTTCAATCTGTCCCAGTAAATATTTTTGAAGTGTTACCAAATCAGCAATATTTAAAAAACTATCATCATTCACATCAGCTGTTTTCATCTTTTTATCTGACCAGCCAATGAAATAATTTACAAAACCTTCTCTCATAGCAACAAGGTCGAAAACATCAACATTTTTGCTGTTATCAATATCGCCGGGAATTTCCATAAAAGTTTCTACATTTTTAAAATTTCCCAAAGAAAAGAAATCAACCGAATATTCAATTATACTTTCTGCTGTTGTTATTTTTACATTGAATTTGTCACCATCATTATATGAAATATCGGACGGACGGAATATAATACAGCCTATTTCTCCACAATATTCATTACTAATATAAAAATCACCGTCCGAAGATGATGAACTGAAATTCCATTGTTTTCCGTCGGAATTTCTTACAAGCTCAACTGTTACACTATCTGCATCAATATCTTTATTAAGCGATATACTCCATGCTGTTGTCGGAGGAAAATATTCTTTCGGCATATTCTGTGCAGGCCAACAAACATTTGATTCTGTATTTTTTCTGTTTCTGTCTATTGCATACATGGCGAACGCATCGCCGACATTTCCGAACCCCGTTTCAGCCATAGAAGGATTCAGACACCATCTTCTGTGACCGACTGCTGAAATATTACTGCTGTTACTGTCACCCATATAACCTTTTACTATAGATTCAGCAAGATTGTAATATCTTATACTTAAATTTGACTCTGATGCACCTTTTGCACCAAGCGAATAAATATCATCGGGCAAACCTTCAGGCTGTTCAGGATAATGTGAAATATAGCCGTTCAAACTGCTCAAAAACGCCGCTGCCTGTGCAAGTCTGCCATATTCTTCATTTAGTGTTACTTCGGGAAGCCCTGCAATATATCTCATACAATTAAGAGCATTAAGGGCATTTTCTTTTGTTGCATCATCAAGTTCACCCATTTCATAAGGTGTTGTTGATGGCTGAACAGTATAAGATGATTGAGATGCATCAAAAGGATGTGACTCAATATACTGTTCTATCTCATATTCTGTATGTTCTGCAACGTTTACACTTTCCGAAGCATAACTCACAAATGATTGATTTTTCATGTATGGCAAAAAATCTGATGTTGAAAAAAATACAGACATTGCCACAGGTAAAACAAATGATACTATTTTTTTAAATTTCATAACTACATCTCCCTAAAAATAAAAATCATACATTAAGTTTAACACAATTATATTATTTTTGCAATATATTTTTGAAAAAAATCACAAAAATCAATTTTTCGTGATTTTGCACAATAGTCTCTTAACAATATTTATTTCAATTATAATGTTAAAAAATATATAAAAATTATTGACTGCTTATAAAAATTATGATATAATAAATAAGGTGATGAAAATAATGCAAAAGACAATACTTATTATAGAAGATGATAACGAAATTAACAATATGTTGTGTATATTGTTACAGCAGAACGGCTATAAGACGGTCAGTGCATTTTCGGGAACAGAAGGTATCCTTGTTCACGGCGGAAATATCAGTCTTATTTTGCTTGACCTTATGCTACCCGGAAAAAGCGGTGAGGAAATTATCTGCGAATTGAAAGAAAAACACAATGTGCCTGTTATCGTTATGAGTGCGATTCATGATATAAGCAAAAAAGTAAACCTTTTTTCGCTCGGTGCAGATGATTACGTGACAAAACCTTTTCACAATGACGAACTTCTCGCACGCATCAGTGCAAGATTACGCAAGAATACAGATATTTCCGTAAGTGAAACACTTATTTATAAAGATATTATTTTGAATAATACTGATTATTCTGTGACTTGCAACGGAAAATCTGTTGAACTTTCAAAACATGAGTTTGCATTATTAAAACTGCTTATGGAAAATCCAAAGCGAACTTGCACAAAAAGTATAATTTATGATACAGTATGGGATTATGAAAATTCCGCTGATGATAATACACTGAACGTTCATATGAGTAAACTACGTAAAAAATTAAAAGAGTGTAACCCCGATGAAGATTATATTGAAACTGTGTGGGGAATAGGCTATCGTCTGAAAAAATAATTATTTAAGACTTATTTAAGATTTGATTATGTGTTTTTTAAGACCTGACTGTTATAATGAAATCATCAACAAAACAGGAGGTTATAATAATGCAAGAAATAATTCTGCAAACGAAAAAAATTACAAAACGCTACAGAAAATTCTGTGCATTGAAACAAGCTGATATGACAGTCTACAAAGGCGATATTTACGGTCTTATCGGGCGTAACGGTGCAGGAAAAACTACAATGATGAAAATTGTCACGGGTCTTACAAATCAGACTGAGGGCGAATATTCTATTTTCGGAAAGTCGGGCAAATCTGCCGAAAGTGAAAAACGCCGTATAGGTTGTCTTATTGAAAATCCGGCTTTTTTCGGCGGACTTACGGCATATCAGAATCTGAAATATTACTGCTATCAAAAAGGAATAACTGATTTGAAGCAGATAGACAATGTTCTTTCCCTTGTGAATCTTTCTGATGTGAAAAATAAAAAATTCCGCAAATTTTCTCTTGGAATGAAACAGCGTCTTGGAATTGCCTTTGCACTTCTGGACAGTCCCGACCTCGTAATTCTCGATGAACCTATAAACGGTCTTGACCCTATCGGAATAAGCGAATTGAGGAAAACATTCCACAAGTTGAATAAGGAAAATAATATTACATTTATGATTTCAAGCCATATTCTTTCGGAATTGTATGCGGTTGCAAATCGTTTTCTTTTCATTGATAAAGGAAAAGTCCTGAAAGAAGTCACAAAACAGGAACTTGACCTTGAATGTAGCAGATGCCTTGTTGTGAGGACAAATGACACCAAAAAAACGGCGATGCTTATTGAAAGCAAACTCGGCATTGAGGACTACAAAGTTATAAACAATGATGAAATACGCATATATGACGAATCAGCAAAACCCGACGTTATAAATAAAATGCTGATTTGTGAAAACGTTGAAATTTCGGGAATATATGAATCAGGTGTTTCACTTGAAGATTATTTCAAACAGCTTATCGGGGAGGAAAATTAAAATGATTAACATGATGAAAGCTGATTTGTACCGCATGAGCAAATCAAAAGGAATATTGTTTTTCTGGCTTTTTACGATATTTACTTATTCTATTTCTATAATATCTAAATCATATGGCGGAATTACTCTTGAGGGAATGTATGACTTACCTGAAAATATAAAAACCGATATAGGACAACTAACAATGAACTCAACGTTTTATTTTCTGCTGATAATGCCTGTTTTTGGCGTTATAACGTCTGAATTTGGTGAACATACATTGAAGAACACAATAAGTTCATCAGTAAGCAAAAGACTTTATTTTATGTCAAAATTTCTATTTTCGCTTTTGTATTCAACAGTTTCATTTGCACTTGCAAATTATATATATTATGCCGTAAATAGGCTTGTAAACGGCAGTGAATACAGTTCCGTACTTAAAGACTTCACAAAGGCGTTTTTAACGCAATTGCCAATTTTTATCGCAGTTATTTCAATATTCTCAATGTTTGCATTTCTTCTCCGTAAAGGTGCAATTTATAATGCCGTAACGATAAGTGCACCAATTGTATGCACAATGATTTCACAGCTTATGATGAGTATAAATACTGAAAAAGAATTTCTGAAAAAAATAAGAGATTTCGGCATAAAATCTGTTTCTTACGGTGTGGAAACAATGTCTGCAAGAATAATTTTTGATACGTCAGATGACTACAGAAGTAATTGTTATATAATTTGCATTATGGTGATTGTTTTTTCATTTTTGCTTGGATATTTCAGCTTTTCAAAGAGAGAACTTGATTGAATTATGACTTATGCAATACTTATAATTGCAGTTGTTATATTAATTTCCCTCTGTATTTTACAGAATATTGAAATAAAAAATATTGCCGGACAACTGAAAAAATTCATAAGTGAGGACACAAACAGCCTTATTAAATCATCATATGGCACAGCTGATAAATTGATAATTCAAATAAATATTTTACTTAAAGAAATTCACACAATCAGTGCTGAATATAGCCGTAAACAACATTCACTTGAACAGATGATTACAAATATTTCACACGATTTGCGTACACCGCTTACTTCTGCAATGGGATATATTGATATAATACAACATTCGGAAATTACGGAAGAAGAAAAAAAACGTGAACTTGAAATTATCGAAAAAAGGCTTATCCGTTTGGAAGAATTAATAAACTCATTCTTTGAATTGTCACAGATAATTTCAAGCGGAAAAGAACCTGAAAAATATGAATTGAATCTTGTTTCAGTACTGGAAGAGGCAATTATTCACTATTACGACGACTATACAAACCTTAACAGAAAAATAATTCTGAATTGCAGTCAGCATAAATTGATTATATATTCAAACTATAATATGCTTATGCGGATTTTTGATAATCTCATAGGCAACGCCCTTAAACACGGTAAAAGCAATTTGAAAATAAAAATTTCAACAGATGAAAAAATACGGATAGAATTTGAAAACAAAGTAGAATGCACAGATATTGATGTTTCACGAATTTTTGAGGAATTTTATACTGTTGACACGTCCCGCACAAAGGGCAGTACAGGTCTTGGACTTGCTATTGCAAAACAATTTACAGAAATGCTCGGCGGAAAAATAAAAGCAAATATCTCCGATGATTCATTTATTTTGATTTTAGAATTTGAAAAAATAAATTAAAATAAATCTGATTATGATTTTTTGGAATGCTTTCCGCCATAACTAATAATATTTCAATATTTATCGGTACTGTCAATACTGTACCGATTATTTTTTATGAAAAACGTTGACTTTTAGTGAAATTTTTGATATAATAAATTTATAAAAACATAAAGGAGTGATTTTATGGGGGCTTATGTTGCTCCTAAAGAAATTCTCAGATTCGTTGAAGAAAATGATGTTAAATTTATACGCCTGACTTTTTCCGATATGTCAGGAAATCTGAAAAATATCGCTATCATGCCCGACGAACTTACCCGTGCGTTTTCATACGGAATACCCTTTGATGCTTCATCATTCAGCGAAAACTGTTCCGACCTGCTTTTATTTCCGGATATTTCTACACTTTCAGTATTGCCGTGGCGACCAAAATCGGGACGTGTTGTACGTTTTTTCTGTAATCTCAGAAATCCCGACGGAACAAATTATTCAGGAGATATAAGAAGTGAACTCACCGAATATATAAATTCTCTGCGTCTTAGCGGATATTCTTGCGAAATGGGTACAAAATGTGAATTTTATCTTTTTGACCTGAATGAAAAAGGCGAACCTACAAAAATTCCCCATGATAACGGAAGCTATCTTGATGTCGCACCGCTGGACAAGTGCGAAAATGCAAGGCGTGAAATATGTCTTTCACTTGAAGAAATGGGAATGAATCCGAAAAGTTCATGCCATAAACACGGTCCCGGACAGAATGAAATTGAATTTCGAGAAAATGAACCCGTTACTGCTGCTGACAATATGGTTCACTATAAAACCGTTGTAAAATCAATTGCGGCACAGAACGGTCTTTTTGCGTCGTTCATGCCTAAACCGCTTTTAAATGAACATGGCAGTGCATTGAGTATTTCACTGAGTCTGAAAAAAAACGGTGAGCATATTTTCGGAAACGACCCCGAAAAAATGTCACACGACGGAAAATGTTTTATTTCAGGTGTTCTGAAACGCATACGTGAAATAACTGTTTTTCTTAACCCGATTACAAATTCATATAAACGTTTCGGAATAGGATATGCTCCGAAATATGTGAACTGGTCATTTGAAAACTGTTCACAGCTTATAAGAATACCACGTGCCGGAACAGTTCCGAAAATAGAAATACGTTCCGCTGATGCCTGCTGTAATCCTTATATTTCTTTCAAACTCATTCTTGCCGCCGGTATTGAAGGAATAAACTCCGGTGACTGTTCATTACTTGACAGCACTATGAAAAGCGGAAAAACGCTTTTTGAATTTCAACCGTTGCCGTCATCACTTGAAGAAGCATTTTTATCAGCAAAGAAAAGTGATTTTGTAAAAAACAACTTATCTGATGAAATTCTACAAAATACATTTGAAACATTCAGTAAACAAATTCAGGAATATAAGCTTGCACACAATAAGGACGAATTTGAAGAAAGGCTATATTTTAAATATATTTGACGGGTGCAGACATGAATATTTTAATTGTTTCTCAATACGACGAAAATATAAATAATCTTGAACAACTTGTAAAAACTGAAACAGGCGGAAAAGTCGTCACTGTTTCAAGCGGAAACGAAGCACGCCGTATTATTTCAGGTGACACACAACCTGAACTTGTAATTATAAATACTCCCCTACCCGACGAATTTGGTCAGGAACTTTCCGTTATGATTGCAGAAACAACAAACGTTATATTGATATGCAGAAATGAAATTGCAGAGGACATTTCACAAAGTACAGCTGATTCTGGGATAATTGTTGTTTCAAGACCGTTCAGCAATGAAGTTTTTAAAGATGCTGTCCGCAAAACAGGCTGTTCAGAAATGTACGGAATAAAAAGAGAAAGTGCCGGTATACTCACAAAAATAGACGAAATGCGTCTTATTAACCGTGCAAAATGCACGCTTATTGAATACCTGAAATTTACAGAACCACAGGCACACAGATATATTGAAAAACAAGCTATGAATAACAGACAGACACGCCGTGAAGTTGCTGAAAAAATAATAAAAACATACAAAAAATAAACCGCCCTGAAATTGAAATAATCAGGACGGTTTTTTTATTATTCTTCACTTTCTGAATTTTCAAAATCCTCTATAGTGAGATTCTCATAATCAAATTCAAGAAGTTCATCGCAGTTAGGGCAATTTATGCACCCTTCGTCAATCATGCTTTCGTCAAGTAAGATTGTATCTCCGCAAGTGGGGCAAGTAATTTCATAAAGTTCTTCGTCATCTGCATCGAAATCATAGTCATCTTCTTCAAAATCGTCATCATCGTCGAAACAGCCTTCACACTCTCCGCAGTTGAAATCTTCATCTTCTCCGTAGAGTTCATCTTCAATGTCGCCTAAATCCTCATCAATAATATCACAAAGTTCTGTGAGTTCGTCAACTTGTGACTGCAAATCTTCAATATAGACAACAACTTCCTCAAGTACCTCGGACATCTGAGCAAGAATTTTTCCTTCCTTTGTTGTACGGTCAAATTCAAGACCGTCCATCATTCCCTTTAAATAGGACATTTTTTCAGTGAGCTTCATAAAAATCTACTCCTTTCAAAATCGGGTTTTACAAAGCCTCAGACAGATTATGCTCTTGACATATATTCGCCTGTTCTTGTATCAATCTGAATCTTTTCTCCCTCATTGATGAAAAGCGGAACTTTAACCTCTGCACCTGTTTCAACAGTTGCGGGTTTTGTAGCGTTTGTAGCAGTATCGCCCTTGAATCCGGGGTCTGTCTGAGTAACTACAAGTTCAACAAAGTTAGGCGGTTCTACGCCGAAAACAGAACCCTTATAAGAAAGAACCTTACAAATCATTTCTTCCTTTACGAAACGGAAAGAGTCGCCGAGCTTGTCCTGACTAATCGGAATTTGCTCATATGTTTCCATATCCATAAAGTAATAGAGTTCGCCGTCTGTATAGCTGTACTGCATATCTTTTCTTTCAACGAAAGCCGTCGGAAATTTTGCAGTAGGGTTGAAAGAAGTTTCAACCACTGAACCCGTGATAACGTTCTTATACTTTGTTCTTACGAAAGCAGCACCCTTTCCGGGTTTTACGTGCTGAAACTCGATAACCTGAACTACCTGTCCGTCAAGTTCAAAGGTAACGCCGTTTCTGAAATCTCCTGCTGAAATCATTATTAAATACCGTTACTGAAAACTTATAAAAAGCCGTAAAATCAGCTTTTAAGTTTCATTCCTTGTTCATCGTGTCCGTTTCTGACATGAAAAATCATAGTCTGCTTACGTTTGGCATGACACTCCGAAGGCGTAAATTCCCCACTTACATATGGGTACACACAATAAACAATATCATATATTTGAATACCGTGCCAGTAACTTTTTCCTTTCCTTACTGATTGCCAAAATAATTTGTTTTTGATATGTATTATTTTACCACATCTTAATAATTTTTGCAATACCTGAAAGCAAAATATTATAAAGATATTATATTTTTTGCATATTTCGTCAAATTATCACAGCCATTTTCAGTCAAAATGACAAAATCTTCTATACGCACACCGAATTTTCCTTCAATATAAATTCCGGGTTCAACAGTTACAACACTGCCTGCTTCAAGTACTGTTTCATAACTTGGCGAAGCATTGGGTTTTTCGTGAATTTCAAGACCCACACCATGACCGAGAGAATGACCGAAATTACTGCCATAACCTGCTTTTTCGATAATATCACGGGAAATTTTGTCAAGTTCCCTGCCCGTAATTCCTGCACGTGCATTTTCAAGACCTGCAAGCTGTGCTTCAAGAACTATATTATAAACTTTTTTCATTTCATCATCAGGTTCACCAATGCATATAGTACGTGTCATATCACTATGATAACCATTCCATACCGCACCAAAATCCATAAGCAGAAATTCACCGCTTTTTATTTTCTTATCTGACGGTACACCATGAGGCATAGACGTATTAGTTCCCGAAAGTACAATTGTTTCAAATGATAAATCTTCCGCACCATTCTGAAACATAAGCCTGTTAAGTTCAAGAGCGATTTCACGTTCTGTTTTTCCAACCTCTATAAAATTCATAAGTTCATCAAGCGACTTTTCGGCTATTTCCTGTGCTTTTCGTATGCACATAATTTCTTCTTTATCCTTAATCATACGCAGTCTGCCTATTGATGTACTGAGTGAATCGGAATCATCAATTTCAATATGCGGAAAAAAATGCCTATAGCTGTTAAGTGTTTTAACTGTCATTGTTTCAGACTCAACAGACATAGTATGTGCATTGTGTTTTTCCATAAGTTCAGTAAGTTGGGGTTTTAATTTAGTGAGTTCAATAACTTCCGCATTTTTTACAGTTGCACGTGCCTTTTCTATATATCGAAAATCAATAAGCAGATACGCCTGTTCGGGAAAAACAGCAACAACCCCTGCGGACGATTTCATTCCCGTAAAATAACGCCTGTTTATATCTGATGTTATCAAAGCACAATCTGTATCAATATGTTTAAAAAGTTCTTCAAATCTGTTCAAACTTTTCACCTCACAGTTCCGAAAGTGCCTGAATAGCGAGATAATAACTTCCGAATCCGAAACCGCTTATACTGCCTTTACAAACAGGTGCAATGACTGAATTTGCACGGAAACTTTCCCTTGCATCAACGTTACTGATATGAACCTCAATACATGGGATTTTTATAGCCGAAATAGCGTCCCTTACAGCATAACTATAATGAGTGTAAGCACCTGCATTTATAATAACTCCGTCAAACTCTTTTCTTGCACTGTGAAGTTTGTCAATAATTGCCCCTTCATGATTTGACTGAAAAATTTCACATTCCAGTCCATGCTTTTTTGCACGGTCAATAATATTGCTGTTAAGTACTTCTATTCCGTCATTTCCGTAAACTCCGGGTTCACGTTCACCGAGAAGATTAAGATTAGGGCCGTGTATTACAAGAATTTTTTTAATCAATTAAATTACTCCTTTATCTGAAATTTTTTAGGAAGAAACGGCTTTTCAAGGGTGCGTTTTATTTTAAAAAACGTGGTTTTTTCGTGTTCTATCGGTGCAGTGTAAAGCATTTTTATGCCATAGAGATTTGCACCGAGAACGTCTGTGAAAATCTGGTCACCGACTGCCGCTATATTTTTTCGGGGAAGTTTTATTTTCCTGACCGCCTCTTTAAAACCTTTTGAAAGCGGTTTTTTTCCCTCACATACAAAATCAATACCGAGCATATCAGCAAACGGTTTTACTCTTGGCGGGTGATTGTTTGAAACAATAACAAGCTTTATGCTGTTTTTTTTCATTAAGTCAATCCACTCCGGAACACGTTCGGCGGGTGCGGGATTATCATGAGTTGTCAATGTATTATCAATGTCAAGAATAAGACCCTTTACACGCAGTTTTTTCAGAAATTCAGGTGTTATATCAGTAACTTTTCTGAAATACGCAGTTGATTTAAAAAGCATATTTACCTCCTGTTGTTTTTTGTCGGAATCTGTCACATAAAGGAAAAAGCGAGCCGCAAAGCCCGCTTTTATCAACTTTAATTAGCTACCGCAAGATTAATACTTACGCTTACGAGCTGCCTCAGACTTCTTCTTACGCTTTACTGAAGGCTTTTCGTAATGTTCTCTTTTACGCACTTCAGCTATAACGCCATCCTTAGCACATGACCTCTTAAATCTTTTAAGAGCTGTATCTAAAGATTCGTTTTTGCCAACACGAACTTCTGCCACTTATTTTCCCTCCCTTATTCAGAGGTTACACCGAATAAATACCGATGCATCTATACTAATCACTCAAAAAAGAGTGTCAGTCAGCCTATACCTCGAAAAAACAGCAGATACAAAAGCTAAATCATAAACGATATAATAATAGTTTACCACAATTTTTTTGAATTGTCAAGTGTTTTTTTCTTTATTTTAAAATTCGTTATTTTGCTACAATATTAACAAGTTTATTTGGTACATATATCTGTTTTATTATATTCTTACCTTCGACAGTTTCTTTAACTTTTTCTTCTGCGAGTGCCATAGCAATTACATCATCTTTATCAGAATCGGGAACAATATTAAGTTTTGCCTTTAATTTTCCGTTGACCTGAACGACTATTTCAATAGTTTCGTCAATACAGAACTTTTCGTCATATTTGAGCCATTCCTGTTCGCTGAGAATTTTTCCTGTTATAGTATTATAAATTTCCTCTGTTATATGAGGTGCGAACGGATTAAGCATTATACAGAGTGAAGCAAGTTCAGCCTTATTTATAGAACCTACAGCATATATATCATTAAGTAATGTCATCATTGCGGCAATAGCGGTATTGAACTTCATAGCTTCAATATCGTCAGTGACTTTTTTAATAGTCTTGTGAAAATTTGTACGGAGTTTGTCGGAATACTCATCACCATCAGTAAGAATATCCTGAAGTCCCCACACTCTGTCAATGAATCTCTTACAGCCCTTTATGCCGTTTACACTCCACGGTGCAGCCTTTTCATAGTCACCCATAAAGAGTACATAAAGACGGAGAACATCTGCCCCATATCCTTTAACAACGTCGTTAGGGTTAATTACATTTCCTCTTGACTTACTCATTTTTTCGCCGTCAGTTCCGAGAATAAGACCCTGAGCCGTTCTTTTTGCATACGGTTCGTCAGTCGGTACAAGTCCGAGGTCATAAAGGAATTTGTGCCAGAATCTTGAATAAATCATATGACGGGTAACGTGTTCCATACCGCCGTTATACCAGTCAACAGGCATCCAATATTTGAGGGCTTCCTGTGAAGCAAATTCATTTTCGTTGTTCGGGTCACAATAGCGGAGGAAATACCATGAAGAGCCTGCCCACTGTGGCATTGTATCAGTTTCACGTTTAGCGTCACCGCCACACTTCGGACATTTACAATTTACAAAACTGTCAATTTTGGCGAGCGGACTCTCACCGTCCGTACCGGGTTCAAAATTTTCAAGTTCCGGGAGTTTAAGCGGTAATTCGTCATAAGGTACAGCCACCATTCCGCATTTACTGCAATGCACAATCGGAATAGGTTCGCCCCAGTATCTTTGACGATTGAATGCCCAGTCTTTCATTTTATACTGTACGCCACGTTCACCACAACCGAGTTCATCAAGAATTGAAAGAGCCTTTTCTATAGCATCTTTTTTATTTGAAATACCATTAAGTACGTCGGAATTAACCATTTCGCCGTCGCCTGTATAGGCTTCCTTTGAAATATCACCGCCCTTTATTACTTCTATAATATCAATGCCGAATTTTTTGGCAAAGTCATAATCTCTGCTATCATGAGCCGGAACAGCCATAATAGCACCTGTGCCGTAACCCATCATTACATAATCCGAAATATAGATAGGTATTTCCTTTTTAGTTATCGGATTAACAGCAGTAAGACCTTCTATTTTAACGCCTGTTTTATCCTTTACAAGCTGTGTTCTTTCAAACTCACTCTTTTTTGAACATTCTGCTTTATAGTCGTCAAGAGCCTGAATATTTGAAATAGAATCCCTGTACTTTTGAATAATAGGGTGTTCGGGAGCAATTACCATGAAAGTAACACCATAGAGTGTATCAGGACGTGTTGTATAAATACGGAGTTTTTCGTTGTTTTCCTTTATGCTGAAATCAACGAAAGCACCTGTTGATTTACCTATCCAATTTTGTTGCTGAAGTTTTACATTCGGGAGATAGTCAACTTTTTCAAGACCCTGAAGAAGTTTATCTGCATATTCTGTAATACGGAGATACCACACTTCTTTTGTTTTCTGAATAATTTCACTATGGCATATATCACACTTACCGCCTTGTGAATCCTCATTTGAAAGAACAACTTTACAACTCGGGCAGTAATTTACAGAAGTCTTATCACGGAAAACAAGCCCCTTTTCAAACATTTTCAGAAAAATCCACTGTGTCCACTTATAATATTTTTCTTCTGTTGTGTCAATCACTCTTGACCAGTCAAATGAAAATCCTACCTTGCGGAGTTGTCCTGTGAACTTTTCAATATTTCTGTCAGTAACAATGCGTGGGTGAATTTTTTCTTTGATAGCGGTATTTTCAGTCGGAAGTCCGTAAGCATCGAAACCAATCGGGAAAAGAACGTTATATCCCTCCATTCGTCTTTTACGTGAAACTACCTCAAGACCTGAATATGCCTTTATATGACCTACGTGCATACCGTGTCCGGAAGGATACGGAAATTCAACAAGAGCATAGAATTTCTTTTTTGAAAAATCGTCAGATGCCTTGAATGTGTTGTTTTCGTCCCAGTATTTTTGCCATTTTGCTTCAACTAATCTAAAATCATATTTTTCCATTTCAATCATTCCTTTACTATTTATTACTGAATATGTCGCTTAATTCTGTCCATTTGTTAGTGAAATGTTCTTTTATATCGTCCTTTGTGACAAGGAAAACCGCACAGACAATATCTATAATTCCTTCAATAAGATAAATCCAGTTATTGCCTAAATTAGAGATATTTGACGGAAGATGCACTACTGCAACTATAAGCAGTATTCCCGCAACGACAAAATTCACAAACTGCATTCCTGAAAAAAGAACTACAGCTCCGCCGACTGCTATTAGTAAACTGCTTATATTCAGCCCTCCGCCGATAGCCATATTCAGCACGGACTTTATAATAAGATATATTCCGATAGCTGTCGCAATATTTCTGCCCTGCGGACTGTTTGTTTTCATACAGAAATCACCCCTTTATAAGCAGACTGCTTATGTCAACCGGGTTAGCATCTGCCCAAAGACCCTCCAAATTATAGAATTGTCTTTGTGTCTTGTCAAAGACATGAAGTATTATATCAGCGTAATCAAGAATAATCCATGTGTTACCCGTATCTGATTCACGCCTTTGAGGTTCAACACCTTTTTGTGAAAGCTGAAATTCAACTTCATCAGCAAGTGTGCGTGCGTGTGTATTGCTTGTACCGTTGACAATTATGAAATAGTCTGCAAGTATAGTAAGGTCGGCAACTTTAAGTGCCTGTATGTCCTGACCTTGTTTAAGGTCAAGTGTTTTTATGATAATTTCAAATTTTTCCTGTTGTGTCATATTTTCTCCTGCCTTTCATTTAATTTGTATCTTTGTAAACAAAATCGCTGTTTTCAGCGTCACCGTCGCTTATATCCTGTAAATTATCGGACGTATCGTCATAAGCTGTATTCTGATAATCAGTCACATATTCAACAAGCGACGAATCAGAACTTGTCATAATATGCTGATACGGTCTGAAATAATTATTCAGCATATTAAGAGTTGCCAACTTATGAACTGAATAAATGTCATATATCTGACCGTCAGGTGCTTCATATTGTGCCCCCTCTCCGGGAACCATATTTACCCGGACTTTTTCCATTGAAAGAGTTGACGCAAAGTCGGCAAGCATACCAATATCGCCGAGGCTCATATTGGTATATATATATTCATTGTCATAAATTGTTTTAAGGTAGCTGTATAATTTTACTCTTCCCTCATCGCTTACAATGCTTAAAAGTTTTTGCATAGCCGCCGCCATAAAACGACGCTGATTTTTAATACGTCCTATATCGCCCTCAGCCAATGCCCAACGGAAACGCACAAACCATTCTGCCTGCTCACCGCTCAGTACTGTTTCACCGGCAGGTATTCTTTTATCTGCTTCATACATAATTTCTTCATCAAGCGTTATAGGAATACCGCCGACAAGGTCTACCATTTCTTCTATGTCATTACAGCTTGTTGTAATATATGCATCAATAGGTATTCCGAAATTTTCCTGAACGGCATTTACAACACGTTGAATAGGCGGATTTATATATTTTTGTCCCATAGCATATATGCTGTTGAATTTTCCTGTTGGACTGTCTGTATAGTCAGGCAAACAAGTATCACGTGGAATCTGCAAAATATTAAGCCCGGCATTACCTATATCAAATTCACATACCCATATTACATCTGTATTAAATTCTTCTTCATCAAATCCGAGAAAAAGAACTGTGTACTGACCTTCAACAAGCTGTGGCAAGTCAAGACCGTCTGAAAAATCAACGTCAACAATTTCATTGTCTATCTGCAAATCCATAGTGTTTTCTTTCAGCTGACCTTCAATTTGTACAAGAGGCTGAAAATTCTTTATATAATTTATTATGGAAACATTTTCACCGCTTGAATTATCTTTTATAATCGGCATATTAAGAATCAATGCACCTGTTATAAATACGCTTGCTGAAATTGAAACAAGGTTCACAAGAAAATCCGTCATTGGAGATTTTTTCTTCTTTTTACGTTTTCTCTTCTGAGGAACAACTTCAGCCGTTTCTGTATTTTTTTTGCTTTTCTTTTTTTCGGGCTTTACTTTCTTTTTCTCCTTTTTTGTATTGTCGGATTCTGAAATTTCAGGCAGCTTTTTTATACTGCGTACAGGTTCGTGTTCTTCTTCGGGAACGTCAGCGGCATATCTTCCGTTATAAGTTTCAAAAGACATTTCGCCGTTATATTTCTGAGGTCTGATTTCCTCTGAAGTTTCTGACGAATATTTCCCCTGATATACATCTTTCGGCAAAGGTTCCGCTTCATATTTTCCCTTATACTGTTTCGGCGGATTTGCTTCAAACTGTACTCTGTTTATCTCACCAAGAGCTTTTTCGTCGTCCAGTTTTCCCTTGTAATGCTCCTGAAAAGGACTTTCTTCAAACTTCTCCACTTTTCCGTTTTCAAAAGGTCTTGCTTCATATTTGCCTGACGGTTCTCTGAACGGTTTGTTCTTTTTTGATTTGCCCTGATTTTTTTTACCTACTTTTGAAATTTTTCTTATAGGCTTTTGTTCATCGTTTCTGTTGATTTCCTCATTCATTTAATTAGAGTCCTCTCTTTTCAAGACAGTTCTCTGAACTGTTTTTTATTTTTTAGGCTTTTCTTCCTTGCAAAGCCTTGTATAAAAATTATACCCCTCCGCCGTACATATCGGAACAAGCCCGCCTTTCTTGACAACAGATTTCATTGCAAAGGAAAATGCTTCAAGCATAGCATCGTTAAGGCTTGTATACGAAATTTTTCTCATTTTGTCAACGTCCTTATAGTCCCTGTCGGCAGATATAAGGTCGCCAAGGTAGACAATTTCTTCAAGTCTTGTCATTCCTGCACGTCCGACAGTGTGAAAACGTACAGCGTTTATTATGTCTATGTCCTCTATACCGAATTTTGTCTTGATAAAATAAGCTCCTGCTATTGCGTGCCACAGCGAACGTGTTTCAACTTCCTCCCGACAAACAGTGAAATTGCTTTCAAGCACAAGTTTTTTCTGTTCTTCGTCAGGCAGTTCTTTACAGATATCATGGAGCAATCCCGCAAAATATGCCTTGTCCGGTTCTTCTCCGTACTTAATGGCAAGTTTACGGCATTCCTCTGCAACATTCAGCGAATGTGTATAACGTTTCTGAGAAAGATTTTCTTTAAGATATTTTTTTTTCTCTGATGGGTCATAAAACAAAACATATCACCTACTATAATAAATTATTACCTGAATATAATCCCTTTAATCTTATATATTTTACTACATTTTCGTCAAGATAGCAAGAGAAATTTGAATTTTCACTTAATTTTTTTCTTATTTCTGTTGATGAAATAATTTCGGGACTTCTTCCGCTTATAAGAATTTTGCCATATTTCGACAATTCTCCCGCTTTTTTGTGCAATGTGTCAATTTCTCCGCTATTCCGTGAAACAACAATAAGTGTTGCTTCAGAAAGAATTTTTTCAAAACAGTACCATTTTTCAAACATCATCAGCATATCACTGCCGACAAGTAAAAAAAGTTCATCATGCGGAAATTTTCTGCGAAAGTGTTCAACAGTATATATTGAATAACTCACCCTGTCCGAACGTAATTCATAGTCACTGACCCGAAAAATATTGTTTTTCATGCATACAATATTAAGCATTTCAAGCCTGTCTGTTTCTGAAACATATTCTTCACTTGAACGGTGAGGCGAAATTTTTGATGGTACAAAATAAACAATATCAAGTCCGAAATCTTCAGCTACAGTTTCAGCAAGTCGGACATGACCATTATGAACAGGATTGAAACTTCCGCCATAAATTCCTATTTTCATTATTCTTTCGGAATATTCTCAATTACGGGTTCTTTTGTATTTCTCTTGAAAAGCACAAACTTTGAACCGATAACTTGTACAACTTCCGAATCTGTTGCAACAGCTATTTCGTCGGCAGCCTCACGGGCGGTATATCCTGAATTTTCAAGTACACGCAGTTTTATAAGTTCACGCTTTCTGAGTGCTTCGCCTATATCTTTGCACATTGTTTCCGTAATTCCGCCTTTTCCAATCTGAAATATTGTATTATAAGATGAGGCAATACCTCTTAAATACGCTCTCTGTTTACTTGTAAGCATATTATTCACCATTCCTTTTTTTAAGATAGTCATAAAGTTTTTCAAGTGCCTTTGCTCTGTGGCTGACTTTATTTTTTTCTTCGGGCGACATTTCGGCAAGCGTTTTTTCACCGTACATAAAAACAGGGTCATATCCGAAACCGTTTGTACCTCTTTCTTCCGTGCCTATTTTTCCGTAACATCTGCCTGTCATGAACTTAGGTTCTTCATTTGATGTAACTAAAGCAATACAACATTCAAAATAAGCCGTTCTTTCATTTTCGGGAATGTCTTTCATTTCATCAAGCAATTTTTTACACTTCATGTCATTCGGGGCATAGCGTGCGGAATAAACGGACGGTCTACCGTCGAGTGCATCAACACAAAGCCCGCTGTCATCTGCAATAACTGTCCCGCCGATTATATCATGAACGGCTTTTGCCTTAATAAAAGCGTTTTCTTCAAAAGTAACGCCATTTTCTTCGGGGTCAACGTCTGTTCCTGCTTCTTTCTGTGAAATAATTTCTATGCCGAGCGGTGAAAGGATTTCCCTCACCTCACGGAGTTTGTTTGCGTTATTTGTAGCCATTACAATTTTTTTAATCATTGTCATTGTCCTTTCTGCCGAAAAGCCTGCTGAAGAAACCACGTTTTTTAGTTTTCTGCTGTTCATTTTCTTCGGGTTCTTCTTCTTCTGCATTTTCATCTTCTGCGGACTCATCATCTTCAATATCATCATCAGATTCATCAGATTCGTTATATTCTTTTTGTTCAAATTCGTCAAATGTTTCAACTATTATTTCTTCATCTTCTTCATCATCAGATATTTCATATTCCTGATGTTCTTCTGTTTTTTCTTCTGTTTGTTCTGGTTCTTCTGTTTGTTCTGATTCTTCGGCAATTGCAAACTTACTGAAAAATCTTTGTTTTCTGTTTTCTCTTTCTTCTTCAAGGGCTTTCAATTCAGCAGACTTTTCATCTGTCTCTTCATCATTTTCATCTTCTTCATTTTCTTCATCATCTTCAATATTTTCAACGTTTTCAGTTTCTTCTGTTTCTTCATATTCTTCTTCGTCAGCTGTTTCAGATTCTTCAATTTCTTCTTCCTTACTACCGAAAAGTTTACCAAACAGTCCTTGTTTTTTCTCCGTGATTTCTTCGGTACTTTCTTCGGGAGTTTCAATTTCTTCCGAAATTTCAGTATCATTGTTTTCTTCTTCACTGTCTTTTTCAATGTCTGTACTGCTGAACAGTGCCGAAACAAATGAGCGACTGTCAAACGGCTGTAAATCGTCTATTTTCTCACCAACGCCTATAAGCTTTACAGGTATGCCGAGTTCATTTTTAATTGAAATGACAATACCGCCTTTTGCCGTGCCGTCAAGTTTTGTCAGGACAATTCCCGTAATATTGGCAGTTTCTCCGAAAAGTCTTGCCTGATTTACAGCATTCTGCCCTGTTGTAGCGTCAAGAACAAGCAATGTTTCACGTGAACTGTCAGGGGCTTTTTTGTCGATAATACGGTTAATTTTGGCGAGTTCCTCCATGAGATTCTTTTTATTATGCAGACGGCCTGCTGTGTCAATTATAACAACGTCACAACCTCTTGCTTTTGCCGCATCAAGAGCATCATATACAACCGCTCCGGGGTCTGAACCCTCTGCGTGTTTTACAATATCAACGCCTGCACGCTCTGTCCATACTTCAAGCTGGTCTATAGCAGCCGCACGGAAAGTATCCGCAGCCGCAACAAGAACCTTTTTATTTTCCTCTTTGAATCGGTGGCACATTTTACCGATAGTTGTTGTCTTTCCTGCACCGTTTACACCGATTACCATTATTACAGCAGGCGAAACAGACAAGTCAAGTCCCGTATCATCGCCCATTATTTCGCCTATTATCTCCTGAATAAGCTCCATAATCATCTGAGGGTCTGTAATTCCTCTTTCCTTTATTTTCTTACGCAAACGACTGCAAATTTCCTCTGACGTTTCAACTCCGATGTCACTCATTATCATAGTTTCTTCAAGCTGGTCAAAAAGTTCGTCATCTATGACCGTGAAAGAATTTAAAATTTTCTGTAATCTTCCAAGGAAAAAATCTTTTGTTTTCCTCAGACCTTCTGCAATTTTCTGAATAATTCCCATTGTATTCCTCCGGTACTTATTTTTTATATTTATTGTATGTCGGCTATATCTTCCTGAAAGTCAACCTGTTCCATTTTCAGAAGTTTTGAAATGCCGTCCTCCTGCATTGTAACGCCGTAAAGAACATTAGCTTCCTCCATAGCACTGCGACGATGAGTAACAAGCACAAATTGCGTTGTATCCGTAAAATTTTTAAGATACTGTGCATATTTACGCACATTTACTTCATCAAGTGCAGCATCTATTTCATCAAGTATACAGAATGGTGCGGGACGGAGTTTCAGAATAGCGAAATAAATAGCTATCGCAACAAACGACTGTTCACCACCTGAAAGTGAAATAAGATTCTTTATTACTTTTCCGGGCGGTGCAACAATTATTTCTATACCCGATTCAAGAACGTTTTCGGGGTCTGTAAGTACAAGTTCTGCTTTTCCTCCACCGAAAAGTTCAGTAAAAATATTTTTGAAGTTGGAATTTATTATTTCAAAACTCTCCGCAAAAATTTTTTTCATTTCTTCAGTAAGACCTGATATTATTTTTTCAAGTTCTGACTTTGATTGACGTATATCAGCAAGTTGTTCCGACATGAAATTATATCTTTCCGAAACTTCTTTATACTCCTCAATCGCTTCAACATTGACACTTCCCAACGCTCTTATTTTGTTTTTTATATCGGAAAGTTGTTTCTGTGCCTCTGCAATATCATCAATTTTCATGGCAGTCTGAACCGCCTCTGAACGTGTAAGTTCATAGACTTCAAGCAACTGTTTTATAATATTATCAGAATCACGGCTTATATTTGAACGTCTTTCTTCAAGTCTTGTAATTTCACCTGAAAATTTTTCCTTTGCGGAATTTGTTTCTTTAAGACCTCTCTGAATTTCATTTACAAGACGATTCTGTTCAGTATGAATTTCCTGATACTGCTTTATTTTATTTATATAAATATCCGTGTTGCCTTTAAGACTTTCAAGTTTCAGGCGGATTTCTTCAATTTCAGATTTCTTTTTATCAATGTCAATTTCAAGAATTTGTATCTCTTTTTCAGATTTTTCCCTGTTGTTTTCAAGTTCGGAAAAACTTGCATCAATTCTTTCAATTTCACTGTGGCGTGCCTGAATATCCTTTGCAAACTCTGTTTCCTTTATTTTAAGCCTTGAAAGTTTTTCAGAAAGTTCTGTTCTTCTCCTGCGTAGTTTTTCCTTTATATCTTGTCCGTGAGCAAGTTCCTGTTCTGCCGTCCGAATTTTTTCGGAAATTTCCGCAAGATTCTTTTCTGAATTTTCAATTTCAGATTTTGCAGAACTGATTTTTTTCTCCGTTTCATCTATAAGACGGACTGTATTTTCAGTCTGTGACTTCATCTGTTCCGAAAGTAATTCAAGTGTTGAAATTTCTGAATTAAGGCGTGTAATATCTGCATTGCATTCCGTAAGCTGTGATTTTATATTTTCCGTTTCAAGATGTATCTTTTCACATTCAGCACGAATCTTTTCAGCGTTTTCACGTGTTTTGTCACGGTCAGCGGAAAGTCTTTCAATTTCCACGTCAAGCCTGTCTATTTCATTTTTACGTGTAATAATTCCTGCTGTTTTCTGTGCAGAACCACCCGTGAACGAACCACCTGCATTTATAATTTGTCCGTCAAGAGTTACTATTCTGAAACGATAGCTGTATTTTTTTGCGATAAAAACGGCATAATCAATATTTTCGGCTATAACGGTACGTCCGAGAAGTGATGACATAATACCACTGAATTTCGGGTCATAAGTGACAATATGACTTGCAACCGCCTCAAAGCCTGTACAATTTTCAAGTCCCTGTTCATTCAGTTCACGTCCTTTTACAGACGTAACCGGCAGAAAAGTTGCACGTCCGCCTTTCTGTTCCCTTAGAAAATTTATACACTGTTTAGCGGTTTCCTCATTTTCAACAATAATATTCTGCATTGCTCCGCCGAGAGCAGTTTCAACCGCAAGGGCATATTTCTGTTCAACTCCCGTATTCTGTGCGACTGTTCCGAAAACGCCGTTTATACGTCCCTGTTTTGAAGCCCTCAAAACAGATTTTACACTTCCTGCAAATCCCTCCATATTATTGTCAAGGTCATGCAGAATTTTTCTTCTCTGTTCCTTTTCTCTCAATTCGTACAGAATACTTTCAAAATCTTTCTTAGCCTGTTCAAAGTCTGATTTTTTTGAATTATATACCTTTTCACACTCTGACAAACTTTTTTCAAGTATTGCTGACTTCTCTGAAAGTTTTTCCGTATTGTTTTTATAAAGACTGATTTTTTCAGCATATTCGGAAAACGTCTTTCCGTCTGAATTACTTCTTTTGCGAAGTTCGGCAAGCCTTTCTGTTTCTTCTTCAACCGTCTTTTTCGACGATTCACATGAAAAACGGTATTCACTCTGTTTTATATAGAAACTGTTTATTTCACTTCCGGCTCTGTCAACGCTGTCAACAAGCTGTGAACTGTCCTTTTCAACCTTTTCAAAACTCTTTTCAGTTTCTGAAATATTCAGATTTCGGCGTTCCTGTTCAAGATTAGAAATATTTTCTTCTGCGTTCTTCCTTTGGCTTATAAGGGCGTTACGTGTTTTTTCAAATTCTTCAATACTCTTTTCTGCTGACCTCTTTGCCGTTTCACAATGTTTTATATCATTTTCAAGAACGGCACTGTCTGATTTCATCTGTGATGCGGTTTGTTCTTCTTCAAGCATTTTTCGGCGTAGTTCATCTGATTTCACCGTGCTTTCCTGCATTTTTCTGTAGCCGTCTTCAAGTTTCTTTTCCTGTTCATGTATATCATTTTCAATATTTTCATATTCTGTACGGCTTATCAGAATTTTTTCTTCAAGCTGTTCAAGAGTCTTTTTCATTTCGTCAAGTTTGCTGACCCACACCGAAACTTCAAGTTTTTTTCTTTCCTCTGCCAACTTGACAAATTTTTCTGCTTTCTGTGACTGAATTTTCAACGGTTCAATTCTGCTTTCAAGCTCTGAATGAATATCAGTAAGCCTTATCATATTTTCCTGTGCGGCTGTGAGTTTTCTCTCCGCCTCAAGTTTCTTGTAACGGAATTTTGAAATTCCTGCCGCCTCTTCAAAAATATCACGTCGTTCGTTGCTCTTTGCACCTACTATTTCGGCAATTCGTCCCTGTCCGATAATTGAATAACCGTCACGCCCAAGCCCTGTATCCATAAAAAGTTCATTTATATCTTTAAGACGTACAGATTTTCCGTTTATCATATATTCACTGTCACCGCTTCGATACAGTTTTCTTGTAACGGCTATCTCTTCACCTGCATCAGCAATAGTTCCGTCCGAATTGTCAATATTAAGGGTAACAGCGGCAAATCCCATTGCTTTTCGTGCAACAGTACCGGAAAAAATAACGTCCTCCATTTTGTTTCCCCTTAATGTTTTAGTTGACTGTTCTCCGAGAACCCAGCGAACCGAATCGCCGATATTACTTTTTCCGCTACCGTTCGGCCCTACAACCGCCGTAAGCCCTTTGTCAAAAGTAAGACTTATTTTGTCCGGAAAGGACTTAAAGCCCTGTATTTCAAGTGATTTAAGATACAATTCATTTCACCTCCCCGACTTCATAAATAGGAATATTGCTGTCACCTGTAAATTTTACTTTTACGCCCTTGCTCCTGAAATATTCAATATTTGATTTCTTCTGTCCGACTGCCTTGCTTATGCAGGACGGATTGACGGCAATTCTGTAAATATTGTTCTGCGGTTCATGATGTGCAATAAATTCTTCTGTTCTCCGCCTGTAAATAAGGCTTTCACATATTTCACGGAATGCAGGGTGATAAAATCCGCCCACCATATCACGTTCAACAAATTCGCTTGCATGAAGTCCGCATTTGATTACTTTTATTCCCTCACACTGAAAACGCATAAGTGCAATGGCACATATATCAAATACTGTTTCATATTCAAACGGCTTATATTCACCTGATTCAAGCAGTTCCGCAAGCTTAGTTCCTTTAAGTATCACAACGGGATAAATTCTCACCGTGTCAGGACGTATTTTAATAATATCATCAATAGTTTCAAACTCATTTTCTACAGTGCTTTTATAAAGTCCTACCATCATTTGTAAACCGAGTTCAAAACCATACTCACGTATAAGACGGCAGGCATTGAAAACGTCCGCCGACGTATGCCCTCTGTTGTTTGATGTTAAAACTTCATCATTCATTGACTGTGCACCGAGTTCAATTGCCGTAACACCGTACTTTTTCAGCAGTCCGAGAATTTCCCTGTCTATACAGTCGGGACGGGTTGAAACACGTATACCTTTAAATTTCCCCTCACCGATAAATTCATAAGCCGTTTCAAGAAGTTGAATCATATAATCACGTGAAATAGCCGTAAAACTTCCGCCAAAAAACGCTATTTCGGTATTTTCCGAATCTCTTATTTCATTTAATGCCTTTTCACATATCTGCCGTACTTCCTTCGCAGACGGCACTTTTTCCGTTCCGCTTATTGTGTGTTGATTGCAGAAACTGCACATATTCGGACAGCCGACATGAGCAATAAAAATTGAAATATTACTGTGTTTCATAGCCCATAAGTTCCAGTGCTTCTTTAGCGGCAAGCTGTTCAGCTTCCTTTTTGCTTCTGCCTTTTCCTTTGCCGATAACCTGAGAATTAAGGCATACTTCAACAACAAAACGCTTATTATGGTCAGGGCCTTCTTCACCTATAAGTACATACTCAACCTTTTCTTCCGGATTTTTCTGCACAATTTCCTGCAATACCGTCTTGAAATCGCTGAAAGCGGGTTTTTGCGGATGATGTACATCTTCAGGCATAAAACGCATTATATGTTTTGCGGCAGGTTCAATTCCTCCGTCAAGATAAATTGCCGCAATTAACGCCTCAAAAGCATCGGCAAGAATAGACGGTCTTTCACGTCCCCCTGTATTTTCCTCACCTTTTCCGAGAAAAAGAAACTCACCGAGATTTATCTGCTGTGCGAATACATGAAGTGATTTTTCACATACAAGCGATGCACGCATTTTTGTAAGTTCTCCTTCTGCAACGTCAAGATTTTTATATAAATAGTCCGAAACAACTATTGAAAGCACACTGTCACCGAGAAATTCAAGGCGTTCATTACTTCCTGACGGATTTTTTTTCTCATTAGCATATGAAGAATGTGACAAAGCCTGATAAATGAGCTTTTTATCTTTAAATCTGTAATCAATAATTTCCTCTAATTTTGAAATTCTCTCCATTTTTTCAGACCTCCTTTGAAAGTTCTGCCACTTGCATTGCATAATTTTCAATTACTCCCGAAACATCTGACTGTACACACTTTTTTGCCTGTCTTACAGCATTGAAAAATGCTATGCCGTCAGAACTGCCATGAGCCTTTATTACCGGCTTTTTTACGCCAAGAAGAGCCGAACCGCCGACTTGTTTGTAGTCCATTTGCTTGCGGAGTTTTCTTATTTTTCCAAGTGAAAAAATTGCACCTGCTTTTCCTGCTCCCGAAAAAATCCACTTTATTTTTTTACTAAAGAATGCACCCATTCCCTCATAGAGTTTCAGTGCGATATTTCCCGTAAAGCCGTCTGTAACAACAACATGACATTCACCTTTCGGCATATCCCTTGCTTCAATGTTTCCGACAAAATTAAGACCTGACTTTTCAAGAAGTTTATACGTTTCAATTTCAAGTTCTCTGCCCTTTGTTTCTTCCGCACCTATATTAAGAAGTGCGACTTTCGGATTTTTTATGCCCATTACTTTTTCCATGTAGGCACTTCCCATAATGGCAAACTGTACAAGCATTTCGGGACGGCACTCTGTATTTGCACCTGCATCAAGCAGAATAAAATTTCCCTTTTCGGTAGGCAAAACGGGAGATGGTGCAATACGCTTTATTCCCTTTATACGCTTTACAATAAAAGTAGAACCCATTACCAACGCACCTGTACTTCCTGCCGAAACAAAAGCATCTCCTTTACCGTCTGCAAGGAGTTTAAGACCAACAGCCATAGAAGTATTTTTACCTGATTTTATAATTTCTTTTGGTTCTTCGTGAATGTCAAATACTTCATTTGCATGACAGATTTCAATACCGTCAAGACTTATGCCGTTTTTTTCAGCACATTTTTTAATTTTCTTTTCATGTCCGGTGAGTATTATTTCAACACCAAGTTCACTGACCGCTTTTTCACAGCCTTTCAGAACTTCAAGCGGTGCATTATCTCCGCCGAATGCATCAACTATTATTTTCATAACCAATCCTTTCCAATTGATATTTAAGTGATTCTACAGCACGCTTTGCATAAATGCCGTATTTCTGTTTTTTGTCCTTTATCCTGACGTTAATATCGGGAAGTATTCCCATATTTGCACCCATAGGCTGAAATTTTCCGTTATTGAACGGGTCACTTATATATGCAGTCAACGCTCCTGTCATTGTGTCAGCCGGGAGTTCAAGCGGTTCAAGACCTTTTATTTTTCTTGAGGCTGAAATACCTGCGACAAGTCCACTCATTGCCGATTCCATATACCCCTCAACGCCTGTTATTTGTCCTGCAAAATATATATCAGGATTTTTTTTCATTGAAAAATCAGCATTCAGCAATTCGGGACTGTTTATAAAAGTATTCCTGTGCATAACGCCGTAACGCACAAATTCAGCATTTTCAAGACCTGTTATCATTGAAAATACTCTTTTCTGTTCACTGAATTTAAGGTTAGTCTGAAATCCCACCATATTAAAAAGTGTACCTTCACTGTTTTCACGTCTTAATTGTACAACGGCATATGGTCGTTTACCTGTTCTTATATCAGTAATGCCGACGGGTTTCATACAACCAAAACGCATAGTGTCAACACCTCTTGATGCAAGAACTTCAATAGGCATACAGCCTTCATAAACACTGAAAGGATGACTTTCAAAATCTTTCAGCTTTACTCTTTCCGCAGAAACAACAGCATCATAAAAAGCAAGGTATTCTTCTTTGTTCATCGGACAATTTATATAATCAGCGTCACCTCTGTCATAGCGTGATGCAAAAAATACTTTATTCATGTCAAGGCTTTCAGCGGTAACTATAGGGGCAGCAGCATCATAAAAACTTAATCCCTCACCGCACAGACTTTTTATATTTTCTGCCATTTTTCCGTCAGTAAGAGGTCCTGTCGCAATTATTGTCATTCCGTCGGGTATTTCCGTAACTTCTCCGCTGATTACTTCTATAAGCGGATTATTTTTTATTTTTTCTGTAACGCTGTCCGAAAATTTTTCACGGTCTACTGCCAACGCTCCGCCCGCTTCAACAGAATTTTCCTTTGCACACGGAACAGTAAGTGAACCGAGCATTTCCATTTCATACTTGAGTAACCCGGCAGCAGATTCAAGACGTGAGGCTTTCAGCGAATTTGAACAGACAAGTTCCGCAAAACCGCTGTAATGGTGAGCAGGAGAAAATTTTTCGGGTTTCATTTCATACAGGCGTACTTTTATACCGTTCTTTGCAAGTATCCATGAAGCTTCACAGCCTGCCAATCCTGCACCTATTACATTTATTTCACTCATTTTTTCAACTCTCTTTCATATCCGCAGTTTTCATTTTCGCATATGAGTTTTCCGGACTTTCCGCCTTTTATAAATAGTGTTTTATGACAATCGGGGCATATTTCCTTTGATGGTATATTCCATGTCATAAAATTGCAGTCGGGATATTTTTCACAACCATAAAAACTTCTTCCTTTTTTTGACTTTTTCAGGAGCATTTTACCTCCGCATCTCGGACAATTTCCCTCCGCCTCCGTGACAATTTGTTTCGTATTTTTACATTCGGGAAAACCGGGACAAGCAAGAAATTTACCGTAACGGCTGAACTTGATAACCATATTTTTTCCGCATAATTCGCATTTTATATTAGTTTCTTCAGCAGGAACTTTAACACGCTTTCCGTCCATAGCCTCTTCAGCTTTTCGCAGAGTTGCGGAAAAATCATCATAAAATTCATGCAAAGTACTAACCCAGTTTTTTTGACCACGTTCAATTTCGTCAAGGCTGTTTTCCATTTCGGCAGTAAACTTTGAATCAACAATTTTTTTGAAATGTTCTTTCATAAGTTCCGTTGTGACTTCGCCAAGACTTGTAGGTTTAAGGGACTTTCCGTCACGTTCAACATATTGTCTTGCTGTAATTGTAGTAATTGTCGGTGCATACGTACTTGGTCTGCCTATGCCGTTTTCTTCAAGAGTTTTAATTAAAGACGCTTCTGTATATCTCGGCGGAGGTTGAGTAAAATGCTGATTGCTGTTAATTTCTTTCAAATTAAGAATATCATCTTTATTGATAGCAGGCAATTCCTTTTTGTTTTCTTCAGATGAATCAGAATCAACATAGAGAATCATAAAACCATCAAATTCAACTGAATATCCCGATGTCCTGAACATACAGCCGTTTGCCTCAATATCAACTGATGTTGTATTAAGTAGAGCTGTTGCCATTTGACTTGCAATAAATCTTTCCCATATTAACCTATAAAGTTTGTATTGGTCATTTGTAAGACTGGATTTTACCCTTTCCGGCGTAAGTTCGGGAGTTGACGGGCGTATTGCCTCGTGAGCGTCTTGTGCATTTTTTCCCGATTTGAAATCACGTGGCGACAAATATTTTTTTCCATAGACTGTTTCAATATACTGTGCGGCGGAATTTTTTGCCTCTGCCGAAATTCTCAGGCTGTCAGTTCTCATGTACGTTATAAGACCGACTGCACCTATTCCCTCAATGTCAACGCCCTCATAAAGTTCCTGTGCTGTTTTCATAGTACGCTTTGAACTGAAATTGAGTTTTTTTGACGCTTCCTGTTGCATTGTAGATGTTATAAAAGGCGGTGACGGCTGTTTTTTGGTAACACGCTTTTTTACTGAATTTACTTTATATTCTGCATTTTTAAGTCTTTCAAGAATGCTGTCTGCATCTTCTTTGCAGGAAATTTCAATCTTTTTACTATCAGTTTTTCCCGACTGGTCGGGAATGTTTATTTTCTTTCCGTCAACAGATACGAGTGATGCCTCAAATACTTTCTGAGATGACGGTGCGGTAAATTTTGCATCAATTGACCAATATTCTTTTGGAATAAATTTTCTTATAGCGTTTTCCCTATCAACTATAATACTTACTGTTACTGTCTGAACACGTCCGGCAGAAAGTCCTTTCTTTACCTTCTTCCATAAAAACGGGCTTAATTCATATCCAACAAGCCTGTCAAGTATACGCCTTGCTTGCTGTGCGTTCACAAGGTCAGTATCTATTTTATGCGGATTGTTCATACCGCTCTGTACACCCGATTTTGTTATTTCATTGAATGCAACACGGTTATTATCGTTTATATCAAGATTTAACATCTGTGCTATATGCCATGAAATCGCCTCTCCCTCACGGTCAGGGTCAGTAGCAAGGTAAATTTTTTCACATTTTTTAGCATATTTTCTTAATTCTTTTATAACGTCCTCTTTGCCTTTCATATCGACATATTGCGGAGCGAAATCGTTTTCTACATCAACGCCCATTTTTGACTTCGGCAAGTCACGGATATGACCCATTGAAGCAATAACTTCATATCCCGTTCCAAGATATTTCTGTATTGTTTTTGCCTTTGCAGGCGATTCCACTATAACTAAATCTGACATTTATTTTCTGCCCCTCTCTATGAAAAAATCAGTTTATTTGGAAAAATTTTCCCGGCAACTGTTTTACTACATTACTAATTTCTAACATTGTCAGTTCTGTCATAACGTCCAGAATATCCATATCAAGCCTGTCTGCAATAACGTCAATATGAAGTTTGCATCCTTTCAGCAATTCGACAATTTTCCGCTGAGAAATAGTAAGCGATGCATATTTGTCATTTTCCTTTTCAATTTCATGTGTCACTTTTACTGTCGGTTTTATTTCTTCAGAAACGACTTTTTTCTTCCTTGAAGGAGAATACTTTACAACAGGCTCATCAGGCAATTCTTTTACTTTTTCCATAATTTCAGACATTCTGCGTTTTTCATTGAAAAAATCAAGTATTTCTTCGCAACCATAAACAGGTCTTGCAACACCTCTGAGCAGATTGATATTTCCGGCATAACGTGTATCTGTTATATCAGACGGAGGAATACAGAAAAGTTCTTTTCCTTGTTCGATAGAAATATCAGCTGTGTTAATAGAACCGCTCTTTTTAGCTGCCTCAAATATTATAGTTGCTCCGCCGAGGGCTGAAAGTATTCTGTTTCTGCGTGGAAAGTTAAAACTTTTAGCAGAAGTTCCCGGAGGATATTCCGAAATAAACACACCGCCACTTTGAATAATACTATCCCTGAATTTAAAATTTTCAACGGGGTAATTATGGTCAATACCACAACCAAGCACACAAGCTGACGGTCGGTTCATACTTACAGCGGCAAGTTGTGAAGTTATATCAACACCAACTGCAAAACCACTTACTATAGTAAATCCATATCCCGCAAGTTCTCTGCATAATTCGGTAGTGACTGACAATGTGTAAGGACTGGGATGTCTTGTACCGACGCAGGCAATATTTTTTTTGCCTGATACACACGAAATATCACCTTTATAATAAAGTACTGCCGGCGGGTCGAATATATGCCTCAATATGTCGGGATATTCGGGAGAATCATAACATATTACATTTATTCCGAGTTTATTACAATGTTCAATAAGGCTTTCCGCCTGTTCAAGAGAATAGCTTTCTATATTTTTAAGGCACTTCGGGGAAAGTTTTATATTATGGTTGCCTGACGAAAGACAATAATATGCATCTGAAATACTTTCAAAATTCCTCATAACTTTCCACATTGTTCTATATTCTGTAGTGAAAACCATTAAAAGCCATAACCAATATTTAACGTTATCCACAAAAAATCCCTCATTTCATATTATTTTTTTAAGTTCCCACATAAGAATACCTGATGCCATTGCGGCATTAAGTGAATTTATACTGCCATTCATGGGAATTGTTATCCGCCTGTCACATCGGACGGCTATATTTTCAGGTAGTCCGTTTCCCTCATTTCCGATAAAAACAGCCTGTCTGCCTTTGAAGTCACATTTTGTAATACTTTCCGCATCTTCGTCTATAACTGAAGCAGATGTATAAACGCCATTTTTATTCAGCATTGAAAAAAGATTTTCCGTATCATTTTCAATAAATATATTCGTCCTGAAAACAGAACCCATAGTTGAACGTATAACTTTCGGACTGTATAAGTCGCACGAACCCGAAAGAATAACGCCGTCCATGCCGAGAGCGTCGGCGGTACGTATAATCATTCCGACGTTTCCGGGGTCTTGAAGTCCGTAAAGCACTATATATTTTTCATCTCCGCTGAAAACAGGTTTACGCTTTTCAGGTATACGGCAGATTGCAAAAATACCCTGTGTATTATCTGTAGAAGAAATTTTTTTTCCAAGTTCATTTGAAATAACAATAGTCTTTGTATTTCTCAAATCAGCCTGAATTTTATTTCTGAACTTTTCATAGGCTTTTTCAGTGAAAATAAGATGAGTTATACTGCTTTCTTCATTTACGGCATCTTCAACTATACGCTGTCCTTCCAACACAAACAAGCCGTACTGAATCCTTTCCTTTTTCGATGAAGAAAGTTTCTGATACAGCTTGATAACGGGATTATCCTTAGAAGTAATTATATTTTCCAAAAATTCGATTCCTCCTGATATTAGTTAAAAACACGCCCTTTAATTTAATTAAGGAGCGTGTTTCGGACGTAATTAGAGGGCAGCCTTTGCCTTTTCGGCAATAGCTGTAAAACCTGCTGCGTCGCTTATAGCAATTTCGGAAAGCATCTTTCTGTTAAGAGTGATACCTGCTTTCTTACAGCCGTTCATAAATGTTGAATAATTCATTCCGTTGAGTTTTGCAGCTGCGGAAATTCTTGTAATCCAAAGCTGTCTGAACTGTCTTTTTCTCTGTTTTCTGCCTACATAAGCGTAATTGCCCGACTTCATAACAGCCTGTTTAGCCATTTTGAAGTGCTTGCTTTTTGCACCGAAATAACCCTTAGCCAGTTTTAAAGTTTTATTTCTTCTCTTACGAGTCATCATTGCACCTTTAACACGTGCCATATTCTTATACCGTTACCGAAAACTTATAAAAAGTCATAAAACAAACTTTCAAGTTTCATTCCTTGTTCAGCGTGTCCGTTTCTGACATAAAAAGTCATATTACGTTTGGCTTGACACTCTGAAGACGTAAATTCCCCGCCAACAAACGGGTACACACGATAAACACCGTTCCGGTAACTTTTTTCCTTTCTTTATTGATTGCCAAAATAACTTGTTTTCAAAAATGTATGCGTTCCTTAAAAATCAGAGATAAGGAACAAGTTTTTTGATTGTAGGAGCGTTTGTGCAGTCTGCAACACCTGCATTACGTGCAATTCTCTTACGCTTTGTATCTTTCTGTGTAAGTCTGTGTCTTTTGTTTGTGTGCTGATACTTAACCTTACCGCTTCCTGTAATTTTAAAACGTTTTTTTGCACCTGAATGAGTTTTAACCTTAACCTTTGCCATCTTTTTAAATCCTCCTTAATTCAGAACAGGTCAGTTCTTACTTTGATGCTTTCGGGGAAACGAACATAACAATGGAACGTCCCTCCATTTTAGCTGGTTTATCAACTGTGCCGACTCCTGAAACTGCCTCTCTGAAACGCTCAAGCAGTTCTTCACCGAGCTGCGGATGGGCGATTGCTCTTTTACGGAATCTCACCGAAACTTTGAGTTTATCTCCGCCCTGTAAAAACTTTACAGCCTGATTGACCTTAGTTTCAAAGTCATGTGTATCAATAGTCGAAAACATTCTTATTTCCTTAATTGAAACGACTTTTTGATTTTTTCTTGCTTCCTTTTCACGCTTCGTCTGTTCAAAACAATACTTTCCGTAGTCCATTATACGGCACACGGGCGGTGTTGCCTGCGGAGCGATTTTAACGAGGTCAAGCTCACGGTCAAATGCTGTTTGCAGAGCCTCTTTAGCTGACATTACGCCGAGTTTTTTACCGTCAGCATCGATTACGAGAACTTCTTTGTCCCGAATCTCTTCATTTATTTGCAGTTCCTGTTTGCTAATAGTCAAGCACCTCCAACTATAATCAAAAAATGAGTGCAGAGACAATCCGCACTCACTATAAAAACAGTCATGCTATGAAGGAGTTCAAAAGCAACATGACTGTAATTATTTACCGTTTTAGTAAAAACCGGACGGTGAGAACGCAAAGTTCTGCTTTATTTACCCTAATATTATATACCTTTATTTTCCGTTTGTCAACAGAAAAGATAAAAAACGTCACTTTTCACAAATTATCAATTAAATATGCTTTTAATTTTGTCCCATATAGCAAATTTCACTTTATATTTTTCAGGTTTTTTCATTATGTCTGTTTCTTTTTCACTGAAAAAAACTGTTTCTTCATTTTCCTCAATTTCACAAGCCGGCGGAATACATAACGGAGGATACATGACACACCACCAGTTATGACCCTTTGCACTACCTATCTTTATGCGGAGTGCCTTGTAATTTCCTGCCGGCATGGTAATATCACCGTATACTCTTTCGTCAAAATCCATGTTTATTATTTCCGCTGTAACGGGCAATTTACAGCCGTTTTCCCGTAGTGTCTGTTCTGCCATGTCAATAATTTCGGGGAGTTTTTCTCTTGCGATTTTTTCCGCATCTTCAATTGATTCCGCACCGCTGAAAATATCGCTTTCAAGCAGTCTGTCACGGACTTTTATTTTGAGTTTCTGGTCATATTCACTGTCAGATTCAGCGAGAATATGTAAACGCAGAACACTGCCCCTCAGTTCATCAAGGGCTTTTCCGTCACTTATAAATGAACTTATATTTGAGATTATAATCGCAAGAATAAGTCCGCCGAACAAAATTATATTTTTTTTCATTTTCTTCACCTCACATTCAATAATTGGAAAAATTTTCCAAAATATTCAGGTAATATTCAGACAGTATAATCTTTTCACGTATTTTTCAAATTCTGTCACAATTTGTGTGTTGTTTTTTTTCAGAATGTATGTTATAATATACTCACAAAAGATATTCAAGGAGTTGGATAAATCAGTGAAAGAAAATAAAAACGGCATGAAACAGCTTTTGATTTTCGGCAGTATATGTATGATAATCCTGCTTGTTTTCAATGCTATGGTTATTCCTATGATTAAGGAATCACAAATCAAAGAAACAAATTACAGTTTTTTCCTGAATCAGATAGATGAGGGAAATGTAAAAAAAGTCGAAATTGAAAATACAACAATAAAATTTGAGGTCAAAAAAGAAAACGGCTCAAATCAGATTTACTCTACTATAAAACTTGATGACCCCGACCTTGTGTCACGTCTTTACAAAAACGGCGATATTGATTTTACAGGTAGTATTGAAGAAATTAACCCGTTTACGGAATTTATTTTTTCATGGGTTCTTCCAATTGTGTTTATGATTGTTCTGTGGAATGTTCTTATGAAAAGCATGAGTAAACGTATGGGCGGAAATGCTATGTCGTTCGGAAAAAGCAACGCAAAAATCTATGTCAAGGCACAAACAGGTAAGACTTTTTCAGATGTTGCAGGTCAGGACGAAGCTAAAGAGGCTCTTGTTGAAATAGTGGACTTTTTGCATAATCCCGAAAAATATGCGGAAATCGGTGCAAATCTCCCTAAAGGTGCATTGCTTGTAGGCCCTCCCGGAACGGGAAAAACACTTCTTGCTCAGGCTGTCGCAGGAGAAGCAAACGTTCCTTTCTTTTCAATATCGGGTTCTGAATTTGTTGAAATGTTTGTCGGAATGGGTGCGGCAAAAGTTCGTGACCTTTTCAAGCAGGCAAACGAAAAAGCACCATGCATAATTTTTATAGACGAAATAGACACTATAGGCAAAAAACGTGACGGCAACATCAGCGGAAATGATGAACGTGAACAAACACTTAATCAGTTACTTACAGAAATGGACGGATTCGACGGTAAAAAGGGCGTTGTCATACTCGCCGCCACTAACCGCCCCGAATCCCTTGACCCTGCTTTACTCCGTCCTGGACGTTTTGACAGACGTATTCCGGCAGAACTCCCCGACTTACAGGGAAGAGAGGCTATTTTAAAAGTTCATGCCGTAAAGGTTAAAACTGACGGAAACATAGATTATAACGCAATTGCAAGAGCAACGGCAGGTGCGTCGGGTGCTGAACTTGCAAATATTATAAATGAAGCCGCCTTGCGTGCCGTAAGAAGCGGACGTAATACCGTTTCACAGTCTGACCTTGAAGAAAGCGTAGAAGTAGTTATTGCCGGATATGAACGGAAAAATGCTGTTATTTCCCAAAAGGAAAAAGAAATTATTGCATATCACGAAATCGGTCATGCACTCGTCGCCGCTATGCAGACAGATTCGGCTCCCGTACATAAAATCACTATTATTCCCAGAACGTCGGGAGCATTGGGCTATACAATGCAGATTGACGAAGAAGAAAAATTCCTGCTTTCCAAAGAAGAAGCACTTGCAAGAATTGCAACACTTACGGGCGGACGTTCGGCAGAAGAACTTATTTTCAATACCTGCACAAGCGGTGCGTCCAACGACATTGAAAAAGCTACAAAACTTGCCCGCTCAATGGTGACTTGCTACGGCATGAGTTCAAAATTTGACATGGTGGCTCTTGAAACAGTAAACAATCAGTATCTCGGCGGTGATACCTCGCTTGCCTGCTCACCTGAAACGTCTGCACTTATTGATGAAGAAGTAAATAATATCATAAAGTCTGCACATCAGAAAGCTATAAAAATTCTTTCTGAAAATTCCGAAAAACTTCATGAACTCGCCTCTTTCCTTCTCGAAAAGGAAACTATTACAGGTGAAGAATTTATGAATATCCTGAATAAAAAACCCGCAGGCATTGCATGATTCGTGCTATTATACAAAAAATCCCGTGAAAATTTCCGTTTTCATGGGATTTTGCCGTTTTCTGCCTGAACGCTTGACTAAACGTCAATAATATGAGATAATATTTATTATTTATGAAAGAGAGAGATTCAATATGAAAAAATACATTATTACTTTTTTGATTTCAATGGTTCCTATCATTGAACTTAGGGGCGGTGTGCCGGCAGGTATCGGTTTAGGGATACCGTGGTATAAAGCACTCATTATATGTATGATTGGAAATATGATACCTGTACCGTTTATATTTCTCTTTGCAAGAAAAGTGCTTGAATGGGGAAAAGACAAAAAATTCATCGGTGGATTCTTTACATGGTGTCTTGAAAAAGGCAGTAAGGGCGGTGAAAAACTACAGGCAAAAGCCGGCAAAGGTATGTTTCTTGCTCTGATGCTGTTCGTTGGTATTCCACTTCCGGGAACGGGTGCATGGACAGGCACTCTCGCCGCAAGCTTTCTTAAACTTGACTTTAAAAAGAGTGTTGTCGCTGTAATGTGTGGTGTACTGCTCGCCGGAATTATAATGACTGTGCTCAGTCTTCTTGGTTTTTCAGCGTTTACTTAATCAGTAAAAAAATATAACGGACTATTTAAAGCCCGTTATTTTTTTGAAAATTTTATTATTACATATTGTGATTATTTGGTGAATTATTTTTATTTCAAAAAATTATTATCCAAGTGCAAGTAATTCTTCTTCTGTCAGTTTTAAAAATTTACCGTTGCCACCAGTAGCAAAAATATAATACTTATCATAAGTTGTTAAAATTCTAAAATCGGAATATTCTTCTCCAAGACTATGACATGAACCATCTGCAATATCATACCATTTATCAAGAATAAATAATCTACCATTAAAATATTTTCCGATAGTCTTTGCATCCGCACCTTCAACAATATACTTTTTATCTTTTTCAAGTATAGTAGTTGAAATTTCGGGATAATTACTGTAAACATAAAAATCATCACCCATATGAGAACCATCGGGCAATTCACTCTGCTTTATTTCATGTGTTTTTAAATCAAATTCAAAATTTAATATTGTAAATTTATCACGAGGATCACAATCAAATGAATCATCATATTCTTTCATAAAACTATTTTCTATGTATATTTTATTATTATAAATTCCTCTTAGATTAACAGAAGCTGACTGATCCATACCGGGATATTCTTCACCATTATAAATTTTTCCATAATTCGTATATTCCCCTGTATCAAGATTTATAGAGCAGACAAAAAACTCGCCTCCTCCATTTGCATAACTAATACCACCAAATTCGTCTTTTTTAGGATTCATGTCATTACCACAGAAATAAATCATATTTCCGTCAATTACAAAATAACCTCCATGACTATCAGGTTCACAATCTGTAAATTCAGATACTACTTCAATTTCCGAAGTTTCTAATGAAACTTTTTTTAATTTTGAATCAATAAAAAATTCAGATCCATCAGATGTTTCATTAATTCCTTCTTTGGCATCAAAAAAATACATATAATTATTATAAATAAAGGGAGAGCCTTCAATCATTTTAGCAATACATTCAGAAGTATTATGCGAACAATTCGGCTTAGAACAAAATACTGTACTTTCCATTGTATCAAAGTTGAGGTATCTAAGAGTACCATTATTTTTATCATGATAAATTAATCCATTTTCATATATATTACAATACTTATCAACATAGTATGGTTCTTTGCTATTAGCTGAAACTTTTAATTCATCAGTAGAATTTTTTTTAGTACAGCCTGACAGCACTATAACAGGAATTAAAAGCAATGAAATAATATTTTTTTTCATAAAATTTACCCCACTTCTACTAAAATTTCAAGCCTTACCTATATAATAGATAAAGCTTGATTACTTATCAATAATATACAGTCAAAGTACCAGTTCCAACTGTACCGTCATATCTTTCTATTTCATGATAAGAAGTGGCGTGTGTTACTCCACGTGCATTTGTATGAAAACTCACTTCATCTACACCATAATATGTTAATGAATTGTCGTTGATTTCCCCTGAATGTGCAGTGATTTCGGCTGTAATTTTATATACAGCACCATCATTTGATTTTGTCTGCACCCAAACATTTTCACTCGTTACAGAAAGTGCACACGTTCCGATAATCGTGCCTGAAGATGTTCTGACATATCCAGTACCGTCAGTGTCAACAGTGTCAACAACGGCATTAGCATTCATGCCAAAAACACTTAATGTGAGTGAAGCTACTGCCATAATAGAAGCAGTAACTTTTTTGAGGTTATTTTTCATAGAAATACATCCCTTTCATTATTTTTTATAAGCATAAGCGTATATTATACGTTTTATGCTTTTTATGTATTATATCACTATTTCCATAATTTGTCAAGTACTCTACTATAATTTTATGCAAATCACCAAAAAATTGATTAGAATTAGGCAATTTCAACAAAAAAGCAAATAATAACCTTTACAAAATAATTTCATAGTATGAATTGTCTTTCAGTCATATTTTTTGAACCTATTTTTCTAAATCTGAATATAATATAGTGTGCGGAGGACATCTGCACGGTGTTCTCCGCAAATAAATCAAAGGAGGACTTATATATGAATCTGAATCTGTTCGATGATATGGACGGTCTTATTCTCCGTGAACGTGAAAATTCACTTGATTCGTCCGAGGTATATAAAAGACCCATGCGGCCGCCTCAGAATAACAACAACGTCAATATGTCACGTTTTCCTCAGAATACCCCTCTTGCTATGGCATATGTACCGTTTCAGGAATGGGGAGAAGTATACACCGATGACGAGGCTTTTCCGGTAGGGACACTGTTTCCCGACTTGAATTTCCCTTTCAGGAGAGGAGCAGGAGAAAATGAATGAACGTCAGATACTTTTCGATAAAATACAGAAATACAGTTTTGCTATAAAAGAGCTTAATCTCTATCTTGATACGCACCCCGACTGCCGTCGTGCGTTGGCACTGTTCAATAAATACAACACCCTTCTTAAAGATGCTGAATCAGAATATACAAGTCGTTTCGGCCCTATTACTCCGGTTCAGACAAATGACACTCAGCACTGGTCATGGATTGATGAACCGTGGCCATGGGAAAGGAGGTAAATTATGTGGCAGTATGAGAAAAAACTTCAATATCCTGTTAATATAAAAAATCCTAATCCTAAACTTGCACAGTTTATCATAACACAACTCGGAGGCCCTGATGGCGAATTATCTGCGGCACTAAGATATATAAATCAGAGATATGTTATGCCGTATTCAGAGGTAAAAGGCATTCTCACAGATATAGGCACAGAAGAACTCGCTCACGTTGAAATTATATCTACTATTATATATCAGCTTACAAGAAATCTATCTATTGACCAAATTAAAGAAAGTGGTTTTGACACCTATTTCGTTGACCATACAACAGGAATTTATCCTATTGCAGCATCGGGAACACCGTTCACCGCTGCATATTTCCAGTGCAAAGGCGATGTTATTACAGACCTTCATGAAGACATGGCTGCTGAACAGAAAGCACGCACCACTTATGACAATATTCTCCGTATGGCAGATGACCCCGACGTTCGTGACCCTATTCGTTTTCTCAGACAGAGAGAAGTCGTACACTACCAGCGTTTCGGTGAGGCTCTCCGCATAACTCAGGATAACCTCAATTCAAAAAACTTCTACGCCTGCAACCCTGCTTTTGATGCAAACTGCGGAAGAAGAAAATAATTTATCAGACAGGGACTTTTTATTTAGTCCCTGTCCGCTTTATATAAAGTTTTCCGGCGATAACTGAAACTTATTGACACAAATACAGACATGATGTATAATTTTATCGTAAACTGATTATTTATAATTTGTAATTGATACATAACAGTTATGCATCATTCATTAAAATGAAAGGAAATTTAAATGATGAATAAAAAATCAATATCACTTATAATGTTGTCATCTTTGCTGACAGTTTCGTGTTCGTCTACGCCTCAGCACAATATAGAATCGTCAGTCAATGAAAGTATTCAGGAAGAAATGGTAAATATTTCAGAAGAAACTGAACCCCCGACTGTTGAAGAAACTACTGCTGAAATGACAACTGAACCGCCCGCACAAGTCAAAAAAGGAAATATATATGATTCAGACGGGCATCTGTTAATGTACAATGAAACAGGTGCAGACGGTATTCAAAAAAGAAAAGTTACTGAAGAATATGCTGTATCTTTTGCCAATATAATAACGGAAATGTCGGACGGCTATGACCTGAAATTTAACGATATACTCAGTACTCCAAAAGAAGAAAATGAGGAAACAGGAAAATCTATCCAAATTACAATTGATGCAGACGTACAGAATGCAATATATCAATATATGGAAAGTGCGAACCTTGTCGGTTCTGCTGTCGTGATGAGAACAGACGGTTCTATTCTTTCACAAGTATCATATCCTTCATATGACCCGTCACTTGTCGAAAAAACCGAATATGACGAAGAACTTGCATGGGGAGAATGCGGAAACAAGGCATTTCAGAATTTTGAACCCGGTTCATGTTTTAAAATAATGTCGGAAGTAATTTCAGATAAACACGGTGTATATTCATTATGGGACGAAGGCGAATGGACGGACGACGGTGCAACTATTGTAAACTGGGATCATGATACAAATTCTTATTATCCTATGGAAAGAAGCCTGTACTCCGCTTTTGTAAATTCAAGCAATATCTTTTTCGCAAAGTCATTCGACCAAATAGGAAAAGACGATGTTATGAAAGACCTTGACGAAATTTTTCATTTTGTGACTGATATAAACTGCGATTTTGGCGATATTCAGAATAATATTGAAATTACCTGCAACGACGATTTAAGACGCAGTGCTTTCGGGCAGTCATATGTGCTTACTTGTCCTATTTATCTCGCATCACTCGGACGTGAGGCTGTTTTTGGTGATATGGTGAGACCATTCGTATTGAAAAATATTGTTGATACAGATAACCCTGCTAATGTCCTTGAAAACGGCTCTGTGCCAAATGAAGTAATCGCAAGTATTCCTGAAGAATACAGACAGAATCTGCTTGATGGTATGCTTGGCGTAGCGTCGGGACTTGGAATTTATACAGATTTTACTTTCTATGCAAAAACAGGAACGGCTGAAACATGGGAGGGGGATTTTCTCTATATAACAGGCTGTCTGAAAAATGCAAACGATACCGCCGGAAATTCATATGATTATGCAAACTATAAAGAAAACGGTTCATACATAATTGTAATGCAAGTCAGAAACCCACAAGAACACGGTCTTGCATTTGCAAGTGAATCATCATATCTGTATCAGGGAATAGTAAATGCAGTTCTCGAAAATCAGACATGATTTTTTCAATAATCCTCATAATATAATTGCAGGAGGTTTTTATGAAAAATTTTGAAAAAATTGCCGTTAAAGTTTCTATAGTAAGTATTGTCGGAAATATTATTTTATCAATTTTCAAATTGCTTAGCGGAATAATTGCACATTCAAGTGCTATGGTGAGCGATGCAGTACATTCGGCATCTGATGTATTCAGCAGTATAATTGTAATAATCGGCATAAAAATTTCGGCAAAGGAGTCAGACAAAGAACACCCCTACGGTCACGAAAGAATGGAATGTGTTGCATCAATTGTTCTTGCTGTCATTCTTTTTATTACAGGGCTGTTTATAGGTGTTGACGCTGTTAAAAATATCAAAGACGGAAACAACATTAAAATTCCCGGGATTCCTGCACTTATTGCCTCTGTTGTGTCTATTATCGCAAAAGAACTGATGTTCCAATACACAAGATATTATGGAAAAAAAATTGACTCAGGTGCAATTATGGCGGATGCATGGCATCACAGGAGCGATGCACTTTCTTCTATTGGTGCATTGATAGGAATTACAGGTGCAAGAATTGGTTTTCCGATACTTGAACCAATTGCAAGCCTTGTTATATGCTTATTTATAGTAAAAGCATCATTTGATATTTTCAAAGATGCTGTAGACAAAATGGTTGACCATTCGTGCGACGATGAAACAGAAAAACAAATACGGGAATGTGTTCTTGCACAAGAGGGCGTAAAAGGTATTGACCTGCTCCGTACACGTATTTTCGGAAACAAAATTTATGCTGATATAGAAATAAATGCCGACGGAAATAAAACATTAAGTGAAGGTCATGCAATAGCTGAAAATGTTCATTCCGTAATAGAAAAAGAATTTCCTAAAGTCAAGCATATAATGGTACACGTAAACCCTGAAAAAAATTCGTAATGCATAATCGTTGTGTATTGATTACGCATTACGAACTATAAATTATAAATTACGATTTAAGCATAATTCCCTGTAATTTGAGATTTTCAATAACCTTATCCGTGACGGCTGAAACTTCCTCACGGGTGAGGGTTTTATTTTTATCTGAAAACAAAATTCTTACTGTAATTGATTTTCCCAAATCGTCTTTATACGTATCGGCAACACTTACTTTCTTTACAAGCGGTGAATTTACAGATTTTATTGCCGTGCCTATGGGTTCAAAACGTTCTGACATGAAAGTTAAATCTGCCTCCATTTCAGGATATTTTGACGGTTCGTCATAAGTCATATTCAAAGAAACTATTTCTGCAAATTCCGCAATGTCGATTTCAGCATATACTATTGATGCCTTTTTGTCAATCTTCTTTGAAACAGTCGGATAAACAACACCTATTTCGCCTATGTTTTTTCCTGCACATATTACAGAATTGAGGTTTCTCGGGTGCTGATATGAATGTGAAGATTCAGCTTTTTCAAATGAAAGGCTTTCGTGTCTGATGTCATCAGCAATAACAGCAAGCATATCACGCAATTCAAGATAAATCTGTTCTGTTGATTTTACTTTACTGAAAAGAGTTATACAAAGTTTCTTGTGTTCGTTGCAAAGATTTGTTTCAGGGTCAACGCCGTCGGCAACTCTTCCTATTTCAAAAACTCCGAACTCTTGGGCAAAGTCTGTATTATATCTGACCTGACAAAGCTGTGTCGGAACTATTGAACGCCTGATTATTTCAATATTCGGGTTTGTTGCGTTTACAAGCCTGATATTGTCCTCAATCTCAATTCCGAGAGCTTTATACTCATCATTGTATACCCACACATAAGAATGTAATTCATGAAGGTTATACTTCTGAACAAGCAAATCCTTTATTCTGTCCTCAACGTTCTTTTCCTCTGCCATGCGTACAGGATAAAGAGGAGCGGCGGCTGTATGAACATCAAAATTATCATAGCCGTAAATACGTGTTATTTCCTCAATTATATCGGCTTTCATTGTTATATCCTTTGTTGCACGCCATGAAGGTATTTCAACAAAAAATGTGTCATCTTTTTCACTTATTCCGAAACCAAGTGAACTAAGCGTTTTTATTATAGTATCATTTGAAATCTCTATACCCGTATATCTGTTGACAAATGCCTTTGAAAAAGAAAATTTTCTTTCAGGATAGCGGAAAGCATATTCATCAGTGAGTGATGAAATCACTTTTGAATCGGGGTCAGCGTCAAGCATGAGTTTAACAAAACGTCCTATTGCAGTAACAGTCATTTCAGGGTCAAGACACTTTTCATAACGCATTGAAGCATCTGTACGGTGTGAAAGTCTTACAGTTGATTTTCTTATTGAAACAGCATCAAAAGTTGCGGATTCAAGAGTGAGGGCTGTTGTATCGTCTACTATTTCGGAATCAAGACCGCCCATAATTCCGGCAATTGCAACAGGTGTTTCATCATTGCAAATCATAAGTGTATTTTCATCAATATTTCTGTCAACGCCGTCAAGAGTTTTAAAAGTAAAAGGCTTTTCAAAACGTCTTATTCTTATACTGCTTACTTTTCTTGAATCGAATGCGTGCATCGGCTGACCCATTTCAAGCATAAGATAGTTTGTAAGGTCGGCAAGAAAATTTATCGCTCTCATTCCGCAGTAGTAAAGGCGTACACGCATATTTACAGGGCTTACATTTCTTGTAATGTTGTCAACTTGCAGACATGAATAACGCTGACAAAGAGGGTCAAGAATTTTCATGTCAATTTTCGGCATACTGCTGAACTGACTTAAATCAACCGTTTCAAGCGGTTTAAGTGGTCTGCCGGTGAGTGCGGAAAATTCTCTTGCTATTCCGTAATGTCCCCAGAGGTCGGGACGGTTTGTAAGTGACTTGTTGTCAACTTCAAAAATAATGTCCTCAATCTGATAAGCATCTTTCAATTCCGTACCGTTAGAAATATCATCAGTTATTTCCATAATACCGCTGTTGTCATCGCTTATGCCGATTTCAGCTTCTGAACAACACATACCGTTTGAAACATAACCTGCGAGTTTACGTGGTGCAATTGTTATATCACCCAATTTTGCACCGACTTGTGCAAAAGCCGTTTTCATTCCGACTTTTACATTAGGGGCACCGCATACAACATCAACAAGACTGTCTTTTCCTGCATCGACTTTCAGCAGGTGGAGTTTTTTTGATTCAGGGTGTTCTTCTACTGACTTTATTTCAGCAACGACAATTCCGGAAATGTCACTGCCTTTCATGAATATTTCATTTTCGACTTCGGCAGTTGAAAGTGAAAACTGATGAATAAGTGCGAGTTTGTCAAGACCTGTAAAGTCAACAAATTCCGAAATCCAGTTCATTGATAAAAACATTTTATTATCTCTCCTTCCGTTATTCTGCCGTGAACTGTGACAGACTCTTTAAATTACCGCTGTTAAGGTCACGAATATCTTTAATGCCGTACTTCATCATTGCAAGACGTGTCATACCAAGACCAAACGCAAAACCCGTGTATTCTTCGGGGTCAATACCGCCTGCTTTAAGCACTTCAGGGTGAATCATACCGCACGGACAAAGTTCAAGCCATCCGCTGTGCTTGCATGAGGGACAGCCGTCACCTCCGCATATCAGACAACTTATATCAAGTTCAAATCCGGGTTCTACAAATGGGAAAAAGCCGGGACGCAGTCTTACTTTTATATCTTTCTGAAAAACTTCTGAAAGCATGGTTTTCATAAAGAATATGAGATTTGATATAGAAATATTTCTGTCAACCATAACGCCCTCCATCTGAAAGAAAGTATTTTCATGACAAGCGTCGGTAGCTTCATTTCTGAAACAGCGTCCGGGAAAAATAGCCTTGATTGGTTTTCCCTCTTCAATAAGAGCCTTGCGGTACTTTTTATATATAGCGTTCTGTGCGGCAGAAGTCTGTGACTTCAGCAACTGACCGTTTGTAAGATAATAAGTGTCCTGCATATCTCTTGCGGGGTGATGTTTCGGAATGTTGAGAGATTCAAAACACTCATAGTCAGTAACAATTTCGCTGTAGTCCTCAACAGTGAAACCCATTGACCTGAACACCCTTTCACACTCACGCTGTACAAGTGTAATAGGATGATATGAACCTCTTTCAAGTACAGGCGGTGCAGAGAGGTCAAACTCCGGAACGGATTTTATTTCCCTTTCAAGTTCTTTCTGCTTAATCTGTTCAGCCTTCTTTGAAATAGCTTCAGTAATTTCACTTTTCAGCATATTCACCTGCTGACCGAAACTTTTTCTTTCCTCATTTGACAAGTCTTTCATTGATTTCAAAAGCCCTGTAATACTTCCCTTTTTGCCGAGATACTCAATGCGGATTTCTTCGAGTTTCTGAGTATCTGCAATATTCTGAATAGTATCAGAAAATTTCTGCCTGAGTTCTTTCATTTTTTCTAACATAATGAAACTTTCCTTTCACATTATTTAGGGACAGCAAAAAGCCCGTCCCGCAAAACATGGGACGAGCATAAAATTACCCGTGGTACCACCCATTTTCAGAAAGAAAAAATTCTTCCTGCACTCTTTGCGTTATGGCGTGAACGCTGACACTTCCGCTTAATCCGTTATTACGGTTTTCGCAAAAATACTCCTATGCTGAAATTCATAAATACAAACCGTCGCCCACACTTTCAGCCGATGATGCAAACTCTCTGATACGGTTCATGTATCAACTACTTACACATATTCAATGTATGTATTTTATATTATATCACCCGAATAAGAAAATGTCAAGACCGATTTATAAAAAATTCTTGTATTTTTTCAATAATTATGGTAAAATTATAATATCACAGAAAGGAGCTTTTATTATGAAAAAAGCCGGATATTTATATAAAACTTTTTCACTTGTTGCCGTTCCCATACTTCTTAGCGGAATGGTGAATATTCCTGCACGTGCGGAAAAAATGAAAGACAGCGGTATTTCCTATACGGAAACAGTCAGCACAATTAACAACCCTGCCTGCGGATACACAACTACCGTATGGCCAAACTGCAAACCAAACAATACACCTACTTATAACCCGACAGGAAACCTTGTACTTTTCTTTGTTGATATAGGAGCGTTTTCCTCCGGTGTAAATGGAACAACAGACGATGCAGGAAACTATACAGAAGGCAAGGATTACGACCTTGACGAAACTTTTTTCAATGCATGGCGTACTACTTTTGAAAACTGCCGTAAAAACGGCTGTATGATTGCCTTACGTTTCAGATACGACGCAAACGGCAAAGACAACCCCGAACCCTCTACTTTTGAACAAGTTCTTAAACATATAAAGCAGATAAAAGACAGCGGTATTTTAGAGGAATATAAAGATATTCTTGCTTACGTCGAAAGCGGTTTTGTCGGAAAATGGGGCGAACAGCATGGCGGTAAATATACATCTGTAGACTATAAGGCACAAGTGCTTGATGCGATGCTTGACTGCGTACCTTCTCCCGTTCCCGTAACAGTCCGCACTCCTGATATTTTCGCAAAATGGGCAGGCATTGAACGCAAGGAACTTGCAGACTATCAGTCTACGGGAGAAGAATTGCGTGTCGGTCTTTATGATGACGGTTACATGGGTAGTGATTCTGATTTAGGTACTTATGCGAACCGTGCTATTGAAACGGAATGGCTCTCAAAACAAACTTTTACTTCATATTTCGGCGGTGAGTTTTCAGGAAATCTTGACTGGGCTAAAAAATACGAAACATATCTCCCTGAAAATGCAATTCCCGAAATGTATAAAACTCACCTGAGCTATATAAACGGCAATATATTCCAACTTTACAAGGATTATACATTCAGTGAGAATTATGACGTTGAGGGCGTTGACAATTCCGCCTATTACGGACAGAATGTATTTCAGTTTATCCGTGACCATATAGGCTACAGATTTGTCTTGCGTAAATCTGAACTTTCTGAAACGGTACAGCAGGGCGGTGAACTTGACTTGCATTTCAATATTGAAAACACAGGCTTTGCAAGTATCATTCCCGAAGCAAAAACTGAAATTCTTCTTGAACAGAACGGCAATTTTATAAGAACAACAGTTGACATAAACCCTGAAGAATGGTATTCATGTACCACTTCCGAAGAATTTTTAAATCTTAAACTCCCTGACAGTTTGCCTGAAGGTGATTGGAATGCATATATAAAAATCTCATTCGGAAACAATACCGCTGACCAAATAAATTTACGCTCCGTACAATTTGCAAATGACGGTGTATGGAATGCTTCTCTCGGTGCTGACTATCTCGGTACTTTCACAGTCACGAAAAATAATTCAAACGGTTCGGATAACGGTTTCTATCAAACGGGAACAACACCTGACGAAAACTCCGGTAAAATGTTCACCATAAACGGCCATACAACAACAGACGGTATTATTACTTCACCTTATGAATGGACAGAAGATATGCTTATCGCTGAAAATGATGAAAATAAACTATATATGACAGCTGATGACCGTTATATGTACATAATGGCTGATATTCCGCATAATGCATCAAAAGCCGTATGGAATATAAGAGTTGAAAACGCTGACACAGATACGTCTTATTGGTATTACAGACAGTCGGGAGGCTGGATTTATTACAATAAGGGAAACCATGACGGCATAACACTTAAAATAAACGGAAATATCGCTGAATTTAAAATTGCTTTCGGCGATGTTATGGGCGTAAATGCAGGCACTAAACTTAATTCAGTGAGAATATTCGTTCAGGACGAGGCGGACAGCTGGGTAAATTCAGGTGAAGTAAAAAGCGGTGAATGTACTGTACCGGTAAATTTTGCAGTATATTCAGCACCATATGACATAAGGCTTTCAAAAGGAGATAATTATACAATGCGTCCTGAATTGTTTCTTGAAAATGCAAAATATCAGTGGTATATTGATGACAGAAAAATAAACGGTGCTGACAGTTCTGAATATACTATTTCAAAAGCAGACACTGAAAGTATCGGACTTTATTCAGTTGAAGTAACATCTGAAACGGGAATTTCAAAGAAAATCCCTGTTGTAAATCTGATTGAAGTACTTGATTCCGACGTAATAAAGGGCGATATTAACTCCGACGGCACTGTTGATATTTCAGACCTTGTAATTCTTGAAAAATATATACTCTGTTCAGAAAAAATTACAGAAAAACAATTCAGCATTGCAGACATTAACAATGACGGTTCTGTTGATTCTTTTGATATGGTTCTGTTAAGACAGACTATCATATAAAAGATATGCGGAAATTCTCATAAAATACTTTACTTTTTCTTTGCTTTGTTGTATAATAGTATTGCCGGAAAATTTTCGGTAATATATAAAAAGGAGATTTTTTAAATGTACATTACTTGTCTTGACTTAGAGGGTGTACTCGTGCCTGAAATATGGATTGCATTTGCAGAAGCAAGCGGTATTCCCGAACTCAAAAAAACTACACGTGACGAACCTGACTATAATAAACTTATGAATTGGCGTTTAAGCGTTCTTAAACAACATGGTTTAGGTCTTAAAGAAATTCAGGAAACTATTGCAAAAATTGACCCTATGGACGGTGCAAAGGAATTTCTTGACGAACTCCGTTCAATTTGTCAGGTTATAATAATCAGCGATACTTTCACACAGTTTGCCGCTCCGCTCATGAAAAAACTCGGTATGCCGACTATCTTCTGTAACTCTCTTGAAGTCGCTGAAAATGGCGAAATTACCGGTTTCAAGATGCGTTGCGAACAGTCAAAACTTACAACTGTAAAGGCTCTACAGTCAATCGGCTATGATACTATTGCAAGCGGTGACAGTTACAATGACCTCGGCATGATTCTAAACAGCAAAGCAGGATTCCTTTTCAGAAGTACGGAAAAAATTAAAGCCGACTACCCACAACTCCCCGCTTTTGAAACATACGACGAACTACTTGATGCTATAAAAAAAGCTATGGAATAATAAAATTGGCAGACTTTTTTAAGTCTGCCATAACTTTTAAAAAAACATGATTTTAGACTTTTTTGACAGGCTGAAACACCTGCAAAGCAGATACTTTTGTTATGTTATATTCCCAGTAATTCAGCGTGTGTTCCCGTACGGGTTAAAATAAGAAGAAGTTCATTCTCTCTTACTTGATAAATCAAAAGCCAGTCGGAAGCAATGTGACATTCACGAAAGCCTTTCCAATTGCCGCTTAATGCATGATCCTGCCTTGCAGGTTCAAGTTGTTTTTGTTCGGCAAGTTTTGTTATAACGTCCTCCAGCAAACTAATGTTATAGCCTCTTTTCTGAATACGCTTATAGTCTTTCTTAAAAGTATTCTGATATTTAATCGTCAGCATTAAGCTCCTCCATCAATGATTCAACCGAAGTGAAACCCTTACTCAATCCGATATTGTTTTGTGCGTCTTGCATAGCTTTTACAGTTTCGGAGTTTGGGACATCCATTGTTACCTTAAAGGGAATACCTTGTTCTCTGACAGCCTGTTTAGCAGTCATCACAAAAAAGGTACTCATGTCAAGACCGAGATTATCCAGCAGTTCACGCAATTGTGCTTTCAACTCTTCGTCCATTCTGAACGTTGTACTTGTCAACATATAAATCTTCTCCTTTCATTGTGCTTCTGCACTTACTAATATTATTATAGCAAAAAAATCAGCAATTGTAAATACATTGTAATGAAATTGACAGACTTTTTCAAGTCTGCCGTTTTTTTATTTTTACAAAAATTTACGCTTTATTGATAAATTTTTTCACTTCTTCAATATGCTTGTTTGCGGTATTTCTGCCTATGCGGTATACCTCACGGAGAACATCGGGATTGTGTTCGATATGTCCGACGGGAAGTTTTTCGGGCGGTGCAATTACAAACGTTCTCCCCTCTTGTTCAGCACGCCTTATATATTTCAGTTCCGCATTATACATTTTATGCCGTCTGTTCATTGCATGGACAATTTCAGGATACCTGCGAAACAAAGGCTTCATTTTATTTGCCATATTGCTCGGCGGTTTTACAAAGTTTCTCGGCTGTGTAAGTATTGTTACATTTCGGTCATAACCTGACTTTTCCATGAATTTCAGCGGTATTGAATCAGAAATACCACCGTCAAGCAGTTTTTTTCCGCCAACTTCAACAACTCTTGAAACAATAGGCATTGACGCTGATGCCCTTATCCATTCAAGTTCATTATAGTCCGCTTTAACGCACTTATGATATATCGGTTTTCCTGTTTCTGCGTCCGTGCAGACAACGTAAAACTCCATAGGCGACTCCGCAAAAGTCCTGAAATCGAATACATCAAGTTTTTCGGGTATTTCATGATAGCAAAATTCAGCACCGAAAATATCGCCCGTTCTTAATAAAGTACGTAAACTGCAAAAGCGACTGTCACGGCAGAAACGTGTGTTATAACGTATAACACGCCCGGGCTGTTCGGATTTATAATTGCATCCGAATGCCGCACCTGCTGACACACCTACAGCACCATCAAATTTTATCCCATTCTCCATAAAAACATCTGTAACCCCTGCGGTGAACATTCCACGCATTGCACCGCCTTCCATAACAAGTCCGTATTTCATCTGAATTACGGCAAAATACCACGACATAAAGCCGGGGAAAAATGCCGTTTTCCTCCTTTCGATTACACATTACTAATTTTCAATATAATTATAGTATTTTTCAAATTATCTGTCAAGAGCAAAAAAAATATTCCCTGCATTGAAACAGGGAATATTTTCTGTATTTATCTTATAGAAAAGAGAAGTTTATCATAAGTCGGGAAAGGCCAGTATTCTTCAGATGTAATTTGTTCAGCCTTGTCGGCAGGCTTGCGGAGAGCGTCCATTTTCGGGAGAATTTCATCACGTACAAATGCAGAAGATTCAATAGCATTATCAATGCCTTTAAGTTCTCCGACTGACTTTTCAAGTGCGGAAACTGCATCGTCCATTTCGTCTATAAGTCCGGAAAGTTCACTTACAAGGCGTTTTTCATATCTGCATGAACCCATGCCGTCCTTTGCAGCAGCCTGTGAGGCAAGGTCTGCTGTAAACTTTGAAACTGCCGGAAGAATCTGTTTCTTTGCCATGTCAAGCATGGTTTGTGCCTCTATGTTGATAGTCTTTGTATAGTTTTCAAGCATTATGTCACATCTTGAATCAAGTTCACTCTTTGTGAAAATTCCGTGTGAAGTAAGCATATCAACGTTTTTAGGGTCAAGGAGTTTAGGCATAGCATCAGCAGTAGTTTTAAGATTTGAAAGACCTCTCTTTTCAGCCTCTTCAATCCAACTGTCATCATAACCATTGCCATTGAAAATAATTCTCTTGTGAGCCTTAATAGTATCTCTTACAAGGTCATGAAGTGTTGCATTGAAATCATCTGCTTTTTCAAGAATGTCCGCAAACTGTTTGAGGGATTCGGCAACAGCGGCATTAAGATGAATATTTGCACACGAAATACTGTTAGATGAACCGAGCATTCTGAACTCAAATTTATTTCCCGTAAATGCGAAAGGAGAAGTTCTGTTGCGGTCGGTAGTATCCTTGCTGAACTCAGGAAGAACACCAACACCAAATTGCATTGTCTGTTTTTCACTGCTGTCATATGGAATGTCGTTTTCAACGGCTTCAAGAACTTTAGTAAGTTCATCACCGAGGAAAATTGAAATAATTGCGGGAGGTGCCTCATTTGCACCAAGACGGTGGTCATTTCCTGCTGTTGCAACTGAAAGACGGAGTAAATCCTGATAATCGTCAACAGCCTTTATTACAGCCGAAAGGAAAAGCAAAAACTGTGCGTTTTCATAAGGAGTTTCACCGGGGGTAAGAAGATTTACGCCGGTATCGGTGGAAATAGACCAGTTGTTATGTTTTCCTGAACCGTTTACACCGTCAAACGGTTTTTCATGGAGCAGACACACAAGACCGTGTTTCAGTGCGACTTTCTGCATAACTTCCATAGTAAGCTGATTGTTGTCGGCGGCGATGTTTGTTGTTCTGTAAATCGGAGCAAGTTCATGTTGTGCAGGTGCAACTTCATTGTGCTTTGTCTTTGCAAGAATGCCGAGTTTCCAGAGTTCTTTGTCAAGGTCAGCCATATATTCGGAAATTCTTGGCTTTATTGAACCAAAATAATGGTCTTCCATTTCCTGACCTTTAGGAGGCATTGCACCGAAAAGTGTTCTGCCTGTCATTATAAGGTCTTTTCTTTGCTTATAGAGTTCTTCAGGAACAAGGAAATATTCTTGTTCAGGGCCTACTGATGTTTTTACACAACGAACATCATTATTTCCGAAAAGCTTTAAAATTCTGAGTGCCTGAACGTTGAGAGCGTCCATTGAACGCAGAAGCGGAACTTTTTTGTCAAGTGCCTCACCTGTATATGAACAGAAAGCAGTCGGTATATATAAAGTATTATCCTTTATAAATGCGTATGAAGTCGGATCCCATGCCGTATAGCCTCTTGCCTCAAAAGTTGCTCTCAGACCGCCTGAAGGAAATGACGATGCATCAGGTTCACCTTTTACAAGTTCTTTGCCTGAAAACTCCATAATAACTCTACCGTCGGGAGCAGGATTTATAAAGCTGTCATGCTTTTCAGCTGTCACACCTGTTTCAGGCTGAAACCAGTGTGTATAATGTGTAGCACCCTTTTCGACTGCCCAGTCTTTCATGGCAGAAGCTACTGCATTCGCAACAGTGATGTCAAGCGGAACGCCTCTGTCAATAGTTCTTTTGAGTGATTTGTAAACTTTCTCCGAGAGAACGGCTTTCATGATTCTTTCATCAAAAACCATACTACCGAAATAATCTTGTACCTTTTCCATAAGTAATACCTCCATTTAATTTATTGATGCTTTTATGAAATCCGCAAAAAGTTTATGCGGTTTATTTGGTCGTGATTTAAATTCAGGGTGAAATTGCACTCCCACAAACCAAGGGTGTTCAGGCAGTTCAATTATTTCAACAAGTCTTTCATCAGGCGAAACGCCTGCTATTTTCAGACCGCTTTCAACAGCTTGCCTGCGGTATGCGTTGTTGAACTCCCAACGGTGGCGGTGACGTTCATATATAAGTTCATCACCGTAAATGCTCCTGCATTTTGAATCATCTGCAAGTCTGCACGGATAAAGCCCAAGACGCATTGTACCGCCTTTTTGTGAGATATTTTTTTGATTTTCCATTATATCTATAACGGGATTTAATGTGTCGGAAAATTCAGAGGAGTCAGCGTCTGATATGCCGATTACATTTCTTGCAAACTCAACAACTGCCATTTGCATACCAAGACATATTCCGAAAAACGGAATTTTATTTTCCCTTGCATATCTTATAGATTCTATCATGCCGTCAATGCCCCTGTTTCCGAAACCTCCCGGAACTATAATTCCACCGCAGTCTTTGAAAATTTCCGATGCGTTTTCACGGGTTACTTCTTCTGAATTGACCCACTTTATTTCAACTGATGCATCATTTACTATTCCGCCGTGTCTTAGAGCTTCGGCAACTGATAAATATGCATCATGGAGCATAACATACTTTCCGACAAGTGCAACAGTGACTTTTTTATGTGCATTTTCCGCACGGTGAACCATTTCCGTCCATTCGTCAAGGTCGGGCTTTCTGTCCTCAATGCCGAGATGATGACAAACAGATTTTGCAAGCCCTTCATTTTCAAGCCATAACGGAACTTCATAAAGCGACGGTGCTGTAAGATTTTGAATAACGTCGTCTTTTCTGATATTACAGAATAATGCAATTTTATCACGCATATCGTCAGGTACACGCTTTTCACTTCTTAGTACTATTATATCAGGCTGTATTCCTATTGAAAGCAATTCCTTTGTTGAATGCTGTGTAGGCTTTGATTTTAACTCTTCCGAACCTGCTATATATGGTACAAGTGTTACATGAATATATGTAACATTATTCCTTCCCTGCTCTGTTCCTACCTGCCTTATAGCTTCAAGAAACGGCGTTGATTCAATATCACCAACAGTACCGCCGATTTCAGTAATTACAATATCTGCGTTTGCGTCCTTGCCGGCACTGTAAACTTTATCTTTTATTTCATTCGTAATATGAGGAATAACCTGAACCGTTCCGCCGAGATAATCGCCCCTGCGTTCCTTGCTTATGACATTCCAATAAATTTTACCCGTTGTGACGTTTGAGTTTACGGAAAGATTCTCATCAACAAATCTTTCATAATGCCCCAAATCCAAATCCGCCTCTGCACCGTCGTCCGTAACAAAAACTTCTCCGTGCTGATACGGTGACATTGTCCCGGGGTCAACATTTATATATGGGTCAAATTTCTGTATAGTGACTCTGTAGCCACGTTGTTTTAGCAATCTGCCGAGCGATGCCGCCGTTATGCCTTTGCCGAGTCCCGAAACAACTCCGCCTGTTACAAATATATACTTTGCCGACATTTTTTATTCTCCCTGAATTATCTGAATTATTCTTCGTCTTTAAGTGCTTCGTAACCTGTTGCACCTGTACGTACTTTTATAACGTTCTCAATATCATAGATGAAAATTTTTCCGTCGCCTATATGACCTGTATAAAGAACTGAACGTGCCGTATCAATTACTTTGTTGACGGGTACTGAACATACTGCAATTTCTGCCTTTACCTTTGGAAGAAGATTTACTTCAATCTTAGCACCACGGTAATATTCTGTCTGTCCTTTCTGTGTACCACAGCCGAGAACATGAGTTACAGTAATGCCTGTTACGTCTATTTTTTCCATTGCAGAAATAAAGTCCTGTAATCTCTGCTGTTTGAATATTGCGACAATCTTTGTCATCTTCGGAAGTTTTTCGTCAGGTGAAGGAGCTGTATAGCTTTCAACTTCAACTGCCTGCTCAACAGGTACTACTTTTGTAACACTCTTTGCATCATCAGCAGTATAACCAAGAAGTGCCTCACTCATTGCAGGTGCAAAGTCAGCATAAGAAGATACAAGACCATGTTCTGTTACGTCAAGACCGAGGATTTCCTCCTGTTCAGTTGCACGCAGACCTATTGTGTGCTTGATAATGGTAAATGTTATAATCATAGTAACTGCTGTCCATGCACCTACTGAAAGAACACCTATAAGCTGTTTGCCGAGAAGTGAAAATCCACCGCCATAGAAAAGACCTACATATTCACTGTCGGGGGCGGAGTCTGTTGCAAAAAGTCCTACTGCAATTGTACCCCATATGCCGTTCATCATGTGAACTGCAACTGCACCTACAGGGTCATCAATGCGGAGAACGTAGTCAAGAAACCATACGCCGAAACATACAAGCAAACCTGACACAATACCGACACATACAGCACCGAAAGCATCAAGAACATCACAGCCTGCTGTAATTCCTACAAGTCCCGCAAGTGAAGCGTTAAGACACATTGAAACGTCGGGCTTTCCGTATTTAAGCCATGTGAATATCATACAAGTAACTGTTGCAATTGCAGGAGCAACTGTCGTTGTGAGGAAGATTGAACCAAGCTGTCCCACTGACTGAGCAGCAGCAGGGTTAAATCCATACCAGCCAAACCAAAGAATAAATACACCCAAAGCACCTATTGTAAGGTTATGACCCGGAATAGCATTTACTTTTATTTCGCCGTCACTTGTCTTTGTGAATTTGCCTATACGGGGGCCAAGGATTTTAGCACCGATAAGTGCGGAAATACCGCCGACCATGTGAATTGCACATGAACCCGATAAATCATGGAAACCGAGGTCTGCAAGCCAACCACCGCCCCATATCCAATGTGCCTCTATGGGATATATCAATGCACTGATAACTCCCGAATATACACAGTATGAAAGAAATTTAGTTCTTTCTGCCATAGCACCTGAAACAATTGTTGCTGTCGTTGCACAGAATACGAGATTGAAAACAAAATCAGACCATTCAAAATCAGCATATGAAGTAAAGATGTCAAAACCGGGTTTTCCGATAATACCGACAACATCTTCACCATAAAGCAATCCGAAACCGATAACTATAAATGTAACAGTACCTATACAGAAGTCCATAAGGTTCTTCATAATTATATTTCCGGCGTTCTTTGCACGTGTGAAACCTGTTTCCACCATTGCAAAGCCTGCCTGCATGAAGAACACAAGGGCAACTGCAATCAGAAACCAGACACCAAAAATAGTATCGTTTGTCTGTTCAAGAATTTTTTCAACTGAATCAACCATAAAAATACCTCCCTTTTTTTACTGAACCGACAGAATAACAAAAGGGTGTACGATATCCCGAAAAATTCAGGAAATCATACACCCCGTTGTGTATGTTATTAAAGTATGTTGACATACTTGTTCAGTAGCTGATATTAGTTAAAAAAACAGAGGGCTACAGACTTGAACGTCCGCAGCCCCCTTGCTGTTTACAAGAACAGTATATACTCAAATTCGGATTTTGTCAAGAGGTATTTCACACTTTCGGCAAAATACACATTTTTTTATCTGTTTGTATAAACTTACAGGCGTATTTCACAAAACTTTCATTTTCTCTTGACATTTTCCGTTTTGCGTGTTAATATGTTCTAAGGACAAGGACGTTCATAACAGGTAATCTATGCCTGTTTATGAACGTTTTTTTATTTTAAGGTGCATTTCAATGGCGAAACGTACCGGAAAGGCGTGAAACATTATGGATAATTTCAGAACAGAATCTCCGTTCCCTCAGCAGGGACTCTATCGTCCGCAGTTTGAACATGACAACTGCGGTATAGGTGCAGTCGTAAACATCAAGGGCGAAAAGTCAAGGACAGTAGTTGAAAACGCCCTTAAAATAGTTGAAAAACTTGAACACCGTGCAGGAAAAGACGCAGAAGGCAAAACAGGTGACGGCGTTGGAATACTCGTGCAAATGCCATATTCTTTCTTTAAAAAAGAAACTTCTGAACTCGGCTTTGATATAGGCGGTGAGGGAGATTTCGGCGTAGGAATGTTTTTCTTCCCTCAAAACGAACTTAAACGCAATCAGGCAAAGAAAATGTTTGAGATTATCCTACAGAGAAACGGAATGGAATTTCTCGGATGGAGAAAAGTTCCTTCTGTGCCGTCGGTACTCGGACAGAAAGCACTTGACAGTATGCCGTATATAATGCAGGGCTTTGTAAAACGCCCTGAAAACTGTGACAAAGGTCTTGACTTTGACAGAAAGCTGTTTGTTGCAAGACGTATTTTTGAACAGTCAAACGAAAATACATACGTTGTATCACTTTCAAGCAGAACTGTTGTATATAAAGGTATGTTTCTTGTTGACGAACTCCGCAAATTTTATTGCGATTTGCAGAGCAGTGAATTTGAATCAGCTATTGCAATGGTTCATTCAAGATTTTCTACAAATACTAATCCGAGTTGGCAAAAAGCTCACCCTAACCGCTTTATAGTACACAACGGCGAAATAAACACAATTACAGGCAATGCCGACAAAATGCTTGCACGTGAAGAAACAATGTCATGTGAGGCACTTAAAAACGATATGCACAAAATTTTGCCGGCTATCAATATTGAGGGTTCAGACTCCGCAAGACTTGACAACGCACTTGAATTTATGGTAATGTCGGGTATGCCTTTACCGCTTGCAATTATGATTACAATTCCCGAACCGTGGAAAAACAACCGTACAATTTCAAAGGAAAAATATGATTTCTATCAATACTATGCAACAATGATGGAACCGTGGGACGGCCCTGCTTCAATACTGTTTTCGGACGGTGATATTATGGGTGCAGTTCTTGACAGAAACGGTCTCCGTCCGTCAAGATACGTAATAACAAACGACGGTTTTCTTATTCTCTCATCTGAAACAGGCTGTATTGACATACCGCCTGAAAAAATAATAAAGAAAGACCGCTTACGTCCGGGAAAAATGCTCCTTGCCGATACAAAGCAGGGCAGACTTATCGACGACAACGAAATAAAAAGTTTCTATGCGTCTAAAAAGCCTTACGGCGAATGGCTTGATGCAAATCTTGTACATCTCTATAATCTCCACATTCCAAACAGAAACGTCCGTACATATACACATGATGAACTTGTAAAACTTCAGAAGGCTTTCGGATATTCCTATGAAAATATAAGAACAAGCATTCTGCCTATGGCTGAAAACGGTGCAGAACCTATTGCTTCAATGGGTTCAGACATTCCGCTTCCCCCTCTTGACAGCGAAAATATACCGCTTTTCAACTATTTCAGACAGCTTTTCGCACAAGTTACAAATCCGCCGTTTGATGCTATCCGTGAAGAAATTGTCACAGATACAAGTGTATATATAGGTGAGGACGGAAACATTCTTGAGGAAAAACCCGAAAACTGTCATGTCCTGAAAATAGAAAACCCTATACTTACAAGTACAGATATGCTCAAAATCAAAAGCATGAAAGTTAAAGGGCTGAAAACTGCGGTTATTCCGATTACTTACTATATCGGCACTTCACTTGAACGTGCTATTGAACGTCTTTTCATTGATGCAGATAAAGCTTATCGTGACGGTGCTAACATTCTTATACTGTCAGACCGTGATGTTGACGAATATCATGCACCGATTCCATCGCTTTTAGCAGTATCAGCACTGCAACAACATCTTGTATCAACTAAAAAGCGTACTGCCGTTGCAATGATTCTTGAAAGTGCAGAACCACGTGAAGTACATCATTTTGCAACACTTCTCGGATATGGTGCGTGTGCTGTAAATCCTTATCTTGCACAGGAAACTATACGTGACCTTATAAATACAGGAGTGCTTGACAAAGATTTCTATGCAGCAGAAACCGACTACAACAACGCTGTACTCCACGGTATTGTAAAAATTGCTTCAAAAATGGGTATATCAACTATACAATCATATCAGGGTTCAAAGCTGTTTGAGGCTGTCGGAATTTCACATGAAGTTACAGAAAAATATTTCAAGGGAACTGTAAGCCGTATAGGCGGTATAACTCTTGAAGATATAAGCCGTCAGACTGAATCACTGCACAATGCCGCATTTGACCCGCTCGGTTTGTCAGTAAACAACGCTCTCAGCAGTGCAGGAAGTCACAAACTTCGCAGCGGAAAAAGCAGTCACCTTTATACACCTGAAACAATACATCTGTTACAAGAGGCTACACGAACAGGCGATTACAACACATACAAGGAATATTCAAAATGTCTTACCCGTGAAGACAATAATCTTACTTTAAGAAGTCTGCTTGATTTCAAATTTGACGAAAACGGCGGTATTCCGATTGATGAAGTTGAAAGTGTTGAGAGTATATGCAGACGTTTCAAGACGGGTGCTATGTCATACGGTTCTATCTCACAGGAAGCACATGAATGTATGGCGGTTGCAATGAACCGCATAGGCGGAAAATCAAATTCAGGTGAGGGCGGTGAAAGTCCCGAACGTCTTAAATCAGACAGATGCTCAGCTATAAAACAAGTAGCGTCAGGACGTTTCGGCGTAACAAGTGAATATCTTGTTTCCGCAAAGGAAATTCAAATAAAAATGGCTCAGGGTGCAAAACCGGGTGAGGGCGGACATCTTCCTTCAGGAAAGGTTTATCCGTGGATTGCAAAAACACGCCATTCTACCGCAGGAGTGGGTCTTATATCCCCTCCCCCTCATCATGATATATATTCAATTGAAGATTTAGCACAGCTTATATATGACCTTAAAAATGCCAACGAAAAAGCACGTATTTCTGTAAAACTCGTTTCAGAAGCAGGCGTTGGAACTGTTGCGGCAGGTGTTGCAAAAGCAGGGGCTCAGGTAATACTTATTTCAGGTTATGACGGCGGAACAGGTGCAGCTCCTAAAAGTTCAATATATAATGCGGGGTTACCGTGGGAACTCGGCCTTGCTGAAGCACATCAGACACTTATTATGAACGGTCTGCGTTCAAGAGTTATAATAGAAACTGACGGAAAGCTTATGACGGGTCGTGACGTTCTTATTGCGTGTCTGCTTGGTGCAGAAGAATTCGGCTTTGCGACTGCTCCGCTTGTAACTATGGGCTGTGTTATGATGAGAGTCTGCAACCTTGATACTTGCCCTATGGGTATAGCAACACAAAACCCCGAACTCAGAAAACGTTTCAAAGGAAAACCGGAATATATTATAAATTTCATGCATTTTGTCGCTCAGGAACTCCGTGAATATATGGCTAAACTCGGTATACGTACTGTTGATGAACTTGTGGGACGTACTGATTTACTTTACAAGAAAAATATTCCGGACAGCAGTAAAATAGATTTTTCTGAAATTCTCGGCAGTGTCAACACAGATGAAAAGCATTATTTCAGACCTGAAGATATATATGATTTCAGACTTGATGAAACAGTTGATAAAAGGGTTATAATGAAAAAACTCGGTTCTGCCCTCAAATCAAAGACAAAGAAAACTATTGACATAAATGTTATAAATACCGACCGTGCTTTAGGTACGCTTTTCGGTGCGGAAATAACACGCCGTTATGGTGACAGTGTTCTTGATGATGATACTTTCACCGTAAAATGCCACGGAAGCGGTGGACAAAGTTTCGGTGCATTTATTCCAAAGGGTCTTACACTTGAACTCCACGGCGACAGCAACGACTATTTCGGAAAAGGTCTGTCAGGCGGAAAGCTTGTTCTTTGTCCTCCTGAAAATTCAGGATTCAGAGCAGAAGAAAATATTATTGTCGGAAACGTTGCTCTCTATGGTGCTACTTCGGGAAAAGCATTTATTAACGGTATTGCCGGAGAACGTTTCTGTGTAAGAAATTCCGGTGCGGTTGCAGTCTGTGAAGGAGTGGGCGACCATGGTTGTGAGTACATGACGGGCGGACGTGCAGTAATTCTCGGAAGAACAGGAAAAAATTTCGCTGCCGGTATGTCGGGTGGTATAGCTTATGTTCTTGATGAAGACAGAGATTTATATATGAAACTGAATAAGTCGCTTGTATCACTTGAAACTGTTTCAGAAAAATATGATATTCTTGAATTAAAGGGAATAATTGAAGAACACGCCGCCGCTACAGGTTCGGAAAAGGCAAAACGCATACTTGAAAATTTCAGTGCATATATTCCGAGTTTCAAGAAAATTATTCCTCACGATTACGCAGAAATAAGAAGTGCGGTACTTTCTCTTGAAGAAAAGGGAATGAGCAGTGAACAGGCTGAAATTGAAGCGTTTTATCTTATCAAAAAGGAGATGTAATTTATGGGAAAGCCAACAGGATTCCTTGAATATAACAGGGCAGACAGCATTGCTGTTTCCCCTATCGAAAGAATAAACAACTATAATGAATTTCATACTCCGCTGAATGATGAACAAAGACGTTTACAGGCGGCAAGGTGCATGGATTGCGGAGTGCCGTTCTGTCAGAACGGAAAAATGCTGAAAGGTATGATTTCGGGCTGTCCGCTGAATAATCTTATTCCGGAATGGAATGATTTACTTTATCACGGTCAGAAAGAACAGGCTCTTGAACGTCTGCTTATGACAAATAATTTCCCGGAGTTTACTTCCCGTGTATGTCCTGCACTCTGCGAAAAAGCCTGCACTTGCGGACTTAACGGCGACCCCGTTTCCGTAAAGGAAAACGAAAACGCTATTATTGAAAATGGTTTTGCAAAGGGTCTTATAGTTCCACAGATTCCGAAATTAAGAAGCGGTAAAAAAATTGCCGTCATAGGTTCAGGGCCGTCAGGTCTTGCGGCTGCTGATACACTCAATAAAAGAGGTCATTTTGTAACAGTCTTTGAACGTTCGGACAGAATCGGCGGTTTGCTTATGTATGGAATACCTAACATGAAACTTGAAAAGAATATTATTGAACGCCGTACAGAACTTATGAAAGCAGAAGGTGTACAGTTTGTAACAAATGCAGATGTCGGAAATAATACTTCCGCAAGTGATATAATGGACAGTTTTGACGCTGTTATTCTTGCGTGTGGTTCTTCAAATCCCCGAAACATTCAGGCAGAAGGACGTGATGCACAAGGCATTTATTTTGCAGTTGACTTTCTGAAAGCAACTACTAAAAGTTTACTTGACAGCGGACTTTCAGACGGAAATTATATATCCGCAAAAGACAAAAACGTTGTTATTATAGGCGGAGGCGATACAGGCAACGACTGTGCGGGTACTTCCGTAAGACATGGCTGTAAATCAGTTGTACAGCTTGAAATGATGCCGAAACTACCCGATGAGCGTTCAGAAAATAACCCGTGGCCTGAATATCCGAGAGTATGCAAGACTGATTACGGTCAGGAGGAAGTAATTGCAGTTTTCGGAAATGACCCGAGAATTTATGAAACAACTGTAAAAGAGTTCATAAAGGATGAAAGAAATAATCTTTCCGCATTGAAAATTGTGAAAGTAAAGTCTGTTACAGACCCCGAAACAAAAAGACGTTCAATGCAGGAAGTTGAAGGAAGTGAACAGGTTATACCGTGTGAACTTTGCCTTATAGCTACTGGATTCCTTGGTTGTCAGCAATATTCGGCGGAAGCCTTCGGTGTTGAACTCAACGAACGCACCAACGTCAAAACAGAAACAGGAAAATTCTCAACGAACGTTGAAAAAGTGTTTACTGCCGGTGATATGCACATAGGACAGTCACTTGTTGTGCGTGCAATACGTGAAGGACGTGACGCTGCTGCGGAAGTTGACAATTATCTTATGGGATATACAAACCTTAAATAACGGAGGAGTTCCTTTATGATTTACTCTGAAAACGAAATTCTGCAATATGCAGAGGAAAATGACGTAAAATTCGTAAAACTTACTTTTTGCGATTCAAACGGAAAATTAAAAAATATATCCGTTCTTTCGTCGGAACTTGCTTCAATATTTGAACATGGTGCAAGAATCACGGCAAAGAAAATACAAGGTTTTTCAGGTGCGAACGGGAAGGATTTATTCCTTTTCCCCGACGCACAGACAATGACCGTTCTGCCGTGGCGACCGCAACAGGGACGTGTTATAAGAATGTTTTGCTATATAAAATATATTGACGGTACTTTTTTTGAAGGTGACGGAAGATATTTTCTGAAAAAAGCCATGAAAACTGCTGTTTCAAAAGGTTACTGTTTCCGTTTCGGAACATCATGCGAATTTTGTCTTTTCCGTACAGATGAAAACGGTCTGCCCACAAAAATACCTCACGATTATGCAGGTTACTGCGATATAGCACCCGACGACAAGGGCGAAAATATACGCCGTGATGTCTGCATCACACTTGAACAAATGGGCATACACCCGATTTCTTCACGCCATGAAAGCGGAAACGGTCAGCATGAAATAGACTTCAACGCCGCATCAGCACTAAAGTCTGCTGATACATTTCTGAGTTTCAAATCCGCTGTAAAGTCAGTCGCTCAACAACACGGCGTACACGCAAGCTTTATGCCGAAACCTGTAAGAAATGAATGCGGAAACGGTATGCATATAAGTTTCAGTATTTTCAGGGACAGTGACCGTTTCGACAATAACACACCAATTTCTGAAATCCTCCGAAATGCCGCCGCCGGAATAATGAAATATATACGTGAATTTACTATCTTTACAAATTCCACTGTAAATTCATATAACCGTCTGGGGGAATTTTCCGCACCGAGAAATATATCATGGTCACATGACGAAAACAATCAGCTTATAAGAATTGACAGCAATGAATCACCCGTTGTTTTGAGAGCTCCGGACTGTGCCTGCAATCCTTATTACGTTTTCGGTCTGATGATTTATGCGGCACTTGAAGGAATAGAAAATAATCTTGAACTGCCTGAAGAAAATACCTCCGACGGCGGAAAACTGCCGACCAATATTTCAGAAGCAATAGAACTTGCGGAAAAATCGGAATTTCTGAAAAAATATATTCCCGAAAAAGTTCTTGAGCCTCTGCTCTCTGAACGCCGAAACGAATGGAAAGAATATTCTTCTGCATATGACAAGGAGGCTTTCGAGGACAATAAATATTTCTACAGTCTTTAACGGAGGTTTACTTTGGAAAACGTTCTTATAATTTCAAGCAATAAAAATGCCGGCGAAGTGCTTTCCGAATTTATGCGGGAGTCGTTTCACTGTAATATAAGAACTGCTGAAACGGCATATCAGGCAAAGAACATTTTCGATTCAGATGCCCCCTGTGAACTGGCATTGATATATTCTCCCCTTTCCGATTCGTCGGGAACAGAACTTGCTGAATATATTATAGAAAATACAGCCGCAAACTGCATATTTATCACAAAAGCCGAACACGCCGAAAAGCTGAGAGAACGTGCGGAAAAAATCGGTATAATAGTAATAGGCAGACCGTTCAATAAAAGTACTCTCTACCAGCTTGTAAAAACAATAGATATCGCTATGCACCGTTCATGGAAACTCTATGAAGAAACTGTAAAGCTCGAACGCAAAATAGACGAAATCCGCATGATTGACAAAGCAAAATTCATGCTTATGCAGTATATGAAAATGACGGAAAATGAAGCCCATGTGTACCTTGAACAGTACGCAATGAACAACCGCAGAAAAAAGGTTATAGCGGCATCGGAAATAATTGATAAAATAAATGAACAGTATTTGTAAAGGCGGTAATGTATATATGTTTGACGAAATGCACGAAGAATGCGGAGTTTTCGGAATATACGAAAATAACACGGCAGATGTTGCGTCATCTGTATATTTCGGACTGTACGCACTACAGCACAGAGGACAGGAAAGCTGTGGAATTGCAGTATGCGATGACGGAGTTATAAATCACAAAAAAGCAGACGGACTTGTGTCGGAAGTTTTCAGCCGTGAGGAACTTGACAGACTCGGCAAAGGCAATATGGCAGTCGGTCATGTCAGATATTCTACTTTCGGCGGAAAAAACCACAACAACATACAGCCACTTGTTATAAGACATATAAAGGGAAATCTTGCCCTCGTCCACAACGGAAACCTTGTAAACGCCGCTGAACTCCGCAGGTCGTTTGAACTTTCGGGAGCAATATTTCACGGAACCTCAGACACTGAGGCTATCGCATATTCAATAGTAAAGGAAAGACTTTCATGCAGTTCGACGGAAGAAGCAGTAGAACGTGCAATGCCACATATAAAAGGTGCATACTCCTGCATACTTATGACCGCTACAAAACTAATAGCATTCCGTGACCCAAACGGTTTCAGACCGCTTTGCATAGGCATAACATCGGACGGTGCTTATGTTATTTCATCTGAATCATGCGGACTTGATACAGTAGGTGCGAAATTCCTGCGTGATGTAAAGCCGGGGGAAATAATAGTAATCAGTGACGGAAAACTCCGTTCAATCACGACGCACTGCAAAAAAAAGGAAAATATCTGCATATTTGAATATATATATTTTGCACGTCCCGATTCAGTCATTGAGGGAATGTCTGTACATCATGCAAGAATGAAAGCAGGCGAAATTCTTTATGAAAACAGTCCTGTTGATGCTGATATAGTAATAGGAGTTCCCGATTCGGGACTTGATGCCGCTCTTGGATATTCACGTGCAAGCGGTATCCCATACGGGACAGGTTTTATAAAAAATAAGTACATCGGCAGAAGTTTTATTCAGCCGTCACAAAATCAGCGTGAAAGTGCGGTAAGAATAAAGCTGAATATAATAAAGGAAACTATTCAGGGAAAACGTGTTATTATGATTGACGATTCAATTGTAAGAGGTACTACCAGTGCAAGAATTGTACGGCTTTTGCGTGATGCAGGTGCAAAAGAAGTTCATGTGAGAATTTCGTCACCGCCGTTTGTCCATTCATGCTATTTCGGTACGGATATTGACTCAGAAGAAAATCTCATCGCCTGCAAATACAACAATATCAGCGAAATTGCTGAATTTATTGGTGCAGACTCACTTGCATACCTGCCTGCTGAATCACTCGGACGGCTTATAAACAGGGACAGCGGTTTCTGCAACGGCTGTTTTACGGGAAATTATCCGCTTGACGTTTCAGGTGCAAGCAGTAAAAATAAATTTGACGAAAAAATACATAAATAATTAAGAGAGGAATAATAAATTATGTGTACAATTATGGGCTACTGCGGACAGTACGGCGGTATGGAAAAAGTTACAAAAGGTCTTGAATCAACCGTTTCAAGAGGGCCTGACGAATGTCATATAATTGACCTGAAAGACGGTGTACTCGGATTTCAGCGTCTTTCAATAATGGGACTTACTCCTGAAGGTATGCAGCCTTTTGAACTTGACGGAAATTATGCTGTCTGCAATGGTGAAATTTACGGATTTCTTCCGATAAGAAAAGAACTGAAAGAAAAAGGCTATTCATTCAAAAGTGACAGCGACTGTGAAATACTTCTGCCATTGTATAAGGAAATGGGAACAGATATGTTTTCAAGACTTGACGCTGAATTTGCTTGTATAATATATGATGGTACTTCACATGAATTTATTGCCGCCCGTGACCCTATCGGAATACGTCCGCTTTATTACGGCTATGACGAAAATGAAACAATCGTTTTTGCAAGTGAACCAAAAAATTTAATCGGCATAGTAAAGAAAATAATGCCGTTTCCGACAGGTCATTACTATAAAAATGGTGAGTTTGTCTGCTATTGTGACATTACAGAAGTAAAAGAAGTAATTCACAACGACCTTGAAACAGTTTGCAGAAATATTCATGACAAACTTGTTGCCGGTATTGAAAAAAGACTTTCAGCCGATGCAAAAGTAGGTTTTCTGCTTTCAGGCGGACTTGATTCTTCTCTTGTATGTGCCGTCGCACAGCAAAAAAGCAGTACACCTATAAAAACATTCGCTATCGGCATGAATACAGACGCAATTGACTTGCGTTATGCAAAACAAGTTGCCGACTACATAGGCAGTGAACACACGGAAGTTATAATTACTAAAGAAGATGTTTTAAATTCCCTTGACACTGTTATTAAAATACTTGCGACTTATGATATAACAACAATCCGTGCAAGTATGGGAATGTATCTTCTTTGCAAGGCTATCCACGAACAAACAGATATACGTGTACTTCTTACAGGCGAAATTTCAGATGAACTTTTCGGTTACAAGTACACTGATTTTGCACCATCAGCGGAAGAATTTCAGAAAGAAGCAGTTAAAAGAGTAAAAGAACTTCATATGTATGATGTTCTGCGTGCAGACAGATGTATTTCTGTAAACTCACTTGAAGCGAGAGTACCTTTCGGCGACCTTGATTTTGTAAAATATGTAATGGCAGTTGACCCCGAAATGAAAATAAACAAGTATAACAAGGGTAAGTATCTGCTCCGCCATGCATTTGAAGGCGATTATCTGCCACATGATATTCTTTATCGTGAAAAAGCCGCATTTTCTGATGCTGTAGGTCACTCAATGGTTGACTATCTCAAAGAATACGCAAACAATTATTATACAGATGAGGAATTTGAAAATCTTTCCTCTAAATATACTCACGCAAAACCTTTTACAAAAGAGTCACTTCTTTACCGTGAGATTTTTGAAAAATATTATCCGCAACAAAGCGATATGATTTCTGACTTCTGGATGCCTAACAAGGAATGGGACGGCTGTAACGTAAATGACCCGTCGGCAAGAGTTCTTTCAAACTACGGCGACAGCGGAATATAATATTTTTATAAAAAAAACTATTGACAGCACATTGCAGATGTGGTATAATCTGAAATTGAGAATGATTTTCATTTTCATAATCGGGTTATACTATGTTTGCAGTGTTTTTTTATTTTTCCGGAGGTTTTTTATGTTTAAGAAAATTTTTTCACTTGCATTATGCTGTTTACTGACTTTATGCAATTTTGCGGGCTGTGGTTCTGTTTCTGCCGTAAAGGACGACAACAAGCCACATATTGTATGTACAGTTTTTCCGGAATATGACTGGGTAACGGAAATTCTCGGAGAACATACAAAGGATTTCAATATAACATATCTGCTTGCCAATGGTTCGGATATGCATAGTTATCAGCCAACTATGGACGATATGGTGAAAATTTCATCATGCGATATTTTTATATATATAGGCGGAGAATCTGACAAATGGACAAAAGACGCTGTAAGTGAAGCTGAAAATAAAAATATGAAAACAGTAAATCTTCTTGAATCTCTCGGAAATTCCGTAAAAGAAGAAGAAATTAAAGAAGGTATGCAGGGCAATGACGAAAATAACGACAATGACGAAAAAGCCGAATACGATGAACATATATGGCTTTCACTCGGAAACGCTGAAAAACTCTGTACTGCTATTACAGATACAATATGTTCTTTTGACCCTGACAACGCCGACGACTATCGGAATAACTTAAATTCATATATTGAAGAAATAAAAGCTCTTGACAATGAATATTCAGCCGTTCTTTCGTCGGTAAAGGAAAAAACGCTTGTTTTCGCTGACCGTTTCCCTTTCCGCTATCTCGTAGACGATTACGGGCTTGACTATTATGCAGCTTTTTCGGGTTGCAGTGCGGAAACAGAGGCAAGTTTTGAAACTATAACTTTTCTCGCCGATAAAGTAAACGAACTTAATATAAATACAATATTTACCATTGAAGGCTCTGATACAAAAATTGCAAAAGCTGTAATTTCAGCTACAAAGTCACAAAATCAAAACATTTCAACACTTGATTCAATTCAATCCGTTACTTCTGAACAGATAAAAAACGGCAAAACTTATATTTCAATCATGAAATCAAATCTTGATGTATTAAAAGAGGCTTTACAATGAATAAACAGATAATTTGCAAAAATGCCACCCTCGGATATGAGGACGGAATTGTTACTGAAAATCTTGATTTTACCGTAAACAGCGGTGATTATTTATGTATTTTCGGTGAAAACGGTTCGGGAAAAAGTACACTGATAAAAGCACTTCTCGGACTGAAACCACAAGTAAGCGGTGAAATAAAATGGTGCGACGGTTTTTCGGCAAAAGAAATAGGCTATCTCCCTCAACAAACTCCGATACAAAGAGATTTTCCCGCATCTGTAATGGAAATTGTTCTTTCAGGCTGTCTTGCAAAATGCGGTTTAAGACCGTTCTATAATAAAGCTGAAAAAGAACTTGCTGAAAATACTATGAAACAACTTCACATTGAAAATCTCGCCGGACGCTGTTATAGGGAACTTTCAGGCGGACAACAACAGAGGGTACTTCTTGCACGTGCGTTATGTGCGACAAGAAAAATGTTACTCCTTGACGAACCTGTCACGGGACTTGACCCAAAAGCACAAGCTGAATTTTATGAACTTATCTCAAAACTTAATCATGACGGCATTACTATTATAATGGTTTCACATGACCTGAATGCCGCATTGAAATATGCTTCACATATACTGCATATAGGAAAAAAACAACTATTTTTCGGTACTAAAGAAAATTATCTTACAAGCAAAACGGGTCTTGATTTTATTGAAACGGAAGGCGGTGTAATTCAATGAGTGAAATAGCTGAAAATCTACAATATTATTTTCAGTTTCCGATTGTACGGTATGCCCTTACAGTCGGACTGCTTGTAGCACTTTGTTCTTCACTTCTCGGAGTAACACTTGTGCTTAAAAGATTCTCATTTATAGGCGACGGTCTTTCACACGTTGCTTTCGGTGCTATGGCTGTTGCTACCATTACAGGAATAACAAATCAGATGATAATAATTCTACCGCTTACGGTCATTTCTGCTGTACTTATACTTCGTACAGGACAGAATACCAAAATAAAAGGTGATGCTGCTATTGCAATGATTTCAGTGGGTGCGTTAGCAGTCGGCTATATGCTTATAAATATGTTTTCAAAATCTGCAAACATTGCCGGCGATGTGTGCAGTACACTTTTCGGTTCAACGTCGATTCTTACATTGAAAAAACAGGAAGTATGGCTGTGTATAGGACTTTCCGCCGTTGTCCTCTGTGTATTTGTACTTTTTTACAACAAAATATTTGCAGTCACTTTTGATGAAAACTTTTCAAGGGCAACAGGCATAAATGCTGATACCTATAACTTAATAATTGCAGTAATTACAGCTGTTATTATAGTTCTTGCGATGAGCCTTGTCGGTTCTCTGCTTATTTCTGCACTTATAATTTTTCCTGCAATAACTTCAATGCGGATTTTCCGCAGTTTCAGAAGTGTAACTATATGTTCGGCTGTAATTTCCGTAATATGTGCAGGAACGGGTTTTTTCATATCGCTCCTTTACAGTACGCCCGTTGGTGCAACAATAGTCACAGCAAATATTGTTGTATTTCTTATATTCAGCATAATATCATCTTTTTCAGGAATAAAAAAATGACCCGCAGGTCATTTTTTACTATCAGTCCAAATCATTTATTTCCATGAAAATTCTCTGCATATGCAAATCAGTTTCCGCTATTCTCTCGGCACATTCACGCAGTTCTTCAGAAATTTCAGGGGTTATTGAAGCGGACGGCTTATATTTTAGTTGGTGTTCAAGACTTGCCCAGAAATCCATTGCAATAGTTCTTATTTGAATTTCAACAGGAGCATATTCTTTCTTTGTAGACAGATAGACAGGCACATTCACTATTAAATGATAGCTTCTGTAACCGCTCGGTTTCGGCTGTTTTATGTAATCTTTTTTCTTTATTACCGTAAAATCATCACGGCGACAAAGCATATCCACTATCGCATATATATCACTTATATAACAACAAGTCACTCTTATTCCGGCAATATCAAGAAGATTCTTTCTTGCTGATTCAGGAGTAAGCGGAAGTTCTTTTTTCTGTAGCTTTCCTATTATGGACTGCGGAGATTTCAGACGGCTTTCAATTGTGTGAATAGGATTACGCTGAAATTTTACTTTAAATTCGCTGTCAAGTATGTTAAGATAAGTTTTTGCAACTTCAATAGCTGAATCATAAAGATGCGACAATTCAAGAAAATCAAAAAACAGGTTTGTTATTTTTTCCTTTGCAGATTCGGGATTCTGTTTTACAAGAACCGGGAAATTATCCAATACTTCGGAAAACATTTCCTTTTCACTCATGTTATTATCATTCCTTTCGCAAAAAATAGTTAAGTTCATTATACTTGTATTAAAAAAACAAGTCAACAATGAAAAATGAAGATTAAGAGCTTATATTGTCGATAAAATATATAAAAAATTTTCAGAAAATAATCTCTTGCAATATAAATAATATTTTAGTATAATTTAATAGAAAAATCAAGTCTTTTAAAGACATTTCACTAAAATTTCATAAAGGAGAATTATTATGGATTATCAGGTAAAATCAAACGATATAACAGTTTCTGAAAAGGATTTTGACCTTGACGAAACACTCGACTGCGGTCAGGCTTTCCGCTGGAAAAAAATAATTTCGGAGTATCCATGCACATATGAGGGAAAATTTTTAAATACCGCACTAAAAATTTCACAGACAAAAAAGGGTGAGTTTATTTTTCACGATACCACAGAAAAAAATTTTCTTGATATATGGTACAATTACTTTGATTTCGGCACAGATTATTCTGAACTGAAAAGACAGTTTTCAGAAGATGAAACTCTCGCAAAAGCCTGTAATTTTGCAGGCGGAATACGCCTGCTCCGTCAGGACAGTTGGGAATGTCTGATTTCTTTCATAATTTCACAGAATAACAATATTCCACGAATAAAAGGAATTATAGACCGTCTTTGCGAACATTATAACGGAATTTTTCCGTCTGCTGAACAACTTTCCCACGAATCCCCCGAAAGTCTTTCATATTTAAGAAGTGGATTCCGTGCAAAATATATATGTGATGCCTCAAAGAAAACAGCGGACGGCACAGTAAATCTTACAGAGATTTCTAAAATGCCTCTTGATGATGCACGCATCGCCCTGAAACAGATTTCAGGAGTAGGTGCTAAAGTTTCGGAATGTGTTCTTCTTTTCGGTATGCATCGCACAGAAGCGTTTCCTGTTGATGTATGGATAAAACGTGTACTTGAAAAATATTATCCTAACGGTTTTCCGGAATATGCAAAGAAAAACGCAGGAATTGCACAGCAATATCTTTTCCACTATATAAGAAATTTGTCTGTTCAATCTGAATAAAAACAAAAAACATTCCCATAATATTCCTGAAAGCTATTTTGGAGGTTTTTTTTATGATTAAAGGCGTAAATAAAAAAATCATTGAAGTTAATAACACGGACAGTATTTACTTTGAAAAGGCGGTTTTCTATCTCAGACCGAATGTGCGTGAACTGCCTGCTGAGGTTTCACGGGCAGAGGCTGAAAAATACATTTCACGCCTTTGTCTTGAATATCACGGAAAAAAACACAGACTGCAAAAAATAATTATCATTTCTTCGGTGATTGTTATTGCCGTAACTGCTATGATAATATTTCTCATATAAAGAAAAAGACTCCGTACAATACGGAGTTTTTTTCATATCATGACCAGACCGATAAGCCGGGTTCTGTCGAGTGCAGCAATTTATCTAGACCTGACGTCGCCGGCAGGTTCAAGCCGTCATTACTTCATATCCGCCGAGCAAGCGTTACGATATAAAGCACCAATAGACGTTGCATCGGGTAGGGTTTACATAGCAGTACAGTTTCCTGCACTCTGGTGAGCTTTTACCTCACCTTTCCACCATCACCCCGCAAAAATGCAGGGCAGTATATTTCTGTTGCACTTGCCCTAAGGTCGCCCTCGGCTGCCGTTAGCAGTTACCCTTGCTCTGTGATGCCCGGACTTTCCTCATAAACTAAAACGTTTCTGCTGCTGCATAGTCTGCTCACAGTAATATAATAACACTATTCCGAAAATTTGTCAAGTATCAAATTTTTTACTAAATTCTTTCACCTATTCTGTATTCAAGCATATCGGAAATTTTTTTAACATCGCTTACACGCATAGCCTTTACTTTGAAATGTGAATGTTCCTCACCGCCAAACCATAGGCATATACTGCATTTATTGCTTATTTTCTGAAAAATCGACTGCTGTAATTCTATCTTGACCAGCCTGTTTCTCTCAGCGATTACAGTATGAAAACTTGCCATTTTTGAACATCTCACCATAATTTTATCGTCATAAATAGAAATTCCGCTTGTAAAAAAAGCTGTAATTTTTGCTGTTATATACCATATCAAAGGAATTTCAAACATAACAGCAAAGAAAAAAGTAAGTTCTGAAATTTCGGGAACTAATTTTTTTACAAGCATATGTGCCGGAAAAACAAGCACCGAAATTATAACAGGTTGCCATATATACTGCCACCAGCCGTCAGACTTAGGGCGGAAATCATTTTTAACACCGCTGAAAATGCCTATTTTTTCAAGACTATTGCCTATACTCTTTTCTTTTTTTACGGGAAACAGAACAGGCAAATGATTTTTTGCCGAGCCATACCCGGCACAACTTATATTTACTGCAACTGCACCAATAAATTTCATGATAAGATTCTGACGCAAGTCTGTATAATTTATATGTGCGGCGGTTATACGATATTCACGGCGGTTAAAAAGTCCGCATGAAATTTTCAGACAATATTCGTCACCGTCCACTGTAAATCCTGTATATCTGAAAAAGTTTACAAGAAATGATATTACCCATGATACAATAAAAAAAACTCCGACAAGCAAGGCGGCAGACGGTATATGCATAAGAAGTTTGTCAGCAAGCCTTGTTGTTGTTTCTGTCAGACGGTCAAGTGAAACGTTTATTATATCGTGAGCAATATCTCCGCCTTTCAGAAAAAATGTCGCTATATATACAGAACCTGAAAAACCACTTGAAAAAAATACTGAAAACAACAGTACGGAAAATTGATTTGTTTCGGGTATATCGTCAATCTTGTTTTTTTCGTTGACATCGGGGACTTTTTTCAGAAATTCACCGCAGAATTTTCCCGTAACCATCAGTTGCATATCTGCTGAACGGTATTTTCCCGCACTTGTGTCACATTTTATTTTTATTGCCCTTACAGGTATAAGATAAAACGGCTTTTCAATCGTCACTGAACTTACGCTTGAATACGGAATTACAGTTCTTATTTTGGCAGTAATGCCCTCCCAACGTATAATTTCAGAATCAGCAAGTTCAATGCCCGAAAAATACCACCGTATATATCCGAACATGATGATAATTCCGATTACGGCAATATCAAACCATGAACCTCTTAACCATGCATAAAGTCTGTCTGTATCAAGACGTATTGTTTTTATTCCACGAAGAAGAGGAAAAATAAGAAGCCATATATTTTTGGCTGAATATCTGAGAATCCTCAAAGGGTGTTCATGATACATCATTTTCTTTCTCCTCACGTTCTAATAATTTAAGTATTTCCCTTGCATCTTTGTGATTAAGAAACAAAAGACGGAGCTGTCCGCCGTACACAAAGCAGACAATAAAATTAAGCCCGGTATACTGCGAAAAAGGTGTAGTAATTATATTTGTGTACTGAATTGAAGAATAATGCACCGACTGGTGAAACCTCATAATAACACCACTACTTTTTATAATTTCAGTTTCAGTGACGGTATAGTGTATTGATTTTATAAACAACGGCAGATAGGCAAACATAATAAAAAACGCCGCCGCACCTATTATTGTACTTATCAATATGACAAGAATTTTCACAGTAATAAAATATCTTACTGCTATAAGTAAAATAAACGATATAAGAGTTATAAGAACTCTGAGTGTCATAAGACAATTTTTATCAGGTAAATAATTTTTCATTTTCGCCCCCCTATGGTTATATTTCTATTATACCACAAATATTCTTTACTGTATACCTTTTTTTGTAATTATAAATTAAAAAAATATGCGGAAATTTATCGGGGAGGAAAATATCATGACTGATTTTCTTGAAAAAATAAATTCTTATGTGTGGGGAGCAGGTCTTATTTTTCTTTTGCTGTCAATAGGTCTTATATATACAATAAAGCTGAAGTTTATACAGTTCAGAATGATACCGTTTCTTATAAAGAACAAAAATTCCGATAAAAAAAATAACGGCATTTCACAATTCAGAACTGTCTGTATGTCACTCGGCACAGCTATGGGTACCGGTAATATAGCAGGAGTTGCGGCGGCTGTTGCAACAGGCGGAGCAGGTGCAGTATTCTGGATGTGGATATCTGCTTTTTTGGGAATGGCGATTGTGTATGCGGAAAACAGTCTTTCCGTAACTTACAGTACAAAAAATTCAAAAGGCTCTATGGCTTATCTAAGTATCGGATTAGGAAGCCGTAAACTCGCCGTTGCTTTTGCTGTATTCTGCATACTTGCATCTTTAGGAATGGGCGGAATGGTTCAGGTAAATACATTTACAGAAAGTCTGAAAAGCTGTATGAACATAAACAGCTTTATTATTGCAATAGTTATTTTCATTATGATTTTCCTTGTCATCAGCGGAGGAGCTGACCGCATAGGAAAAACTGCACAAATGTTACTCCCGGCAGTTTCTCTGCTTTATATAGCAGGCTGTATAATGGTTCTTTTTGTTTTCAGAAAAAACATTCCCGACGCTTTCAGTGAAATATTCAGTCAGGCTTTCGGCATAAGACAGACTGTAGGAGGAATTTCGGGCTATGCCGTTTCAAGGGCAGTTTCAACAGGTATCAGACGTGGTATATTTTCTAATGAGGCAGGACTTGGAAGTTCTCCTATTCTGCATAGTGCCGCCGAAAGTGATTCCCCTGAATTGCAGGGTATGTGGAGTATGTTTGAAGTATTTTTTGATACTGTAATATGTTGTACTCTTACTGCTGTAACGGTAATATGTGCATCTGATGATTTTTCCGTGCAAACTGCATTTTCTGCCGTTTTCGGCAAATTCGCACCGCCTTTTCTTGCTTTTGAAACGGCTGTATTTGCTTTTTGTACAATTATAGGCTGGTACTACTGCGGAGAAACGGCTTTCCGCTGGCTCACTGAAAAAGACTGCGGAAAAGTTCCTTGTATTATTTTTGCCGTAACTGCATCGCTTGGTGCAGTATTTACTATGAAAACAGTCTGGACACTTTCGGATATTTTTAACGGTCTTATGGCATTCCCGAACCTTATCGGACTTCTTCTTCTAATGAATAAGGTCAAAAAGGAATAACTTTATATTTTTAAGTCAATAAATAATAGTGACCCATTTTTCAGGGAAAAAATTAAGGAGTGAAGAATATGAGTTATTCAGGCGAAAACAAATACTTCAGTTTCAGAGACGGTTACTGTGAATCGCTTCCGAATGTGACTGTAAGTTCATCAGATGCGGCAGAATTTGGCAGAACGATTTCACGCTTTTTCAGGAGATTCAGCGTCGGCTGTGATGGATTCAGCAATATGCACATACTTTACGCTGTATGTTGTGGGCTTTCAGAGTGCGGACGTGATGTCTACGTGTGCGAAAATACTGACCTTCCGTCATTCAAGTTTGGTATGCCTCTTCTTTCGGCAGACTGTGGTATATTTATCAGCGGTGAAAACTGCCTTAAAATATCAATTTTCAATGAGAGTGGCTTTCCCGTTTCATCAAAACTTCTCACGGAAATTATTAAAGCAGAACCTGCTGATACAGTCGAAAAATGCGGAAAAATAACTTCATCAACGTCTTTCAGAAGTATATATATTGACAACATCGCCGATTCATTCAGCGGTGCAGGTTCTTCAATACCTGCCGGAATAAGCTGCGGAAAACGTTCTGTACGTTCCTTGTGGCTTGAATTTTTTACAGGTGAGGACGATTCGCTTGTATTTCAGATTTCAGACGACGGTCAGCGTGTAAATGCCTATTCATCGGAAACCGGCTTTATTTCCTATGAAAAACTTATACTTGCTTATGCCTTGAAACTTTCACAACAGGGACAGGCTGTATATCTACCCGAAAACTTTCACTATGCGGCGGATTTCATGACATCTGAAAACCCCCTTAAAATCAAAAGATTTTCATCAGAAGGAAAAATTCCCGAAGAGGCAGTAAAACAGCGTTTTCTGCTTGACCCTCTGTATATGTGTACTCATCTTGCCGACAACAGACAGAATTTTTTCAAATCAGTAAAATCACTTCCTCAGCTTGCCGCCGCAAAACGTGAAATAACGATTGACAGCGTTGAAAATATTCCGTGCGGAAAAACTATTCTCGAAAATGACGGTAGAATAATTATATCAAGAAGCGGTAAAAACCGCATAACTCTGCTTGCACAGGCTTATTCCTCCGAAACTGCCGCTGAACTTTGTTCTCAGTGGAGCGAAAAATTAAGACATATAGATTCAGACAGAAATATTTAATAACTATAAATAAAAATTTGTTAATTATATGTAAGATTCGGTTTTGCTATTGACATTAGGCACAACATTTTGTATAATTATAAGTATATTATTTATGCTTCCGGCGACTGTCCGAAATGTTCCGGAAGTGTGTACTTAAAGACTTTACCGGCAGACACCATGCCGTTAAATATAATTTTTCCGGATTTTTTGTTTCTGTAAGCAATTTACCTTTTAAAAAAATTTAAAATCTTTTCAGTATTACCTTTTCAGATTACTTAATGATTTTAGGTATATGACTTATCATTTTTTCCGGAATATCCTACACATTCACCCATTTTCAGAAAGAGAGGTTATATAGTGAACGAAAAAGAAAAAACAAAAAGACCAAGACAGACGGCAATAACAAACAGCGTGATTCAGAAAAGACCTTACAAGAGAAGAACCACTTTAGAAAATTCAGATGCCGTTGTTACTGAAACACAGACAAAAACACGTTCCAGACAGTCAAGGGAAGTAAAAAGAACAGCAGTAAAAATAATTCCGTTGGGCGGTCTGAATGAAATCGGAAAGAATATGACCGTTTTTGAATGTTCAAATGATATGTTCATTCTTGACTGCGGACTTTCATTTCCTGATGCAGATATGCCCGGAGTTGACATTGTAATACCTGATTTCGCATATGTAGAACGCAACAGGGAAAAAGTCAGAGGCGTTGTCATAACTCACGGTCATGAAGACCATATAGGCGGTCTTGCATATCTCCTTAAAAAAGTAAATGTTCCCGTATATGCAACAAGGCTTACTATCGGTCTTATTGAGGGAAAACTAAAAGAACAAGGACTTTTCGGAAAAGTCAGCCTTAATGTGGTAGAACCGAGAAAAACCGTAAAAATGGGCTGTATGGCTGTTGAGTTCATAAAAGTAAATCACTCTATCCCCGATTCAGTCGGAATGGCAATTCATACGCCCGCCGGTGTAATTGTTCACACGGGAGATTTTAAAGTTGACTACACACCTATTGACGGAAAAATAATTGACCTTGCACGTTTCGGCGAACTCGGAAGTAAAGGCGTTCTTGCTCTTATGTCTGAATCAACAAATGCCGAACGCCCCGGATATACACATTCCGAAAAAACTGTAGGCGAATCGTTTGACAAACTTTTTCAGAAGGCAGAGGGAAAACGCATTATAATTGCTACTTTCTCATCAAATATACACAGGGTTCAGCAGATTATAAATTCAGCCGTGAAGTATGGCAGAAAAGTCGCTATATTCGGCAGAAGTATGGTAAATGTAATGAATACCGCCATAGAACTCGGTTATCTGAACGTTCCCGAAAATCTTATAATTGATATAGAAATGATAAACAATTATGAAAGTGAAAAAATAGTCCTTATCACTACCGGAAGTCAAGGCGAACCTATGTCGGCACTTACCCGCATGGCAATGAATGACCACAACAAAGTAAATATAACACCTATGGATTTCATAATTATTTCTGCTACTCCTATTCCGGGCAATGAAAAATATGTAACACGTGTTGTAAATGAACTTATGAAATCAGGTGCGGAAGTCGTATATGAAGCCATGTATGAAGTACACGTTTCAGGTCATGCTTGCCAAGAAGAATTAAAACTTATGATATCACTTACAAGACCAAAATTCTTTATTCCTATACACGGAGAATACAAACACCTTAAAAAACACAGTGACCTTGCTTTACAGATGGGTATACCAAAAGAAAATATATTCATTGCTGAAATAGGCAACGTAATAGAAACTGACGGCGTTAAAATGGGCGTTGTGTCACAAGTTCCTGCCGGACGTACACTTGTTGACGGTCTCGGCGTTGGAGATGTAGGCTCTATTGTTCTCCGTGACAGAAAACATCTCGCACAGGACGGACTTATTATAATAGTCATAGGCATTGAACGCAGTTCAAACGAAATCGTGGCAGGCCCTGATATTATATCAAGAGGATTTGTATATGTCAGGGAATCAGAAGAACTTATCATAAGTGCAAAAAATCTTCTTTTAAACACACTCAGTAACTGTTCATATGCCGAAATGAGAGAATGGAACACCCTCAAGGGTAAAATGCGTGACGCACTTTCAGACTACATCTATCAGAAAACAAAACGCAGTCCCATGATTCTCCCCATTATTATGGAAACCTGAACTGTTTCCGAAAGGAGATGTAAAATTGAAAAATAAATTTCCGGCAGTTTCATTAGTTCTGCTTATTATGCTGATTGCAGAAACAGTAGTATCTTCTCTGTTTCTGAATAGTTATGACTCTGCTATGGGAATGATTTGTATTGTTTCAGCCGTCGTAACTGCTTTATTCTGTATCACTGAAATATTTTTCTTCTCACGGAATACATTAAAACACATTTCCGAAATGAATGAACATCTTGAAAGTTCGGCGGCTGAATACATGAATTCACTGCCTTCCCCCGTTGCCGTAATTGACAGCGAAAAAAATATCATATGGTATAATAACGCTTTCAATGAAAAAATAATATCAGGGCGTAATCTCTACGGCATGAACATTGAAAATTTCACTAATGTCAATTATGATAATCTGAATGCAGTCAGGGGAAGTCTTTGCAGTGTAAACGGAATTACATACCGAATAAGTTGTGAAACATTTGAAAAAAATAATATATCTCTTAAAATTCTATGTTTCCACGATGAAACAGAATACGCCTCACTTAAAAGAAAATTAAGTGAAACACACCCTAATGTCGTAGTTATAACTGTTGACAACTACGACGAAATATTACAGAATGCAAAGGAAAGTGAAAAATCACAGGCATCTGTTGAAGTTGAAAAACTGATTGAAAACTTTATGAGCAGTACAAACGGATTTGTCAAAAAAAGTGGTTCAAACACTTTCTATGCAGTAATTGAAAAGCGTCATCTTGACGAAATAATTTCAGGTAAATTCAAAATACTTGATATGGCAAGAAATATAAAAATAGCCGGAAAATATCCGCTTACATTTTCAATAGGTGTCGGACAAGGTGCAGACTCACTTTCAGACAGTGAAAAAATTGCGAAACAATGCCTTGATATGGCTCTCGGAAGAGGCGGTGACCAGGCTGTTATAAAGACTGAAAACGGCTATGAGTTTTTCGGCGGTGTATCAAAGGGAATGGAAAAACAGTCACGTGCCAAAACAAGAATACTTGCAAATGCACTTCAGGATATTATCATGGATTCTGAAAAAGTTTTTCTTATGGGTCACAGATTCGGTGATTTTGATTCAGTCGGTGCTTCATGCGGTATTGCAGGAGCAGTCAGACTTCTCGGAAAAGAAGTACATATCGCCGTAAACCGCCAAAAAAACCTTGCCTCAAATCTGATAGACGAAACTGAAAAATGTACAGACAATAAACTTTTTATAACTCCTGAATCGGCGATTTCCTCAATCACTGAAAATGACTTGCTTATTATTGTAGATACACACAACAAGGACGGACTTGAAAGTTATGAACTTTATAATAAGGCAAAGTCAGTCGTAGTGATTGACCACCATAGAAAAAATGCCAATTTTATTGACAATGCGGTTATTTTTCATCATGAACCTTATGCGTCGTCCGCCTCTGAAATGGTGACGGAAATTATTCAATACTTTGATTTTCCGCTTGACGAAAAACTACCTAAATGTTACGCAGATGCCCTACTTTCGGGAATTATGCTTGATACGAAAAATTTCGTCATGCGAACAGGTGTACGCACATTTGAGGCGGCGGCTTTTCTTAAAAAACTCGGTGCAGATACTGTTTCAGTAAAACTACTTTTTTCAGGTTCTATCGACTTATACCGCAGAAAATCACAAATTGTCGCCTCTGCTGAAATTTACGGCAGTTTTGCAATTGCTGAGGCGGATTTTGAATCAGATGACATACGTCTTGCAGCTCCACAGGCGGCAGACGAACTTTTGAGCATATCAGACATTTATGCGTCATTCGTAATTTATAAAACGGGAAATGTTATGAATATTTCCGCACGTTCTCTCGGTGCGGTAAATGTTCAAGTTATAATGGAAAAACTCGGTGGCGGTGGTCATCAGACTATGGCTGCCACACAGATTGAAAATATTTCTGTCTCAGAAGCTAAAAAACGGCTTAAAACAGCTATTGATGAAACTGATTATTCCGGACAGGAAACAAAATAAAAATCCCGTCCGAATTATATTTTAAAAAAATGAAAGGATGTTTTTAAATGAAAGTTATCTTTTTAAAAGATGTAAAAGGTTCAGGCAAAAAAAATGAAGTAAAGAATGTTGCCGATGGATATGCAAGAAATATGCTTATTCCTAAAGGTCTTGCAATTGAGGCAAATTCAAAAAATATGGCTGAACTTGCCGGACAACAGGCATCTGCACAACATAAAATTGACCTTGAAATTCAGACTGCAAAAGATACTGCCGAAAAAATAAAAGGTAAAAAAGTAAATATAAAGGCAAAAGCAGGCTCTAACGGGAAACTTTTCGGTTCTGTTACTGCCGGAAATATTGCCGATGCAATAAATGAACAACTCGGCGTAAAAGTTGAAAAGAAAAAAATCGCACTCAGTTCTGATATAAAAAATTTTGGTTCTTACAATGCAGTAATTAAACTTTATAACGGAATTTCCGAAAAAATTGATGTTGAAGTTACAGAAAGCTGACACGGTGACACTGTATGGACGAAAATAATATAATTTTCTCCGCCCTTGAAATGCCACACAGCATTGAAGCAGAACAGTCCGTTATAGGTGCAGTTCTTGCTGACCCCTCTGTACTTCCTGAAGTTGTTGAAATGATAAAGCCCGAATATTTCTACAGCGAACAGCACAAGGAAATATATTCAATAATATTCAGAATGTTTACTGCGGGTATACCTATTGACATAGTAACTGTACTTAATGAAACGGAAAAAATCGGCATATTTGATACACCAAACGAAGGACGGCGATATTTTGCCGAAATAGCCGACACTCTGCCGTCAACATCGAATGTTTCAAGCTACTGCAAAATAGTTACTGACAAATATATGCTCAGAAGTCTTAGCTATATGGCAAGAAATATTCTTGAAAATATACGGTCAGGCGAAAGCGATTCGCAGGTACTCCTTGATTCTGCTGAACAGCAGATATATGACATTCGTCAGGGACGTGACATAAAAGGTATTACTCCGCTTTCGGAAGCTATTGCTGAGGCTTACGACAGACTCGGCAAAATTTCAGGTCCCGACAAAGAAAAATATATCGGTGCAAGAACAGGATATACTTTACTTGACAGCATAATATCAGGTCTTAACAAATCCGACCTTGTTATAATTGCAGCACGTCCGGCTATGGGTAAAACTTCATTTGCCATGAATATTGCGGTAAACGTTGCAAAACGTACTGAAAAGGACGTTGTAACATTCAATCTTGAAATGTCAAAGGAACAACTCGCAACACGTATTCTTTCTACTGAATCTCTCGTTGATTCCAACAGTTTCAGGAATGGACGAATAACAGGCGATGATTGGGTAAAACTTGCAACGGGTGCAGGCTATCTTAGTACACTCCCTATTTATATAGACGATACAGCAAGTATGACTGTTCAACAGATAAAGGCAAAATTAAGGCGTATAAAAAATCTCGGTCTTGTAATTATTGACTATCTCCAGCTTATGACTTCAACTTCACGTTCTGACAACAGAGCTGTTGTAATTTCAGAAATAACACGTCAGCTGAAAATAATGGCTAAAGAATTGAATGTTCCTGTAATTCTGCTTTCACAGCTTTCAAGAGCCGTCGAAAGCCGTACCGACAAAAGACCAATGCTTTCAGACCTGCGTGAATCGGGTTCTATTGAACAAGACGCTGATATAGTACTTTTTCTTTATCGTGACGCATACTATAACAAGGAAAGTACACAGCAGAATATTTCAGAATGTATAGTGGCAAAAAACCGTCACGGCGAAACGGGAACTGTTCAGCTTATATGGGACGGTCAACACACTCGTTTCTCAAATCCCGATTTCAGCAAACCGGCGGAGAACTAAAAATATGATAAATAAAATATTTTCTTTTGTAAAAAAACATAATATGATAAATAAAGGCGATACTGTTATATGCGGTCTTTCAGGCGGTGCGGATAGTGTCTGCCTTCTTCTTGTGCTTTGTGAACTTAGTTCAAAAATTGAATTTACAGTAAAAGCACTCCATGTAAATCACTGTCTCAGGGGTGCGGAAAGTGAACGTGATGAAAAATTCTGCTGTGACTTATGCGAAAGACTTGATATACCGTTTACCGCTGTATCATGCAATGTAAAAGAATTTGCAGAAAAAAATTCACTTTCCGTTGAAGAAAGTGCAAGAAAACTCCGTTATTCTGTTTTCAGAGAAAATTCAGAGAACGGAAAAATCGCAACCGCACATAATGCAAATGATAATCTTGAAACGGTAATATTGAATCTTGCAAGGGGTTCAGCAATTAAAGGATTTGCAGGAATACCCCCTGTTCGTGGAAACATAATACGCCCTCTTCTTACGGTAAGCCGTAAAGAAATCGAAAAATATCTTGCAGATAAGGGACAGAATTATGTTACTGACAGCACGAATCTTTCAGATGATTACACAAGAAACAAAATTCGTCATAAAATACTTCCCGTTCTGGAAGAAATAAATCCGTCCGTAATCGAAACTTCGGTAAATTCCATTGATGCAGTACGTTCGGAAAATTCCCTTATAGAATTTCAGACAGATGATGTATACAGACGTTTCAGAAAAGGCAATACTCTTTGTGGGCTTAATAATTTTCATGAGGTTATCCGCAAACGATGCATTTCAAAACTGCTTTCAGAAAATTCACTCCCTTATTCACATAAAAGGCTTGAAGAAACTGACAGCATTCTTGTAAACGGCGGAAAAATAAATATCTCGGGTGACACGTTTTTCGTTTCAGACGGAAAAATCGCAAGACTTGAAAAAATTCCCCATAAAAAAAAACAGGAGCTTGTTTCTGTTGAATTGAAAATCGGCGAAAATATGATTTTTCATGACAAAATACTTTTCAGTGAGATTATTTTATGTGATGATTTGCAGAAAATTCAAAGTGTTCACAGAAATTTAACATTTTATCTTCTTGACTATGATAAAATAATAGGCGGGGTTGTTCTGCGAAATCGTAGGTACGGCGATAAAATAAAACTTTCAGGAAGGAATTTTACTTCTTCAGTTAAAAAACTTATCAATGAAAAAATTCCGCCCGGTCTGCGTGATGAAATTCATTTCATTGAGGACGAAAAAGGGACTATATTTGCGGAATATCTCGGTATTGCCGAACGTGTTGCCCCGGACTGCAATACAAGAAAATTTCTGAAAATTTCAGTAAGAAACAAATAAATAAGATTGGAGTGGATATTTTGACACCAAAAAAGAACAAAGGCATTTTCACTTATCTTTTCATTGTTCTGCTTGCCATTTTCTGCATCTATTTTGTAAGTACAAGGCTTTCAGGAACAACTGATGAAGAGGACTATACAAACGTAATCAGTCATTTCGACAATTATGAAGTTTCATATTACAAACTCGACCTCGGCACAGGTGAACTTACTTATCAACTCAGAGGTGAGGAAAACAAAAAAAGGTATGAAGTTCCGAATGTAAGTATATTTCTTGATGATACGGAAAACTACAGACAGAACTATAACAAAAAATACCCTGACGAACCCCTCAAACAAGACTATATAAAAATTACTGACAGAACATGGCTTTATTCACTGATTCCTGTTGTTCTTACAATTATTCTCGGTATTGCAATACTCTATTTTATGATGAAACAGAGTGGCGGAGGCGGAAAATATTCGTCTTTCGGAAAAGCAAATCTGAAAAATCAGGCAAATTCAAGAAAAGCTACGTTCGATGACGTTGCAGGTGCTGAAGAAGAAAAACAGGAACTTGAAGAAATCGTCGATTTTCTCAAGCACCCCAACAAATACAAGGAAATCGGTGCAAAAGTTCCGAAAGGTGTACTTCTCTTGGGTCCTCCCGGAACAGGTAAAACTCTCCTCGCAAGAGCAGTTGCAGGTGAGGCAGGTTGTCCGTTCTTCCCTATTTCGGGTTCAGACTTCGTTGAAATGTTCGTCGGAGTAGGTGCTTCCCGTGTCCGTGACCTCTTTGAACAGGCAAAAAAACACGCTCCCGCTATAATCTTTATCGACGAAATAGACGCTGTAGGTCGCCACAGAGGAGCAGGACTTGGCGGAGGTCATGACGAACGTGAACAGACACTTAACCAGCTACTTGTTGAAATGGACGGATTCACAGGCAATGACAGCGTTATTGTAATAGCAGCAACTAACAGACGTGATATTCTCGACCCGGCTTTACTCCGTCCGGGACGTTTTGACAGACAGATTGTTGTCGGCTATCCTGACGTAAAAGGACGTGAAGAAATTCTTAACGTTCATGCAAAAAATAAGCCTTTAGCCCCTGATGTTGACCTTAAAGTAATAGCACAGACAACACAGGGATTCACAGGTGCAGACCTTGAAAATCTCCTTAATGAAGCCGCACTTCTCGCCGCAAGGGCTGAACGTATGGCTATAACTGAAAAGGACATTGAAGACGCTACAATGAAAGTCATTGCAGGCCCTGAAAAAAAGTCAAGAATAGTTTCAGAACACGACAGACGTGTTACTGCTTATCATGAATCAGGTCATGCAATTGCCGCATATAATCTCCCGACACAGGACAAAGTGCATCAGGTAACTATTATTCAGCGTGGAATGGCAGCAGGTCTTACTGTTACACGCCCCGACAACGACGACCAGCACGTTTCAAGAAACCAAATGCGTGAAAGCATTATAATGCTTCTCGGCGGACGTGTTGCAGAAGAACTTGTACTTGACGATATATGCACAGGTGCATCAAATGACATTGAACGTGCAACATCAACAGCAAGAAACATGGTTACAAGATACGGTTTTTCCAAAAAACTCGGTACTGTCGTTTACGGCTCGGACAATGATGAAGTTTTCCTTGGTAAAGATTATGGTCATACAAGAAATTACAGTGAAGCAATTGCTGCACAGATTGACAATGAAGTATATTCAATCATTCAGAAAGCATACAGCGATTGTGCCGATATTCTTAATGCAAATATTGACAAACTCCACTTGCTTGCAAAATATCTTCTCAGATTTGAAAAAATTGATGGGGAAGATTTTGAAAAGCTCATGAAAGGCGAAATAACTGAAGATATTTTCGATGAACCCGTTGAAAGCAATAACGGTAGTGACGATAGTGATGCAGAAGATTATTTAGAGAAATAATACTGTCCGGACTGCCGAAAAAAATTATGGCAGTCCGTTTTTTTTAAGCAATATTACAAAAAACAGGAGATATAAAATGAACAAGAATTATTATTCAACTCAGATAAACAAGATTCTTAATGAAGTGAAAAAAGCTGTTATAGGCAAAGACCAGATTATTATAAAAGTATTGTTGGCGATTCTCTGTAAGGGTCATGTACTTATAGAGGACATTCCCGGAGTTGGCAAAACAACTCTCGCCCTTGCTTTTTCAAAAGTTCTTTCACTTGAACATAACCGTATGCAATTCACGCCGGACGTTTTGCCGTCTGATGTTACGGGATTTTCAATATATAACAAGAAAAATAATACATTTGAATTTCGCCCCGGAGTTGCTTTCTGTAATCTTTTTCTTGCTGACGAAATAAACCGTACTTCAAGTAAGACACAATCCGCACTTCTTGAACTTATGGAAGAAAAAAGCATAACTGTTGATGGCGTTACATATAAGCTCCCTGAACCGTATACAGTAATTGCAACACAAAACCCGATAGGTTCAGCAGGTACTCACAATCTACCCGATTCACAGCTTGACCGCTTTATGCTTAAACTTAGTATGGGGTACCCTGATTTCAGCGGTGAAGTATCAATACTGAAATCAAAGTCAACTGACAATCCGCTTGAAAATGTAAATCCCGTTGCAGATGCTGATTTTATTCTTGAACTTCAGGAATATGTATCAAATATATATATTGATGACAGAATATATGAATACATTGTTACGCTTGCATCAGCGACAAGAAACCACCCTATGCTGAAACTTGGAATAAGTCCGAGAGGCACTCTTGCACTTATGAATATATCAAAAGGAATAGCCGCCGCTATGGGACGTGAATATGTTATACCCGATGATATTTCATATATATGCAGGGACGTTTTTGAACACCGTATTATGCTTAACTCAAAGGCAAAACTGTCCGAAGTTACTGCCGGAAACGTAATCAATGAAATTATAAAGTCAGTGACCGTTCCGGGAATTTCCAAAAGGTAAACGGCTATGGTTCTTACAAAAATTCTGTTTTTAATCCTGATAGTAATATGCATATTTTTTTACATACTCTATCTATGGAATTTTTCATTGATACTGCTTATAATTTTTACAGTTCTTCCCGTTGTGATGTTTGTCACTGCACTTATTACAAAGTATTCAATAAAAGCCGAATTTGCAGTTCAGAATAAAACCACTCCGAAAAATTCGTCATTCCCTGTACAGCTATGTGTTACAAATAAAAGCATATTCCCTGTAGGCAAAGCCGAAGCACATATTGAATATTATAATATATTTAATAATCAAATCAATGAATTTGAACTGCTGTTCCCTGTTCAAGCACTGAATACACAGCGTATCACTTTTCATCTTAGTTCAAGATACTGCGGTATACTGAAAATCCGTTCGGCATATATTGAAATTTATGACCCGCTGAAAATTTTCAAATTCAGAACTGCAAAAAATATCGGGACTGAAATTGCCGTAATGCCTGAAATACATGAAGTAAACGGTGCTATAAGTTATTTAGATAGGGAAATTGATGAAAGCTCCGCATTTTCAGAAAATAAAGCAGGTGATGACCCATCTGAAATTTTTGACCTGCGTGACTATATAAACGGAGATAAATTAAACCGTATTCACTGGAAACTCAGTTCAAAAAAAGATGAACTTATTGTAAAAGAATACAGTATGCCGGTTGATGTTCCGTGTATGCTTTTCCTTGACCTGAAATGTTATGAAGATTCTGAATATACACTCCCTGTTTTTGATACGCTTGTTGAAACGCTTATTTCCGTTTCACAATTTATGATAGAAAACGAACGTATACATACAATAGTATACTATAACGCCGAAAGCAGAGGATTTAGCGAAGTAAATATAACAAGTCCTGAAATTCTTGCCGAAACTGTTCGGAAACTTGTACTTTCAGTCAGTGATAATCTATATTGTGAATCGCCTGAACTATATTTTCAGACAAACTCAAATTTATCACTTTCATCGTTTACTTTTATAACTTCCGTTCCGGATACAGCTGTTTTGCACTATATAGAAGAAAATATTGATGCTGATATAAGAAATGCGGTTGTTGTGGTCAAATCTCCGGAATCTGCCTCTGCAATCTGCTCCGGGCTTGCGGAATTAAATACAATACCCGTTGTAATAGGCAGAATAACTTCATCAATTAAGGATATTGAACTTTAAAGGAACTGAACTATGAAAAAAAAGGTTTTGCAAAATAATAACGGCGTTGTCATATGCGACAGCATTGTAATGTCCGTAAAAAAGAAACGCCATGATTTCAGAAAGCCCGAAGCTGTATTTATAGCTGTTATGGGATTTGTTTCGGTTATAATGTCATTTCTCGGAATGTTTGAATTTAATTATAATCAGAATACGCTTATAATGGCAATGTTCGGATTTTCTGTTTTCTATATTGCACTATCACTCATCGGAAAACGTGCATTATGGGTTATGCTCGGCTCTGTACTTGTTTTTGTATTTACAGCATATAAAATGCTTGACAGTATTGCGTCAGGCTTCAAATTTATGTATAATATTGTTTACAGCGATTCATACCATACAGAAATAAATTATTATAAATCATTGCCTCCCCAGCTTGAAGAATATTCCGTGACAACTTTGTTTGTATTCTGTGTGTGGTTGCTTGCAATAATTATCTACTTCTTTACAATTTATCACCCAAACCCGATATTACCGCTTATTGCAACATTCCCAATTCTTGAAATAGGACTGTATAACGGAATAGAAATACCGATTTTCTGGGGCGTAACCACCGTCGCTTACTGGCTTGCACTTCTTGCAATGTCAACAATTGACATTGGCGAACTTAACGGCGGAACAGGCGGATTTGTACGGAAAGACAACGTTTTTTTCCCGAAAAGACAGATGCGTCTTAAAGTCACCGAAAAATGTGGTCTGTTTATAATTATATCTACTCTTATAATAACAGTTCTTTCAATACTTATTATAAATATTTCAGGATATGAAAGAAGTGAAGAACTCAACCGCAAGCGTATTGAAATACGTGATGCAATAAACTCTTTTTCTTTGGAAAACTTAGCCGAAAGTGTTTCAAAAATTACAAGCGTATTCGGGTTTTCATTTGATTATGAAGACCACCGACTCGGTACTACTGACAGACTTAAATTTAAAAATACAACCGACCTCATAGTTACAATTGACCGTAAACATAATGGTGCGATTTATCTCAAAGAATACACCGGCTCTGTTTATGAAAAAAATTCATGGGCTGATTTCAGCGACAGCACATATAAAAATCAACTCTTTTCCGATTTCAAGAAATATGGCGTATATCCGCAGGATTTTCCGTCACTTTTCGGCAGAAACGCCGTTCCCGATATTCCTACAATGACAATGTCTATAAAGTCAAAACTAAGGGACAGCAAGAGTTTTTCTCCATATGGCACTGACAATTACGGCAATCTTACATATGATAAAGACAGAACTGTTTCATCTAAAAGAAAAAATGACAGTGAATTTTCATATAAATTCATAGCGGTAAATAATGACATTCTTGCTTCATGCCTTGTTGAACCGTCTGTAAATATCTACTCCGCAAGCGGTATCTATAATGAAGAAGTAAGAGATAAAGTTTATCAATACTGCAATGAAAACGGCGTTTTTGACCATGACGACGTTTTCTATACGGAAAATGAAATGCCTTACAATAATGATGAATACGTTTATTCAAACGGAAATGTACTTCTCGGACAGCTCCTTCAGACAAGATACAAGGAATTTGTATATAATAACTATCTTCAGTTGCCTGACAATAAAAATATGGATGAAGTGCGTGAAGAATATGCAGATATTTTACATTATGCCGAAAAAGCACATTCCGCATCTGAAAAACTTGAAGTTCTTACAATGATTCGTGAAAGAATAGATGCACATAACATCTATTCTTTAAGTCCCGGAAAAACTCCGTCGAACCGTGATTTTGTAAATTATTTTCTTCTTGAAAATCACAAAGGCTACTGCATACATTATGCGACTTCCGGGGTTATTCTTGCAAGAATGGCAGGTATTCCGGCAAGATATGCAACAGGGTATGTAATTGTGGGTGAGGACTTCAACGAACAAAACGCAAACAGTGACGGTTCCTACACTATCACATTAAAAGATAACAGAAGTCATGCATGGGCTGAAATATATCTTGACGGTTATGGCTGGGTACCGTTTGAGTTTACGGCAGGATATTCTGATACTTCCATATCTACCGAAACAACAACGCAAAATACAGTCACTGTAACAGTAACTGAAACGACAACAACCGTCACACCTGATTCTGAACCCCGTACAACGTCACGCCGTTCGTCAATAAAACCATCAGCAAACACAACTGTTACAACAACAACGGCTGATAAATCAGGTTTCGCAGGAGGTTCTCCCAAAAATAACGGCAAAAACGACAAACCAAAAACTATCCCGAAATCATTGAAAATATTCCTTATTGTCCTTTTCTCAACAGGCGGAATTGCTTTGATAATTTATCTGAGAAGAAGAATAATTATATCTTCACGAATAAAAAATTTTACAACGGGCGGAAACTCGAAAAGAGCTGTATCAATGTACGATTATGCAGAAAAACTACTTGCTTCACAGAAACTCCGCAAGGGAGATATGAAATTCAGTGAATTTGCAGAACTTGCCGAAGAAAATATGAGCGGAAAACTATTCAATGAAGGTGATTTCAACAATTTCATGGATATTTCTCTGAAAGCAGGTTTCAGCAACATTTCTCCGGGCAATGAAGAAATAAAATTCTGCCGTAAATTTGTTTCAGAACTTTCAGGCAAAATTTATGAACAGTCAGACTTTATACATAAATTTATAATAAAGTTTATAACTGTTCTGAGATAATTATAAAATCAGGAGGTATTTTTTATGAAAAACATTACTGCAAAAGGTGTTGTTCTCATCATTTCGGGAATAATCATCGCTTTTTTCCCCGGCATAATATCATCGCTTTTCTACTTTATCGGGATAACTATAATACTTTTCTGCGTGATAAATATTATAAAATCGCTCGTCACTTCTAATCCCGTGGCAGTCGTGCCGAACGTCATCGGAATAATTCTCGGCGGTGCAGTAACTTCACTACCGCATTTCGTACAGACAATAATTCCGCTTACTATCGGACTTATTCTTGCTTTTAACGGTCTTGACTTCATTGCAAAAGCTATAAATAATGTCGGTTCACGTATACTGAATGTTATTCTTGCGGTTGTAACTCTCGGACTTGGCTGTACTCTGATTTTCCACATTGTAAAAGCAGGAAACGCAATACGCATTATAGCAGGTCTTGTAATGGTCGGTGCAGGTGTCTATGATTTTATTTCGGGCAAAACGTCCGGCGGAAGTGGCGGAATAATAGATGTCAACAATTATTCCGTAAAATAATATATAAAAAAAGCCTGAGATTTCAAAATCTCAGGCTCTTATTATTATCAGTCATTTATGAAAACAGAAAAAGCTTTATAAGCCATATATGTATCAATTTTTGAAACGATTTCAAAAGGTGCGTGCATTGAAAGAACCGGTACACCCATATCAATTGTATCAACATTGAGATTTGCAATATATGCCGCAACAGTACCGCCGCCGCCTGCATCAACTTTACCGAGTTCGCCTGTCTGCCATATAACGTCATGACTATCCATAAGCCGGCGGATTCTGCCTGTAAATTCTGCGGAAGCATCTGAAGTACCTGACTTTCCTCTTGCTCCTGTATACTTTGTAATACATACGCCCCTGTTTATATATGCACAATTATTTTTTTCATTTACTTCGGGGAACGTCGGGTCAAATGCCGCATTGACATCAGCAGAAAGACATTCAGACGCTGAAAGAACGGTTCTTCCGTCTGAACCAAGAGATTCAGCAATATCTGCAATGAAATATTCAAGATATGCAGAACAAAGTCCTGTGTTGCCGTCAGAGCCTGTTTCTTCTTTGTCTGTAAGAACTGTAACCACAGTATGAACGGGGTTATTGCAGTCAACAGTTGCCATAAGTGCAGTATAAGCACATACTTTATCATCATGACCGTATGCACCTATCATACTTCTATCAAATCCAACGTCTTTAGCCTTAAAAGCGGGAACTGCCTCAAGTTCTGATGAAATAAAATCAGACTCTGTAATTCCGTACTTTTCAAAAAGAATATTCATAATGTTGAGTTTTACAGCCTCACTTGCTTCATCGTCCCTGAAAGGTCTTGAACCGATAATAAGATTAAGCTGTTCACCCGTTACAGCCTTTGACATAGTTTTTGTCATCTGGTCTGTTGCAAGGTGCGGTAGTAAGTCAGTAACGCAAAAAACAGGGTCGTTTTCGTCCTCACCGATATTTACGGTAATTTTTTCGCCGTCCGCTTTTATAATCACACCATGAAGTGAAAGCGGAATTGTAGTCCACTGATATTTTTTAATACCGCCGTAATAGTGGGTTTTAAAAAGTGCTATTTCGTTATCTTCATAAAGAGGGTTTTGTTTAAGGTCAAGCCTTGGTGAATCTATATGTGCGGCACAAAGTCTTACACCCTTTTCAATCGGAGCAGTTCCTATTACTGCCATAATAACCGCCTTGTCTCTGTTATTGCGGTAAATCTTGTCACCTGCATTGAGTTGCATACCTGCTGTATACTCAACATAACCGTTGTTTTTCAACAGTTCGATTGTATAAGCAACGGCTTCACGCTCGGTTTTTGCCGTATTCATGAAGTCCATATAGCTTTCACAAAAACTGTCACATTCGGCAATTTCCGTTTCGCTCATTCTGAGAACGGCATTTTTCCTTTTCATGAAAAGTTTTTCTTTAAGTACTTTTGATGTTTCCATAAAAAAACACTCCCTTTTATTTATTTTGATAGCAATCACGGATTTTGTCGGAAAGTTCCTTAGCTATTCCGTTGACTGTTTCAATATTGCTGTTGTTATGTATTATATAATCGGAATGAGTTGAAAAAAATTCCTCGTCAAGCTGTGAATCCATTCTTTTTCTTGCCTGTTCATGTGTAAGATTATCACGGCTGATTATTCTTTTTTCTCTTATGTCCTCATCTGCAAGAACAGATATTATAATTTCACAAAAATCGTCTGCCCTGCTTTCAAAAAGCGTAGGAGCATCAAGAAGTATAAGTTTCTGGTTATTTTCGGAAAACTCGTTTATCAGTCGCAAAATTTCACCCGTAATATAGGGATATGTTATTGAATTAAGCGTTTCAAGTTTTGCATTGTCCGAAAAGACTATTCCTGCAAGTTTTTTTCTGTTCAGATTTCCGTCAGTATCTATAATATCATTTCCGAAAAACTCTTCTATTTCTGCAAGACACTTTGAACCCTTTTCAACAACTTTCCTTGCTACGATATCCGCATTTATTACTGCAAAACCATTTTCCGCAAAGATTTTTGAAACAGTGCTTTTTCCTGCTCCTGTCTGCCCTGTAAGACCTACTACCGTTATACCGCTTAAAGTATTCATATCCTTATCACCTCAAATCCTGCCGCCCTTATAAGGCGGTTATATACTGCCAATCCCACACCATCAGGGGAAGGAGTGCGGACATACACTTTTTCGGCATGAATATCGTCAAATTCACGCAGTCTCTGAAAAAGAAGATGTGCCTGTTCATTGCTGTCTTTTCCATAAGTCATATATCGGTAAGGGAAATTTTTTTCATCGCCGTCAAAAATAAGTGCATATACATTATCTCCGTAATGATTTCCGACATATTCAATAAAACTGTTCAAGTCAGATTCAATCATGACAATATCCGCACACGGAGAATAATGTTTATATTTCATACCGGGTGAAGAGGCTTTTTCATTGCTTTCAAGACCGCTGATAACTGCTTTGTCAACTATGACATCACATACTTCAAGAATCATTTCTTTCGTTACACAGCCGGGGCGAAGTATTCTTACTGTATTATCGTTTTCTATTGACACGACTGTTGATTCAACGCCGAAATGCGATTTTCCGCCATCAACAACCGCTGAAATTTTGCCGTTCATATCACGCATAACGTGCTGTGCAGAAGTCGGGCTCGGATAACCTGAGATATTCGCAGACGGTGCGGCTATTGGTCTTTCAGAAAGTTCAATAAGTCTGTGCATTATGGGGTGAGACGGTATTCTTATACCGACAGTATCAAGACCGCCTGACGTTACTAACGGTATATTGTCATTTTTAGGGAGAACCATTGTAAAAGGTCCGGGACAGAATTTATCCGCAAGTTTAAAAGCAAGTTCCGGAATATATGACGTATATTTTTCAGCATCTGAAAAATCGGCAAGATGTACTATAAGAGGATTGTCGGCAGGTCTTCCTTTTGCAGAAAAAATTTTTCTTACTGCATTTTCATCTGATGCATCAGCACCAAGCCCATATACTGTTTCTGTAGGGATTCCGACAACTTCACCGCCCTTTATAAGCTGAACGGCAATTTCAAGCTGTTTTTCGCTAAGTAATAAAGTTTCCATAAAATTATATTTCCTGATTTGCAAGTTTTGCGGCTTGGTCAGCAGTTGCAAGTGCATCAAATACTTCATCAAGATTTCCGTTAAGAATATCTTCAAGCCTGTATATAGTCAAATTTATTCTGTGGTCTGTAAGTCTGCCCTGTGGATAATTATAAGTTCTTATTCTTTCGGAGCGGTCGCCCGTGCCTACCTGCATTTTTCTTTCAGCCGCAATTTTTTCGTTCTGTTCCTCCTGCAAACTTTCATAAATTTTTGAACGCAAAACTTTCATAGCCTTATCCTTATTCTTGTGCTGACTTCTTTCGTCCTGACACTCAACGACAACATTTGTCGGTAAATAAGTTATACGCACAGCCGATTCAGTTTTATTTATATGCTGTCCGCCTGCTCCGCTTGCACGGAAATAGTCAATTTTTAAATCTGTCGGATTTATTTCAAGCTCCACTTCATCAGCTTCAACAAGTACGGCAACTGTAACTGTACTTGTATGAATACGCCCCTGTGATTCAGTTTCGGGAACTCTCTGCACACGGTGTACACCGCTTTCATATTTAAGACGTGAATATGCTCCCTCTCCCTCAATTGAAAAACTTATTTCCTTGAAACCGCCCAATTCTGTCGGGCTTGCAGTCAGAATTTCCTGTTTCCAGCCTTTCATCTCGGCATACATAGTATACATACGATAAAGCGAATTTGCAAACAGTGAGGCTTCTTCACCGCCTGCTCCTCCTCTTATTTCAATAATAACGTTTTTGTCGTCGTTCGGGTCTTTAGGCAGAAGAAGTACTTTAAGTTCCTGAGAGATATTTTCCATAGCATTTTTTGATTCCTCAAATTCCGCCTGTGCCATTTCTCTGAAATCTTTTTCAAGTCCGCCCTCGTCAAGTAGTTCCTTAGCCTCATTGAAAGAATCACGTACCTTTTTATATTCACGGTACTTTTCAATAACAGGGGTCATATTTTTAAATTCACGCATAAGCTGAGTATACAGCTTATTGTCATTTACTATATCGGGGTCAGACAGCTTACTGCTTATTTCCTCGAACTTTTCTTCCATTGCTTCAAGCTTTTCAAACATAAATATCTCCTAATCTTCTTCATGTTGAATTTTTTTAATCTTTTTTTCTATTTTGTTTCTTGGTGCCATAAATTCCCTTGAACACTTTACACACCTTAATTTAAAATCCATACCTGCACGAATGACATACATCTTGTCAGAACCGCAAGGATGATTTTTTTTCATAGTAAGAATGTCGCCTGCTCTTATATCCAAAATCAGCACCACCTTAAAAAAATCGTATATTTTTTATTATACCTCAAAATTGTTTCTAAATCAATATGTAAGAAGTATATTTTTTCGTTTTTGTGTAAAAATAATAAAAACGTCAATTTAAAAATAAAGAAGTTGACAAATGAAAGGAAAAATTTAATATGATTACAAGAATATCAGCTGAATTTGAAACGCCTGAACTTGCTGAAACAGCAATAGGACGAATAAAGAAAAGTGCGTCAATACGTTCTGCGAACATGGTTTATAATAAAACTTCCGATGAAGCTGTAAAACTCCGAAACGGTACAATGTGGACTTTATTGCCGACTGCCGTCACAAGCTATAATTATTATACTGCCCTGATTGAAAGACCCGCTATGGAAAATGTTATCCCCGAACCCGAACGGCGAAGAAATACGACTGTATATATAATGTGTGATGATGAAAATATTGATAACGTAAAATCTATTCTGAACGCTCTCGGCGGTCTGAATATCAGAATACGCCAATGACACATACACGTCCATATACACGCCTTTTAAAATCCACACGCCGTGGTTACACGTCTTTTTTGGCTGTATATAGAGGAATACACGCCTACACGCCATTTTTCTCAGTTGTATTATATTATATACACTTTTATAAACTGTTCATATTTCTATAAGATTATTATATTTTATTTATTGGCTGTATTCCGAAAAAAATCCGTCGTCAGCAACACTTATATTATTTATTTTGCAAATTCTGTATAATATTTTAAATACAAAAAATATTATATAATCATATTATTTATTATTATTATATATTTATAAAATTCTATAAAGTAATAAAAAAGGCGTATAGGCGTATACGCTCCTGTACATCGGGGAAAATGGCGTATACATTGCCCGTATATGTGCGTATAGGGGCGTATGTATATTTCTATACGCTTTTACCTGCTTAATATATCATCTTTTTTAATATAATTATATCATAATATTTTAAAGTAGCTTAATTTTAATATAATATAATATAATATAAACTTAAAAAAAAGGCGTGTAGGCGTGTACTCTCCTATATATCGGGAAAAATGGCGTGTATACTGCCCGTGTATGTGCGTGTAGGGTCGTGTGTACGTCTGCACGCTTTTCCCTGCTTTTAAAATATAGTTTTTTTAATATGCTTATGTCATAATATCTTAAGTATGTGCATAAAATTGACTATTCAAGCACTAATAATGACGGAGGTAAAAATATGATTTATAAACCCGAAGGCTGTCTTTTTAAAACAGCTGAAAACCAAAAGTATATATCTTCTGCTGAGGGTCTTTCCGAGGCTATGGAAAAAGGCATTATTCTTGAAGCAAGAGTTGCAGTGTGTGATAGTTCACATAATCTTATAATTGACTTGCCGTGTGCGGACGGTATTATTTTCCGAAAAGACGGAGCTGTCGGCATTGAGGACGGAAAAACACGTGATATAGCACTCATATCAAGAGTTAATAAAATTGTATGTTTCAAGGTAATGAACATATCATGCGACGAAAACGGAAGAATTTCCGCACAGCTTTCAAGAAAATCCGCACAGGAAGAATGTATCGAAAATTACATAAATTCCCTTTGTGCAGGCGATATTATAGATGCAAGGATTACTCACCTTGAACAATTCGGCTGTTTCGTTGATATAGGTTGCGGTATACCGTCACTTATACCGATTGATGCAATTTCAGTTTCAAGAATATCGCACCCTTCCGACCGTTTTAAAAACGGCGATTTCATTCATGCTGTCGTCAAGTCAAACGAAAACGGGAGAATTTTCCTCACACATAAGGAACTGCTCGGCACATGGAAAGAAAATGCAGAACTCTTTGAATCAGGTGAAACTGTTTCGGGAATTGTCCGTTCGGTTGAGGATTACGGAATTTTCGTTGAACTTGCACCGAACCTTGCAGGTCTTGCAGAACCAAGAGATGATATTCATGCAGGTCAGAATGTGAGCGTTTATATAAAAGCACTTATTCCCGACAAAATGAAAGTTAAACTGATTATTGTTGACACCTGTGAAGACTGCGAACCCTCACGAAAAATAAAATATTATTACGAATCAGGAAGAATTGAACGCTGGTGTTATTCAACAGAAGAATCATGCAAAAAGATAGAAACTATATTCTCATAAGAAAAGGGACACTCAAACAGTGTCCCCTTTTATGTATTTATCAGAATGCAATTGTTTCAGCCATGCGGTGAAGTTTTTCGTCGTAAGGCTTCTGCATTAAGAGTGCTTCCTGAATATCATAGTCAACGAGCTTGTTATCCTTGAGAGCAACAACACGATTTCCTATACCCTGTTCAAGAAGTTCAACAGCATAGTTGCCCATTCTTGTAGCCTCCACTCTGTCTCTGAGTGTAGGATTTCCGCCTCTCTGAACATGACCAAGAATTGTAGCACGTGCTTCAATGCCTGTCTTTTCCTGTAAAATAGCGGCTATTTCCTGAGAATGTCCAACTCCCTCAGCAACAACGACAACGAAATTCTTTTTGCCTTTTGACTGTTTTTCAAGCATAACCTTAGCAATAGTGTCAAGGTCATAGGGGATTTCCTGAGTTATAATATCAGTAGCACCGCAAGCAACACCTGTATTTACTGCAATGTGTCCTGCACCTCTGCCCATTACTTCAACTACTGAAATTCTGTCGTGTGATTGAGAAGTATCACGGAGTTTGTCAACAAGTTCCATAGCAGTATTCATAGCGGTATCAAAACCGATAGTATAATCTGTACATGAAATATCATTGTCAATAGTTCCGGGAATACCGATACAAAGCATACCCTTTGCCGAAAGGTCTGCCGCACCTCTGAATGAACCGTCACCGCCTATAACAACAAGACCCTCAATTCCGAGTTCCTCACACTTTGCCCTTGCCTTTGAAACGCCCTCTTCAGTTCTGAATTCGGGACATCTTGCAGTATAGAGTATAGTTCCGCCTCTGTGGATAATATCTGTGACACTTCTTTCGTCCATCTGGAAAATGTCACCTGTTAGAAGTCCGACATAACCCCTGCGTACACCGTAGACTTCCATGCCCTTGCTGAGAGCCGTTCTTACAACAGCTCTTACAGCTGCATTCATTCCCGGTGCGTCACCACCGCTTGTTAATACAGCAATTTTCTTAATCATAAAAATTTTCTCCAATCTGCCGTCGGCATATTTTATAATCTGCAATTCATGCAGTTCTATTCCATACACTCATATTTTACTACTTTATGTTGAAATTGTCAAGAGTATTTGAAGTATTTTTCATATTTTTCTATGTATTGCTGACAGCAGTCAAACGAATAAATGATTTATCTGATTTTCAAAAAATAACCTTGACAAATATGGAAATATGTGATAAAATATATAACAAGTGATTTATATAATTTTAAGTTAAACATATAACTTATGCTTATATTGCTAAAAATAAATAAATCAGGAAAGGTGAATTAAATGGCGGAGTTTGAGATTGGAAGAGTAGTCGAAACAGAATTTGGCGGAAAAGCTAAAATTTTAAACGTTATCGGCAAAGGCAGACAGAGTACAGTTTATCTTGTTCAATACAACAGTATGAAAATGGCGTTGAAATGGTATGATACCGATAAAGTCAAAAATCTTGATAAAATATATCAGAACATTAAACGAAACGTAAAAGACGGTGAACCGAATAATAAATTCCTCTGGTGTAAATACATGACTAAAGTTGATAAAACAACAGGAGCTTTCGGTTATTTTATGGAAGTAAAGCCTGACAGCTTTGAATATTTTGTCGATGTAATGAACGGATATAAAATAGTTCAGGACAGCAGCACAAAACACCTTACAAAAAAATCCGTTAAGTTTTCAAATCTTAACGCTATGGTAATGGCAGGTATAAATATTGTAACCGCTTTCCGTAAACTCCATGAAATCGGAAAAAGCTATCATGCTCTCAGCGACGGAGGATTTTTTATAAATACAGACACAGGTGCTGTTCTTATGAGTGATTGTGATACAATTGCACCGTACGGGGAAGATTTGGATATAAATATAAGACCGACATATAAAGCCCCTGAAGTGCTTGACGGCGGTTTACCTGATGAAAATTCTGATTTGTATACTCTTGCGGTTGTGCTTTTCAAGATGCTTTTCAGAGGTGACCACATGGAAGGCAGAAAAGTCATTATGGATATTTGTATGAATGAACAGGAACTTGCGAAACATTACGGCAAAGAGGCTGTTTTTATATATGACCCTGACAATGATTCAAACCGCCCTATAAGAGGCATTCACGACAATGTAATAAAATTCTGGGGAGAATATCCCGAATATATAAAAGATGCTTTCGTGCGTTCATTTACAGTCGGAAAAAAAGACCCTGAAAAGCGTTTGTCACTTGACGAATGGCAGGCTCTGTTTATTCGTCTGCGTTCGGAAATTCTTTCGTGTATATGCGGAAAAAGTCATTTTGTGTCAATGATTGCAAAACAAAATGATAAAATTTTCAAGTGTCCAAATTGCGGTATGGAATTTGCCTCAATGAAATTCAGTAACCGTACTTTCCGCAAACCTCTTTACATAGGCTGTAAACTGTTTGAATGTGAAATAAACCCGAATGCAGACGATTTTCTCAGTGTTGCCGGGGAACTCGTTGAAAATAAAATCCGCCCGGGACTTATCGGCATAAAAAACTGTTCTGACAGTAAATGGAGTGTTAAAATGCCTGACGGACTTTTCCATGACGTAACCTCGGGAAAAGGCTTTCCCGTATGGAATGGGCTGGAAATTGATTTTGGCAAAGTACAGGCAAAATTTTAATCTGAAAGGAGAGATTTTTTTATGTTCAAGGGTTTCAGTCGTTCTGTTATAGGTGCAAGCCATGTAAAAAAAGGTATTGTGTGTCAGGATAGTTCTGATTATAAAACGGGAAACGGCTATGCGGTGGCTGTAGTAGCAGACGGTCATGGCAGTAAAAAGCATTTCAGAAGTCATGTAGGTTCAAAGTTTGCTGTTGAGTCTGCAATTGAAACAATTGAAAGATTTTATGAAGACAGGGAAAGACTTGAAAGAGAATTGACAGAAAATCATGAAATGATAATACATAATATGGAAAAACAGATTGTCGCCGTATGGCATGATAAAATTATGGGACACTTTGCGGAAAACCCTGTTACAGCAGAGGAAAAAAAGCAGTTTGAAGAAGATGAATTTAATAAAATTCCCGTTGAATCATATTATGGTACTACTCTTGTAACGGCAATTGCAGATGAAAATTTCACTTTCGGTTTTCAGATTGGCGACGGAAGTCTTGTGGCTGTTTTTGATGACGGCGAAACAGCTATGCTTATGGATTATGAAGAATCAAATCCGGCAAATATAACTGCTTCAATATGTGGTAGAAATGCCGCTTCAATGTTCAGCAGATTTTTTGTTGGCAATAAAAAAGTTCTTGCGGTTTTCGTTTCAACAGACGGACTTTATACATCTTTCGGAAAAGACAGTGATTTTCTTGATTATCATACAATAATAGCAAGTCAACTTTCCGATATAAACACATTTGAAACATCAGTAGTAAAAAATATTACCAAAAGAACACATTTCGGTACAGAAGATGATATTTCCCTTTCATGTATCTATAACAGCGAAATTGTAGAAGAAAAAAGTATGATTTTAAGGGAAAAGATTCTTAACAAAAGAAAAAAGTCATAGAATAAATCAGACAGTATTTTATATTAAGTATTGGAGTGTTTTATGGATATAATGAAACTGTATCCGGCAGGAAAAGAATATATATGGGGCGGAATAAGACTTAAAAATGAATATAACAAGAATATCGGATTGAACCGTATTTCTGAAACGTGGGAGTGTTCCGTTCACCCTGACGGTCTGAGCAGAGTTGTAAGCGGAGAATATAAAGGCAGTACGCTTGACAGGGTTATAAAAGAACACCCCGAATATCTCGGAAAAAATAATAAAGACGGTTTCCCCGTTCTCATAAAGTTCATTGATGCCGGAAAAGATTTATCTGTGCAGGTTCACCCCGATGATGACTATGCACGTATTCATGAACACCAGAACGGAAAAACTGAAATGTGGTATGTCATGGAGGCGGAAGAAAATGCCTCTCTGATTTGCGGATTTGAAAAAGAAATTTCAGAATCAACCGCCCGTAAAGCTGTTTCAGAGGGAAAAATCACAGAGTATCTTCACTATGAAAAAGTGCATAAGGGAGATGTTTTCTATATACCTGCCGGAACAGTTCATGCCATAGGAAAAGGGACGGTAATTGCAGAAATACAGGAAAATTCAAATATTACATATCGTGTATATGACTATGACAGAACCGACGAAAACGGCAATAAGCGTGAACTGCATACGGAAAAGGCACTCGAAGTCATGAACCTTAAACCGACGACTGCAAAAAAGTCATATGATGATTATTTTGAATGCCCTGAATATTCCGTTGAAACGCTCTGTAAGTGCCGTTATTTCAACACTGTAAAAGTAAATGTAAAAAAAACATATGTTTTCAATGTTGAAGAGAACAGCTTTCAGGTTATTTTGTGTACTGACGGCTGTGGAACTGTACAGAACGGAAACAGCATGATTTCAATTATAAAAGGCGACTGCGTTTTTCTGCCTGCAAATATTGGCAAAACTGAAATTATCGGAAGTGTTGAATTTCTTAAAGTAAAGTGCTGAAGAATAACTGCAAGGCAGAAAATGCTTTGCAGTTTTATAGTTAATTCACGATAATTAAAAATTCAGATAAAGGAGGTTAAAAAAATGGGATTGAATATACCCATGAACAAAAAAAGTGCAATGGATAAAAATTCCATTACAGGCAAACAAGGGTTTATGAATGTCCGCAGCAGTTTTGATAAAAGAACACTCAGCAACAACAATTTTCGGACAAGTAGTACGCCAGATAAAGTTACGGAAAATCCCGTTTCACGTCCGCCGAGAAAACGTGTTTCAGGCGGTGGAATGGAGTTGAAAAAGGGACAGAAAATTGCCATTCCTGACAGCCGTAATATAAAAATTGCTCTTGGTTGGGATATACTTGATTCCCGCTGTGAACTTGATGCATCTGCTTTTATGCTTGGCGGAAACGGAAGAGTTATAAACGATGAATGGTTTATATTTTACGGACAAAATACAAGTCCTGACGGTAGTGTGAAATATATGACTGTTCAGGATAATGACGACGCTGTTATTGATATTGACCTGACAAGGGTAAACCCTTTAGTTCAAAAGATTGTTTTTTCTGTTACTATCTATGAAGCCGTTGAAAAAAGACTTAATTTCGGCATGACTGAAAATATCTATGCAAGAATAATTGACAGTTGCAACAGGGAAACAGCACGCTTTGAACTTGATGAATGTTACAGTAATGTAACTGCTATGGTTCTCGGAGAACTTTACAGGTATAACGGAAAATGGAAATTCAATGCCGTCGGTTCGGGAGTTGCAAGGGATTTAGCAGGATTTTGTGCCATGTATGGCGTGAATATAATATGAAAGGAATTTGTATATGATTAAGTTTGAGACTTTAAATGAACTATGCCTTATGATTACTTGTCAGGGCGGTGGTGATTATGTTTTTACAAAAGCAGGTGCTTTTATAGGCGGAGAATGTTTCGGCGGAAAGAATTATAAATTCACAAAGGTTATGCTCGGTCCCGAACAGAATGCAGGACGTGCTATTCTCGGACAGATTGCAAGAAGATTTACAGGTGAAAACCTTCCTCTTATGAAAGTAGAATTTGACGGTGACAGCGTTACATATTATGCAAATAATCAACAGCACGTTGTTGTATATCATCTTGAAAACGGTGAAACAATTTCCGTTGAAAGTGAAAATATCCTTGCATTTACAAGAGACTGCAAATATGGAGTAAGATTTATCGGACAAGGCATTATTTCACAAAAAGGTGTTGCTACTTCAACTCTTACGGGAATGGGTCCTGAAGCTTATGTAGCTGTACTTGTTGACGGAAACCCCCTTGTCATCAGTAACGTTGCAAACGGTTCTACTCTTGAGGCAGACCCTGACGCTGTAGTTTGTTGGATTGGTGCAGACCCGTCAATTAAAATGGACGTTTCATGGCGTAATTTTATAGGACAGAGTTCAGGAGAGTCATATATGTTTGAATGGGGTTCACATTCTTATGCAACAGTTATAATTCAGCCTATGGAAAGAACGTCCGGTGTTGATGTTTCAATGGACGGAAACCTTTCAGGAAGCAGACCGTCAACGCAAAGACGAATTTATTAAATTGATATATAATTGAGAGAAAAAATATAAATGTACGTCTAATAAGTAGATAGAGTACGTCAGTTTTCTCGGAGAGGGGGAAATAAATGGATAACGGCACAGTCAACTATCAGCGTTTTCTTGCCGGCGACGATGAAGGAATGGTAGAAATAATAAGAGATTACAAAGATGGTCTTATTCTTTATATAAATGACATAACAAATAATATCACTCTTGCAGAAGAAATTATGGAAGATACTTTTTTCAAACTGGTTACTAAAAAACCAAAATTTTCAGGGAAAAGTACTTTCAAAACATGGCTTTACTCCATAGGTAGAAATATGGCTATTGACAGTTTGCGTAAAAGGTCAAAAATTTCGGATATTCCTTTTGATGAATATAATGACCTTGCCGAGGAAAAATCCATCGAAAGAGAATATCTGAAAGAGGAACAGAAAATTGCACTCAATAAAGCCCTTCATAAATTAAAACCGGATTACCGACAAGTACTTTATCTTGCTTTTTTTGAAGACTTCAGTAACAGCGAAACGGCAAAGATTATGCATAAAACAAAAAGACAAATAGAAAATCTTCTTTACAGAGCAAAGCAGGCACTTAAAACAGAGCTTGAAAAGGAGGGGTTTGAATATGAAGTCTTATAAAGAGATAGCAGAGAGTGTTTTTGAACGGAGAGACAGATATTTTGCTGAAAAGAAAAGAAAGCGTACTGTTATGTTAAGAACGGCTTCAGTAGGACTGAGTTTCTGTATTGTAGTACTTTTAGGTTTTGGAATATGGAACAGTGACAGTATACAAAATGCCCTCAAATCGTTTTATGACGAAGGAAACAGCGAAATTGTAACCGATGTATCGGGTGAATCTTCTGAAAGGGATAATCAGAATATAATAACAACGTCAGCCAATACAGACACGCCAAACGAAACAGTTTCAGGTACATTGCAGAATACTACAACATCAGAAACATTTTCAGGTTCATTCAGTAATACTACAATGTCAGAAAAAGAAATTTCCGAACATATCACAACAACGACTGTTACACCTGCTCCGCCTGTTTCAAATGAAGATATTTATACTTCCGCTGTTTCTACTTATTCATATAATGTTAATACAACAACTCATATTCAGACAACACAACAAATCAATACAACAAAAACGGCAAGCGATACAATGACATTTATTTTAACTACTGTGACAGATGAAATAGTTCAGAAAACAACGACAACAACAACGGCACATACAAAACCACGTACCACAACAACGCCACCGCATACAAAAACATATACTACTACAACACCACCATACATTACGACGACAACGACAACACCACCGCATACAAAAACATATACTACTACAACACCACCACACATTACGACGACAACAATATATACAACTACAGAAGATACTGCTTTCGCATCATCAGAAACAGAAGATTTTTATACAACAACTACAACATCTACCACTACAGAAATGGCAATGACAACAACTACCACAATAACTGCAACAGCAACAACAACTACTACAGAAATGACAACAACAGCAACAATAACAACAGATACAGAAATTACAACGACAACGGCAAAAACAACGGATACAAAAATGACAACGACAACAATGGATATTACAGATATAATTACAGCATAAGTTTATCAGGTGACAGGTTTATATAAATCTGTCACCTTTTTTATTTTTGATGTTGAAATTTCTTTGAAACAATGTTATAATTAAAAAAAAATAAGGAGTGATGATATTGGAGATAAAAAAAGAACTCTGTTTTAAGGAACTGGAAGATTTTCTTTCTTATCATGAAACGGTAAGAAACTCATCTGAACAGACATTATATAATTATTACAGGGATTTAATGATGTTTTTCAGATATATGAAATTTATAAAGGGAAAAAGCAGGTTAGGACAGAAGATTGAAGATATATATATAACAGATATAAATATGAATTTTATAGAAAGTATAACACTTGATGATATATACAGATATTTTTATTATCTCACCGAAATAAGAAAAAACAGCGAACGCACAAGGGCACGGCGTGTTACTTCAATAAGAATGTTTTTCAGGTATCTTCATATAACAACAAGCGTTCTTGAAAAAGACCCTTCCGAAAGATTGGAATTTCCGTCTGTAAATAAAAAACCACCTGAATTTATAAATGAGGCGGATTGTATAACCCTGCTTAATTCCATTGACGAACCAAACAAAGAACGTGATTATTGTATTCTTGTAATATTCATAAACTGCGGAATACGTTTGAGTGAACTTGTTCGTCTTAATGATACAGATATACAGCAGGACGGAACAGTTACAATAAAGGGAAGAGGAACGGAAAAACGTACTATTTACTTTAATCAGGCGTGCATGGAGGCTCTTGAAGAATATCAGGATTTCAAGGAAACTTTCTTTGAGGGAAAAAGCTATGACCACCACGCTGTTTTTATCGGAAAGACGGGAAAACGCCTCACCGGCAGATGGGTTGAAGAAATAGTAAAAAAGCGTATGAAAAAGGCGGGTTTCGGTGATTTGAAAATAAGCCCCAGCAAACTTCGCCATACTGCCGCAACGGTAATGTATAAACGTGGTGTTGATGTCAGTGTACTTAAAGAAATACTCGGTCATAGGAATATGAATACAACTCAGGTATATACTCATACTGTAAGCAGTCAGCTTGAATCAGCCATGAAGAAAAATTCAATAAGCCGTAAAAAATAGTGACATTTGTCACTATAATAATGACATAAAACATCTTCCATAAAATTATTTTATATGGTATTATATGGTTAGTTAAGAATTACGAATCATATGCTTGAAAGGTGTGATTTTATGGGAGAACTTATTTTATTACTTTTACTTGTTTTTGTAATACTGCCGATAGGTGCTATCAGCGGAACAGTATATCTCATTGTACGGATTGTCAAATTTCTGATAAAGAGAAATAAATTGGAACAGTCGGAAAATTCAGCGGAATCGTTTGTTTACATTGAAAATAAAAAACAAGTGAGAAAGTTTAACGGCTCTGAAATCATGTTTATAATCGGCACAATATTTATCATTCTGTCGGGTATAGCTTTCGGAGTTGCAGGCTGGGTAAATACAACGCCGTCAGGCAGGGTAATTATAATGTTTCTTGCATCTGTTGTAATGTTCGGAGTAGGTGTACTGTTTCATAAGGTAATAAAACTTGATGGCACGTCAACGGCGTTTTGCTCAATAGGCACTGTTCTGCTTTCGGTTACAGTGATTATTGCAGGCTATTATGAACTTTTCGGTAGTTGGCTTTCAGTGGACGGAAACGGCGGGGCAATGCTTTTTGCTTTGAGTTCGGCAATAACGGCTGTTGCATCGTTTGCAGAACACAAATTTTATAAAAACAATGCATTTTTATATGTAAGTCTTATGGCTGTGTCTGTTACAATTATTTTTCTTTCGGCTCAGGTATCGAAAAATTATGACGATTTTGCCGTTATAATGATATTATTACAAGCAGTACTGACATTTTATATTGTAAGATTTTCAAAGAGTAAACCTATCAGAATAACCGGAAATATTTCCGCTGTTGTGTTTGCCGTACTTGCATTCATAAAAGTATTGGATTCATCATTTGAACCTGATGGTGCAACTTATCTGATAATGATAACAATTCTTGTACAGCTTATATATTACGGAATATATCTGAACAAACCCGTATTAAAGGGATTGCAGAGTGTTTTCGCTGTATTGACGACATTTATATTTTCATCAGATATTGAAAGCACTCTTAACGAAAATACAGCAATTATTATTTTCTCAATTATTTTAGTGATAATATATGCAGTAAACCGTTTTTTACCGAGTCTTAAAAATAATTTTTCAGAAGTATTTACACTTGCCTTTGCTTTGTACAGTTCAATAATTTCAGCATCTTTAAGTGAAGAATGTCATTTGATAGCTCCTGTTTTAATGTCACTTCTTATAATGTTATATGCATTTGCAGAAAGTAAATTTGTTCAGGTGTTCGGAGGAATTTTTTCGCCGATGATGCCGCTTATAATTGCCGAAAATTCAGAAAGTGATATTTTTGATTTACTTGTAGTTATTTTTTGTCTGATTACTGCCACAATTGTCTTTCTTCCGAAATATGCTTTCAGTCTGCACGCAAAATTCCCACGGAAGACAGATACTATATTATACACAAATATGTTGACCGCCGGAATGATTCTCACTATTTCCACGACAGACAGCCCCGAAAATCCGTTTCTTGCGTTAATGGTGTGTTTACTTCATTTCGCTGTATCGTCGGCACTTCGTAACAATTGGACAGGTTTTTTCTCGGTAATAGGAATAATACAGATCGTTGCAGATGTTACTTATGAATCAAACTATTCACTGTATATCATGTTTGTTGTATTTTGCTGTATGATGATAATTTCAAGAATATTTTTCAAAGATGGAATTATTGTCAAAAAAGATAATGAAAAAAAATCAGATGTTATAATGTTGTCCGCATGGTATGCATTGATGAATATAGAATCAGACATAAAAGCAGGCGATTTTGTATGTATGATTTGTATTGCATTGTATATTGCTAATTTTATCAGGAGAAAAACAAGTCAGAAAAAAGCATCAGAAATGCTTTCCGCATCTGCATTTATTACAGCTGTTGCTTTCATAAACAGACCGTTTTTAATTGTTGATTCTGAAATGGTATCAAGTAAAATCACACTTGCAATAATTACACTTATGGGAATTGCTTACCGCTATATATGGAAAAATAATCCGAGAGTTTCAAAAATTTTGTCAAACATAATATTTATATCATCATTTGCAGGACTTATAAATGATGCACTTTATTTTCAGAATCTTTCAAATACTATTTTTGTACTTGCAGTAACGGCAGTTATACTTATTATTTCATTTACAACAAAAAGCAAGACATGGTTTTCCGTTTCGTCCGTTGCACTTGTCACAATTACGGTATATGCAACAAGAAAGTATTTTGTTACGCTTGACTGGTGGGCATATCTCTTTATAGCAGGAGTAATATTTATAGCTATTGCCTCGCTGAATGAGTATCTGAAAAAGAGTGGCAAAACAATTAAACTCAAAATATCTGAAATGTTTTCAGGCTGGAAATGGTAAATACAAAAAATAGGGACACCGAAGTGTCCCTTTTACATTACAATATTTAATTAGTCATTCTTCTTTCTGAGAACGAATGCTGTACTGATTGCAATTACAAGACCTGCTGTTGCTACGCCTACACCTGCAACACTTGTCTTAGGTGAACTTGTTGTTGTACTGCTATTGCTGTTGTTGTTTTCAGTAGGCTTAGTTGTGCTTGCACTATTTGTATCTGTGCCTGAACCTGTAGATTCTGTATCTGTAGTAGACTGTGAATCTGAAGTATCATTTGTTGATGAAACTATAGTTGCATTAGTATCAATAGTAGTAGTTATTGTTGTTGTAGCATCAGTATTAGTTGTTATATCAGTATCAGTAGTTGTTGTTGTGTTTGTATCTGTTGTACCTATCATAATAGAATCAAGAGCTTCATCAATAGAGAGTTCATCAAAAGGATATTTACGACCTATACTATCCCAAGTTATATTTTCAAAATTCTCACCGCTGTCGGTAATATCTTGAAGTTTGCCTTCTGAGAATCTGTAATAATTCTTGTAAGGAACATAGGCATTACCATCGTTATAGTAAACAAGATGTTTTTCAGAATTAACCGCTACACTTCCATACTGAACATTTATTTCACTTTCTGTTAATTTGCCGTTTACTATTGAATAAATAAAACCTCCAGAATGACTGGAATTATTATATGTAACAACCAATTCGGGAATACCGTCTGTGTCAATGTCATAAAAATCAAAACGTGAACCGTCGAACATAACATTATCACTAAATACCCAGCCTGTTTCAATCAATTCGTATAATTTATCTCTATAGATTTGTTTCAAATCTAAACCTTCTGTATTATTTGTCATAGCAGTAGCAGTTATGGGAATTTCTCCCAAACTTACAAACTCGTTGCCATATTTTTTAGCTGAATATTTTTCATAAGTAAGAAATCCCAACTCCCCTTCTTCTGCACTTGCAACAATTGAATTGTCAACAAATTTTACAGTATCGGAAGGCATTGCTCCTGCAACTAAGCAGAAAGCAAGCACCCCCACAAGAATTTTTTTCATAAAATATACCTCCTGATTTTTTTGAATTGTATAAATCTACCTACTAAATTATATCACATCATTTTCACAATGTCAAGAGTTTTGTTGTTATTTTGTACAAATAACTAAAAAAAAAAAAAAAAAGTTATTAAAAATGCATAAATCCTACAAAAAAGCACAATTGTCATAAAAAATTCCCTACCGACAGAAATGCGGATTTTACTTTTCAAATAATATAAAAGACTCTCCCGAAGGAGAGCCTTTCTTTTATTCGTATGAACAAAATTTAATTAGTCATTTTTCTTCCTGAGAACGAATGCTGTACCGATTGAAATTGCAAGACCTGCTGTTGCTACGCCTACACCTGCAACACCTGTCTTAGGTGAACTTGCTGTGCTGTCGTTGCTGCTTTCAGTAGTTTTAGTTGTGCTTGTGGTACTTGTTGTGCTGCTTGTATCTGTGCTTGAACTTGTTGTAGATTCTGTGGCTGTAGTAGACTGTGAACCTGAAGTATCAGTTGTTGATGAAACTGTAGTTGTAGTAGTTGTTGTATTAGTATTAGTTGTTGTCGTAGCATCAGTAGTAGTTGTTGTTGTATTAGCATCGGTAGTATTTGTTGCTGTTGTATTAGCATCAGCAACATTTGGTGCTGTTGTAGAATAAGAAGCAGGTGCTGCTGTAGCATAAGCAGGTGTCGTTGTCATCATAACATCAGCAACTTTTGTTGTCAAAACATCGGCAGTAGTAGTTGTTGTTGCCGACACATCATAAGCAACCGTTGTTGCATCAGCAGGTGTTGCTGTTACATCAGCAGTATCTGACTCCGCAAACGATGTAAATGGAACACAAATTGTAACTAAAAATGCCGACAAAACGGCTGATAACATTTTTTTCATAAAATATACCTCCTGAAATTTTTTTTGCGGATTGTATATATCCATTTCAAATTATATCATATTACTTTCACAATTTCAAGGAATTTATTGCCACTTTGTATAAGTGACTAAAAAAGTTATGTGGAAATTGCACAAATTCCACAAAAGAGTACAATTGTTATAAAAAAATTCCCTGACATAGGGAATTTTTTATATTGTTACATATATTTCGATTATTTGGTGAATTATTTTTATTTCAAAAAATTATTATCCAAGTGCAAGTAGTTCTTCTTCGGTAATTTTAGCGTTTAATCCTCCGTTAATCAAAATGTAGCAGTCATCATAATAAGTAACAATTTCATATCCGTTATATTCACCATAACCATGTTCTGTCATGTCCGATAAATCATACCACAAATCCGAAAAAAATATTTTATTGTTAATAATTTTAGCAGTATATGATGTTAAATCATAATGTGGTACAATATATTTTTCATCATTGTCAATGACTACTGTTGTATTAGTTTCATCATCAGGATAAGCATAAATATCATTATCCATATATAATGCAGGCGGAAGTGAACTTTCTGTAAGTTTTTTTGTATCAAAGTCAAATTCAAAGTTTACACGTGTAAAGTTTTCTTCCGGTTTTATTCCCAACTTTTTTGGATCTTCTTTCATAAAGACATATTGAATATACATTTTATTATTATATATTCCTGAAATATTTGCACCACTTGAAGAATCAGCCATTTCATATTTTTTATCTCCGTCATATATACTTCCATAGTTTGTATATTCTCCTGTATCAATATTGATACTGCATAAAAAATGTGTTCCGCCGACTTCACTATAACTTATTGCACCAAATTCATCTTCTGTCGGGCACATATCATTTCCTGTGAAAAATAATTCATTTCCTTTTAAAACATAATAACTTGGAATATTAGGCATACAGTCGCTAAAATCAGTAACAATTTCCGTTTCAGAAGAATCAATAGATGTTTTCATCAACTTTGAATCAATATAAAACTTTTGACCGTCGGACGTTTCCTCCACTCCCGCTATAGAACTGAAATAATATATATTTTCATTATAGATTATTGGATTTTCGCCGACTATATTTGCAAGACAATTTGAATTGTTATGCATACAATTCGGAATAGCACACAACGGAGTTTTTTCCATAGTATCAAAATCTAAAAACATTGTTTTATCTCTGCCAAATATAACTCCGTTTTTGTAAAAATCAGCATTAGATTCAATATACTGTATATCCGAAACTGTATTATTGAAGTTTGTTTTTTCGTTATTTAATTTACTTTCTGAAACATCATGATTTTGACATCCGGTTAAAGTAAATATAGTTACCATTAAGAAAATACATAGTTTTTTCATATAAACAATCATTCTTTTTTTTAAGGAATAAACTGCTGATACAAACAGCAGTTTATTCCTAAGATTTTGTTGATAATTAACGTGAAAGTTCTATTGAGTATCCGCCAGCCTCATGATAAGACTCAGCATGAGTAAATCCGTTGCCCGTATAATTTAACGATACATATCCATCGTATCCATACTTATCTTTACTACCAGAAACAGAAGCACCGCTTGTGCTTTTGAGTTCAACATATACAGTTGAACCACTTTTCCACTCTGTACTTATATTGATCTGTGTAGATGAACGATAGATACCTGCTGTAGCACCATCACCAAATGGAACATATCCTGAAGGTGCACCGTATTCCTCAACGACTTCGGGAGTTACGGGAGTTGTTACATCTTCGGCACTTGTTACAATGCCGGTTGCACTTACTGCGAGTGAAGCTACTGCCATAATAGAAGCAGTAACTTTTTTGAGGTTATTCTTCATAGAAAAACAGTCCGTTCATTATTTTTTATAAGCATAAGCGTATATTATACGTTTTATGCTTTTTATGTATTATATCACTATTTCCATAATCTGTCAAGTACTCTACTATAATTTTATGCAAATTACCAAAAAAATTGATTAGAATTAGGCGATTTCAACAAAAAAGCAAAATTGTTATAAAAAAATCCTCTGCCATAGGGAATTTTTTTTAGATAATATTTTTGTTGATTTTATCTGTTGTCTACGCTTTCGGGGTAAAGGTCATGATGTGAAAGTCTTTCCCACGCCAATTGTTCCCACTTTGTACCGGGTCTGCCATAATTACAGTAAGGGTCAATTGATATTCCGCCACGTGGCAGGAACTTGCCCCACACTTCAATATATTTCGGATTCATAAGTTTTATAAGGTCATTCATAATGATATTAACGCAGTCTTCATGAAAATCCCCATGATTACGGAAACTGAACAGATACAGCTTTAAGGACTTGCTTTCAACCATTTTTATATCAGGAATATATGATATATAGATTGTCGCAAAATCAGGCTGTCCCGTAATCGGGCATAGGCTTGTAAACTCAGGGCAGTTGAACTTCACAAAATAATCACGGTCGGGGTGCTTGTTGTCAAACGTTTCAAGCACTTCAGGAGCGTATTCCTCAGCATACTTTGTATTTTTACTGCCGAGATTCTTCAGGCCCTCCTCTTCACGTGTACCGCCGTTTTTCACTTCCGCAGATGTTTCTTTTTTCTCATTGAGAAAATCAGAAGTGCCTGCTTTAATCTCACTGATTACATCTTCAAACATTTTTTTCATTTCATCATGAAAATTCATATCCATAATAATAACTCCTTTTTTTAATTATTTTGATAATACTGTCAGAGGGTCTTTAACGCCGTTAGCCTCAAAAGCCTTTATTCTGTCACGGCACGTTCCGCACACTCCGCACGGCTTTTCACCGCCTTCGTAACAACTCCATGTCATTTCATAGGGTACGCCCAGTTCAAGACCTTTTTTCACAACGTCCGCTTTTTTAAGACCGACAAACGGTGCAATAATTTCAAGCTGTCCGCCACTTCCCAGATATATAGCACGGTTCATAGCGTCATTGAAATCAGATGAACAGTCCGGATATGCATTTCCGGCAGAATCGTCGCTGTGAACTCCGTAATATATTACGGAACAATCATTTGAAAGTGCAACGCTTGCCGCAGATGACAGAAACAAGCCGTTTCTGAACGGTACATATGTAGAAACAGGCTTGCCGTCAGTTTTTTCAAGCTGTTCTGCATAAGTTTCCTGCGGTATATCGTTCTTTGAACCCGACAACAAGGAACAGTCCGAACCCGCAAATATTAAGGCAAGGTCAAGTTTTATAAGTTTAACGCCGTAATATTCCGCAATATTTTCAGAACATTTAATTTCTTTGTCGTGTTTCTGTCCGTAATATACAGACAACGCTGTAACATTTTCTGCTCCGTATCTGTCAACCGCCATAGCAAGACAAGTTGTGCTGTCTACTCCTCCGCTGAAAAGTACAAGTGCTTTCATTAAAACTCCTCCTTCAGTCAAGCAACTCCTGCAAATCTTTTTTTTCTTTGAATGCTCCGCAGTAGGTTCTTGTTTCGGTTTTTGAAGATGCATTTCTTATTCCTCTTGCTGTCATGCAACTATGCGAACCTACTATTTTTACGCCCACATCTTCCGAACCCGTAGCCTCTGAAATAATTTCGGCAATATCACGTCCGAGACGTTCCTGCAACTGTAGTCTTTTAGATGCCATATCACATATGCGTGCAATCTTGCTAAGACCTAATACACGTCCTTTCGGGACGTATGCAACACTTACATTCATATCATACATTAACGCCATATGATGCTCACAATAACTGAAAACTGTTATATCTTTCATGACAACTGCCGTCTGTGAATTATTTTCTTCTTCCTCAAAGGTTTTTCCGAACATTTGGGCTATTTCGTGGTTTGTATAGGAAATTCCTTCAAAAACTTCCTCAAACATTCCGGCTACTCTTTTCGGAGTTTCACGCAGTCCCTCACGGTCGGGGTTTTCTCCTATTGCCTCAAGCAGTCCCCTTATGTGAAATTCTATTGCTTTTTTATCCATAAAAATCAAACACCTTTCCTGTACGGATTCCATATAAATTTATGCAATTGCAACTGTAAACGGACATCATTAAGTTTCTTTGCTTTTAAAAACTCAACTATCTCCGACGGACTGATTTTTCCGAAAACTGCACTGAAATAAACCGCACACTTTTCAGTAAGAGAAAATTTTTCAATTATTTCAACCGCTTTTTCCAAATCAGAAATACTTCCTGCAACAAATTTCACAACGTCATTTTCCGACAAATAATTATAATTCTCCGTAAGCATAAAGTTTTCCATATTGCTGGAGGGGAGTTTATAGTCAATTGTAAAATCAGGACGGTATTTCTTTCCGCTTAATTCTTTAATCAGAATACTTCCGTTTGTTTCTATTTCAACACGACAATTATTTTTCATAAGCATTTCAACAAGGCTGTATATATCAGGCTGTAATAAAGGTTCACCGCCTGTAAGTGTAACATTTTTAACACCCGTACTTACAACATATTCTGTAATTTCTTTCAGCGAAAGCGTCTGAATCGGACAATTATCGGAATTTGCCCACTTTGTGTCACAATATGAACAATTAAGATTGCATTTTCTGAAACGTATGAAAACAGCAAGTTCACCGGCTCGCTTTCCCTCACCGTTTATACTGACAAATTTTTCTGCAACAGGATAAATAATCATTTTTTACTCCTTATAAACAGCACAATTATCGGGTGTTTCATAGACTGTCACGTCTGCAATGCTGAAACCCTTTTCGGAAAATTTTCTGTAGAAATAATATGCAAAATTTTCGGCTGTAGGTCTGAAATCTACTTCAATAAGGCGGAATTTTTCGTCATTGAGAGCCTGAACAGTTGCAGGTTTAAGCGTATTTTTTTCATAAATAAGAGCATGGTCGAAACTATCCGCAGCCGCACGGACTTCATATTTCAAGTCGCCGAAATCAACAAGCATACCCCTTTTTGTACCTGATAACTGTAAATTTTCGCCTTTTGCCCTCACTTCAATTGTCCAGCGATGACCATGTATATTGGCACATTTTCCCTCATATCCCGCAAGAAAATGTGCTGAATCAAATGAAGCCGAAGTTTTTAGATAATACATTTTACACCTCTTTTCAAAAAATGCAGTCAGAAAAAAATTCGGACTGCATTATATCAAATCAAATCAATCAAAATATAATGCCCTTAGTTTTGTTTTAAGACAGGATGGTGCAAACGAACTGTCTGTTGAAATTATAATAACACAAAATAATTATAAAGTCAATACAAATATCAACTATCCGACTGAATTTTCCGCAGGGGTTCCGTCGGATTTATAAAGACATTTAAGTATAATAGGAGTTGCTACGGACGAAACAATAATAAGAAGGATTACACAAGCAAAATATTTTGCATCAAGCATATTGACGGAAAGACCTTTCTGTGCGACAATAAGTGCGACTTCGCCTCTTGTCATCATTCCGACACCTACTTTAAGACTGTCTTTGAAACTATATTTCATAAGTTTTGCAGTAATTCCGCAACCGATAACTTTTGTAAGAAGTGCCACAATAACAAAGCATATTGAGAATAACAGAAGTTCCTTTGTAAAACCGCTAAATTCAGTTTTAAGACCGATACTTGCAAAAAAGACGGGGCCGAAAATCATGTATGAATTTATATCCACTTTTCTTGCAATATATTCCGAATCATTCAGACTGCAAAGAATAAGCCCTGCAACATATGCACCTGTTATATCTGCTATTCCGAAAAATTCCTCAGCCGCAAACGCCATGAACATACACATTGCAAGACCGAGTATTGGTACTCTTCTCTGATGAGGATATTTTTTGTCAATAAGTTTGAATATATAATAAGTAAGAAATCCTATACCGAAACTGAACACAATGAAAAGCCCGGTGTTTATAAGTACGTCTGATGGCTTTGAATCGGGGTTTCTGAAACCTATTACAAAAGTAAGAACTATAATTCCTATAACGTCATCAATAATTGCACTGCTTAAAATAAGCGTTCCTATATTTTCTTTAAGATGTCCGAGTTCTTTAAGTGTCTGAACGGTAATTCCTACTGATGTTGCTGTCATTATAGTACCAATAAAGACCGCTCTGAAAAAACTTTCACTGCCTACCGCACCGAATCCGTAAAAACTGCCATAAAGAACCGTTCCCCCCGCAAGCGGAACAAGTACACCGACACAAGCTACAAGAAAGGCTTTTCCCCCTGTTTTCAAAAGGTCTTTCATATTTGTTTCAAGTCCTGCTTCAAACATAAGCATTACAACGCCTATTTCCGCAAGAAGTGAGAGATATTCAGAACCTGCATAACCTTCACTCCCTAAAATTCCCAGACAACTTGGCCCTATCAGAAGACCTGCAATAATTTCGCCGACAACTTGCGGTGCTTTGAGTTTTTGTGCAATAAGTCCGCAAAGTTTTGCTGATACGATTATTATTGCCAAATCTCTGAAAAATGATATTCTGTCCATAAAAATCACTTTCCTTTCATGAAATTTTATACCGGAAACTATTGTATCACTTTTATTTCCAAATTTCAATATAAATTCAAAATTTAATTAGATTAAATGAAATAAAAAAATCCCTGCAATCAGGGAATTTTTTTATCACAATTTTATGCATTTCAGAAACATTTCGTCAAGCTGTTTCCAGTCACGTTTTTTGTCATCTTTCATAGAATCGGCGTATTCTTTTATTTCAGTTATATTTTTCTCTATATATCGGTCAAGTTCGGGAATGTGCTTTCTTTTTTCTGTTTCGGGTACTTCTGTTTTTATGCGGACAAGTTCCGCAATAACAGGTTTTATATTTTCGTCTGCAAAACTGTCAACGAGTTTTTGAAAAAGTACCGGCGGAGGGGTTTTGTTTTCCAGAATCCACCTGCACGCCAACAACGGGCGTATTACGTAAAAATATTTTTTTATTTTTATGTATTCATCTTTCAGATATTTACTGTTATTAAGTGCGGTGCTGATATAGTGGTATATTCCTGACTTACAGGAAAAAAAGCTGTCAATTTCCGTGGTGAGTTCTTTAATAATACTGTGTGAACTGTATACAATCGGCGAATGAATCCATTCAAATACAGTCGGATTTGAGTTATGAAGCAAGCGGAGAGTTTTTGAAATATCCCAACCGTTTATATCATATATATCATTTAGTTCATATTCAATAGTATCACGTATTTTTTCAAGACGCAGATAATCATTTTCATTTCTTGCATAAATAAATCTTACATCATAATCACTGTCAGGCGATGCAAAACCCCATGCACGGCTTCCCGATTCAACTGCATGAAGTATTTTTATATTTTCTTTCTGCTGTATTTCAATGATTTTGTCGGAAATTATATTTTCAATTATCATATAGTCACCCCTTATAATTATTTACAATTCATTATATCATTGACTGAATGTATTGTCAAGAAAAACAAAAATTTTCATGACAAATTTGTTGCATAAAATCAAAAATTATGATATAATTATTTCAGCTAAGGAGAAAAAAATTATAAAGGAGTGAAATACTTGCTTTTAACTATCACATATGAAGGGAAAAATACTCAGGATTTAGGCTATCTTTTGCATAAAAATCCTTACCGTTCACAACAGTTTGAACTTAATTCGGGAATGGCATATGTTTTTTATCCTGAAGTATCAGACGAACGCACAACAGCCGTTTTATTGCTTGACATCAACCCTATAGACCTCGCAAGGGGAAAACTCGGTTCTAAAGACGGCGGACTGTTCGATTACGTCAATGACCGTCCCTATACTGCTTCTTCGTTTATGAGTACAGCAATTTCACGTATTTTCGGCACTGCCATGAGTGGAAGATGCGACAAAAAACAAGAACTGGCAGACAGTCCGATTAAACTTACCGCCTGTATACATATGATTCAGGGGAAAGACGATTTTGCACGAAAAATCTTTGAACCGCTCGGATATACAGTGAAAACTTCAAAGACAGTTCTTGACGAAAAATTTGAAGAATGGGGAGAAAGTCCGTATATAGATATTGAAATAAGCGGTACTGTAAAACTTTCTGAACTGCTTAATCATATATATGTGCTTATTCCTGTTTTTGACAAACAGAAACACTACTATATCAGTGAGGACGAAATTGAAAAACTCCTTTCTCATGGCGGTGAATGGCTTGCCGGTCACCCTGCACGGAATGAAATTATTTTCCGCTATTTCCTTATGAAAAAAAGCTATGCACACAGAACAATTGACCGCCTGCTTGAAAGTGAACCGACAGAAGAAGAAACAGAAGAAGAAAATGTTCCGAAAGAAGTAGAGGAAAACAGAATTTCCCTTAATACACAGCGTATAGAGGCAGTAAAAAATGCCGTTCTTGAAAGCGGTGCATCAAGCGTTATAGACCTCGGTTGCGGAGAATGTCGACTTACTAAAATTCTGCTTAATGAAAAACAGATACAAAAAGTCACCGCCGCAGACGTTTCAGTGCGTGAACTCGAAAAAGCAAAAACAAGACTACATTATGATACTATGCAATCATACAGAAAAAATAAACTCACTCTTATTCAGGCATCACTTACATATAAAGATAAACGCTTTTACGGTTATGATTGTGCCTGCGTTGTTGAGGTAATAGAACATATAGAACCGTTGAGAATATCGGCTTTTGAACGTTCATTATTTGAATTTGCAAAACCTAAAACAGTAGTTCTCACTACCCCCAACAGGGAATATAATGAAAATTATGATTTTCTGAAAACGGGTGAATTGCGTCACAATGACCATCGCTTTGAATGGACAAGGGAAGAATTTGAAAAATGGACTCGGCATATATGTGAAAAATTCGGGTATACAGTTAAAATAAGCGGAATCGGCGATTATGACGAAAAATACGGAACGCCGACACAGATGGGAGTGTTCACAAAATGCGTATAGAAATACCTGAATTTGCCCTTGTCGCAATGGTAGGGGCAACTTCAAGCGGAAAGACAACATTTGCAAATAAAAAATTCAAATCTACGGAAGTACTATCATCAGACTTTTTCCGTGCAATGATTTCGGACGACGAAAACAATCAGGACGTTTCACATGAGGCTTTTGACCTGCTTTTCTATGCAGCAAAAAAACGTCTTGAACTTATGAAACTTACTGTAATTGATGCTACCAACTTACAGCAGTCAGCAAGAAAACAAATTATAAATCTCGCCCATGAACAGAACGTCCACAGTGTCGCAATAGTTCTCAATCTGCCCGAAAAAATTCTTATTGAAAGAAATAACACACGTGAAAACCGTGGTTTTCCTGAAAGGGTTATTCATAATCACTGCAACGACCTGAAAAGAAGTATAAGAAATCTGAAACGTGAAGGATTCAGATTTGTATATGTACTTAATTCAATTGAAGATATTGAAAACGCTGAAATTGTCCGTACAAAGTTATGGAACAATAAAAGCGACGAACACGGCCCTTTCGATATTATCGGAGATATTCACGGCTGTTTCGGTGAACTTAAAGAATTACTGACAAAACTCGGATACGTTGAAAATGAAAACGGCGTACCTGTTCACCCCGACGGCAGAAAAGCCGTTTTTCTCGGTGATTTCTGCGACAGAGGTTCGGATAATGTCGGAGTTCTGAAACTTGTAATGAAAATGGTAAAATCAGGTAATGCCCTTGCGGTTGCAGGAAATCATGATGTAAAACTTGTAAAATATCTGAATGGAAAAAGATTACAGCTTACTTACGGTCTTGACAAAACTGTTGACGAACTCTCACTTCAAAGTGAAGATTTCAGAAAAGAAGTTCATGATTTCATGGACGGTCTTATAAGTCATTATGTACTTGACGACGGAAAACTTGTTGTATCTCATGCAGGAATAAAACAAGAATATATCGGTCGTGGTTCGTCACGTGTAAGAGAATTTTGCATTTATGGCGACACTACGGGAGAAACTGACGAATTTGGACTTCCCGTCCGTCTTGACTGGGCTTCCGATTACAGAGGACGTGCAACTATTGTATATGGTCATACGCCGTCAAAAGAAGTGCAGGCTGTAAACGGTACTTTCTGCATTGATACAGGTTGTGTTTTCGGAGGAAAACTAACTGCTATGCGTTATCCCGAAAAAGAATTTTCAAGCGTTGACGCATATGAACAATATTACGAACCCGCCAAACCCCTTGATACAAAAGAAGATATTGGCGATATGCTTACAGTAGGCGATTTTCAGGGAAAAATGCATCTCACAACAGAACTTATTCCGTCCATAAGCATAGACGAAAACAACGCCGCTGCCGCACTTGAAATAATGTCACGTTTTGCCGCTGACCCTCATTGGCTTATTTATCTTCCGCCTACTATGTCACCATGTGAAACAAGTAAAATTGACGGCTGGCTTGAACATCCACTTGAGGCTTTTGAATACTACAGAAAAAACGGAATTAAAAATGTAGTGTGTGAAAAGAAACACATGGGTTCAAGGGCGGTAATAATTCTTTGTCATGACATAAAAACCGCTGAAAAGCGTTTCGGAATAAATGACGGCACTTTCGGTATTATCTACACAAGAACAGGCAGACGCTTTTTTGAAAATACAGAAACAGAAAAGGAACTGCTTGAAAGACTTGACAATGTTCTTACTTCAAATAATTTCTGGGACGATTTCAACACGGATTGGGTTTGCCTTGATACTGAACTAATGCCGTGGTCTGAAAAAGCACAAGGACTTATTAAAACACAGTATGCACCCGTCGGAAATGCCGGACATAATGCACTCGGTTCAGCGGTTGAACTGCTTGAAAAAGCCTGCCGTCGAAATAATAACGCATATGAAGTCAGTGAAAAGACTTCCGGGCAGAATACTGACCTGAATGAAGTTCTTGAAAAATTCCGTTTCAAAAAGAACGCAATTGACAAATATATAAACGCCTACAGAGAATACTGCTGGACAGTAAAATCAACCGACGATTTCAGAATTGCACCGTTTCACATACTCGCAGTTGAGGGAAAAGTTTTTGACCATGAAAAACACATATGGCATATGACGAATATCAAAAAGTATATCAGCGGAAATGACCCTGTTTTTATTGTAACTCCGTATATATGCGTTGATACAGAGGACGAAATAAGCATTGAAAACGGTGTGAAATGGTGGGAAGAACTTACTGCTTCGGGCGGTGAGGGAATGGTTGTAAAACCTGAATACTATACAGCAAAACAAGGCGTAAAACTTCTACAGCCTGCTGTAAAATGCAGAGGACGTGAATATCTTAGAATTATTTACGCTTCGGAATATCTTGAACCCTCCAATCTGAAAAGACTGAAAAAACGTTCTCTTTCAAGAAAAAGAAATCTCGCATTAAAAGAGTTTTCTCTCGGTATGGAATCACTTAAAAGATTTGTAAGGAATGAACCGCTTTACAAAGTACATGAATGTGTTTTCGGCATACTGGCATTTGAAAGTGAACCTGTTGACCCACGACTTTAAGAAGGTGAGAAGAATGAATTTCAGAGATATGAACGGGCATTTTTCCGCACAGACCGATGCAGAAAAAGGCAATTGCCGTTTCCGTGATATGAACGGTAAAATGCCGAAAAAAGTCACTAAAAATATACCTGCTCCGAAAAAGATACCGCCTGACAATACAAATAATATTTATACACAGAATCAAAGTATACAATTTCCGCAGAATCAGAGTATGCAATTTTCGCAGAATCAGAGTATACAGTTTCCACAGAATCAGAGTATACAGTTTCCGCAAAATCAAAGTATGCAGTTTCCACAGAATCAGAGTATACAGTTTCAACAGAATCAGAGTATGCAGTTTCAACAGAATCAAAGTATGCAGTTTCCGCAGAATCAAAGTATGCAATTTCCGAACAGTCGGAATATTTATCAGAACAATATGCCGAATGTGCAAGAAAAACCGCATAATAAATTTGCATATAATAATTATAATAATACTCCCGTTTCTCCGCCTACGCCTCCACCTCTTCCGAAACCTGACCCGCCACAACCCCCGAAACCCGAAATTCCTGTACCGACACCACCGCCAAGAATGGTAAAGCCTGCCCCCGTCAAAAGAAGAAAAACTGATGATTTCAGTATGGATTACGGTTCATTTGCAGGAACTTTTGATGACAACCCCGACCAGTCAACGCCAATAGCCGATATTCCGGTAATGAATATTGACGATTATAAATTATAATTATCAGACAATGTTCGACAAAATTAGAAAAAATCAGACAAATTATCCTATTGCAAAAATATTCAGCAGGTGATATAATATAGTTGTCGGTGATGAACCGATTTTATAATTTCCTACACAGCAAAATGCCGTCCGACCGCTCTCCTTTTTCGGTTGGACGGTTTGCTGTTATTTAACAAGAAAAATACAAAAATTTCAATTTAAGTAAATATTACAACAAAAGCGACTAAAATTTTTCAGTCGCTTATTTTTATTGGCATTTCTTATTCTCTTACAATAATTACCTGACTTGAAACTGCATAGCTTTGTGTGAAATCAACGTTTTCTGAGCGTTCGGGAGTAACGGAAATTCCTGCGACACCTATATCCGATTCACCGCATGAAACAGATGCAATTATTGAGCTGAAATCCATATTTTTTACTTTCAGTTCCATTCCGAGTTCATCACATATAGCCGTTGCCATATCAATATCAAAACCCACTATTTCACCTCCTTGTTCAATACTTTCATAAGGCGGAAATTCGGCATTTGTTGCCATAACAAGAGTGCCTGTTCTTTCTACATCTGATTTCGGGGTATATGACTTATGGTCAGGCTTATTTCCAATCCAATGTCTTGAAATATCATCAAGTGTACCATCACTTTTTAATTTTTCAATGGCACTGTTAAGTTTTTCGCCAAGTTCTGTATTTCCCTTTTTATATGCAATAGCATATTCTTCTTCATTGAAAGGATTTGACAGTATTTTAAGATTATCATTTTCATTTATCAATTCCTGTGCAGTGAGTTTGTCAATAATAACAGCGTCCACATCTTTTTTTAAAAGTGCCTGAACAGCTTCGTTTCCGTCCTTGTATTTTTGAACTTTTGCGTCCTGAATATCTCCTGCAAGAATAAAGCCTGTTGTACCAATCTGTGCACCTATAGATTTACCTTTAAGGTCATCAGCATTGTTAATATTAACAGAATCTTCTTTATCACCGCAACCGCTGAAACATGAAACAGCAATTATAAATGCAGATAGTAAACCGACAACTTTTTTCATAAAAAATTCCTCCTGATTAAATTCATTATTATTTTGCCATGCATTATTTTATCATTTTTGAGTGAAAGTGTCAAGTCGTTTTAAATGAAAATGTTTTAATTTATGAGAATGTTATTTTTTTCACAAAGCCGTCATAATATTAACTTATAGTTTACACTAAACAGTATTAGTATTATTTAACCTGGTTAAATAAAAGGGAGGGATATTTTTATGGCGACTCGTGAGTATACTCTAAGTGTTTTGGAAAGACTTCACGGAAAAACCTCTGAAGACGTTGTCAGAAAATTCAATGACGACAACGCCGGCATAAGCTGTATGCTTAAATATCTTCAGGAAGTAGGCAAACCTGTTTCCGCCGGAGAAATAAGCAGGCATATGCACGTAAGCACGGCAAGAATTTCTGTACTGCTTAAAAAAATGTCGGAGAGGAATTTTATAATCCGTGGAAATAGTTCAGAGGACGCAAGAAGACTGATGATTTCGCTTTCAGAGAAGGGCAAAGCTGAATGTTTAAGACGTAAGGAAGAAATGATTGATATTTTCAGCAGAATTATTGATGAAATAGGTGAAGAAAGAATGGAGGAATTTATAAGTATTTCGCAAGATATAAAAAAAGTTGTGAATGAAGAGATAAAAAAGCTCCCAACAGATTGATTTTTAATAGATTGTCTAACCGTGTTAGCAGTCGGAAAGGTGGATATTTATGATAAAGATTTTCAAGAACCTGAAATGTCGTGATGTATGCTTTATACTGATATGTGTGGTTCTCGTTGTAACACAAGTATGGCTTGACCTTACAATGCCCGACTATACGCAAAAACTTACTGAATCAGTTTCGGCAGGTGATATAGATATGGGGACAGTCATGAAAAACGGCGGAATGATGCTTTTATGTGCCGTCGGAAGTATGGCGGCGGCTATGATGTGCGGATTTTTTGCATCGCAGGTTGCGGCGAATTTTGCAAAGACTGCCCGTGAAAGACTTTTCGGTCATATACTTAAATTTTCAAATGCAGAGATAAACAAGTTTTCTACTCCCAGTCTTATTACAAGAACAACTAATGACGTTGTACAGCTTCAGATGTTTATTGCAATGGGTATGCAGATGATGATAAAAGCACCTGTTACTGCAATATGGGCTATTGCGAAAATCTCAACATCAAGCATTGAGTGGACAACAGCTATTCTCGTTTGTGTGGGAATTATTGTTGTTACAATAACAACACTTGTACTTCTTGCATATCCTAAATTCAAATCAATTCAAAAATTAACTGATAATCTTAACGATGTAACACGTGAGAATATAAGCGGTGTAAGAGTTGTACGTGCGTTCAATGCCGAAAAATATCAGGAAAAAAAGTTTGATGTGGTAAATACGGCAATAACGAAAAATCACCTTTTTACAAGCCGTATAATGGGCATTATGATGCCTATTATGACTATGGCTATGAGTGGGCTTACACTTGCTATTTATTGGATAGGTGCATATCTTATCAATAAGGCGGAAATAATTGAACGTGCTGAAATTATCGGAAATATGGCTGCATTTACACAGTATGCACTTCAGGTTGTAGGTGCATTCATGATGCTTGTAATGATATTTATTATCATGCCGAGAACTATGGTTTCAGCAAAGCGTATAAATGAAGTTCTTGAAACAGAACCTTCAATAAATTATAAGAATGAAAAACTTGTGACTTCAGGGCAGGGAAAGATTGAATTTAAAAATGTTTCCTTTTCATATTCCGATTCCGGAAAACCGTGCCTTAAAAATATAAGTCTTGAAATTGAACCGGGTGAAACATTTGCAATTATAGGTGCAACAGGTACGGGTAAATCAACACTTATAAACCTTATACCGAGATATTACGATGTTACGGACGGTGAAATTCTGATTGACGGAAAAAATATAAAGGAATACCCCGAAGAACAGCTTGAAAGGCTTGTTTCCGTCGCACCGCAGAAAGCGACTTTGTTTTCAGGTGATATAAAATCAAATATAACTTACGGCTGTACAGAGGATATAAAGGACGATGACGAAAGAATAAAGCGTTCTCTTGATATATCAAAATCTGATTTTGTGAACAGTCTTAAAGATGGTATTCACTCTAAAGTAGCACAGGGCGGTACAAATTATTCAGGCGGACAGAAACAGCGTCTTTCTATTGCAAGAGCCGTATTCAAAAATTCACCCATAATTATTTTTGATGATACTTTTTCGGCACTTGACTACAAAACAGATATGCTTGTAAGAAAATCTCTCCGTGAACAACTTTCAGATACAACTGTAATTATAGTTGCACAAAGAATCGGCACTATAAAAAATGCCGATAAAATACTCGTTCTTAATAACGGCGAAATTGCAGGTATCGGAAAACATGACGAACTTCTTGAAAACTGTCCTATTTATAAGGAAATTGCACTGTCGCAGTTATCCGAAAAAGAATTAGCAGGAAAGGAGAGTGCATAATATGCCACCTATGAGGCGTATGATGGAGGCAAATCAGCACCCCGAAAAGGCTGATTTCGGTTCAATAAAGAAAATACTTATATATTGCAAACGCTATCTTCCGGCAATTATCGTTGCATTGATTTTTGCTGTAGGCGGTTCTGTTGCAACTATTGTAGGGCCTGAAAAAATCAGTGACCTTATGGACGAAATAACAAACGGAATTATGACGGAAATAAATATGGAGTCATTTGAAAAAATCTGTTTCACGCTTGTTGTAATATATGCTACAGGAGCAATTCTGAATTACGGACAACAATTTATTACAGCTACAGTAACACAGAGAACATCAAAACGTCTTCGCACTGATATAAATGAAAAAATAAACCGTCTGCCCCTTAGTTATTTTGATACTACCACAAAGGGCGATATTCTTTCAAGAGTTACAAACGATGTTGACACTATAAGTATGACGCTTTCATCAAGTTCTGCAAATTTAATCAGTTCACTTGCTCTTTTTGTCGGAGTAATATACAAAATGTTCCGCACAAATTGGATTCTTGCAGTTGTTACAATAATATCTTCACTTCTCGGATTTGTTTTCATGTCGTTTATTCTTAAAAAGTCACAGAAATATTTCAACCGCAAGCAAACGGACTTAGGTATTATGAATGGTCAGATTGAAGAAATTTATACAAATCACAATATAGTACACGCTTTCGGTGCAAAGTTTCAGGAAAAAGAAAAATTCGATGAAGTAAACAACAGACTTTATGATTCAAACTGGAAATCGCAATGGCTTTCAGGTATGATGCACCCTGTTATGCAGTTTGTCGGAAATCTTGCATATGCTTTAATTTTTATAGTAGGCGTTATATTCATTGTCAATGAAAATGATGCTGTAACACTCGGTACTATTATGGCATTTGTAATCTATGCAAGACTTTTTTCGCAACCTCTCGGAACGTTTGCACAATCTCTGACTTCTATTCAGCAGGCTTCCGCAGCGTCAAGACGTGTATTTGAAATGCTTGAAGCAGAAGAACAAGCAGACGAATCTGCAAAGACTGAAAAAATCAGCAATGTAAAAGGCAATGTTGAATTTCGCAATGTGAAATTCGGTTATTCTCCCGAAAAAACTATTATACACAATTTTTCAGCAAGTCTGAAAGCAGGACAGAAAGTCGCAATTGTAGGGCCTACCGGAGCAGGAAAAACAACTATGGTGAATTTGCTTATGCGTTTTTATGAAATAGACAGCGGTGACATTCTTATTGACGGAGTGTCTACAAAGTCAGTAAAGCGTGAATATATTCATGATATGTTTGATATGATATTGCAGGATACATGGCTTTTTGACGGTACAATCCGTGAAAATCTCGTCTACAACAAGGAAAACGTGACTGACAGTGAACTTGACACGGCGTGTGAAGCTGTAGGTCTTAAACATTTTATTGAAACACTTCCGCAGGGGTATGACACTGAACTTAATGAATCTCTTAATCTCTCGGACGGTCAGAAACAACAGCTTACAATTGCAAGAGCTATGATAAAGGATGCACCTATGCTTATTCTTGATGAGGCTACTTCTTCCATTGACACAAGAACGGAACTTGTAATTCAGAAAGCTATGGATACACTTACAGTCGGCAGAACATCATTTGTAATTGCACATCGTCTTTCAACTATCAAAAACGCTGATATTATTCTTGTAATGAAAGACGGCGATATAATCGAACAGGGAAATCATGACAAACTTATTGCAGACGGTAAGTTCTATGCAGAATTATATAACAGTCAATTTGTCGTTACGTAAATAGAAATATATCTTAACACAAAATAAATAAAATGCTCCTTAAAGACCTTTTAAACAGTCATTAGGGGGCATTTTTTACGAATAAGTATAAATATATAATTATATAAATATAATAATAAAATAATGTCATTCAGTAATATTTTGTGTCTGTTGAATAATAATTCTTTACTCTATTGACAATTATTCCGTAATGTTATAATATGTTAGTATATAATAATTTTTTGAAAGCAGTGATGTGAATTGACTCTGAAAGAGTTGAAAATAGGAAAATATGCCGTTATAACTTCTGTAGGGGGTGAGGGAGCATTAAGACAGCATTTTCTTGATATGGGAGTTATTCCCGGTACAGAAGTAACCATAATAAAATATGCACCTATGGGCGACCCTATGGAACTGCGTATTCATGGATATGAATTAACTTTAAGACTTGCCGATGCAGACCATATTGAAGTACAGCCGATTGAGGAGAAAAAAAATATTCCCGAAAATAATGTGAAATTACGTAAGCCTGAACACCCCGGATTCGGCGAAGGCGGAAAATTTCACCCTAAAGGCAGCGGCAATCCCCTACCCGACAATACAGAACTTAAATTTGCTCTTGTCGGTAATCAAAACTGCGGAAAAACTACACTTTTCAACCGTCTTACCGGCTCAAATCAACACGTCGGAAATTTTCCGGGCGTTACAGTAGACCGTAAAGACGGTGCTATAAAAAATCACATCAATACAAAGGTTACTGACCTACCGGGGATTTATTCAATGTCACCGTACAGCAAGGAAGAAATAGTTTCACGTAATTTTGTTCTGAACGAAAAACCACACGCCATTATAAATATAGTTGATGCTACAAATATTGAGAGAAATCTCTATCTTACAATGCAACTTCTTGAAATGAATATACCTATGGTTGTTGCTCTGAATATGATGGATGAAGTTACCTCTAATGGCGGAAGTATTGATGTTAATGAAATGGAATTGATGCTCGGCGTGCCTGTTGTACCTATTTCAGCAGCAAAAAATGAAGGCGTTGAAGAACTTATCGAACACGCCCTGCACGTTGCACATTATCAAGAACGCCCTCAAAGACAAGATTTTTGCAGTGAAAATGACAACGGAGGAGCGGTTCACAGATGTCTGCACGGTATAAGTCATCTGATTCAGGACCATGCAGAAAATGCAGGTCTGCCTGTAAGATTTGCGTCGGGAAAAGTTGCTGAGGGAGATGATTTAATTATTTCTCAGCTTATACTTGAACAAAACGAAAAAGAAATGATTGAACATATTGTTTCACAAATGGAAAAAGAGAGAGGGCTTGACAGAAGTGCGGCAATAGCTGACATGAGATTTTCATATATACATAAAGTCTGTAAAAACTCCGTCCGAAAACCAAATGAAAGCAAGGAACATATAAGAAGTCAGAAAATAGACAAACTTCTTACGGGAAAATATACTGCTATTCCGTCATTCATATTTATTATGGCTCTTGTTTTCTGGCTTACTTTTAATGTTATAGGTGCATGGCTTCAGGGACTGCTTGAAATTGGCGTTGACGCTCTGACAGAAATTACCGACAAGGCTCTTACTTCAGCAGGAGTAAACGAAACTATTCACAGTCTTATTACAGATGGAATTTTTGCGGGCGTGGGAAGTGTTTTAAGCTTTTTGCCTATTATTGTAATTCTCTTTCTTTTTCTTTCACTTCTTGAGGACAGCGGTTATATTGCAAGAGTTGCGTTTTTTATGGATAAATTGCTCCGTAAAATAGGGCTTTCGGGTAGAAGTATAGTTCCCCTGCTTATCGGTTTCGGCTGTACTGTTCCGGCTGTAATGGCAACACGCACAATGCCGAGTGAACGTGACCGCAAAATGACTATACTGTTGACACCGTTTATGAGCTGTACTGCTAAACTTCCGATATATGCCTTTTTTGTAAATGCATTTTTCAGAGAATACGGCGGTCTTATTATGATTGCACTTTATCTTTTCGGAATTATTACAGGTATTCTTATCGCATTTCTTTATAAGGAAACACTTTTCAGAGGTGAAGCCGTGCCGTTTGTAATGGAACTCCCTAATTACCGTATGCCAGCATTTAAAAACGTTGCACAGCTTTTATGGGAAAAAGCAAAAGACTTTCTGCAAAGGGCTTTTTCAGTAATACTTATAGCAACTATTGTTGTATGGTTTCTGCAAAGTTTTGACGCACATTTCAATATGGTTGAGGATTCAAAAGACAGCATACTTGCCATTATATCAGGTTTTCTTGCACCTGTTATGAAACCCGTCGGTCTTGGTGACTGGAGAATATGCACATCTTTAATCAGTGGTTTTATGGCTAAAGAAAGTGTTGTTTCAACTCTTAAAATTCTGTTCTCCGAAGGTATCGGAACGGCACTCAGTTCAACATCGGCAATATCACTTTTAGTATTCTCTCTTATTTATACGCCGTGTGTTGCTGCAATTGCATCAATAAAACGTGAACTTGGTACAAAGTGGGCAGTAGGTGTAGTTGTATGGCAATGTGTTATTGCGTGGTTTGCTGCTTTTGCCGTTTATCTTGTTGGTACTTTAATAGGGGGCTGATTTGTGAATAGTATTGATATTCTGCTCATAATATTGATAGCCGTTTCTTTACTGCTTGCAATAAGAACGTGTATACGCAACAGAAGAAAAAACAAGTGTAACGGTTGTTGTTCCAAATGCAATAAATGTGTAAAATAAAAAACAAATCACCATGCGTAATACATGGTGACTTGTTTTTTTATATTTGAGAGGATGTTTTACTGTTTATTATATGTTACCCACTGATAACGTGCTGTAAGCGGTGTTTTTCCGTCAAAAGGATTGAGCCAATCGTCAACGCCTATCCCGTTCCATGTGTTCATCATAATTTTTCCGGGTGTTGAAGGAATATCAGTTGTTGCAGTGTAGACTGCTTTTCCGTCAACATACCATGTAATATGGTCTTGCTGCCAGTCAAAACCATATGTATGGAATCCCTCTGAAGCATCAAATCCGAGGTCATACATATATTCATGATTTCCTACACCGTTTGTATAATAATTAAACTGAACTTTTGTTGTGTCTTTTCCTAAAATTTCTATGTCAATTTCGTCCCATGGGTTATTATCTGATTCGCCTGTGTATGTAAAGAATGAAGATACAACGCCATCATTCTTTATAGCCTGCATTGAAGTTTCAAAGTAACCATAATGATAGAAATCTGTTGTTCTGTACTCTGCACCGGAATAATTATACTGTCCTGAATGGTCTTTGTCAATTGTAAGACTGAGACAACCGCCGTCAAGAGATGTATTCTGTTTATACCAGCCACAATCGAAACAACTTCCGTTTGTCCAACCGTCAGAGGCTAAAAACAGCGGTGATTCACCTTTTCTGAAATCAGCAACAGCAGAGGCGTTTTCATTCATTGGAGTGCCATAATCCTTTATTCCTGAAACGGACGACTGATTTTCAGGAGCTGTTGTTGTGGTTGTTTCATTTGTATCAGGTGTAGTAGTAGTAGTAGTAGCAGTAGTTGTTGTTGTTGTTTTTGTTTCACTTGTATCAGGTGTAGTAGTAGTTGTTGTTGATTCGCCTGAAGAAGCATTTTCTAAATTATCATAGTTGAAATCAGCGGAAAGTGGGAGGTCTTTAGCGGAAAGTGTTTTTATTTCAACATACTGAATTACAAGAGCGTCTTTTGCTGTAATGCCGTCTCCGTGGTCTGCAACGTCGCCGTTAATAATTCCCTGTTCTGAAATCTTAAATTCATCGGGATTTGCTATAGACTGCATTATAAGTACAGCGTCAGATATATTAACTTCACCATCACAATTTACGTCGCCCCACTTAGTATCAGTAGTCGGTACATCGGGTTTATCAGGTTTATCGGGGTTATCAGGATTTTGTTTGTTACTGCTTTCTGTAAGGGAAAGCAAATAAGTCAGAGGTGAGTTCCAATAAATAGTTATTTCATTTGTAGAATAGCTTTCGGAATTGTCAACATAGCACTTTGCAGCCGGTAAGTCACGACAATATGCCTTTGCTGCACTGTCTTCAAGTCCTGAATTTACACCGCCTACAAGCATACCCTTCATAGCTGTATTTTTAGCCATTGACGGTCTGTGGTGCGGATGTTCGGGAGATACTGTACCATATCCTGTAACAAAACATTCACCTATAGGATTTACTCCGAGAAGATAATCAAGTTGTCCCTGTGCGTTCTGAATATATTTCTGTTCGCCTGTAAGTTTATATGCAATGCCAAGAAGAACACCTGAATTTGCAATAGTCATATTACTGCCCCAGTTGAATTTACTCTGTGATACACCATAGGGGGATTTTTCGGAAACAGAAACAAATTTATTTGCTTGTTCTATTATATTTTTTGATGCCTTTTTATAAATATCGGACTCCTTGTCTATGCCATCCATTGTCACAATAGCTATATTTCCATAGTCGCCTACTGTTGACCAATCCATACCTGTTGTATCTAAAATATTATTAAGATACTTGCTGTCACCTGTTGCACGGTACATCTGAGCAGCTGCCCAATAACGTTCATCTACATCGGTTTTATCGCCATAATCGCCTGTAACAATATCTTCAGGATTCTTGAAAATAAATTCGGGGTGCTGTTCAAGGAAAGCCCATGCTTTTTCAGCACATCTGAGACAATCATCTGCAAATTCCTTGTCAATATCCTTGTAAAATTCATAAGCCATTGCCATTGATGCACAGAAATCAGCCGTTGCAGTAGTTGAAATTTCCGTTACAATAAGGGGTTCTTTTTCATCTTCGGGCATAACATATCCCGGGAAACTTTCACACGATACTTTATGATGAACACCGCCATTAGCATTCTGCATTTTCTTCATCCATTCAAGTTCAAAACGTGCTTCATCAAGAATATCCGGAACGCCATTATTACTTTCAGGTATACCTATACTATCGCTGTAAAGTTCAGGATTTTCACCGTAAGCATAAAGAAGGTCTGCAACTGCCTTAGCCGCAGGAACTACATAACGACCATAGTCGCCTGCATCATGCCAACCGCCTGAAACGTCAATTTTTTCATTCGTACCATAAACTGTTGCAAGGGTATTGTGACAAGCCTCATGACTGAAAACATCATCTTTAACTTCAGTACCGCAACGCTGTAAATACAACATTCTTACACTGTCATCAAGAAGATTTTTATATATATTGTCACCGATTTCAAAAGTATATGAATCGTCAAGATTTCCGCACTTTATAAAATATTTTCCTGCTGTTGTAACCTGTGAAAAATCACCCTGCCAGTTTGTTTCACCTGCTAAAGAATTATCAGTTCTGTTTTCAAGTTTTCCTGCATATACTGTTTCATTAGTATCAGCGTTTATTACTGAAAATTCGCTTTCATCTGTTACATTCTTAAATACGGCTATTTTTCGGCTGTCCGTCTTATAACCTACCTGATTTGTAACTATCTGCGGTTCATAGGGGCGTGTTGCACTGTAGTCAACGTTGCTGTCGTCTACAAGTTCAAGGGAAACGTTGTCAATATATATTTTATGTTCAGGCAAATCTTCTCCTGTTGTTCCGCAGTTGAAAACCATTTTTGCCATTATATCAGTATCTTCTTCCATTGTGAACTCATAGTCAACCGTCTGCGGTTCAGAAGTAAGTGAAAGACCTTTCCATGTATAAGCCTGATATGTTCCGCCATTCTGCTGAATCATTCCTTCAACATCTCTGTCAATTGTAGAAGAAATATCATATTTTAGGTGATAAACACCGTTCTTATAAAGCGGGATTATATCATAGCACACCTGCACTGAATAGTTTAATTTGCCGACACTCTTTACAGTAAGGGCAAGTTTACCGTCTTCAAGACCAAGAGAACAATCTCCGCCGCTTTCCTTGTATGTACTCCAACCTGCTGTACTGCTGTCAAAAGTTGAATTTTCTATTATATTTGATGCCGCACTTACAGGGAATGACGCAACAGGCAATGATGCTGCCATAATACTGCATACTGCAAAAACAGATGCACAACGTTTGAATATATTCTTTTTCATAAAAAACTCCTCTCATTCTTATATTCAACCGAACATAATAATTATCACTGTGCTTATTATATTATATTCCTGCACAGAAATATATAACTTTAATGATAAAAATAGTAAAATAATGACATATTAAAAATCAAGAATCTTATATTGTTTCTTGTATTGTTTCGGGGTAATTCCTATTTGTTTTTTAAAAATCTTTATAAAATGACTTTGTGAACTGAATCCGAGAATATTGCTTATTTCAAGGTCGCTGTACTCTGTGAAAAGCAGTAATGAAGAGGCTTCTTCAATTTTCAGTTTATTTACGTATTCACTGAAAGTTGTGCCTGTTTCCTGTTTGAAAAGCCGTGAAAGATATGCAGGACTTATTTTCAGATATTCCGCCGCATCATCAAGAAAAATCCGGCTATGAATGTGAGATATTATATAATCAATTGCACGTACTATCTGTTTTGAATATATCCCGTCAATCTTTATTCTTCTCATTTTTCCCGTATATCCCTCAATCATTTCCACATGAACCGCACGGACTTCGTTTTCAGTTCTGCATTTGTCTGTTTTCATTATATAAAAATCACTAAGACTGTACGATTCTTCAGGCGACATTCCGCCCTTTATGCAATAGCGTGCTATCAGAGCGGCAAGAACTACCATATGATATTTTAAATTCCGCAGTGAATCTTCACTTAAAATTCCGCACCCCTCACTGAAAAGCGGTTTCATAAACATATGAACAAGTTCCAGATTTCCGGAGCATATACTTTCATAAAAAGCTATTTCACGGTCAAATGAGGAATGTTTAAAATCTTCCTCACGTTGTGTGAATAAATGTTCAGCAAGAATTTTTTCTGTATTTTCACCCATAAAAAAACACCTCTGACATAATTATAACATATATACAACAAATATTCCAGAAGTTCAAAAATGTAAAACATTTTTTTATTTATATACTTGAAAAATTCAAGTTAATGTGATATAATTCTGTATAATACGTTTAAGCAGGAGATGCCCGTAATGAAAAAATTTGCAATATATAAATCCGAAACAGGATATTATTATTATAAATATTTTGAAAGTATGGAACAGTTGGCAGGTACGCACCTTGAAGATATAGTCACTGACGATAAACTCCCTATATTAGTAGACGAAAAAGGCGGATATTTCCGTTTCAAGAAAAAAGACTACAAATTTGTCAAAATCGTTGAAACTGAAAAAGATTGTCCGCTCACCCTTGAAGAAATGTTTTTCAAGAACAATGAAAATTTCAAACTCGGTTGGATTGCTCCAAATGGTGATACTTATTCATGCGATTATACAGGTCATTCAAAAGCCGCAAAAATGATTGCAGAAAAATTTTTCCCGAACGCAAAGTTTCCCGAACTTACCCTCGGAAGACACGGCTGGTTAAAGGTCATTGATTCATGGAACGGCACAGAACGTGAACACAGACAGTTTGTATACTCTCTTAACGGTAAAATTACAAGACGACAGGCAGATGTACTTTTTGATTTGGGACTTTATAAAAATCAGGAAGTAAAAGAATTACTCGAAAACAACGATTAAATTAACCAATACTTTCACAAAATTTTTTAAAAAGACTATATTCTTAAAAAAATTGATATTATATGACTTTATTGTAGAATATATATGTGTTTTTTTGTGCAGTCGGTATAAAAAATAAGAGAGAATAAAAAAATCTATTGACATTTTTAAAAAAATAGTGTAAAATATATTTATATAATTTATACTGCGTATTTGTGCGTTTTTACAGTCTTTTCTATTTATGGAAAGATACAGGAGGATTTGCCAATGACTGAAACCAGATTTTTAAAGACAGTGACTTTCGGCGGATACGACAAAGAAGACGTTGAAAAACGTATTTCTTCTTTGTATTCCCGAATATTTGAACTCGAAAACGAATTGAGAGAAACAAAACTCTCTCTTGAAAAATACAAGTCAGGAGAAAAAAGCGGAAAAGTTAATGAATCTGTTCTTGCCGAAGAGAGAAAACGGCTTACAGAATGTCAGACGGAAAAGCAAGCAATGTCCGACGAAATTCAATTACTGAAAACCGAAAATGAAGAAAAGGAAAAAGAAATATTGAATCTGAAATATTCTATAGCTGAACTTGAACAGAATCTTTCAGATGCAGATATGAAAATTACTTCTCTTCAGGCAAAAGATGATGCTACATCTTTTAGCGTTGTTTTTGTAGAGGCAAAAAAGTCCGCCTCAATGCTTATAGAAAATGCTCAGAAAAAAGCCGATGACCTTGAGGCAAATTCAAAAAAACTCGCTGAAAATATAGTTGCAGAGGCTAACAACAAAGCCGCTGAAATTGTGTATGAGGCTGAAACTTATGCCGCTGAAATGACTGCGGAAGTAAATAATGAGTCTGAACAGCTGAAACACGCTTCAGGCAACATGAAAGCCCTGATTCTTGAAGATGTCAATAAAATAAGTTCGGAAATGCTGAAACTGAAAGCAATTTTTGAGCAGTCCGAAAAGATACTTTCAGATACAAAGGACGCTATCGAAAAAGACGGCGTTCCGACTTTCCGTGTCCCTGAAAAATTCACACCCGAACTCCCTGAAAAACCGGTATATGAAAAAACAGACTATTCATATAACGGTGCAGTTTCTGAAAATACAAATAACAATGAATATCATGGTTATTATGATGATGACGACGATAACGCCGTTGATTTTGATGACCTCAACGCTGTTGATATTTTGGGAGATGATGACGATGATTTTGACCTTTCGGGTCTTGCACGTCCTACACAAAATAACGCCACAAATAAGAGGGGCGTTAATCTTGATGCACTCACAAAACAGGCAGAAGAATTTGTTGCTATGAGCAAAAAGTCTAAAAAGGAAGTCCCAAGCCTTGACGAAATTGAAAAACAGGTTGTAAAAATCGATGATTCTAAACCAAAGAAAAAAACAACGAACAGTTTCAGTCTTGACGAACTCGCAAAACAAGCCGCCGAACTTGATGATTCCAAACCAAAGAAAAAAACAACGAACAGTTTCAGCCTTGACGAACTCGCAAAACAAGCCGCCGAACTTGACGATGCTAAACCAAAGAAAAAAACAACGAAAAGTTTCAGCCTTGACGAACTCGCAGAACAAGCCGCCGAACTTGATGATGCCAAACCAAAGAAAAAAACAACAGGCAGTTTCAGCCTTGACGAACTTGCAAAACAAGCTGCCGAACTTGACGAAAACTGAACCGTCATATAGTTAAACCTTTTTAAAAAACAAGGAGTTTTTTGTATTATGAATGAAGTTATTATAGTAAAACCTGAAAAATGCGTGGGCTGTAATGCCTGCGTCAGAAACTGTCCCGCCCCTGAGGCAAATATAACAAAAATGCTTGAAGACGGACGTTTCATCACAACAGTTGACCCGAGCAGATGTATTACTTGTGGTGAATGTGTAAGAACCTGCAACCACGGTGCAAGAGATTATATAGACGATACAGAAACCTGTATGTCAAGACTGTCAAAGGACAAAATGATTATTCTTGCCGCACCTGCCATAAAAACAGTATTCCCGACACAATGGAAAGGCATACTTGACTGGTTCAGAAAAAAAGGCTGTATAATATATGATGTTTCTTTCGGTGCTGATATATGCACATGGGCACATCTGCGTATGATTGAAAGCGGAGGTGTAGGAAACGTTATTACTCAGCCATGTGCAGCTATTGTAAAATACATAGAAATATATCAGCCGAGACTTTTGAGAAATCTCTCCCCCGTTCACAGTCCTATTGCTTGTGCGGTAACTTATATAAAAAAGTATATGAGAAGAACAAATCCTATTGCCGTTCTTTCCCCATGTATAGCGAAAAAAACAGAGTTTTCAGAAACAGGTCTTGTTGAATACAACGTGACTTTCAATAAATTAAATGAATATTTTGAAAGAAACGATATAAAAATACCGGCAAATTCAATACATGACTTTGAATATCCTTTTGATGACCAGCAAGGACAAGTTGGTGCAGTTTATCCACGTCCGGGCGGATTGAGAGATAACTTGTGGTTACATAACCCCGACATAAATATTACAACGTCCGAAGGCGTTCACAAGGTTTACCCTGAACTTGATATGTATGCAAGTATGCCTGAATATAAACACCCTGAAGTTTTCGACGTTCTTTCATGTGAATTTGGTTGTAATGTGGGTCCTGCGTCAGGTACTTCACAAACCGTTTTCGACGTAATGGCAACTATGAGAGAAGTTGAAAAAGAAGCTAAAAAAAGACGTAAAACAGGCGTTTTCCGTTCAGGTGAGGACAGACTTTTCAGAAAATTTGATGAAGAACTTCGTGTTTCAGACTTCACAAGAAGTTACCGTCCTATGAATCCGTCGCCTATTCCTACAGAAAAACAACTTGCCGCAGTCTATGAAATGATGGGCAAACATACAGAGGCTGACCGCAATTATAACTGTCATGCCTGCGGATACCGTTCATGTCGTGACATGGCTATAGCTATATCAAGAGGTCTTAACACGCCTAACAACTGTATTGTACACGCAAAATCTGTACTTCTTGCACGTCACAGCGAACTTGCTGCACAGCATGAAAGACTTGCTGAAATTACAAGCCAGTGTCTTGAACTTTCTGACAAACTCAAACATGATATAAAGAAAATTTCCGAAAATATGAATACTATTGATGCTTCTACATCAAAAACAAGTAAGAAGTCTGAACAGGTCAACAGTCTGCTTAATAATATTATCACATTTTGCAACAATAACGAAGTTATGGACGCAGACAGCGTAAAACAAATGGTAAATATTCTTGAAATGACTATAAAGGCTTTCAGCGTTCTTGATGATAACGTAAACGCCACAAATGAAAGTACAAGCATTATTAACAATTCTATTTCTGAAATAACAAAACTCATTGACGAAATAAATGTCACTCTCCACAAAACCGAGGAATAATAAAAAATTGCGGACATTTGTGTCCGCTTTTTTTGCATTGAAAAATTTTATATATAAAAAAAGTCCGGATTTCTCCGGACTTTTCAGTGTTGATTAAAGTGAAGCATGGAACGTTCTTGAAATAACGTCGTCCTGCTGTTCCTTTGTGAGCTTTACAAAGTTTACGGCATAGCCGGAAACTCTTACTGTAAGCTGAGGATACTTTTCAGGGTGTGCCTGAGCGTCGAGAAGTGTTTCCCTTGTGAATACATTTACGTTGAGGTGATGACCGCCTTTTTCAACGTAACCGTCGAGGAGTTCAACAAGGTTATTAACCTGAGTAGAATTGTTTTCCATTTTAATAATCCTCCTTAAATAATTTTTATATAGACAGGAAACGGCGAAAACCGCTTCCCGTCACTGCCTAATCTTCATCGGGAGAAATTGAGGTTTCAGTCGGCTGCATACAAGCACCTTTTGCACCGCAGTCCGTGCTGTTCACCGTGTCAACTTTCATACCCTTTCCGTCTTTATCAGACGAAATATTTACATGACCACTACCCTGAGCCATGAGCTTGTCAATAAGGTCAGCTAATTCTTCAGGGCTGTCACTTTTGCCGAGCATATCAGGAGTTACCATTTATTATTCACCCTTGAAATTTTCAATATCAATATCGCCGGCAAAAACCTGCATATCCTTACCGAGAGCATCAGGAATAATTGAGAATGTATTTGAAATACCGTCCTGAGCGTGTTTGAAAGGAATCTTTGCAACAGACGAAAGTGAAGCTACTGCACCGTGAGTATCTCTGCCGTGCATCGGATTTGCACCCGGAGCAAGCGGAACGCCTGCTTTACGTCCGTCAGGTGTGTTACCTGTCTTTTTACCGTAAACAACGTTTGATGTAATTGTAAGAATTGACATTGTCGGAACGCTGTCACGATATGTATGATGTTTTCTTATCATATCCATGAATGTACGTACAACCATAACAGCAAGGTCGTCAACTCTGTCATCGTTGTTTCCGTATTTCGGGAAATCTCCCTCTACTTCATAGTCAACTACAACGCCATCTTCATCACGTATACACTTAACCTTAGCATACTTAATAGCTGAAAGTGAGTCTGCAACAACTGAAAGACCTGCAATACCTGTAGCGAAATAACGCTTTACGTCTCTGTCATGAAGAGCCATTTGTATTCTCTCATAGCTGTACTTGTCGTGCATATAGTGGATAATGTTAAGAGTATTTACATAAAGTCCTGCAAGCCATTCCATCATATTCTGGTACTTTTCCCAAACATCGTCAAAGTCGAGGTAATCGCCTTCAACAGGTCTGTATTTAGGGCCTACCTGAACCTTCATTCTTTCATCAACACCGCCGTTGATAGCATAGAGGAGACATTTTGCAAGGTTAGCTCTTGCACCGAAGAACTGCATTTCCTTGCCGACTCTCATTGAAGATACACAGCAAGCAATAGCATAATCGTCACCGTGAGTAACTCTCATCATATCATCGTTTTCATACTGAATTGAGGAAGTCTTTATAGACATCTTAGCACAGTATTCCTTGAACTTTCTCGGGAGTTTCTGAGACCAGAGAATAGTCATATTCGGTTCGGGAGCAGTACCGATATTTTCAAGAGTATGGAGATAACGGAAACTGTTCTTTGTTACAAGGTGATGACCGTCAACATCAACACCGCCGATTGACTCTGTAACCCAAGTCGGGTCGCCTGAGAAGAGCGAATTGTATTCAGGAGTTCTTGCAAACTTAACGATACGGAGTTTCATAATGAAGTGGTCAATAAGTTCCTGAGCCTCTTCTTCAGTAATAACACCGTTGTCAAGGTCACGCTGAATATAAATATCAAGGAAAGTTGAAGTACGTCCGAGTGACATAGCTGCACCGTTCTGTTCCTTAACAGCTGCAAGGTAGCCGAAGTAGAGCCACTGAATAGCTTCCTGTGCATTCTTTGCAGGTCTTGAAATATCGAAACCATAAATTTCGCCGAGTTTTTTGAGTTCACCTAAAGCACGAACTTGTTCTGCGAGTTCTTCACGGAGTCTGATATTCTTTGAAGTCATTCTTACAAGAGATGTTTCAATCTGATGTTTTTTGTCAGCAATAAGGTTATCAATACCATAAAGTGCAACTCTTCTGTAGTCGCCTATGATACGACCTCTTCCGTAAGCGTCCGGCAGACCTGTAATAATAGCGGACTTACGAGCCATACGCATTTCAGGTGTGTATGCATCGAAAACGCCCTGATTGTGTGTTTTACGGTATTCTGTAAAAATCTTTACAACTTCATCGTCAACTTTGTATCCGTTTTCTTCGCAAGCTTTAACAGCCATTCTGATACCGCCGAAAGGCTGAAGTGAACGCTTAAAAGGCTTATCTGTCTGAACACCAACGATTTTTTCAAGGTCTTTGTTGAGATAGCCGGCATCATGAGATGTGATAGTGGAAACAATTTTTGTATCCATATCAAGAACTCCGCCTTTTTCACGTTCCTGTCTGGTGAGTTCCATAACCTGCTCCCAAAGTTTTGTAGTAGCCTCTGTAGGGCCGGCGAGGAAGCTTTCGTCACCATCATAAGGGGTATAGTTCTTCTTAATGAAGTCACTGACATTAACATCGAGACTCCATTTGCCGGGAGTGAATCCTTCCCATTCTTTTGCAAATTCCATATTCATTTATTTAAAGCTCCTTTAAAGAATATTTTATCCAGTTTTATATTATCACAACGGTTATTAAATGTCAATAATTTTGTTAACCGTGGTTAACAGCGACAGCAATTTTTTACAAAAATATAATAATTAATTATTTCCGTCAGGCATCGTAAAATAGGGATTTTTTCGGTCTGTCTATTCATAATTTGTATATTTTTTGCAATTTATTTGTTGAAATTTACTAAAAAATATTATATTTTTTTGTTTAAAACAGAGATTTTGCACATGGATATATTTTTCGGAAAAGTTCATTGATTTCATGCTTTTCTGCAAGCCCTCCCGAAAACGTCGTAGCACTCCCCGAAGCCGTTCCGAGCATAAGAGCCGTATAATAATCGCCCGTCATTTCAAGTCCGGCAAGAAAACCTGCAAGCATTGAATCGCCTGCACCTACAGAATTTTTTACTTTTCCGTGCGGTGCTGAAACTTCATATTTTTCCCCGTTTTCAGTGAGAAGAACAGCACCTTTTTCCGCAAGTGAAACAAGAACAGTTCCTGCACCGAGTTTTTGAAGTTCAGACGCTCCGCCAAAAGCCTCCTCACGTGTTGAAATATCCCTGTTGAGAATTTCTCCGAGTTCAAAATTATTCGGCTTAATAAGAAACGGTTTCAGCGGAAGAATTTCTGCAAGAGGTTTTCCCGACGAATCAACAGCTATGCGGATATTTTTGCCGTAAAGCCTTTTCATTATGCGTGCATAAATATCCGACGGAACAGACGACGGTATACTTCCGGCAAGTACGAGAATATCGCCGTCATTCAGTTCGTTTTCAATTTTTTCAATGAAATTTTCGAGAATATCAGGTGCTATTTCAGCCCCTTTTCCGTTTATTTCCGTTTCGTTTCCGTCACAACGCAGTTTTACATTTATTCTTGTAAGCTGATTTTCGAGCCATGTCATCGAATGAGGGCATTCCATGCCGTCAAGCAGACTGCAAAGTAATTTTCCCGTTTCCCCTCCGCAGAATCCGAAAGCCTTTGTTTCTATTCCGAGGCGATGCAGAATAACAGATATATTTATACCTTTTCCGCCTGCTGTAAGTTGCTGATAGTCCGCACGATTTACTGCATTTTCGTGATAGTCGGAAACTCCCATTAAACAATCAACAGCAGGATTAAGCGTTACAGTTAAAATCAAAAAATATCACTCCAATATTATTTATTATATTATTACTATTATATCACAAATGCATTATTTCGGTCAAGAGTTCAAAGAATTTAATAATTCACTAAAAATTAACATTTTTTATAGTTGCATTATCACATATATATATTATAATAAGAATATTAAGTTCAATTTAAGGAGTAATTTTTATATGAAGAAAAAAGACATCAAACGATACTGTTTTATTGCAGTACTTATTTTAGCGGTATGCATTGCGGTAAGAAATTTTTCCGTAATATCGAAACTGCTGAAAAATGCTTTCAGTGCTTGCGTACCTCTTTTGACGGGCTGTATAATTGCATACATATTCAATATTCTTATGACGTTCTATGAAAAGCACTATTTCCCGAAAAGAAATTCAGACTTCATAAACAGTTCACGCCGTCCCGTATGCACCATACTTTCATTTGCAAGTGCCGCTGTAATTATTGCACTTATTTTAAATATAGTATATCCCGAACTTGTAAAAGCCGTAAAAATTATTTATGACGAAATACCGCCGTTTTTTTCGGAAATACAGAAATTCGCAAAAACTACGCTTAAAGAATACCCCGAAATACAGAATTTCATAGACAGATTTGAACCCGATATTCAGAGCATTACCGAAAAAGTGGGTAACGGTGCATATGATATATTTGATTCTGTAATTTCATTTATAGGTTCAACTGTGTTATTGATAACTAACACTGTAATAGCCATTATTTTTGCGTTGTATCTTCTTCTCCGCAAAGACAAACTGAAAAAAGATATATCACGTTTTCAGAAAGCATATCTCGGCAATAAGGCAAACAGACGTATAAATCATATCTTTGAAACAGCAAACGAAACTTTCAGAAATTTTTTTGTCGGACAGTTTATTGAAGGTATTATTATAGGTTCACTTTGTTTTATAGGAATGACTATTATGCGTTTGCCTTATAGTGCTATGGCTGCGACAATTGTCGGCGTTACCTCGCTTATTCCGATTGTTGGCGGGTTGTTAGGTGCTGTAATAAGTGCATTTATAATTTTCACGGTAAATCCTATGCAGGCACTTATTTTTCTAATTTTCCTTGTTATTCTGCAACAGGTGGAGGGAAACTTAATATATCCGAAAGTTGTCGGTTCATCTGTAGGTCTGCCGGGAATATGGGTAATTGCCGCCGTAACTGTGGGCGGAGGACTTTTCAATATACTCGGAATGTTACTCGGTGTTCCGATTGCCGCAACAGCATACAAACTCATTTTTGAAATACTTGAAAAACGTGAACGTTCAATTGCCATGACTGAAATTGAAACCGATGATGAAGAAGATTATGATGATAATGATAATTATGAAGATGAATAATTTTCAGGAGGCAGTTTCATGAACAGTTTACCCGGCTTTCTAAATGAAGAAATGTACAGTGTCGGAAAAGTCATAATAGACAGCAGTTTCCATATGCAGAGGGCGGACGAATCTTTTTTCCGCTATTTTGGTAACGACGTTATATATTCAATAAAGAGAACAATAGATGAAAACGATTTTGAACGTATTTCAGAGTGTCTGAAAATTGCTGAAAACGGCGGTACGGCAAAAACGGTTATAAGAATGAAAGGAATAAATAATTATCTGAGGTGGATTCTTGCATCTGTAAGAATGATTTCAAGCATTGATGAACCACTTTACAGCATAATTTTCAGCGATATATTTTCACTTGAAACCCTCGCTTACAGCAGGGAAAGAAAAATTTCCGAATACCGCCATATATTAAGCCTTATAAATGACCTTGCATTTGAATACAGCTTTGAAACAAAAAAAATAAGAATATACATATTTGACTGTTACCGTGAAGTAGTCCTTATTGATGAGGAACTTGAAAAATGGCAGAAAAATTCCGCTGAATCGGGATATATTCCGTCACGCTATACGGAAACTTTCAATAATCTCTGCAATGACATAAAAAACGGTGTTTACCGATTTGACTATGAATTTGAATCTTCACTTCTCACTTTCGGAAAATCACGGGAATTATGCCTTTTCAGGGGTATAACACGCCATGATGACCCCGATATAAAAAAAGTAAGCGGAATAATTTCCGTTGTAAGTTCGGGGCATAAGTCAAAAGAAATAAATCCTGCCATTGAAGCAAACAGAGATTCATTGTCAGGAGTTCTTAACAAGCGTGCAGTCACTTCTTATGCAATGGAAATACTATCTGAAAAACCGTCACACAATATTAACCTTGTACTGCTTGATATAGACGATTTCAGCGAAACAGTAAGCAGTTACGGGCATCTTTTCGGTGATGAAGTTATTTTCACTGTTGCAGGAATAATAAAAAATGAAATAGGTACAAGAGGAATTGCAGGCAGAATTACGGGTGCAGGTTTTCTTATAGTTCTTGAAGATACACAAGATGAAACAGACTTGCGTGGCATTCTCAGGGCAATAAGGACAAAAACAGAATGGGCTTTTTCTGACCGCTTTGAAAACCTGAAACTTACTTGTTCAATGGGCGTTTCAACTTATCCCGTTGACAGTTCCGACTATGACGAACTTTTCATGCAGGCGGACAAGGCACTCTATATTGCACAGCAGAAAGGCAAAAATCGTTATGTAATATATGATGTAAACAAACATGGCACTATTAAAAAAGATATAGAAAACAAAATAGCTTTTTTGAGTGATAAAAAACAAAGTACACAAAAACTAACATTTATAGGTCAGCTTGCTGAAAATCTTGTATTCGGAAATATTCCCGATATTTCAGTTTTGCTTGAACAGATACGTCTGCAATTTGAAATTGATGATATATGCATTTTTGCAGGAAAAGATATGAACCTTATACTAAGTTGCGGAAACTCCTCATCAAAAAATGCCTCTTATCTTTTTGAGAACCACTATACAGAAAGATTTTCGGGGGACGGTATATTTGCAGTAGATAATGTAAACGAACTTGAAGGACGTGATGACAATGCATTTATTCAGCTTACAGAACAGAACATAGGCGGTGCTGTACAGTATCTTATGACGGAAAACAGCATTATAAAAGGTATGATTTCTTTTTGTTATATAGGACGTTTCAAAAAATGGGCTGTTTCTGACCTGAATTATCTGACCATTATCGGACGTACTATAACAGCTATCCTCAAAAAACAAGCTTATATATGAATTATAACACCTTTAAAAAAACTCTTGATTTTTTATGACAAATGTTATATAATATATCTGAACGGAAAAAATCAGCATTTTTTTCCGTTTCTACTCTTAATGAGTTACAGATAGGAGAAATAAATATGAAATTTTCTAAAATGCATGGCATAGGCAACGATTATATCTATGTGAACTGCTTTGAAGAAACAGTCACAGAACCTGAAAAAGTTTCTGTTATCGTAAGTGACAGACATAAGGGCATAGGCTCTGACGGTCTTGTTCTTATTATGCCGTCTGAAAAGGCTGATTTCCGTATGCGTATATTCAATGCCGACGGCTCTGAAGCTATGATGTGTGGTAATGCCACACGCTGTATAGGCAAGTATGTATACGATATGGGGCTTACTGACAAGACAGACATCACTCTTGAAACAAATTCAGGTATAAAATATCTTAAACTCTTCCTGAAAGACAACAAAGTTTCTCTTGTTCAGGTAGATATGGGAAAGGCAATTCTGAAACCGTCAGACATTCCCGTAAAAAGCAGTCTTGACAGATTTATTGACCAGCCTGTTGAGGTTGACGGAAAAACTTTCCGAATGACCTGCGTTTCTATGGGCAACCCGCACGCCGTTATATTTATGGACGATATTGACAGTCTTGACCTTGAAAAAATAGGTTCTTCATTTGAGAATCATGAAATATTCCCCGACCGTGTAAACACAGAGTTTGTTGAAGTGATTGACAGCCATACGCTGAAAATGCGTGTATGGGAAAGGGGAAGCGGTGAAACTTTCGCTTGCGGTACAGGAACTTGTGCAACAGTTGTTGCGGCAGTTCTTAACGGTATATGCAGACAAGATGAAGAAATACTTGTTCACCTCAGAGGCGGTGACTTACGTATTATCTATAAGTCTGACGGTACTGTAATGATGACCGGAGAAGCAGAGTATATTTGTGAAGGAACTATTTCAGATGAATTTATCAATAAGAAAAAGGAGAATATTATATGCCGAAACTGAATGAAAATTTTCTCAAACTTGAGAAAAATTACTTGTTTATAAATATCGCAAAAAAAATAAATGCCTTTAAACAGGCTAACCCCGATGCCGATATTATCCGCATGGGTATCGGTGATGTTACACTCCCGATTGCCCCTGTCGTAATCGACGCAATGAAAAAAGGCTGTGACGAAATGGGCGTAAAAGAAACTTTCAAAGGATATGAGGACAGCGGTGCGGGCTATGATTTCCTGAAAGAAGCCGTTTCTGACTATTATAAGAGTTTTGGTGCAGACATTTCACCCGACGAAATAAGAATAAATGACGGTGCAAAAAGCGACTGCGGAAATATCGTTGACATTTTCGGAAATGACAACATTATTCTTGTAACAGACCCTGCTTATCCCGTTTATGTCGATTCAAACCTTATGAGCGGACGTAAAATTATATACGCCGACTCAAACGAAAGCAACGGTTTTGCCGCTATGCCCGACTATGACGTTCATGCGGATATTATATATCTCTGTTCCCCGAACAACCCGACAGGTTCAGTATATACAAGAAAACAGCTTGAAATATGGATTGATTACGCAAAGAAAAATAATGCCATTATAATTTACGATTCAGCCTATGAGGCTTTCATTACAGACCCTGACGTTCCAAGAAGTATTTTTTGCGTTGACGGTGCGAAGGAAGTCGCAATAGAAATGTGTTCTCTCTCAAAAACGGCAGGTTTTACGGGTATGAGATGCGGCTATACAGTAATTCCCGATGCTCTTAAAGTGACAGCATCAGACGGTACTGTTGTTTCAGTTTCGCAAATTTGGGGACGCAGACAAGGCAGTAAGTTCAATGGTGTTTCCTACCCCGTACAATGTGCGGCAAAAGCAGTTTTCACTGATGAGGGAATGAAACAAATTCACGAAAATATCTCATACTATCAGGAAAATGCAAGAATTATTTCTGATACTATGACAAAACTCGGCATAAAGTTTACAGGAGGAGTAAACTCACCCTATATATGGTTTAAGTGTCCGAATAATATGGGAAGCTGGGAATTTTTTGACCTCATGCTTGAAAAAATTGCAGTTGTAGGTACTCCCGGTGCAGGATTCGGCAAAAATGGCGAAGGTTGGTTCAGGCTTACAGCTTTTGGCGACAGACAGAGAACCGCCGAAGCTATGGAACGTTTTGAAAAATTTGTAAATTCACTGAAATAAAAGGAGAAAATATGTCAGGAAAAATAGGTCTTGTCCTCAGCGGAGGAGGTGCAAAAGGTGCTTATGAAGCAGGCGTATACAAGGCACTTTCCGCTATAGGTGCAACAAGATATATAGACGTTATTGCCGGTACTTCCGTAGGTGCATTGAATGCAGTACTTTTTGAAAGCAGGGGGGCGGATTACTCTGAAAATATCTGGCATAACTTGAAATTTTCAGATATGTTCAATATTGACAAACAGAGAATTGCAAAATCTCCCCTGTTGGTTGACTATAACAGCCCTGACTACATCGGAATAAAACCCGATAATATATTTGACAATTTTGTTCTCAGAAGTGCAAGTTTTATAAAATCAATGAGAAAGGAAAATCCGCTGATTGACTTCTTGAAACACGGTCTGCCGATAAATCAGGACAAAATTTCACATCTTATAGACAAAAATGTTGACTTCAACAGACTGCACCGCAGAATTTATGTTGCGTGCAGTGACAGTTACGGTGATATAAAATATTTTAACCTTAACAGCTATAAGAATGAAATAAAAAAGAAAATCATTCTTGCGTCCTCTGCACTTCCTGTAATTTATACCGGAATTGCCGGAGGTATAGAGATAAACGGAGAATATTATTCAGACGGCGGAATAAAAAATGAGGGAAATACGCCTGTTCCGTTCATATATGACAACGGTTGTCGTTCAATTATTGCCGTACATCTTAAATATGATGCCGACATTACAAATCAGTACCGCATGAAAGATGCAGATATTATAAATATTATACCATCAAGAGACCTCGGCGACTTTGTAAGCGGTACTATCAATCTCAATCCGCAGAAAGTAAAATCTGATATTGAACTCGGCTATAATGATACAATAGAAAAAACAAAAGAAATCTATTCTATGATAAATAAAATAAGATTAAGGTTAAATTGACATAAGACAAGCCGGACAGTTTATATAAGCTGTCCGGCTTTTATTATTCTGCACCTTTTCCCTTTATAACTGCAACAACTGTTTTAGCCAATATTTTAAGGTCAAGCAAAGTACTTCTTTTCTTTATGTATTCAATATCGGTCTGAACCCACTTTTCAAAAGCCATTTCACTCCTGCCCTCCGCCTGACAGATACACGCAAGACCACCTTTTACAAGTAATCTGTTCATCTGTTCGGGAGTATAAAGAACAACTTCTCTCGGAAGTGGCGGACGGGGTCCTATTATTGACATATCGCCTTTCAGAACATTCCAAAGCTGTGGAATTTCATCAATTGAAGTTTTTCTGATAAAACGACCTATTGGTGTGATTCTCGGGTCATCATCGCTTTTAAACGCCAGTCCGTCACATTTATTTTTTTTCTGAACTTCTACAAATTTTTCTTCAGCATCCATACACATGGAACGAAGTTTGTACATTTTAAAAGGTCTGCCGTCTTTTGTAAGGCGTATTTGAGTAAAAATAGGATTTCCTCCGTCATTAAGATAGATAACAAGTGCAACAGCACCAACCGGTATTGACAAAACAACAAGAGCGGCGGACGAAACTGCTATGTCAAATGCCCTTTTTAAAATTCTGTATGTCAATGTTCCTGCCGGTTTCACATTGGAATGCTTTAAAGTTTCTTTTACTCCCATACTGAGGAGTTCAAGGTCTCTTTCACTGAAATTAAGTTTCGGATAATCCGTAACGCCCTCGTTTTTGCTATTTTCTCTGTTAATTTTGCATGATTCTTGAATTACTTCGGCGAATTTACTGTCATTAACAGTTTCATTTCCGGCATTAAAAAAAGTAGCCTGCATAATATTCCCCCTCTGTAAAAATAAATCAGATTCATTTATAGTACATTAACATAAGCGTCATCAATTTTCTATTTTCATAACAGCAATTGTTCTAAAGATAAAAACATTATAACACAGTGCTTTAATAATGTCAATAAATTTTAAACAATTCCATATATTACAGGAAATACTGTTTTTTTATAACGCTTTCTTTCATTTCAGCATGGTAAACCATTCATGTCAAGGTGGTTATGTAAAAATTCTACAAATACATTTCTTTCCTCTCCTTTTTTAGCGTAAATCAGAATTGTTTTCTGCTTTTATTATACCATATTCTTCACTGAAAATCAATAGTATAAACACCACCACTTATAGAAGTGGTGGTATTTCGTTTAACGTTTGACAAATTTCAAACAATCTCATGCAAAAAATGCTGTTTTAACGCTTTTTTCTATTTTATCACATAGTTCAATAAAAATCAAGTCTTTTTTTAAATTCGGCTTATTTTCGTCATATTTTACAATAGGTGTTAATTATAATATGGTTTATATATCGCAATAGTCATTTTTTCAGTCGGTGAAATGTAAAAGTTTTTTTATTTCGTTAAAAATATCATCTACAGAACGCATTTTACCGTTTTCTATACATTCAACAGTATTCCAGCCGAGTTTATATGCACAGTAATCAGCAGACATTTCGGAACGTTTCAGATATTCAACATCACGTTCATGAATATCCTTTTTTGACTCATCACTTTTATAACGTGATGTAATAAGTTTCTGACTTATTTCAAGTTCTGAACGCAGATAAATTACAGTATCCGGTTCGGGAATGCCCATATATTTATACTCAAATTCAAACAGCCAGTCAAGAAAACTGTCCCATTCATCTTTTTTTAGTTTTGAACATTGATGAATTGCATTTGATGTAGTATAGCGGTCAGCTATTACAATACCGCCGTTTTCATAAAATTCATGCCATTCAGATTTAAAACTTGCGAAACGGTCAACCGCATAAAAGCAAGATGCGGCATAAGGATTTACCGCATCAGCCTTTTTCCCGAACTCCCCTTTAAGATACATTTTTACAAGTGATGACGATGGACTCCCATAATTTGGGAAAGATACCATTTTAACGGATTTTCCGATACTTTCGCAATAGTCTTTCAGTTTTACAGTCTGTGTATATTTACCGCTTCCGTCAAGCCCCTCTATTACAATGAGTTTTCCTTTCATAAACAGCCTCCTTATATGCCTATGATTCTACATATTTCCATGTCAAGTTCTTCACCGAACAGAAACAGATTTTCGTCAACCGCCTTAGTGTTGAGAATGTCCTTTTTTTCCACGTTATGAATTTCCGCAACTGATTTTGCGGTATCCTGAATTTCAGACGGTGTGAAATAGCTGAATGCCAGTTTCATTGACGGCAGAATTTCAAGAAAATCATCATATTCCATTTCCGTTATAAGTTTATCAGTCATTTTCAGGAAAGAATCATCAGAGAGAATAATATCACGTGCAGTACAGAAAAGACCTTTCAAAAAGTCAGCACCTTTTTTCTTTATTTCAAGACTTCCCATAAGATAACCACGCATTGCCGTTTCAGCGTCCGTTCTTCTTGAAGAATCAATAGCATACAAAAGACCCGACACTGCCCCATATACTGATGCTTCTTTATCATCTGCCCCTGCCATAGTTATTAAAGCCTGCTCAAATACAGGTAGTTCAGATGTAAGAATATTTCCTGCAATGCCGTACATACTTTTCATAATTGAAATAAGTTCGTCTGCACGTTCAGATGCAACATTCACCATTGACGGCAATGAAATTATCAGCTTTTCAAAGCACTGTCTTATATAATCAAGCGATGATATATCGGAAAAACCATAAAGTTCTTGTAAACTGTAAAGCGTTTCAAAATAACGCAGACCGTTTCCGACTGAAAAGAAATCACCGTCCGCTGTAAGAATTTCGTCTATAAGGTCAAGCTCCGTTTTTTTAAGAGTAATTCCCATAAGGAAACAGTCAACAGCAACTTGTGCGGCAGATGAACAACGCATTTCGTCACGGAGTTTTTTAACTGCTGTTGTACTGCACGCTTCTTCAATTGTGAAACCGTCTGTTGTGTGGTCAATAAGAGTTGCATCAACATCGGGAGTTCTCCTGTAACGCCATTCTTCACGCACACGGCTTCTTCCCTTGTTATTATGAAGGTCAGGGCCTTTTTTCATTTGTGCAAATCCTGTTTCAAGAAATTCCATTCTATGCAAAAAACGGCTTACTTCCATATCTTTCTGTTTAGTGAAAATTGATAATTCAATATCATTCGGCATAACGTCTTTTATTTTAAGGCGGAATTTATTGCTCTGTTCCTCAAAATCCGTTATAAGAGGAGGGACATGGTTTTTGTCGCCTATAAATCCGACATCTTTTCCGGTTGCAAGCTGTCTGAGAATATCAAGAGGCAAAGAAGATGAAACAGTTTTTTCACCCTTTATAAAAGTACTTGTAACACCGTCAAAAAGTTCATACATTCCGCATTCCCTTGAACCTCTTAAAGCTGAAAGACCGTCCATAAGAGTTTTTGCTGAAGAAACATCTGCAATAGAAACGGGAATATCTTTCTTATTTGTCTGTTTTGCAGTACGCACAAGCAAGTCAAGAGTAAGATTATTATAGACATTTTCAGGAGAATCATTTTTAAGAAGATTATTTATTATTGTATCGTAGAAATACGGAAAACTCATTCCTGAAGAATAACCGTGAAGTGCGTCGGCTGATTCATAAGAATAAGCCATAGGATAACAGCCATGAAGATTTTCGGGAATTTTACGGATTTTAGTCGGTTTTATCTTTCCGCCTTTAATAAGACTGTAAATTCCGAGACTGTGAAAACCTCCCGTAACAACAAGAACTTTTTCATATTTCTGCATAGTTTCCGTGATACGCTGTGCCATATGATTTTCACGTGCGAATGTACCGTCCGTTTTCATTTCCTCTTCTGAAGTTTCAAGACGTGTTATTATACAGTAAGTATGGAGTTGTTTCACGAATTTTTCAGGAGTAAGAAAAATTCCGGCTATCTCAAAATATTTTTCCCAAAATTCGTCGAAGTTGCGGACATTTGTTTCTTTACAGATTTTTTCATAGAATTTACTTTGTGCAAGATATGAATCGTCTGCATAGCTGTGTTTTTCGGTATTTTTACGCAAGCCTTTCTGTTCTGCCGTATTTATGAGTATGTCACAATACGGCAGGTCAATGAACTCCGCAGGAATATCAAGCATTTTCGCCTGTTTCATTGCGTTATATTCAGGTGACGAATAAAGAAAAGGATAATAACATTTATAATCTTCCGCACTTTCGTTGACAAGTTTTTTACTGTCTTTGTAATAATAGTAAACCGCCGCAGGCAATTTTGTATTGTTATCTGTAAGAACTGATATAAGACTGTTTGCGTTTTCAGGGCCTTCAATGAGAATTATATCGGGTTTATATTCATTTATCGTTCTTATAAGCTGATATGAACAAGCCGGGCTATGATGACGTACCGGAAAAAGCAAAAGTTTTTCCGATAAGTCAAAAGGAATCATTTCAGCAATTTCGCTGTTTCCGAGTATTTTTTCCATAATCCACCAACTTTACCTTTTTCTTTTACTGCTGTACGGAAATAGCCTTTAAGTTTTTCGAGGTCGTCCTTGTTTTCTTTGCAGACCGCACCGAGAAGATTTTCAGTCATAACGTTAAGGTCAACTTTTCCGTCGCCATAATACCAGGCATGACTTATAGTCTGATAGTAAACAGAAACTGCCTCCGCTGTACTCATAACGGCAGATGGTTTGTCAATGCGTGTTCCTTTGTCTGTAACGCCTTCACGGAGTTCATGATATGTAACAGCAAGAAGTTCAGCCGCATCAGTATCAACAGGCATATCAATATGACCTGCTTCTGCAAGGTTCTGAGCCTCACGTATAATAATTTGCTTTTCAAGTCTTACATCTTTTACAGGTTCAACCGTTTCAAAATTAAAACGCCTTTTCAATGCTCCTGACATTTCATTTACGCCTTTGTCACGTGTATTTGCCGTGCCGATTATATTGAATCCGGGACGGGCAAAAACAAGACCTTCATCACCAAGTTCGGGGATATTAAGTATCTGGTCACTCATAACTGAAATAAGGCTGTCCTGAATTTCGGCAGGTGTACGTGTTATTTCCTCAAAACGTGCGAAAATTCCCTTTTCCATTCCGACAAGAAGAGGTGACGGAACGAGAGCCTCACGGCACGGACCTTTTGAAAGCAGAAGTGCATAATTCCAACTGTATTTTATCATATCTTCCGTTGTGCCTGCCGTTCCCTGAACGGTATTTGTACTTGAACCACAGCAGGCAGCTGAAAGAAGTTCTGAAAGCATTGTTTTAGCCGTTCCGGGTTCGCCTACAAGCATAAGCCCACGGTTTCCGGCAAGTGTTATTATACACCTTTCAACAAGTGCGTCGTTACCGTAGAATTTTCTTGAAATCTCAACATTTCCGCTGTCAGTCTTTACTTTTCCGCCGAGAATGAAAGTTCTTACAGCTTTAGGGGAGAGTTTCCAGTTTTCAGGGCGTTTTCCGTTGTCATACTTTGCAAGCAGTTCAAGTTCATCTGCATATCGAACTTCAACAGGCGGTTTAATTAAATTCTTTTCCATTTTATAATATCCTTTCATTATTTTTCGTCAGTTCCCGCAACCATAGTCAACTGCATTATTATTTCACTGAAATATCGTGGGTTTACATCTTTGATTTTTATTTTATGCCTTTCTGTCTGACCGTCATAGAAAAACAAATCTCCGAGAGTCATCATTTCATTCTGCATAAAATCAATGCACATTCCGCTGAACTCTATTTCCGTGCTGTAAGATTCTGAAACAGTAATTTCATCATTATGTACAAATTCCATAAAGTAACCTCCGTCCTGCGGGGTACCTGCTTCCCAGCCGAGTTTTGTTAATTTGCCCCTGAGAGTATAGTCACTTACTTCCTTTCCGTCAAAACGTGATATATAATCCTGTTTAAGTTCTGATTCGTCGGGTTTATAGAACGGTCTGCCGAGTTGACTGAACGGCTGAATTATTTCATAGTCTGAAAGCTGTTCAGCCCACAAATTACGCTGTTCGTCGGTGAGTTCAATCGAATGCACAAGTCCTATTTCAGCATTTTCGGGAATTTCAAATTCATCTTCATCAATATTTGTAAAACTTCCGTCGTCCATATATCTGAAACTTTCTTTAAGCTGTCCGTTCTCATAAATACCCCATATAAGACCGATTGCAAAACAGTGCATAACGGGATTCTTTACAAAAAGATTCTTCCATGCGTCATCCGTCCACTTTCTGTCGCACATAAGAACATATTCAAGACGGCTTTTCTGATTTTCAATAACTGTCTTTATTTGCTTTTTCATTGTCTTGAAATCATTGTACGACTTTTCAGCAATTTCTTTTTCATCGTTCACACCGGGTTTAGGCATATTTTTTACCTTTTTATCGCCGTTGTAAATCTCTAATTCAAGTGAAGGAGTAAGATAAACATTAAATTTCCTTTTGCCGTAATCAAAAACACGACACATATTTTCATCAAAATTCATGTCGGGAACGATTCTGTCACCAAGTTCCTCTTTTGTTATTCCGAGTTCCTTTGAGGCTATTTCTAAAGCGTGATTTGCGGCACTGCGTACCTGTCTGTGCTTGAATTTGCGTGCTATGCTGTCAACGTTCATAAGAGCATCAGAACTACCGTTGACCGCCATTGCATAAACCGCTTCAGAGGCTATCGCACCCCTTGAATGTTCTGACCATTCTTTTATATAATACATGAGATTTTTTATAGTATCATAACCGCCATGAACTCCGCAGAACCAAAGCACCCACTTTGTTTTTGCAGCCGCACCTTTTTCAATCCAACGACTTAAAACATCAAGTGTAAAAATGCCCAGTTCGTCAGGGTTTATTTTATCAGCAAATTCAAGGGCTGTTTTGCTTACTGAAACTGAAGACATTTCCGAATAGATTATAAGCAGTGCTTTCAGATAATCTTCAGGAACTTCACCGCCGTCCTTGAAATGTACAGTTTTATAAGGCTGTTCAAAAAGCCATGCGACTTTTTTAGACTTCATGCCCTTTACAAGCCCTGAAACAATATCAACTTTTCCTGAATCATTTCCGCTTATTTCCGAAACGACGTTCATGCCGAGAAGTATTGCCATTTTTTCCTTGACTTTTTCGGACTTTTCCTTTGCAAAAGCCTTTTCAAGTTCTTCACGGTAACTGTTGATATTTTTATTCTTTTCAATTGCCGACAAAGCAATTTCACGCATACCTACCTTTTTAGACTGCAAAAGCTGAATAATATCATCTTTCCAGTTTTTAGAGGAAATAACGTCTGTCAACACACGCTGTATCACTTTGCTTGTGTCACCAGCAATTGCAAGAATCTCTGATTTATATTTATCTGCATCTGCTGTTGCAAGACCTGATATATATATCCATCTTGAATTTACGTTCATTCCTTTAATGTCAACATCTGCAAATATATCAGCGTATTCTGCAACGGCATTTGCAATATTCAACATAACTTCGTCTTTTCTTTCCCAAATACTGTCAACATATTCTCCGAGTGTTTCAAGGATTATATTTACAGGAACATTCTGTTCTTTCAGAATATCTATAAAAGTTTTTTCATTTTCTCTTATATCAAAATTTGCATAAAACTTCTGTGAGTAATAACTACCGGAAATTGCTATCAGTGTAACAACACGTTTCATAAAGTCATCAAAACCGTAAACTACGCTGTAATTACTTCTTTCACCGGGGCAGGATATTCTTTCATTGGAACCAAAAAGCGGGATAATATCGTTTATATCTCCATTTCCCATAAGATAATTACGCACTTCATCACTGCATTTGAAGAAACCGCTTAAAACTTTTGAAATACGCTTCTTTGCTTTTTCCTGAATACGGTCTTCCTTTGTTTTACAGCCGGGATAATCTGCATTCGGATTTGCCTTTAACAAAATATCTTTCATTTCCTTTGCTTTAAGAATATCTTGGCGTAATTCCATTGCCTTTATATATTCATCAGTATACTTTAAAGCAAGTTTGCCGAGACTTTTTTTGACATAATCATTATATATATATCTGTCAACAAGATAAGCTATATATGAAGAATCTATTTCGTTCGGATTTTCGGCAATCATGTCAAGAACTCTGTCAGGATACGGCATATATTTTATGGCATATTCCGCAACCTGAGTCACTCCGGCTTTTCTTGAAGCATAATCAAAATATTTACGGCATTTGTCCGAAAAATAAGCTCCCTCCCCTGCTGCATTTATAATTGCTAAATCATAAGAAATTCTGTCAGTAAGTTTATGAACGTATTCAAGAGATTTTTCAACAATAGGGTCAGTTTTTGTCTTTGAAATTAGTTTTTCTATTACTCCTTTCTTTTCCGGTATGGGGCATTGATTTAAAGCATATGCACAAAGCTGTGCAACTATAGCAGGGTCGTCGTTTACAAACTCAACAGCATCAATGCAGGTCTGAGGAGATTTTATTTTATATTTTGAGTTAACATAATATCTTCCCGAAAAACCTGCATCAAATATTGCAAAAACACAAGCTTCTGCTTTTTCTCCGAATCTTGAAGAAAAAATTTTAACAAATTTTTCCTCATATTTCTTAAATTCACCACCATAAAATCCTACAGAATCAAACATAAATATATATGCATCAGAACCATAAACAGCTTGTGAAAGCAGTATATAACGCTCAAAAAGTTCCTCATTTCTTGACGAAAGTATTTCACGCTTTACAGCTTTTTCAAGCTGGTCACGTATTTTCCAATCCACACTGTTTATAAGTTTGTGCTTTGGTATTTTGTCAAGCAAAGCGTTGTTTCTGTCCTTTGATGTGTTGAGATACTCAACAGCAATTTGAATAGTTTCCTGGCTTATGCCGAAAGCATTCATAGCTTCGGAAAGTTTCGGAAAATCAGTTGTGTTTCCGTTTGAATAAAGCATTTTATTTACTTCCTTTCATATTATATAATGATGTGATAATTTCAAGACGTTTTTTACCCTGACGGATATATTCGTCTATTTCACGCATTTTAAAGAGAATGTCCGTGCTGTTGCCGTCGATACTGTGACGATACGATGACGCACACTGCATAAATTCTCCTATAAGCCTGCTAAGCCCTTTTAAACCATAGTTGAAAGCAATATTTTCCAGTTTATGGTCATTTTTTATATCTGCCTGTAGTCCCCCACGAACAGTAACACATATCATGTCATTTACTTCGGAAAAAAGGGAAAGTATTCTGTCCGCATAGACTGCCGAAACATCAATATTTTCATACTTTTCGGGAAGTTCGTACTCTTCGGAAACGGGCGGTTTTATAAAGTCGTATATCTCTATCGGAAAAAGAGTAAGTTCCCCTTCATATATATATGCAGATGCAAGAAAGACATAGTTTTTATCCGGCTTTTCAAGCATTTTTTCGCCTATACTTTCAAGCAGTTTTATAAAATTTTTCGTTTCCGAACGGTACTTCGCACGCACTGAAATGCTGTTTCCCTTTACGTCCTCAAGAATAATTATATACTGCTGACTGTATTTGTCAAACATACTTTCAACACATTTTTCAGGCTGTACAAAACAGAGTTTTTCAAGTTCGTTTTCGGGGTTTTTTTCAGAAATTTCTATAGCAAGTTTTCTGAAATCCGTATATATAATGTCACGTATTTCGTCGCAGTCAAGAACGGCTTTACAAACTGATAAAATCTGTGTTTCCTGTGAAGATGATAATTTACCTCCGCTTATTTTAGCATTTGCAAGTTTCATTTCATGGTGCATCATATCTTTCATTGGTGAATCCATGCCCCAGGGATAAGTTACACCTCTGAAATGCCTTTTTGTATCGTCATAAAAAACGGGTCTTAAATCTGACAATGACATAAAACGATGTTCCGCATAAACGTCCATATTCAGAAAATAGTAAATCTCTCCTTCATATTCACTTCCTTTTATACTTCGCTGACCTATAGGCATAATGTCAAGTTTTCCGTTGTAGGCGGTGTACGTCTGACGGAAAGTTCCGAGTTGTTCCGTTTCAATACAGTCTGTTTCAAGAATTTCAAGAACAGCAATACATCTGCATAATTTTGCGGTAAAGTTCTCTATATTGAAAGATGCACGCCTTGCTATACAGTCTGAAAGATTACTGCCTGTTTCCCTCAATGCACGTTCCGCATCTGCCATTTTCAGCGAATGACAACGAACGGCTGAAGCCTCAATAACATCAGGTAAATTGTCAGGTATACGCACAAGACCGTATTTCAAGATACTTCCGAGAGTTTCAAGACACTGTTTAACGCATTTATGGATTTTTTCGGTATCACGTTCTGAAACTTGCTCTTTCTTTTTTTCTTCCTTTTTTTCATTGACTTCCGCAACGGGTTCAGGCTTTTCGGCAGGTGTTTCTTCCGGCACTGTTTCATGAATTTCCGCCGTAACGTCAAGAGTGATATTATTTTTAAGTATAAGTACAGCTCCGATTATATGACGGCATATTCCCCTTGCAACACAAGTACATTTACTTTCGGTAAGCGGTACATTTATTGTACACGTTTCACCGCCTGTACGCACTGTTGCTGAATTTTCGCCCAAATCAAAATCAGGTTCCGCACCGTCAGTATCTTTACACGCACGCTTATATGTTCCCTTGTTTGAAAGACCGACAAGAAAATTTTCGTCTGCAAAAGCAAGGGCTTTTTTCAGTTCTTCCAAAAATTTCGACCTCCTTTCATGAAAAAATTCTTCCTATGTAATTACCGAGTTGTTCGGGAGTCAACGCCCCTACAAACGCCCCCATATTTGCAAGTATCTGTCCGAGATTTCTGTCATATGACGGGCGTGCCTCTTCGTCAAGTGCAGTAAGAAAATTAAGTTTAGCACCACTTTCAATAATATTTTTACTTATATTAAGCAGACGGCTTCTTGCTGCACCTTCATATAAATCAGTAACAACTATAACACAAGTATGCGACGGCGTTCCTATAAGGCTTTCACAATATCCCAATGCACTGCCTATGTCAGTACCTCCGCCAAGCTGTACACTCATTAGAACTTGTGCAGGGTCGTCCGCCTCGTCTGAAAGGTCAACAATACTTGTATCAAATATAATAAGCTTTACTTCAGCAAAAGGAAGATTTGAAATAATCTGTGCCATTACTGCACTATATATTATTGAACCCGTCATTGAACCGCTTTCATCTATGGCAATAATTACATGCTTGTTATTATACCGTCTGACACGACTGCTGAAATATATATCTTTAAGCATAATCTGCTGACGTTCCACATCATAATTTTTAAGATTTCGGCGAATAGTCTTATTTATGTCAAGATTACGGGCAGAATGTACGGGACTTGAAGAATTTCTGTCTATTCTTCCAAGAACTGAACGACGTATATCGTTTTCAAGTTTCTTTCTTATATCGTCGGCAACTTGTTTTGCGATTTTTTTTGCCGTTTCAAGAACTTCACCTTTCATAAGGTGTTTAAGCTGTAAAACACTTTTAAGCAGGTTCATATCAGGTTTCATTTGTTCAAGAACTTTTTTATCAGTAAGCAATTCTGTCATTTCAAATTCTTCGAGGGCGTGTTTTTCGAGGACTTCGGCTGTCTGATTAGGAAAAAGTGTCCGTACCTTTGTAATCCACTCTGCGGCTGTAAGAACAGTTTCGTCAAGACTGCCTGTCCTGTCATCTGAACGTACATCATCGCCTTGTGACCTGCTGTAGAGATAGTCAAGCAATTGTTCCATATCATTGAATTTCTGTATTTCACGGCTTTCACCGCCGAATTGTAACTGTCTGTCGGAAAGACTTCCGAGAACAAGTCGCCAGCGGTTTATAGCAGTCTGTGAATAATTATCGGGAGTATTCATTTAATAAAAGTTTCTCCTTTCGGTGTATTATAAATAAGAAAAAATATGAACGTTTATTCTATTTTTTTATTATATCATACTTTTTATTAAATTTCAATAATTTTTCAATAATTTTTCAAAAAAATAAAACTGCCGTCATAAAACAGCAGTTTCATATTTTTATTGTTGACGTGTGGAAAGAATACTACATATTTTAGGTATGCAGACTTCAAGAAGTGCACAATATTTGTCAATCACGGTTATAACATAGCTTTCCATGTATTTAGGTAACGGACGTGTTGCCGGCCACATATGCTTTACAATAATATCACGTTCCAGTTCCGTTATATCTGTAATTTGTGAGGCATTCCGCAAAGCTATGAGGGAATGCATAAGGCTGTGTGAATACTGTCCCTTTTCACGCATTGCATTATATTCCTTGCGGTCATAATAGAAAAGGTCATGAAGTAGTCCTGCTCTTGCGGCTGAACGTGCATTCAGTCTGAATTTCTTACACACTATATAACTATAATATGAAACATTCAGACAATGTTGAAAACGTGTTGTTGAAATATGGTGTGTTATATCTTTAAGTTGTTCAAGCTCACATGAATTTATAATATCACATATGCAATCATAATATGCACATAGTGAGAGGTCTTTTTTTGAACATATAGCTTTCAGCATAAAATTCCCCCTGTAACGGTAAATAATAATTTATAACGTTATTATACACTAATATTACAGTGAAGTCAATAGTAAATTTATCGAAAATCCGATATTTCCGCAATTATTTCAGAACTGAAAATTATCTCCAGACCGGTTAACATATCATTTCCAACACAAAACGACAAATAATAATCATCTGAAATAAAATAATTATACCTGTCATAATTTTCAAAAAAAGTATCAACGGAACTTTCTGCACCGAAAATCTTTATAATTTTTTCAAGACTGTCGCCGAATCTCAAAGGAAAACCAATTTTTTCAAGAATATAATTACAGAAGTCAAATTCATTCGGGGATATTTCATCAAAACTTAAAGCTTCCAGTAAATCATTTTTGTTTTTTCTGAAAAATACAATCTTACAGCCAATAACTTCCGCATAGCCGAAAATTCCCGAATAACAGAAATCATATTCTTGTGTAACGGAAACGCCGTCAAGTGATGATAAATAAAAATCCCTGTCCATTATTTCAAAATATCTCCTATTTTTTCAATCTCTGCGGTGCTGAAATCAAGATGATTTATACATTCAACATTCTGTAAAATTTGTTCGGGACGGCTTGCACCAACAAGAACAGTCGTTACAGATTTATTGTGCAGAACCCACGACAACGCCATTTGAGAAAGAGTCTGACCTCTTGAAACAGCAATTTCATTAAGTCTGTTAAGTTTTGAAATCATACTTTCGTTAAGCTGATTTTTCAATTCTGATTTGCTGTATGCCCTTGAATCTTCCGGAATGCCTTTTAAATATCTGTCTGTAAGGAATCCCTGATATAATGGCGAAAATACAGCAAGTCCAAAACCGTTTTCACTTGCATAAGCGTCAAGACCGTCATTTTCAATCCAACGGTTTAACATAGAATAAGACGGCTGATTTATTATAAACGGCGTTTTCAATTCTTTGAATATACGCTGAATTTCCGCTGTCTGAATTTTATTATAGTTTGAAATTCCTACATATAACGCTTTTCCCTGTCTTACTGCGTTATCAAGTGCAAGTGCAGTTTCTTCAACGGGCGTTTCAGGGTCGGGAACATGATGATAAAAAATATCTACATATTCAAGTCCCATTCTTTTCAGACTTTGGTCAAGTGATGCGGTGAGATATTTGCGTGAACCGTTTCCGTCGCCATAAGGCCCTGCCCACATATCATAGCCTGCTTTTGTGGAAATGCACATTTCATCACGGTATTTTCTCATGCCCCTGTCAAGAATATGACCAAAATTTTCCTCTGCACTTCCATAAGGAACACCGTAATTATTGGCAAGGTCAAAATGAGTTATACCGAGGTCAAACGCCGTGTGTACCATTTTTTCAGCGTTGGCAAAACTGCATGAATGCCCGAAATTTTGCCAAAGTCCCAAAGAAACCGCCGAGAGTTTAAGACCGCTTTTTCCGCACCTGTTGTAAATCATTTTTTCATAACGTTTTTCGTTTGGTACGTACATAAAAAAATTCTCCTTATTTTCATAATTTTAAATAATACCATATTATAATTATACTGTTTTTGACAGAAGTTGTCAACAAAAAAACAGAACCCGAATATCGGATTCTGTTTAAAATTATTACTTGCTGTTTTTCTGGAATTTCTTGACAATCTTGCTAAATTCAAGAGCTTTTTCAATACTGCCTTCAACTTTGAGTTTGCCTGTAGTGAAAGCAACAACTGCATCAAGTTTTCCCTCACATATCTTTAAAAAGTTCTTTGCAGAAATGATAAAGATACAGTCACGGTCATAATATTCATACGGTTCAACATAAACCTTACCGTCTTTGAGTTCAATATAGAAAGCACCTTCGCCTTCACCTGTGATGTTGACTTGTACTGCAATATGTCCCTCAAGACCTTCAACATCATTTGCAAGTATAAGTTCCTTTGACTTTGCAAAAATTTCTTCGTATGTCATAAAAAATCATACTCCTTTTATTTTATTATTCGTCCCTGTTCAGACTGTTTGCGGACTATCTTCTTTGAAGCAGTCTTGTCAAATTCCTTGTCTCTTATACGCAGACGGCGAATAGCCTTTGCAGGGGGAACGGTTTTATTTATGCTGTCTACAGCTTCACGGAACTTTGTTTCAAGTTCCTCTGATGAACAATCGGGGTATAAATCGGTGTTCGGGAAAATTTCAGCACATATAACGCTGTCATCACTGTAAACAAGAATTTCAGAAATATAGTCCGAACCGGCAAATTTATTTTCAAGTTCCTCAGGAGAAACGTTTTCACCGTTTGAAAGAATAATGAGATTCTTTTTTCTGCCGGTGAGGAAAAGCTTGTTGTTATCGCCTACATAGCCAAGGTCGCCTGTATGAAGCCAGCCGTCGGGAGTGAGAGCCTCTGCTGTTGCCTGTTCGTCCTTATAGTAACCTGCCATAACAGATGGACTTTTTACCAAAATTTCGCCATCAACTGTTTTCACCTGACAGCCATTGACAATTACGCCTACATCGCCCGCACATTCAGTATCAAATCTATCACCCGTTGAAATTCTCGGAGAACATTCTGTCATTCCGTAACCCTGAGCCATTTGAAAGCCCATGTCAATATATGCCTTTTGAAGTTCGGGGCGGAGATATGCACCACCGCTATATATTGTTTTAAGTCTGCCTCCGAAAACGTCCTGAGCGATTTTGCTTATCGGAATATCGGGTTTTGATGCAGAAACATTTTTTATCTGCTTGTATATAGTTTCCGCAATCATCGGAACAAGAAGTATTACTGTAGGTCTGAAGAGTTTCAGATTTTGCGGTATTCTCATCATAGAATCATTGAAACAAAGTTCAGTGCCATAACGGATAGAAAGAAGAATATCACAAGTAAAACAATAAATGTGATGAATAGGAAGAACAGACATTATAACGTCTTGCTGAGTGCTTTCGTTGTCCTGACACATAGTGTTGTCAATAAGATTACTGTTAAGGAGCATAACGCCCTTGCTTTTGCCTGTTGTGCCGGAAGTATAAGAAATTGCAGCGAGTGCGGACGGGTCTACGGGAGTAAATTCCTCCGGCTGATTTTCGTCAAGAATTTTCTGAAAATCTTTGTCAAATGAAATACATTCCTTTACATTCAGACAATTTTTTCTTATGTCGGGAATCATGCTTTCATGTCTTGCATCGCAGAAGAAAATTTCAGAATCAGAACGATTTACGAGTTCGCATATATCTGCACTTGCGAGTTGTGCATCAAGCGGAACAGCGGCATTTCCTCCGCATACAGTTCCGAAATAGCTGACAAGCCATGCATAGCTTGAACCGCCGACAACTGCCGCTTTAATGGGTTCTTCGCTTTTACATACGGAATTTATCCATGACATCATTTTCTTTATGTCGCTGCAAAAGTCATTGAATGACTTTTCGGAAATTTCCTTTCCCTTTTTTTCCTTGATGAAAATTTTATCACCGTATTCATTAGCAGCAGCAACAACAAGTTCTTGCAAGGTTTTTACATCATTCTTATTCATAAGCACCTTAGCCTTTCAGTGATTCAAAGTAAGCGATTGCTTCGCCTACAGTGCGGATATTTACAATTTCAGATTCGTCAACAGAAATGTCAAATTCTGTTTCAATATCTCCGAGCATACACATGAAGTCATACGAATTAAGACCGATATCTTCAATAAAGCGTGATTCTTCGGTTATTTCGTCAGGATTCACTTCAACATAGTTTACTATAATTTCCTTAATTTTTTCCAACATAAAAATATACCTCCTTAAATCATTTCAAGAATTTCACCGATAGTACGGTCTTTGTCTTCAATGCCCCTGAAAAGAACACGGCAGAGATAATAATAGAAATATTGCATTTCGTATTCTGTGACAGCGTCCTTTCTGTACTCAAAGTTGAAGTTAAGACCATTATCTTCAGGGCGATGCATTACTGTAAGATACAGGGGTTGTCCTGCAACTCCGTTTGTATACCACATACTTTTGTACGGAATGTCAGGCATTTCTTTTGTGTTATCATTCATTGTAAGCGGCTGATAAGTAAGACTGATACTTTCATAGCTTGCACCGGGCTTTAATTTCCAGTACTGACCCCTTTTAATATTAAGTTCAATCGGGTCATAATCTGCATGACGGAAAATTTTATTCTGTTCTGCCTGAATCATGTGTATACCATCGAGGAAAGTCATTTCAGGTTTCATAATAGTACGCATAGGGAAGAAATGTATTCTTGTACCGCCTGAATATTTTTCTGAAAGAGTTCCTCTGCGTGCAATACAAGTCTTTACTGAAACATCTTCTTCATTGTCATTGAACTTTGAAAGAACAGTTCTGAGACCCATAAGAAGCAGACTTGCCATAGGAACGTGATACAACTCACAGAACTTTACAAGACGCATTGATGCATCTTTTTCAAGAGAGTAAACAGAAATTGAAGCCTCCGGACTTCTTGAAACAACCATTGCCCACTTCTGATCAGGATTATTATTTTCACGACGCTGTGTAAGCAATCTGCCCTGCCCTGAAAAATCAGTATACATGGGTTCATCTCTCTCAATTTCCTCTTTCCAGAATTTTTCGTCACGTTTTCTTGCAGGAGAATCAGCCTCATATGCAAGGTCTTTTTCAAGTTGCTTTATATATGACTTCATAGGTTTCGGCATTTCAGTGCCGTATCTCATAGAACAGTAAATTTCCAGCACTGCACGGTTGAAACCTATAATTGAACTTGAATCCATTGTCATATGGTCAACTTTAAGATAAATACCGTTGTAACCGTTCGGAAGTTTTATCATTATTACCTGATTCATGGGACTATTATATCTCGCAAACGGGAGTGCAGTCCATTTACGCATTTCATTGTGTGCGTCCTCCTCGTTTCTGTCGGAAAAATCACAAAGTGGTATGTCACGTTCTTCAAAAGGTGTAATATACTGATAAACTTCGCCGTTTTCGTCCTCAATGAAACGCAGACGCATTGTTTCAAACATCTCATAAGCCTTATATATTGCCCTTTTCAGAAGTCCGAAATCAACTTCCTGCTGAACATAAAGTCCCGTTCCTATGCAGAGAACCTGAGAAGGACAAAAACGAATGGTGTAATTATGGAGTTTCTGTGCAGCACATAAAGGATAACATTTCATCACTGCACCGTTTACATTTAATTCTTTCATTTTTTCCTCCTGTATTATACAATATACTTACTTGTAAATTCTTCTATCTTTTCTTCATAAGCCGGCGGATTTTCATAATATGCAGCACCATGTCCGGCATTTTCGACAAGCATCATGTCCTTTTCAGACTGACAGGCTTCATAATTCTGCTTTGTCATGTAAAGCGGTACAAAATTATCGTCCATACCATGAATGAAAAGAATAGGTACTTTTGTTTCACGTACTGCGTCAAGAGTTGAATATTCATCAAAACTGTACCCTGCTTTTTTACGGCAAATTGAATTACTGATATTCATTATCGGAAAAGGCGGAAGATGATAGTCTTTTTTCAAAACGTGCTTAAATACTTCATACGGAGAAGTAAACGCACAATCAGCAACAATTGCCTTTACAGAGTCGGAAAGGTCTGAAAAAGCGGAAGTCATAAGTATAGTAGTTCCGCCCATTGAAACACCGTAAAGCAGAATCTGTTTACTTTTTTCAAAGCGTTTGTCAATATATTCAATCCATTTTTTGCAGTCGTAACGGTCAAGTATTCCGAAACCTATGTAATCACCGCCACTGTTTCCGTGTCCTCTGTGGTCAACAATAAGACAGTCATAACCTATTCTGTGGAAAAATACAGAGATTGATGAACAGTCTTTCATTCCACGTCCTGTATAACCATGATTGCAGATAACAAGCTTATTGCTTTTTTCCTCTGCCGGAAAATAATCCGCATGGAGTTCAATGCCGTCACGTGCTTTAATGGTTATATGTTCCATTTCCTGAGTTTCAAGCCATTCACGATTAGGAACCATGAATTTCTTGTATTCCTCCCACTTTGACATATCTGCCATTTCGTCAAGGTTGACCCTCAAAGTGTCTTGTCTTGGAATTGTACGGTTAAACAGAGTTTTCGCACCTGCCACACAAGCAGTATAAGTACCGCCTGCCGCAAGAACTGCACCCAATAATAATTTAGACATAATTACACCTCTTATTATTTTCGACCGTCGGTCGAATTTTGGACTAATATTATTATATCACGTTTTCGACCGTTGGTCAAGTATCTTTTTTCATAACTTTGACTTGAAAAAAATATATTTTTATGTTATAATAGCACACAGACTACTTGAAATACATCAAACGAAAGGAAAATCACTGTGAAAGAAAATAAGATTGATATTATACTCAATTCGGCTGAAAAACTTATGTGTTCAATGGAAGAACCAAATAAAGACATGACAGTTGACATGATAGCAAAAAATGCAGGCATCGGCAAAGGAAGTATATATTATTACTTCGGAAGCAAAGATGAAATTATTGACGCTGTTATTGAAAGAAGTTACTCTATTGCAATAAAAGAATATTTTGCATCTACTGAAAACTGTGAAACGACTTATGAAAAAATGCATCATCTTTTTGCCTCCATGATAAAAAAAGAATTTATCGACAACAGGCATAATGTAATGATTTCACTTCATGTACAGGACGATATTGTTCTACACTATAAAATGATGATGACTGCAATAAAAACAGTTTCGCCTATTCTCACTCAGATTCTTGAGGACGGCGTAAAAAATGGTTCAGTCCACACGGAAGCACCGAAAGAAAGTTCAGAAATGATTGTTGCAATGCTTACATTTCTGCTGAACAGGTCTTTTTTTCCGTCTGATGACGCAAGTATGTACCGAAAATTGAAAATGTATGCAGGCGTTCTTGAAACTTGCCTTGAAACAGAAAAAGGAACTTTTGATTTTCTTTTCACAAAACCCGAATGAAAATCATTGTTTCAGATATATTACGCCGTTCAGACATTATTTTTGAATCCGATACAGAAAATGCCTGTATTTCTAAATTTGAAATACAGGCACTTTTACAGTCGAGGTGACAGGATTTGAACCTGCGGCCCCTACGTCCCGAACGTAGTACTCTACCAAACTGAGCCACACCTCGCTAACAGAGAACATTATATCACAAAAAGGCAATATTGTCAAGGGATTTTTTTAAAATAGAATATATTTTTATTTTTTAACTAAATTCAGCAGGGTCAACGTAATAATACGTTTTTATATTGTCAATATCATAAAGCATTTCATCAACTGTTTTATATCTGTCAATGACATCATAAGCACAGGCTTTATTTATAATTTTCAAAAACTCTGCCGAAACGTCAATACCATGTGAAAGTTTTACAAGACTTACACCGAAAGAATATATATCTGTCTGATAACTGCATACTGCTCCCGATTCTGAAATTTCCGGGGCTATATAGCCTTTAGTTCCGCCGATACCCTTGTTTTCATCTGCATACTTTGAGATATTGAAATCACCGAGTTTATAATTGCCTGATAAATCACAGAAAAAATTAGCCGGTTTTACGTCGCAGTGAATAATGCCGTTTTCATGAATATATGCAAGGGCTTTTCCTATATCGTGGGCAATTTTTATAATACTTCTTTCTGACATGATATAATAATTTTTCATAATCTCTGTAAGCGGACTGACATATTCCATTCTTATCATAAAAATATATCCCAAATCTACAATTTTTTGTATTGCTTTTTCCTGATATTCGACAATATACGGACAATTTTTAAGACGGTACATAATATCTGATTCAATTTCCGCAACAGCAAGTTTTCTGTTTAAGCTGTCAATGCTGTCTGCAAAAACAGGCTTTACTTTAAGTGCGGAGATTTTATTTTCGTAGTATATTTTATAGACTTCACTATAATTTCCTTGTCCGATTTTTTCACCGACAAACCAGTTTTTCCATAGAGGCTGTTTTATATATTCAATAAGTTTTCCCATAGAAATCACCTTATTTTATAATAACAGATTGTACAAACCATGTCAACAAAAAAAGAGAGGATTTTTTTAAAACCCTCTCTTGATTCATTATTACCAACGACCGCCGAAACCGCCGCCGAAGTTTCCGCCGCCGCCACCGGCTGAACCTGTACCCGCACTTATTTCTGTACCGCCTGAAATAGTGCCGTCTGAATATACTGTTATTGAATCATCAGATGTAATAAGGTCTGTACCGCCTGATATTGTACCGCCTGTATAACAAGTCATACCGCTTCCGCTTACAAATGACGGTGAACCCATTCCCTGCATAGTTGTGAATGAAACAACAACTTCCGAACCATTCGCAATTGTAAACTGTGTATTTGCAGAAATTGAACCTGCTCCCTGTGATGAACATTCTACAACTGTACCGCCTGTTATATTTTCACTGTAGCCGTCGCCACAGTCAATCGGTTCCTGACCGTTTGCAATTACAATACCGCCCGAAATATCGACATTTCCGTTTGAATCAAAACCATCATGGTCACCGCTTGCGGACTGTACAATTGCAATACCGCCTTCAATATGGAGAATGTTTCCGCTTGAACCGCCCATCATTCCGCCACCGAAACCGCCTTGTCCCCAGCCGGTATTATTTCCTGTGCCTGAACCGTCAGCACCTCCTGCGGCATTATAACCGTCATCACCTGATTTTACTATTACAGTTCCGCTATACTGATAGATATTTCCGCCTTCAACGCCCTCATAGCATTTTGAAACATATACTTCAAAATCATTATTTGCACCGCCACTTTTACCGAGTATAAGGTCATGGTCGGAGTGCATAGCATCATCAGCAGTTGCGAGTTTGAATATACCGCCATTTATATTCATTTGTCCTCCGCAGTGGAGAGAATCATCAGAAGAATCAACAGTAATATTACCGCCATTTACAGTAATGTTTCCGCCGCTCTGCCATGTAGTGCCTGATGTATCATAAAGACCTACAGCCTTTATACCTTTTGCGGAAATGTCAGTTTTATTGGAATTTCCTTCCTGCATTCCGCCTCCCATTCCACCGCCCCACGGGCTTCCGCCTGTTGAGCCTGTAGATGAACCGCTTGTAAATTCTGAACCCTCATAGGTATGAATATTTATATTACCGCCATTTATAACAACATCTTGTTCGCCCTGAATACCATCGGAATAAGAATCAATATCAATAGTACCGCCGTTTATTATAACAATGCCGTATGATTTATTTTCATCTGTATCAGTTGCAGTTGATTTTATACCATCACCCGACTGAGATTTTAAAACAAGATTAAGTGTACTGTAATCAGTTGCAGTATCATTTCCTATAACAACACTGTCTTTTCCTCTTACAGCATCGTCAACTGCATTTACAGTAATATTGCCGTTATAGATTTTTACATCATTCTTTGAAACAATGCCGTCAGCAGTATTGCCGTTTACAGTAAGACTTCCCGAGCCTTTTATTTTAATATCATCACGTGAAAAAATTGCCGAATCAATCTGATTTGTATTTCCGTCACTGTCTGTATATGTATCAGTGTGTGAAGTACCGTCAGAAATAGTATTTACTGTATCGCCTTTTGCAACTATCTGAACTTCATCGCCGATTGATGCAACATAAATCGGTGCAACAGTATCATTTGAAATACTTGCATTCATGAGGTCAAGCTCAACAACGCCGTCGGGGTATTCGGTTTTGTCAACATCAACAACAATCTGTCCGCCATTGTTTTCCCCTGAAACACTTAATACTGCCGGTTTTTTTATAGTGAGGACGTTATTATCCACACTTGCAACATCTGAGGGGGCATTTGTTTCAATTGAATTTGCTGAAAGTGATATAGTATATGAAGTAACTGACGGGTCAACAGTAGTATTTCCGCCTGATGCACCTGCGGGATTTACATTATCAAAAATGTTTACACCCGACTTTATGTCAAATGTTTCAGAATCATCATGAATGAAATTTCCGCCCGTGCTGTTGTTTTTGAAAGTATATGAACCGTCTGCAAGACTTGAATCACTAATAAGAACATATTTATATTTCTTTAAAAATTCTGTTGTTGTGCTGTTGTAAGTAACAGAATTATCTTTTTTCCATGTACCGTCATTATTTGTTGTATCATCAATGCAGTTGAAAATAAGTGTATTCTGTGAAGCTGTCAACAGTGCTGTATCTGTCTGATTATCAGTAGCAGTGGCAAGAACATAACCACCCGTTATATTAACACCGCCAACGCCTGTAAGACCTTTGTCACCGCCTGCAATCAATGTACCGCCTGAAATATCAATAGTAGTTTCTGCCTGTACAGCGTCATTTCCTGCCTTTATACGTGCATTTCCTCCTGTTATGGAAACATTTCCCTTTGAGGATTTTATGCCATCGCCCTCTGCATCAACATTAAGCGTACCGCCCTTTACAGTAAGTGATTTTTTGCCGTTTATGCCGTTTGTTTCATCTGTTGCGTTAAACGTTGTGACATTTACAACACCGCCTGTAACTTTAATATCATTGTTGCAGACAATACCGTCCTGAACGTTTGCTGTAAGATTAAGAATACCTGTTCCAAGTTCTCCGCCCTTAATTGTAATATCATCCTTTGCCTCAATGACCGCATCGCCGAGATTATCGCCTTCATAAGCTGTATCACCATCAGAAATAAAGTTTTCCGTGCCGTCCATAAGATTTATTGAAGTATTCTCTGCATTTGTAACAAGAATTGCAGGGGCAGACTTACCTGTAATATTTACGCCGTTCAGGAAAATTTTAACGGTTTCGGGGTCTGCTGTTTCGTCTGCAACATTGACATTTATCTGTCCATCGTCAAGAGTTCCGTCAAAATAGAAACTTCCTGAATGAGTTATAGTTACTGTTGTACCGTTTACTTCTGCATAGTCACCTTCAACTTCTATTGAAGTGCCGTTGAGATGAATTTTTGTACCGTCTGAAACGGGTTCATCATCAAGCCATGATTCGGGGAGGTCTTCAGCAGTCAGAGTTTTTATTTCAACATACTGAATTGTGAGAGCGTCATTATTTGTAACGCCGTCGCCTCTTTTGTAGACATCAGCGTTATTTTTTCCCTGCTCTGTCATTTTAAATTCGTCAGGATTTGCTATTGACTGCATGATAAGAACGGCATCAGAAATATTTACATTTCCGTCCTCATTTGAATCACCGTATACAACATTTGTTTCATCTGTCTGAACTGCAAGTGCAGATACAGGCATAGCTGCGGCAAATATACAAGCCGATGAAAGACCGGCAAGAATTTTTTTAATTTTCTTCATAATAAATCATACTCCTTAGACTTTATTTTAAAAATGCATTTTCGTTTTCTATGGTTATGATTATATTACCTATTTCTTAAAATAATCTTAAACATTTTTATACTTACAAAAAAAATCTGCGGAAAATTCCGCAGACTTTATTTTTTTCAGAGTAAATCAAAAGGTTCAACACCTGCTACATCATCAACAACATAGTAAACTTCATTACTCTCAGGCTTTATATAAATGTCAATCTTCTTGGGTGACTTTACACCTGAAAGTTTCTTTGCTGTTTCAACGATTTCAGAAACCGACTTTTCGCCGTTCTGCTGAATGTATACATTAACTTCGGGCTTTTTAGTTTCTGTTTCTTTCTTTGCAGTTGTCTTTTTTGCTGTAGTTTTTCTTGTGGTTGTCTTTTTGGGTTCGGCAACAGGGATGTCAACAACTACTTCCTCAACTTTTGCAGTTTCGTCAGGAGTTTCTACAGCAGTTTCAACCTTTACTTCTTCGGCTTTTGTTTCTTTAGCTTTTGACTTTTCGGCTTTTGTCGTTTTAGCCTTTGGCTTTTCAGCCTTTACTTCTTCAGTCTTTGTTTCTTCGGTCTTTACTTCTTCAACCTTTACTTCTTCAGCCTTTACAGCTTCAGTCTTTACTTCTTCAGCCTTTACAGCTTCAGACTTTTTTGTTCTGCTTGTTTTAGTAGCAGGTTTGGCTGCTGCATTTTTTCTTGGTCTTGCCATGTTTGCCTCCTTAAAAAATTACTTGTTTACAGCGTTCTTGAGAGCCTGGCCTGCTCTGAAAGTAGCAGCCTTTGAAGCGGGAGTAGTCATCATTTCCTTTGTCTGAGGGTTAATAACCTGCTTTGCCTTACGGTCACGCACTTCAAAAGTGCCGAATCCGACTACTGACACCTTCTCACCCTTTGCAAGTTCGTCTGTAATGATAGAAAAAATTGTGTTTACAGCAGTTTCAGCGTTTTTCTTAGTAGACTTAGTCTTAGCTGCAACTGCACTAATCAATTCAGTTTTTGTCATTTTTGTTTCCTCCATTGATAAAATTTTACAATTTGAATTATATACCCTTTATTCCGATTTGTCAAGTAATTAGAAAAAAAACCGCAAAACGCCTGATATTTGGCTATATACTGATATTTTTTTATTCAAATCATCTATAAAGACGGGCTTTTTCGGGTATTTTCAGAAAAAAATATACCCGACACACACCGAGTGCCGAGTATAATATAATATGATTTATTGTGCGAATAATTCTCCGTTTTCAAATATTATGTCGATTGTATCACCGGCGGAAAGATTTTCACCTATAATTTTCTTTGCCACAAGAGTTTCAATATTTCTCTGAATAAATCTCCTCAGAGGTCTTGCACCGAAATTTATGTCATAACCGCAGTCAACTATATAATTCTTTGCCTCATCGCTGACATTTATTTTAATATGTTTGTCATCAAGACGTTTCTGTAAATCTGCAAGCATAAGGTCAACAATACTCATAATTTCAGTCTTTGCAAGAGGTTTATAGAAGATTATTTCATCAAGACGGTTGAGAAACTCAGGGCGGAATTTTGTTTTAAGAAGATTTTCCACACTTTCACGTGCTTCGTCAGATATTTCACCGTTTTCGTCAATTCCCTCAAGGATATATGGAGAACCTAAATTTGAAGTGAGTATTATTATAGTGTTCTTAAAATCAACTGTTCTGCCCTGTGAATCCGTAATACGTCCATCGTCAAGAACCTGCAATAATATATTGAATACATCGGGGTGAGCCTTTTCAATTTCGTCAAAAAGAACAACAGAATAAGGCTTTCTTCTTACTGCCTCTGTAAGCTGTCCGCCCTCATCATATCCGACATATCCGGGAGGTGCACCTATAAGACGGCTGACGCTGAATTTTTCCATATATTCACTCATGTCTATACGGATAATATTTTTTTCATCGTCAAATAATATTTCTGAAAGTGCCTTTGCAAGTTCTGTCTTTCCTACACCTGTAGGCCCTAAAAACAAGAATGAACCTATAGGGCGGTCGGGTGCTTGTATTCCGGCACGTGAACGGAGTATCGCCTCACTTACCTTTGTAACAGCTTCTTCTTGTCCGATAACACGCTGATGCAGTAATTTTTCAAGACCAAGAATTTTTTCCTTTTCGCCCTCCATAAGTTTTGAAACGGGTATACCCGTCCAACGGCACACAATTTTTGCAATTTCGTCATCAGTGACTTTATCACGGAGCAAACGACCGTTTTCAACATCATGTTCTGCTTTCTGTTCAAGTGCAGAAAGTTCCTTCTGTAACTGCGGGAGTTTACCGTATTTAAGTTCAGCGGCTTTGTTCAGGTCATACTCACGCTCTGCCTTTTCTATTTCACCGTTGACCTGTTCAATTTCTTCACGGAGTTTCTGAACAGCCGAAATGTCATTTTTTTCATTGTCCCACTTTGCTTTCATCTCACTGAATTTATCACGCAGTTCAGAAAGTTCCTGCTGAATTTCTTCAAGGTGTTCATGTGAAATATTGTCACTTTCCTTTTTGAGTGCAGCCTCTTCAATTTCAAGCTGTACAATTTTACGTGATATAACATCAAGTTCAGTAGGCATTGAATCCATTTCAGTGCGTATTGTAGCACACGCTTCGTCAATAAGGTCAATAGCCTTGTCAGGCAAAAAACGGTCTGTAATATATCTGTTTGAGAGAACAGCCGCAGAAATAAGTGCGTTGTCATGGATTTTTACGCCGTGGAAAACTTCATAACGCTCTTTAAGTCCACGCAGTATTGAAATAGTATCTTCAACTGTCGGTTCATCAATCATAACGGGCTGGAAACGTCTTTCAAGAGCGGGGTCTTTTTCGATATACTGGCGATATTCGTTAAGAGTTGTAGCACCTATGCAGTGTAATTCACCCCTTGCAAGCATAGGTTTCAGAAGATTTCCCGCATCCATTGCACCGTCTGATTTTCCTGCACCGACTATTGTATGAAGTTCATCTATAAAAAGAAGAATATTTCCGTTGCTGTTTTTTATTTCATTCAGGACGGCTTTTAAACGTTCTTCAAATTCTCCCCTGTACTTTGCACCGGCAACCAATGCACCCATATCAAGCGAAAAAACTTTTCTGTCTTTAAGACTGTCCGGCACATCTCCGGCAACTATACGCAAGGCAAGTCCCTCTGCAATAGCCGTCTTTCCGACACCCGGTTCACCTATAAGAACGGGATTATTTTTTGTTTTTCTTGAAAGTATACGGATAACATTTCTTATTTCGCTGTCACGTCCGATAACGGGGTCGAGCTTGTTTTGTCTTGCAAGTCCGACGAGTTCTTGACCGTATTTTGCGAGAACGTCATAAGTTTCTTCGGGATTTTCACTTGTAACACGTGTATTTCCTCTTACAGTCATAAGTGCATTCAGAAATGAATCACGTGTTATATTGAAAGTTCTGAAAAGCTGTGAAACTTCACTATTCTTGCACTCAATAAGCGAAAGCATAATGTGTTCAACTGAAACAAATTCGTCTTTCATGTTTGACGCAATATTTTCCGCATAGGTAATTACTCTGTCACACTCTGCGGATAATCCTACATTACTGCTCCGTCCGCTCCCTGTAACTTTAGAAAGACCGCCGATTTTTTTGTCGGTTTCACTTTCAAAAATATCAGGGTCAACATTCATTTTTCTGAGAAGCTGCGGAATAAGACCGTTTTCTTGTTTTAAAAGACCGGCGAGAAGATGAACGGGTTCAATCATGGAATTAGACTGCATAACCGCTATGCTCTGAGCCTTTCTTACGGCTTCCATTGATTTCTGAGTTAATTTTTCTGCATTCATAATATATTCCTCCTGTCTTAAATTATAAACTGTTCAAGAAATTGCCTGTATTCGTTTTCAATCATATGTGACGGAAAACTTTCAGGCGATGAAAAATAAAGCTGTAGTGCCTTATTTATATGAGCAAGATACATACTTATTGCAGTACCTGTTTTTTTGCTGTCGAACGCACCGTTAATCAGTTTTCTTGTAAAACTTCCCGAATAAAGTTCAAATTCATAATCATTATAACCGAGTTCTGAAAGACATTTTTTTTCAAAATCAATACGGTAAATGAAAAAATTATTGAACATTGATATTAACAGTTGATTTCTTGTACGTATATAAATACGCATTCGTCCGAGAAAATTATTCGGTTCACGTTCAAGTTCAACCTTATAATTGACGGCAGGTCGGTATTTATACTCCAATACTGTTTTAAGATTCATAAGTGAAACCGACTGCTGTTGTTGTATTTTAAAACTACTGCTTGCAAATTCAGTAACGGAATTAAAAATCTCACGCATACGCATTTCGGGAGTAATACAGGAGAGATGTTCCGCAACAATCTGATTTATGAGATTTGAACGACTTGTGCCGAGCCTGTAAGCCTCTTCATCAACAGCTTTTACAACGTCGTCCATAAGGACAAGACTGTAAACACTTCTTTTCATACTTTTCCTCCTTTTGTTAATAATATAATATCACACGTTATAGAATATGTCAAGTGGATTATATAATATTTCACGTAAATTTCACAATGTAAAAAAAAGCTCCCTTAACGGAAGGAAGCGGAAATCAAATCAAACGGTTCAAACGGATTTGCCGTTTAGCACTGTGAACCGTGCCATAGAAAACTGTTAAAAAAATCATAAAAAAGAGTAAACATGAAAAAATAAAAAATGAAAGGGGGTTAGTTATAGGTGTTAACAAATTAATTCTATGGCCAGCAACTGAATTAATATTCAGTATCAAGCACATGAGAGGGAATGATACTTGATACTGAATACCAATATTCTCATTTGCTGTTAGTATTATATCGCAAAAATATGGAATTGTAAATATATATTTGTATACAAAACTGTAAAAAAGTGTACTTTAGCCCGAATTTCATGAATATTTTTTGTTAATTTTTAGTAAATAAGATAGTATTTAATACTTATTAACAGTATATAAATAAAAATATCAGACCATAGAAAAATGGTCTGATATTCAAGAGGGAGGGGAAAAAAGAGGTTTAAAAAATAATAGAGTTAATCAATTTTCATAAATTTTGTCATCGTATTTGAAAAATACAAGATTGATTGTCATATTTCCGTTAAGTGTACGGAGTTCATCAATAAATTTTTTCTGGTCAATGCTGTCAGGAACATCTACACTGTATATAAGTTCAAAAAGAGTACCGAAATTTGTTGTTTTAACACGTCTTAACTTATGAAAATTTGTGTACTTATTAAGAACAGGTTCAAATACGCCTTGATAGTCGAGATTTTCGGGAATAGTAATTTTAAGTGTCATATGACTGTTTTTTGTTCCTCCGAAATTAACTTCACTAAGTGCAAAGAGAATAATTCCGAGAATAATGAAGAATACAAACGCAAAACCAATATATCCTATACCGCATACTGTACCCGATGCCATTGAAAAGAAAATATATGCCAAGTCTTTCGGGTCGCCTGCAACACTCCTGAAACGAACAAGCGTAAACGCTCCGGCAAGGCTTAACGCACCTGCTGTTGTGTTTATAAGTAAAAGAATAAGTGAAATTGTAGTCGGGAGCATTATAAGTGTGAAAACATAACTCTGTGAATATCCTTCTTTTCTGTGGGTAGCCATGTAAATAAGGCTTATGAGAAAACCGATTATAATTGATGCACCGATACACATGAAAAATTCTTGTGTTGAAATACCGTCTTGTGCGTCAAGTACATTGCTGAAAAATCCGTTCTTAAACATAAATTCAAACGCTCCTGTTCATCAATATTTTATTACTGCTTATATATATACCGCCGGCTTTACTTTTGGCAACAGCTCTTTCTCTGGCAAAATTTTCGTATGCCCTGCCATACTTTGAAAAACTTATCTTGTAAATCTGAAGTTCAGAAAGTTCCTGAATAAGCCAATCGGGAATAGCATGACCGACTTTTACTTCCATAAGTCTTTGGTCTGCATCGATAATATAATTACCGTAACTTTCATAATCAAGTCCGAGGTCATAACGGCGTTCAGTAATTTTTCTGTCAAAAGTAAGCCTGAAATCTTTGTCATCTTTGCCAAAAAAAGCCTCACGCTGATAACTTATATACTGTTTCGGCGAAATGGGGTAAGTATCAAGAAATACGTCAAGTTCATTAAAAACTTGTCCTGTAATGTACTTTTTAATTTCAGGCTTTTTTCTTGAACGAAAATATTCGTCTGATTCGGCAAGCGTCATTGAAACACGTCTTTTTGTCACAATACCGCCGATTTTCTTTTTAATTTCAAGAAAAACCAAATCGTCGGGAGAAGCAGGAGAATAATAACTGCGAAGTCTTATTTTTTCCTTGTAATAAGGTTTTGAGAGAGATTCACGTATAAGATAATCGTCGGGAGTATCATAATATATATTATATATTCCGTATTCTTTACCTCCTACACAGTATTTGTCAGGGTTCATATAAAGAGGAATTACTTCCATAAGCCTTTTATACTGGTTCATATCGAGAAGAAACTTTATTTCTTTTCTTGCAAATGTATTTATTGCCATATATTTTCCGATAATATTTTATCGGAATTCAACTCCTTTCTATCTTTGATTTGTCTGTATTATACATTTCCAATCTTAAAATAATCTTAATTATTTCAATAACTGAAAAATTTTTTTGTGACATTATTTCTTTCATGGTTTAACTACAAAAACCCCCGATTTCAGCGGGGGTCTTATGACATTATAAAATACATAAGGGATACAAGAAGTATCCCTTATATTACTAAAAATTATTTACTTAAAGCATCAATTTCTTTTGATGTCATAGGGAATGCGGCACTTGTTATAGTTTTGATTTCAACATACTGAATAGCAAGAGCGTCAACATTCGTTAAACCGCTGCCGTTATCAACAACGTCGCCATTCAGTTTACCCTGTTCTGTTACTTTAAATTCGTCCGGATTTGCTATTGACTGCATAATAAGTACAGCATCTGAAATATTTACTTTGCCGTCCACATTTACATCGCCATAAACTGTATCATCTGTTCCGCTTGACGAATTTCCGCCCTCATATGAAACAAGTTCACAATCCTTGTCTGTAGCTGTTTCTGTTTCAGCGTTCCATACATTTGACCACCAAATCTGAAGTTCGCCTGCTGTAACATCTTCAGGAATTTCAGATGTATCAATTTCAACTACAAGATTTCCGTCAGAATCTGCATTGCCCTGCCACTCAATATTTACCCAGTCATCGGGAGTAGGGCCGTTGCTGTATCCTAATCCGCCGCCTATTGATGCACCGGCAGCACCCTTTATTTTTATAGTAAGAGTATCGCCGAAACCGTCTTTCATTTCAACGGGATATTTTTTCTGCTTAAATGTGAACTTATCGTCAGACGGTTTAGTTGTAGTTGTTGTAGTAGTTGTTGTACTGCTACCATTGCCGGAAGTTGTAGTAGTTGTCTGAACAGGTTTTGCCTCACTTGAATAGAGGTCTGCCGGCAATTCGTCAAGAGTGATGCAATAATCACTCTGATACATTTCTATAGTATCTTCTTCAGTATTGAAAACAGGATTTGTAAGGAAATTTATATTATCACTTCCGCCGTCATACCATGTCATAAAGTAGAGCCAACCTGCTTTTTCGCTTGTAAGATTTCCTACAGTAGAGAAACAGTCATTTTCAGCCATTGCAACCATTTTTGCACTGTTATATTTTTCCATGATTCCATAGAAAATAGGGCTTATTGCACTGTCATTGTGTGAAAGTGAAGCCTGCCAGTTATTTTCTGCGAGATACTGTGTGCAGTTATATTTGTCATAACCGATAATATCAACGTATTCATCGCCCGGATACCAGTCGGCAGAAGTATCAAAGTTATAGCTGTTCCATTCCCATATAAGATTATGACAGCCGAAATCTTCGGTGAGGGTCTTATAAGTGAATTTCCATAAGTCCTTATAAACCTTTGAGCCTTCTCTGCCCCACCAGAACCATGAAGCTTCTTCACCGCCGCCGCCTTCAGCCTCATGGAGAGGTCTCCAAACTATCGGCACGCCCTCAGCCTCAAGTTTTTTAAATTCTGCTGCGAGAGTTGTCAGAGCCTGCATATAATATTCATTTTCTTTAGTACCCTCAACAATAGCCTTTGATGGTGAAAAATCTGTTTTTTCGCTGTATGTAGTCTGTGAGAAATCTATTTTTGAACCGCTTTTATAACTTGCCATATCTGTAGGTACATTAAGATGGAATGTAGCTTCGGCAATACCGTTTCTGTTCTTTACCCAGTCAATGATACGTTTTGTAGAGCCGTCATCACTGCCAAAAGCGGGACAACAGAAATTACCATAGTCAAAACCTCTGAGAGCCGGATAATGACCTGTTAAGTCATTGAGATATTCAAATTCATATTCAAAATCATGAGGGCCATAATTATATATTTCCTGCTGACCTGAAATAATATTCTTACCGTAAACACTTGCAAAATATGCCATAAGGTTCTTTGTTTCAGCTGTAGCCTTCGGGTCAACGGGAGTAGTTTGTGTTGCAGTAATAGGAGCAAGGGAAGCCTCTTCAATAGTCATATAGTCAAAATTTGACCAGCCCCATGACTTTTCAATAACAAGAGTATTCTTTCCTTCATTGAGCTTTACAGACGAAACTTTTACAGCCTCAAAGCCGTCACTTTCAGGAACACCTACAGCACCCTGTGAAACATCGTTTATTTTAAGATTCTGCTGTTTAGCACCGCCGATACCTCCGCAGTAAATCATAATGTTATACATTCCTGCTTTTTCAACGTCGAAATCAAGCGTAATTGTACCGCTGTCTGTCATTTTCAGGAATTTTCCACCGCTTGCATCAGCACTTTCTTCAACTGTAACTTCACCTGTAATTTCAGCGTCCTCAAATTCATACTTTGTACTCTCTGCAAAAGCTGTACCTGTATTAAGAACGGCTGAAGCATTCACAATCATAGCGGCAGTCATAAGAACTGCACTTGCCTTATTAAAGAATTTCAAACTCATAATTGATTTCCTCTCCAAAATATAATATACCTTTATTATAATTTCATTTTTTTTTCAAATCAAGTCTTTTCCATATTTTTTTCAACTCAATTCAAAAGTTTGTACACTTTCACAAATTCAGGTATATTTTTTTAGTGAAAAAGTAGAATCTTATATTTTTTATAAGTATTAACTTAATTATCCCACTTTAACGAGGGATTTTGCTTTTTTGCCGTTATTGTCCTCATATCCGCACAGAATAACTTTCTTCACTATTCCTGACGGACAACTGTCGGCTGTTCGTATATGTTCATTCATATCGAAAGGTTTTCCCGTTTCAACGTGCAGACGCTTATATCCATGATTAAGCACACAAAATTGCTCAAAAAGATAATCAAATATCTTGTTCATACTTTTAAGCGTTTCGCTATCAAATACTTTCCAGTCCATAGAAATTCTTTCATAAAGCTGAAGTGCATATTTAGAACCTTTCAGCACAAATTCAATGGGATTTTCACCACTTAGTATATTACTCAGATTTTCACGGATTTCCTGCGGTAGTTCGCAATATTCGCCGTAAGCCTCCGCAAGTCTTTCATCAAATTTCGGCTTAGACTTTTCTCTTTTCAGTTCTTCACGCAATTCTTCTTTATCATTAGTCAGACGGCTTATAACTTGTTCTGCCTTTTCGTTTTCCGATTCTGCACGTTCAGCACGTTTTTTAAGTTCATGTATTTCCTTTTCTTTTTCCGTAAGCATATCTTTCAGTATTTCGGTTTCCTGTGAATCAGCTTTTACATTAGATATTTTTTCTTTAACTTCTTCATCTTCCAACGCACACAACAGGTATTTTATAAAATTCTCCGGAACTTTATTATATGACCCCATTCAAATATTACCACCTTTTCACGCTGTTTTTTATTATATCATACCGGGCATATTCAGAAAAATTTACAGACAGATAACAGAAAATCAAGAATACAAGCCGGCATAATTCATTCTTTAGAATTATATCACACTTTTATTAAAAAAAGCAATACAAAACTATTCAAGAATATCGCTTGTGCATAAAATCTACAAATTGCACAATTATTATATGCTTGTTTTGTTGAATCTGCAAAAATTTTCAACTTATATGCCACTCTGCATGACTGCCCGAATCGTCACGCTTTACAACAAGTTGACTGTCAACTTCCTGTTTCATTTCGGTAACATGGGAAATAATTCCTATAAGCCGATTGCTTTCCGCCATGTCTTTAAGAACTTTAACAGCCTGATTTCTTGAATGTTCATCAAGTGAACCGAAGCCCTCATCAATAAACATCATGTCAAGATTTACAGAAGAAGAATTTGACTGAATCTGTTCAGCCATACCAAGAGCAAGTGAAAGACCTGCCATAAACGACTCACCGCCCGACAATGTGGTAACTTCACGTTCTTTTCCTGTAATTGCCGAATATACCATTAAATCAAGTCCCCTGTTTTTGCCCTGACCTGCTCTTTCATTTTCTGTAAGACGGAGTTCAAATTCTCCTGCCGACATATCCTGAAAATGAACATTTGTTGCATCTAAAATTCTCTGCAAATAATATCTCTGTGCAAAAGTTTCTATATCCATTCGTGAACCGCTTACATTTCCCGAAAGCCGTTTATAAAGATTTTCAATTACTGAATATTCTTTCATAAGTTTACTATGTTTACTTATATTTTCCGAAAGTATTTCATACGCACTGAAATTTGATTTGCAGATTTCCAAATATTTTTCAATTGCTTTCTTTGCGTCTGAAAGACTTTTTTCAGCCTCACTGCTTGCCATTTCAAGCTGTTTTATATCAGGAACTTTCTTATCTCCTACGGCTTTTACAGCAGTATTATAAGTAGCCTCCGCAGATGATTTCTTTTTTATATAATTGTCAATCATGCTTTTAAGTGCTGATATATCAGATTTTTTATAATTTGCGGTTATATTTTTCCATTCTGATTCCGTAAGATTATTTTCGGAAATACTGTTTCTGTAAACCGTGCGGAGATTTTCACATTTTGCTTTTATAACAGGAATTTCATTGTTATACTTTTCAATAAGCACATATGAATTGTCTTTCTGTTGTTTTGCCTTTTCAAGACTGTCATTAGCATTTAAATGTGCTTTTACTTTACTATCCTTTACTGATTTCGCTGTCATAAAAGCTTTTCTTGCTTCTTCTTCCGTAGAATAATCTGCTGATTGCTCCAACTCATTCAATACAGCTTTTGCACCTGAAAGCCCGTTCTTTATTTCTGAAACACGTTTGAATGCCTGTTCAATATCTGAACTTATATTTTTCTTTTCTTCTGCCGATTCCTTTAAAAACTGCTCCGCTTTTCTTAAAGTATCTGCATTTTTCCGCAAAATTTCGCCCTCTGCTTTTATATCTGATTTCCGGGCGGAAATAATCTGTTCAGCCTGATTCAATGTAATATTTTCGGGAATGTGGGGAATTGACTGCGACATACGTCTGTACAGCTTTTCAAGTATATCCTTTAAATTGCCCTCACGTTCCTTTAAAATTTCAGCATAAGAACCTGCTTTTCTCGATTTATCTTGTTGAATTTTCTGAAGTTCCGCAACTTCTTCCGCAAGTAAATCAATAGTTTCACGATTAAGATTAAAATGCACTTCTGAAAGCATACACGGGGAAGGGTGTTCAAGTGAACCGCACACGGGACAAGGTTCATTCGGCTTTAATTTTTCCCTTGCAATAAATCCTGCCTGTGCGTCAAGAAAAGCAGTCTGTTTTGATGTATATTCAGCATTTTTGTCAATATATTCCCGGCGTGCCTTAACATAATCCTGCTGTGCTTTTTCTGCTTTCTTCTTCTGGGAAATTACATCTTTTTCCGCTTTCAGTGCTGAATTAAAATCTTCCGAAATTCTTTCAGTTTCTTCATTTTTCACTTTCCACAGCATCAAACTCTGTTCTGCATCTGCAAATTCATCGGCTGTTTTCCTACATTCTTTTTCTTTCAATTCAAGTGCAGACAATTTTTCCTGCAAGTACAATAAATTATTATCTGCTTTTTTCAGGTCGGATTCTTTTTGTAATATATCTTTTTTAATCTGTTCAGATTTTTTAATAACGTCAAGCGTTTTTCTTACACGTTCCGAAACTTGTGCAAACATCTGCAAAGCCTCATCTTTCTGCTTGCGTGCCTGTTCTTCCTCATTTGCCTTAACGTTGTATATTCTTTCAAGTTCAGGCAACATATTATGTTGTTCTTTAAGATTCTTTTCAGCCTGTGAAACGGCGTTTTCAGCATCTGCATATCTTTGATAAACCGCACTTATTTCATAGGCAGAATTTATTTTCTTTATCAGACTTTCCGCATTTCTGATTTCAGGCTCTACTTTTTTACATTCAGAAATTTCCTTTTCCGCCCTTTCAAGCTGTTCAAACATATTTATAAGATTCTGTGCATTCTTAAATTCATCACGTGCCAAATCACGGGCTTTTCCTGCATCGTTATAAACAGCCTGTGCTTTTTCCTTTTCTTTTTTTATAATACTGTTAAAACTTTTAAGCTCTTTTATAAAATCCTCCATATATGCAACAGTCGGCTTGTCCATAATTTTCTGTTTAAGAGTACATATATTTTCCGCATATATATAATCATCCGGAACAATAATATGTCCGACTTCCGTCTTGCATACAACATTTACCTGACTTATTTCTTTTTCCTTTTCCTTGCACCTGTTTTTAAGTTCATCAATGATTTTCACATATATTTCCGTATCAAACAATTTACGCATGATTTTCTTTTTGTCCTCTGCATTTGCACGGAGAAACTCCATAAATTCACCCTGTGCAATCATAGCAACCTGCATAAACTGATTTTTTGTAAGTCCTACAATTTCTTCAATTTTCTGATTAGCCTCTTTTTGAGTAATCTCTATTCCGTCACCGAATAAAAGATATACTTTTGAATCTTCTTTTACTGTCTTTGAAGCAGTTCTCTTTTGAAAACGCATATGTATAGGTTCACGGCGTACTGTATATGTTTCTGTTTTTCCTCCTTTTCTCTCTGAAAAAACAAGCTCCACAAATGGCGTTGTATTGTAATTTGTGAATTGACTTTGAAGTTCCATACCGCTTTTTTTATTTCTTGTTGAACTTGTTTCGCCGTACAGTGCAAAAACAATTGCGTCAAAAATAGTTGATTTTCCTGAACCTGTATCACCTGTCACAAGAAAAAGATTCTGATTTAATTTTGTAAAGTCAATAACAGTTTTGTTTCCATAAGAACCAAATGCCTGCATAGTCAATTTTAAAGGTCTCATATTTCTGCCCCCTCTTTTATAGTATTGATAACATCACGGAGAATTTCCTGTTCCTGTTCATCGGGATTATCAAGGAAAAATTTGCAGAGTTCAAATATATTCATTTCCTTATCATCTGAATATTTTACTCTGTATTCTGTTCTTCTGACATCTTCAACCATGATTTTCAGGAGATTCGGAAATCTGCTTTTCAGTTCGTTATTTATATTTTGTTTGTCCATTTCTGCTTTCTCCGTTATAACGGCAATTATATAATCGTCACAACCCTGCTCCATAATTTCACTGAATGACCCCTTTATAACTCGTACTTCACGGAGAGGTTTCAGCGGAATAACAGAAGTTTTGACATTACCCTTTCCGAAAAGTTCAGCAATTACAACACCTTTCTGCTGTCCGACTTCACTTGCGGAATACACAAGAGGCGTACCGCAATAACGATAAAATTCACTTCCCACTTTCGACGGCTTATGAATATGACCCAGTGCCGCATAATCAAATTTTTCAAGAATATCTGAATACACATGGTCTATATTTCCGACGGTTATTTTTTCTGAATCCATTCTTTCCACATCTTGCGGAGAAGTACCGCATTGCAGATAAAATTGATGACTTACAAGCACATTTCTTTCTGTGGCATCAATATTTTCCCTTTCAATAATAATGTGTACTGCATCATTGTAAGAGAGATTATTTCCGTTTTCGTCAGTACCCGTAATAAGTCGCACTGTTGACGGCTTTATAAACGGAAGAAGAAAAAAATTTACATTTCCGAAATTATCACACAAAGTGACTTTTTCAATATAATCTTCCGGATAAACAGGCGGATTTCCAATCATATGAATTTTATGCTTTGATAAGATACTGCGGAAAATATCAACACGCTGTGCGTTGTCGTGGTTTCCGCTGATTATCATTATTTCAGTTTCAGGGACGGAAACAGACAAACCTGAAATAAAGTCATCAAAAACTTTTACCGCCTCTGCTGAAGGCTGTGACTTATCGTAAATATCTCCTGCTATAACAATTACGTCGGGTTTCTGATTTTTGGCAATATCCATAATCTGGCTTAAAATAAACTTCTGGTCTTCAAGCATATTCTGATTTATCAGTTTCAGACCGATATGCAAGTCTGACAAATGCATTATTTTCATAATAATACACTCCTTTCGTTATATATGCATAAAAATATAGATACACACTATATTTTTATAGTGACATTCTCCCCCGCCTAAAGAGGCGGGGGCTTCCTGTTTAACCAGTCTGATTCTATGTGATTTGGCATAGATGCTGTAGTAGTTCAGGCTAACCCCGTGTGTCCCACGGTTCTTTTATTTCAGGTTATGCAGAAATTAACCGCATACCCTCATTTTTGATATTTATTGCAGCATTTACATCTCTGTCATGATGTGTACCACACTGTGGACAAGTCCATTCTCTTACGGATAAATCTTTTGTTTCAGAATTTTTGTAGCCACAACAAGAACAAGTCTGACTGCTTGCAAAGAATTTATTTACTTTTACAAGTTTTTTTCCTTGTTCTTCAAGTTTATACTTCAAAAATGTTACAAACATTCCCCAGCCGTTATCACTTACAGATTTTCCGAATTTCAAGGTTTTAGCCATAGCTTGCATATTCAAATCCTCAATACATACACAATCATAGGCATTGCTCATTTGTCTTGACTGCTTATGCAGAAAATCTTTTCTTTGATTTGCAACTTTTTCATGCAATTTAGCAACTTTGATACGCTGTTTATCATGGTTTTTTGAACCTTTCCGCATATGCGACAATTTGCGTTGTTCACATTTCAGTTTCTTCTCTGACTGTCTGTAATATCTCGGGTATTCAGGTTCATTTCCGTTGCTGTCTTTGTATAATTCGTGCATAGAGAAGTCAAGACCTAAAAAATTTTGCAATTTCTGTTCCTGTACTTGGTTTTCGTACTCAAACAGAATACTTGCATAATATTTTCCACTCGGAGTTTGACTTACTGTTACTGATTTTAATTTGTAATCAGACGGAATTATTCTATGCTGCTTTAGTCTTACAAGACCTATTTTAGGAAGTTTCAGACAGCCATTTTCAATAGCAACAGAACCCTTTTGGTTATTTGTAGTGTAAGAATTTCTGTTTCTATGTTTTGATTTGAATTTCGGGAAACCGATTTTAGGACTTCTAAAAAAGTTGTTATACGCTTTTTGCAAGTTCATTTGTGCATTGGCAAGTGCTAAGCTGTCCACTTCTTTAAGCCACTCAAATTCCTCTTTATATTGAGCAGGAGTGTTATTCAGCTTTTGTTTGGTTTCTTGATAATACTTGATTTTATCAGAAAGCATTCGATTATAGATGAATCTCACACAGCCGAAAGTCTTGGCAAACAAAATTTTTTGCTTATTATTCGGGTATATTCTGAATTTATACGCTTTGTTCAATTTTTTTCACCTTGACTTTCTATATTTTTTATAACTTCTATCTGTATTATGTCACATAATTGGTAATTTGTCAATAGTGGCGGAACGCAATTCATCCCCCACTTTAGAAGTGGGGGACTTCTTGCTGAAAGAAGTTAAAATATAATATTATAGTAACATAAGGCAAAATTGAAAAAAAATATTGAAAAAAATATTGAAAAAAAATAAGATATATGTTATAATGTGTTTTGTATAGAAAAAATTCAGATAAGATATTCCAATATTTATTAACAAAAAGGAATGATTAAAATGCAAAAGAAATCAAAACAAAAAATTTTAATAGTTGATGATTCTGAAATGAACAGGGCATTTCTTATAGATATGCTTGAAAAAGACTTTGATATAATTGAAGCTGAAAACGGCGTTCAGGCAATTCAGATTATCAACAGCGGGAATATTCCCCCCGACCTTATGCTCCTTGATATAGTAATGCCTGAAATGGACGGTTTTGAGGTTCTTTCCGCAATGAATGAATACGGTATAATAAACGAAATTCCTGTTATTATGATTTCTGCCGAAAATGATTCATCATGCATAGAACGTGCTTATGAAATGGGAGTTACAGACTATATAAGCCGACCGTTCAATGTTGCTGTAGTTCGCCGTCGTGTAATGAATACGCTTGCACTTCACGCAAAACAGAAAAGACTTATGCGTATAATTACAGAACAGGTTTACGAAAAGGAAAAAAATAACAATATGATGGTCAATATCCTCAGTCATATTGTTGAATTCCGAAACGGAGAAAGCGGTATGCATTGCCGTAATATTTTTTCCATAACTAACATTCTTTTACAGTGTCTGGTGGAAAAAACCGATAAATATAATCTTACATCAAAAGATATATCACTTATTACAATATCCTCCGCACTGCATGACATAGGAAAAATAAGCATTCCCGGGGCTATTCTCAATAAACCCGGACGGCTCACCACTGAAGAATTTGAAATTATGAAAACTCATACAACAGTAGGTGCATCACTCCTTGACGGACTTCCTATATACAGAGATGACCCGCTTGTAAAAGTAGCCCGTGACATATGCAGATGGCACCATGAAAGATATGACGGCAGAGGTTATCCCGACGGTTTAAAGGGTGAGGAAATACCGATTTCCGCACAAATTGTCGCCCTTGCTGATGTTTATGACGCTCTTACAAGTGAACGCTGTTACAAAAAAGCATTTTCACATGAAAAAGCATTCAATATGATAAACAACGGCGAATGTGGACAATTCAGCCCTCTTCTTCTGGAATGCCTTGCTGATACACATACCGCTATAATAAAAGAATTACAGTTTCATTCAAGTGAGGAAATTCAGGAAATGCAACTCCATAATCTCGTTGACGAACTTGTTCAGCTTAATGAATCAAATGATTTCATGCCGCCTATAATTCAGATAGAAAAGGAACTTGAAAAAGCAAAATTCTTTTCTATACAGGCTGAAGAACTCAGATTTGATTACGATTGCCGTACATCTGTAGCTGTAATTTCGGGATGGGGTGCGGAACTTCTCGGTATCAGCAGAACTACTCTAAATCTTTCGGGAAAAGATGCTGATATTCTTAAAAATGAATCTGTACAGGATTTTATTGCACGTCTTAAAGATACATCACCCGAAAATCCCGAATTGACGGGTAATGTTCAGTTTAACGCAAAAGGTGTGCAGATATGCGGAAAAATAATCGCAAAAACAATGTGGGCTGATAACAATTCATCTAAATATATAGGAGTTATAGGAAAACTCTCACATCCGGAAAATATTCCGCAATAATGAAAGGAGAAAAATTTTAAATGGATTTAAGAGAATGTTATGAAGAATTGGAAGGAAGTTTTGAGGAAGTAAGCAAAAGACTCCCGAGAGAAGCAATGATTAAAAAGTTTGTTTTAAAATTCCTGAGCGACAAGAGTTTTGAAAATCTGACAACATCTGTTGAAAATCACGACTACTCCACGGCATTTATGGCTGCTCATACATTAAAAGGCGTATGTCAGAATCTTGCTTTTACAAGACTTTTTGAATCAAGTAATCTCATTACAGAGGCTCTCAGAGGTGACAACCACGACGAAAGTCTTATTGCTGAACTTATAGAAAGAGTAAAAACAGACTACAAGATTACTGTTGACGCAATAGAAAAACTTTCAGAATGATATTGTATTTGTAACAAACAAAAACCGGTATGGATTTAATTATCCGATACCGGTTTTTTTACGTTATTTCCAGAAAAGAATTATCTTTTCAATTTCATATGCTATTTCAGGGTAATCAAGATGTGACTCACAGTAACGGAAAGTCTGATTTACAGATTGTATACCGCTTACATAGATAGTCCATACAAGAGAGAAGCAGAAAAAGATGTTTACCATTTTTCTTACTGTCGGATTTTTTGTTTTAACATAAATCATGAAAATTATTACATAAGCACCTATAAGCATTTGCCACGCAAAATCAGCCATATATCTTACTGCATAACCGCTTTCCCATACTGAACAAATAATAATCAGCGGAATTATAACACATGGAAATGCAAGATAAAGAGATTTTTTAATTCTTGCATGCTTGTCAGGGATAGTTTTCATTGCTTTTCCCGACAGAAAATATGAAAACATAGGAAGTGCAAGGAAAAACAATCCGCACACATTATGTGTTGACGGATAGTCATTATAGAAAAATCCTCCTACACTCATATCCTGAAAATTTGCCGATACAAACGGGTATTTCGTTGAAAACACAGGAGCGTTGAAAAGATAATTCCAGAACGGTATAAGCGATAATCTCCAGTGAAACTGCGTATTTCTGAAATCGTTTATTGTAAGTGAATATTGTATTCCAAATTCAAACGGCGAATTGAATCTTGCGTAATTATAACACATCTGAATTGTTCCGATACACGCCATAGGAACAACGGCACACAAAAGGTACCTGATGCTTTTTTTATTGAACAGCTTTTTATTTCCGTATGAAAATCTCGGCATTGCACATATCATGAATATAAATGCACATATACAGTACAGAACCGTTGTAGGACGACAAAGAACGGCTACGGCAAATAAAAATGATGATACAGCCGTTTTGCTGAGAGATATTTTCCCATTGCCTATTATATTAGCAGAAATAAGGAAATAAAAAGCCCACGTCATAAACGCAAAACCTGATGACATAGCCACTTCATAGAAAAGAGGTCTGCCTATACTGTACCATATACCGCTCACCATTTGTATTATTATAAGGCTTATTATAAAAATTCCGGTAGGAATCGTCGGGAAAAATTTACATATAAATTTAATGAAAAGGAACGAAAGACCTATAATTCCGATAAGTGAGAAAATAAGAACTGCCGCCGATTCGGGAAAATAATACCCCGTAATCAGATGATAAGGCAGAAAAAGAAGTACTACAGGAGCAATGCCGTAATATGAATAGAATTTTCCGTCAAAATAAACATGATCCCATGCATACGTATAATAATAATCGCCCTCCCACGAAGGAACTAATTCTGCTTCACGTTGCTGTTTATCATAGGGATTGTCAAAAGAATTAAGAGCATCGTCGGGAGCTTCTAAAAGATATGTTCTTCCGTCCTCAAAAGCGTCTACTAACTGTTGTGTAACCTGACTGCCCTCTTTTTTTGTAAATTCTTCTTTCCATGTCTTGTCATCAATTCTGTAATTTGTTTCCCACATTGCCCACATACAAGCGGCTACTGTAATACAGGCAACGGCAATACGGCAAAACTTTAAATTTTCATTCAGACTTCTCTGCATAAATCTGCCCTTTATGACAGCATGAATAAATACAGTCAATAACACTATAAGTAAAAATCTTATCCACGAAATTTCAAACATAACAGGCATATTTATCGTTATTGACCTAATATAAGCAGTGCCGGAATTTTGCGGTTTCAGCCTTACTTTCAAATCACCGACGTTTCCCGAAAGTTCACACTGTAAATATTGTGTCTGCATCTGATTTCTTGATATTATAGTTTTTGCAATTCCGCTTCTTGGTATTTTTGTTTGCGTTTCGTCGGTAGCATCAATTGAAAAATCAACAGCACGTGCATCAAGTGCAATATCTACATATACTGTACTTACTTGACGATTTAAGTCATGAAATGTCAGGACAACTTCGTCACCGCCCCTTACAACTATATCTTTCTGGGCACGCCTATATATACCGCCCTTGTCAAGTATTGAACGGCTTGCCTCATATGTGGTTGTCTTGTAATCACCAAACCACATACGATATGACGGCACATTGAATACAGTCAATTCAAGAACAAACGCTATGAGAATAGTTTTTACCGCAAATGAAATTAAAGGAATCCTGCGTTTGCTGTTGATAATACACAACAAATACACCGCTATACAGACAACGCCTATGAATGTATATGTTCCTGAATACATTCCGAAATTTATAAGACCGAATTTGTCTGTAATGGCAAGACTGACCATAAAAACAGTAATTCCTCTTACAATGCTTTGCATATTCAATACAAATTCGGACGGCTTTGTTTTATTGTCACTTTCTATTTCTTTCAGAAAAACAATTATGACAATTAAAGAAATAATAAACGCAGTAATGAACAGAAATGTATTCATTAACAAACCTCCATTTTAAAACATAATATCAATATTATACCGCCTGTATCGGATTTTGTCAACTATTAAAAACATTAAAAAACCGTAAAAAAATAATTTTCGGAAAATTCAAAAAAAGTATTTGACAAATTATAATGTTTGTGATATACTATATACAGACTTTTACATTTTACTTTAAAGCGTTAAAATGTTCTATTTACTGAAAGGATTGTTTTTTATGAAAGAAATTTCAAAACTTATGGACTACAGACCGGATATAAAGGTCATAGATGCCACTCTCAGGGACGGAGGACTTGTAAATGAATTTCGTTTCAGCGATGATTTCGTAAAACATCTCTATAACGCAAATCTGAGAGCAGGCGTTGATTATATGGAATTTGGCTATAAAGCAGACCGTGAAATGTTCGATGAGACTAAATTTGGTCCATGCAAATTCTGTGACGATGATTACATAAGGTCAATTGTCGGCGAAAACAATACAGACCTGAAAATTGCTGTTATGGCTGACGTTGGACGCTGTAACTATAAACAGGATATACATGACCGTGCAGACAGTCCGATTGACCTTGTGCGTGTTGCTACCTATATACACCAGATTCCGACAGCAGTTGACATGATTGAAAATGCCAAAAGCAAGGGCTATGAAGTAAGCTGTAATATCATGGCTATTTCAAACGCTCAGGAAGGCGACATAAAAGTTGCTCTTGATATACTCGGAAAGTCTCCCGTTGACGTTTTCTATATTGTTGACAGTTTCGGCTCTCTCTATCCTGAACAAATTGCAAGAATCGCTGACCTTTATTGTGATATGGCGGCAAAATACGGAAAAAAAGTCGGTATTCATGCACATAATAACCAACAACTCGCATTTGCCAATACAATTGAGGCAGTAGGAGACGGCGTTGACTGGCTTGACGCCACATATTCCGCAATGGGAAGAGGTGCGGGCAACTGTGCTATGGAACTTCTTCTTGGTTTCCTGAAAAATCCGAAATATAACATTTACCCTGTATTGCAGTTCATTGAAGAACATATGACAAAACTCCGTGAGGACGGCATTACATGGGGATATGATTTACAGTACCTTATGACGGGTCTGCTTAACCAGCACCCGAGAACCGCTATTCAGTTCACAAAGGACAAGAGAAAAGACTATTCCGAATTTTATAAAGAAATTCTTTCACAAGAATAATAAAAATAAGCTGTATTCTGTTGAATACAGCTTTTATTTTTCGCTCTCTGAATAATGTCTGCAAAAATAGTTAAGCGTACATTCTTTGCACTTAGGACTTCTTGCACGGCATACGTCACGCCCGAATTGCACCGTTTGATGACAGAAACGGCTTGAAATTTCAGGCGGAAGAATTTTAACAAGGTCTTTTTCAACTTTTGCAGGTTCTTTGTTTTCAGTAAGTCCCAACCGTCCGGTGATGCGTATACAGTGAGTATCCGTAACGACAGAAGGCTTTCCAAAAATGTCCCCAAGCACAAGATTAGCAGTTTTTCGCCCTATACCGGAAAGTGTGAGCAGGTCGTCCATATTGTCGGGGACTTCTCCGCCGAAATTATCCAGTAATTGGCGTGACATCTCTTTAAGACTTTTTGCTTTCATGTGATAAAATCCGCACGGCTTTATAATATTTTCAAGTTCTTCAATATCTGCATCGGCAAATGATTCAAGGTCAGGATACTTTTTAAAAAGTACTTTAGTAACTTTGTTTACTCTTGCGTCGGTACACTGTGCGGCAAGCCTTGTTGCAAACATAAGTTCATATGGCTTTGAATATTTCAGCGAACATTCTATATCAGGATAAAGTTTTTCAAGTTCAGCTATAGCAAGAACAGCTATTTCATTTTTATTCATTATGCAAATTCCTCCTGCATTTTTAATATTCTGTCATATACTTTATACATCTTCTGAACAGTATTTTCAAGAAAATAATAGTGCTTTATATAAAATACAAGCAATACCATTATTATAGTAGCAAGCAATAACAGCATCATATTATTTGTAATCAACATTCCGACAATAAATATTGAAAGTATTATTGCAAACATCATTGTAACAAGAAAATGCACTATTCTTTCGTGTTGCATAAAAGCGATTTTGTCCATATGTTCGGCAAGGATTTTTTCAAGTTCTTCTGCATTACGGCAGGTGTCAAGGCGTTCTGAAACAGTATTCATATAATTAGTAAGGTATTCCGTCATGTTTAACACTCCTTTTTTAAAGAACAGTACAGTCAATTATCAATTTTCTTTCTCTATAAAAAAATCAAAACTAATCATTCTTTTGATTGTAAATTATTATGAAAAAAAGATAATAATTTAACATATATACAAATAACAGCAATTACAACAAATTGCAATATAATCCAAGACATTGAAAAATTATAAAATCCATTTTTCATAGTAACAATTGGTGTATCGAATAGTCTGAATTTTGTTTTATCAATTAAGCAGGAGGCATTATACAATATATGAATAGATATCGGGTATATCATTTTGCGTGTACGATAATATAGTACGCTTATAGCCACTGACAAAATGAAAATTGAAAAAAAACCTTGAATGTTATAATTATGTAGTAAAGCAAAAACTATACTTACTGTCAAAATTATACTACAGGATTTGAATTTATCGTCCAACAGTTCAATGCAAGCGTATCTGAATACGATTTCCTCAATAATTGGAGCCGCCACTATTGCTTCAATAACGAATATTACTGATAAAGAATCTTCATTTTCAGATGATATGATAATATAATCTGATAGTATAAGTGTAATAATTTGCATTACGATGTCTTGCAATGCTCTTATTGATAAAACCATCAATATAATAAATGGAAAGTCAATACCTTTTACTGATAGGGATTTGCTTAGTTTTTTTCCTGATTGTTTATTCACAAGAACACATATTATTATACCTGATGTGAGATAAGAAAAGATATTAAATATGCTACCACAAAGTTCCGAATTATTTTCATTTATGTGAAACATTTCTTCAACAATTCCTTCAAATACACCAAATAAAATTCCTGATGCAAAAAAAACAAGTATCACAGTTACAATAGAAAGTATTGCTTCCTTTCTGCTGTTTGGATTTGAACTGAATTTTCTTTTTTGAATTTTTTTCATAATCAATCACCTTTTAGCTGAAAGATTCACAATACATCTATGCGGTATTGCCTTTACTGTAATTATACACCCTTTTATTACAAATGTCAACAAAAAAACGGCTGATTTTCTCAGCCGTTTATATTTTTAGAATATTGAAATCGGAAGCTGTTCAACTTCACCGAGGATATACTTTCTAAGACCTGCTGCATCCGAATAAGTTATTACGCCGTCTTTAAGTACATCTGCACTTTCAACCTGAAGAGGATTCAAAGTAACTTTTTTGTTGATATACTGGCAAAGAAGAATGTAATCGAATGAATCAATAACGCCGTCACCCGTGATGTCGCCTACTGACTGTGGAACAACTCTGTATTTTTCGGGAATATACTGACCTTCAATTTCGCCGTCCGGTACTTCATAAGTGTCAACTTTAATGAAAAGCTGTTCCCAATACCAGTTATATGTGCTGTCTGGGTCATAAGTAACGCCAACGCCCATATGTGTATATTCAGGGTTCATAATTGCTGCCCAGTGTTTCGGAGAGTTTCTCCACTGTTCGAAAGTTTCTTCTGCTGTGCTCATACCGCAAGCAATATTTTCAGCGGCTGTAGCCCAAGGTGTAACATCATAATCTATAACTTCTGTGAATTTTTCGCCGTTTGTTCTTGTGTGGCTGAAACTTTCAACGCATTCTTCTGAACGTACTGTAGCTGCATCGCAAAGATAAGGAACTGCATATATCGGGTCAAGACCTTCTTCAGCTCTTGCTTCATTTACAAGAACAATTACCTGTTCAGCGAGTTCGAGGAAATCAGGGTCATCGTAAGCTGCATTTGTTTTTGTTGCAAAACCGCTTGCTCCTGCTGTTGCAAGAACAACTGCTGATAAAGTAGATATAACCTTTTTGAATAATCCATTAACCTTTTTCATAAAATCTCCTCCTATTGTATATGTATTAACAGTTTCCTGTGATTTATTTACTAAAACATCAAATTTTTTCATAATATTTACCTCCCATATTTTTTTATCTTTGTTTCTGTCGTATTCTTTACTGTGATTATATTCTATCATGGTTTTACATTTTTTCACACTTCAAAAAACAGACATTTTCCTGTAAAAAAACGACATTCTTTCAGTTAAAATAATAAAAAAAGCACTTTCGGTGCGTTATTACGCCGAAAATGCTTTAATTCAATTGAATTTAATTTATGAAAAACAAGGAAAATTCCGCTCCTTTGTCTACTTCTCCATATGCCTTTACTTCGCCGTTATGCCTTTTCATTATACGGTTTACAAGTGCAAGTCCTACACCGCTTCCCTCAAATTCTTCTTCTGAATGAAGTCTTTGAAAAACCTGAAATAATTTATTTGCATAAGTCATATCAAAACCCGAGCCGTTATCTTTTATTTTTATAATTTTATGCGTCTTTGTCACTGAGCCTGACACTTCAATTACAGCAGTTTCTTTTTTAGACGTATATTTTATAGCATTTGCAAGCAGATTTTTTATTACAATACATATAAGTACAGGGTCGCCTTTTACTGTCGGCAATTCTCCACAGTGAAATTCGATATTTCTGTCCTTTTCGAGATTTTTAAGTTCGTTAAAAGTTTCTTCTATAATTTCCTTTATATTGACCGTTGTCATTTTCGGATTGATATTACACATCTTTGAAAAGTCAAAGAGTCTTTCAATCATAATTCTTGTTTGTGATGACTTTGAAACAATCATGTCCATAATATTTGAAACATCGTCACTTTGTTCGTCACCGAGTTCCTGTCTCAACATTTCTATAAGCATATTTATAATATTGAATGGTGCTTTCAGGTCGTGGGAAACTGCTGAACAGAAAAGATTCAATTCATTGTTTGCGGCGACGAGTTCTTTTTTCTGTTTTGAAATCTGAAGATGAGTTCTTACTCTTGCAAGATATTCTTCTTTTATAAAAGGTTTTTTCACATAATCACAGCCACCGAGTGAAAATCCCTGCTGAATTATTTCGGGACTCATTTCAGCCGTAAGAAAAATTACGGGAATATCTTTTGTCCGTTGATTATTCTTGAATATTTTACATAATTCAAGTCCGCTGATGTCGTCCATCTGAATATCAAGCATAATCAGGTCAGGAATTTTTTTTTCAAGAAATTTCATGGCTGCTTTTCCGCTTGTGGCTGCAAATACACGGTACCCCTCCGAACGTAAAATAGTAGCCGAATATGATATATGGTCGGGCATATCGTCCACAACGAGTATTTCTGCATAATTTGTTGCCATTTCAATTTTCTCCTTGATTTACTTCAAGTTTTGCCTTGAACCTTGACGGCGTTTCTCCTGTTATTTCCTTGAATACCTTTGTAAAATAATCAACGGAGGAATAACCGAGAATATCACTTATTTCATACGCTTTATAATTTCCTGTGCGGAGAAGATTTATTGCATAAGCTATTTTTATTCTTGAATACACTTCATGAAAAGTAAGACCGAAATTTTTCTTAAATATTTTACCGAAATAGTCCTTGCTGTAGCCGTGTGCCTCTGCAATATCGTCGGCAGTAAAGACTTCTCCGTAATGTTCCGAAAAATACACTGCTGTCTGATATATAAAATGACTTTCGTCAACAGATATGCCGAGTTGGCTGAATACATCTGAAACAGATTTTTCTATCTTAATATCATCAGCCGTTTTTGTAAGATAATCTTTAAGACGCTGAAGAACTTCCGCAAGTTTTTTTTCGTCAACAGGTTTCAACAGATAATCAAATGCACCAAGAATAAGACCCTGACGGGCATATTCAAATTCATCATATGAACTTGCAAAAACAACGGGCGTTTTATTATCTTGTTCTGACAATTTGCGGAGCATTTCAATCCCGTCCACAAACGGCATACGTATATCTGTAAAAATCAAATCAAAAGTTTGTTTTTTCAGAATTTCAAGAGCATCTCTTCCGTTGTTCACCTGTTTTGCAATTTTGAACCCGCATTCAGTCCATGTTTTCATTTTTGAATAGATGAAACGAAGTGTAGAATCATCTTCAACTAAAAGTACACTATACATTACAAACAACCCTCCATATTTTCTGAAATCCAAAGAAAATCATAATTCATAACGGCTTTCTGCAATTGTTCAAATACGGATTTTTCCATATTATCCATAAAAAGACGTTTATTTTCCGTAAAAATATCAACTGCGGAAATGTCAAATTCCGTACATAGTGAAAAAAATTCGTCCCATATTTCAGGAAACTGCTTATGCACGGTAATTTCCTGATTTTCAGTGACCTGCTTTATACAGGAATTTATCGCATTCCATGTTTTGTCCCATACTTCTTCAAAAGACTCAAAACTGTCGGAATAATTCTTTTTCAACTCCGAACTTAAACGGCAGGAAATAGTGTAAAGTTTTTTACAGAAAAGATTTCCCGAAATTCCGATAATATTGTGAAGTATTTCCCTTGCGGAAATATAATCACCGTCAACAATGCTGTCACGAACGTTGTCGCAGTCTTTAGCGTGTGCGGATATAAATTGTGAAAGTAGCCTCTGAACTGCGTTATCATCATGAAAAACTGCTGAAAGTGCGTCATAGTCAAAATATCCGTTAGACTTTTCGCTTTCAGATACGGGGGTAATATTGATATAATTCTGAAGCAGTTCATGAAGTTCATTCATCTGCAAAGGTTTAGAGAGATACCCGTCAATACCGCTTTCTGAAAATTTACTTTCAACTTCTGAAATGCTGTCGGCAGTGAGTGCTATTATCGGAACAGACTTATTAGTTTTTCTGATAAGACGTGATGCTTCATAACCGTCCATTTCGGGCATATGTATATCCATAAAAATCATGAAAAATTCCTGATTTTCCGCCATTTCAACCGCCTCCGCACCGCTTCCGGCTGTGAGAACAGTCAGCCCGCACCCTTCAATCATCATTTTTTCTATTTCCAGACCTATTTCGTTATCGTCAACAAGTAAAAATTTTATTTTTCATCACTCCCAATTATTATTCTTTACACTTATAATTATACTTGTATCAATTATTTTGTCAAGTATTTTTTATTTAAAAAAGGGGTTGAAAAATACACAAATATAAATTATAATATATGTATAGCTGTAAATATACATCAAAGGAGAGTTTTTTTATGAAGAAGGAAAGAAAATATAATTTTTCTTTTATTATTATCAGCTTTTTATTTTTAATCGGTTTTTTGATATTGATATTCGCATCTATGAATCGGCGTGTGAAAGAGCTGAACGAAGATACTGTAAGGGATATAGGATTTATGTATCTTTCTTCAATAGGTACAGAATCTGTAAATCATTCAAAGACTTATTTCAGCAGTAAATTTGAAAGCATGGAACAACTTATTGATGCGGTTGTAAAAATGGGACTTGATGAGGAAAGTTCCAAACAATATATACAGAATGAAGTAACAAATGACGCTGTTTCTGTTTCTCTTCTCACAAAGGACGGAAAAAGAGAAGTTCTGCGTGGCGACGAAACTATACACCCGCTTGATGATGAAAAATTCAATGAATATGTAAATACAGGTGAAGATAAAGTTATTCTTTCTGTAGATGATTCGGGTAACAGAATTATTGAAATAGTCAAATTTCTTGACTTTAAAATCGGAGATAATGAATATTGTGCTTTTATGTATGGAGTTGACCCCGACACAATAAATAATATGCTTGGTCTTTTCCATAATGAAAATATGGTATATTCATTCGTTATAAGAAAAACAGATGGTGCATTTGTTATAAAAAATGAAGATGCTAAAAGAAATACATATTTTGAACGTATAAAAGCCATGTATGACGACTATGAGGGAATGACAGCACAAGATTATATAGACGAAATAAGTCAGGCAATGGCAGAAAATAAAGAGTACAGCAAGTCATTTTTGCTTAATGGTGAACTGCGTATGCTGTTTGCACAGCCTTTTGCCTATTCCGATTGGTATATTATTACATTCATGACATATAACGAAATGGAAGGCTTGCTTGAACAGAATCATGAACAGATAGGTAATGTATTCAGTCAGTATATGTCAATTCTGTTTATTGTATTTGCTGTAGTTTTTGCCTGCTATGTAGTATATTCATACAGACAGATTCAAAAACAGCAGAAACTCAAAAATGAGGCTATTTCCGCAAATAAGTCAAAAAGTGAATTTCTTTCCAACATGAGCCATGATATACGAACTCCTATGAATGCAATTATAGGAATGACTGACATTGCACGTTCACATATTGACGATAAAGAAAAAGTTGATATATGCCTGCAAAAAATAACACGTTCCAGTCATCATCTTCTTTCACTTATAAATGATGTTCTTGATATGTCAAAAATCGAAAGCGGTAAAATGACACTCTCAATAGTACAGATTTCATTCCGTGAGAGTATAGAAAATATAGTTTCGGTTATACAACCGCAAATGAACAGCAAACACCATAATTTCGACATTTATATAAATAATATTATTTCTGAAAATGTCTACTGCGACAGTTTGCGTCTTAATCAGATTCTTATAAATCTTCTTTCAAATGCTGTAAAATATACTCCGAGCGGAGGTGTAATTTCACTTTCACTTTCACAGGAAGAATCGCCCAAAGGCAGAGATTACGTAAGAAATCACATTATCGTAAAAGATAACGGCATAGGTATGACGGAAGATTTTATAAAAGTTATTTTTGATAATTTTGTCCGTGAAGATAAAAAACGTGTAAGCAAAGAAGAGGGCACAGGTCTTGGCATGGCTATCACAAAACATATTATTGATGTCATGGAAGGTACAATTGACATAAAAAGTAAACCAAATGAAGGCAGTGAATTTCATGTAACACTTGACCTGAAAAAAGGCGACACTGATATTCATAATATGAATCTAAATGGCGTTAAGGTTCTTGTTGCAGATGATGACAAGGAACTTTGTTTAAGCGTTATGCAGTCACTTGAAGAAATGGGCACGGAAGCAGAATATGTAACAGACGGATTACAGGCTGTTGAGGCAATAAAAAATAATCCCGATAAATTTGACGTAATTCTTGTTGACTGGCGTATGCCCGACATGAACGGCGTTGAAACTGCAAAAAAAATACGTGAATATACAAAAGTGGACATTCCCGTAATTCTTATATCGGCGTATGACCTTAACGAAATTGAAGAAGAAGCAAGAAATGCAGGAATAAACGGCTTTATTCCGAAACCGCTGTTTAAATCTACTCTGTTCTACGGAATAAAACGCCACATGGAAAATACCCCCGAAATTGAAGAAAATAAAGAAAAAACCGTTAAATTCAACGGCGAAAGAATACTGCTTGCAGAAGATAATGAACTCAACAGCGAAATAGCAATTGATATTCTTACAGAAGCCGGGCTTGTTGTTGACTGGGCAGAAAATGGAAAGTTATGTGTTGAAAAGTTCTGTAATTCAGAACCCGGTTACTACAATGCTATTCTTATGGATATACGTATGCCCATTATGGACGGCTATGAGGCAACAAAAAATATAAGAACGTCCGGCAGAAGTGACACAGATATTCCGATTATCGCAATGACAGCCGACGCTTTTGCAGAAGATATTGAAAAAGCTAAAGAATGTGGAATGAATGGTCATATTGCAAAGCCTATTGACGTAAATTCACTTTTCTATATTCTCAGAAAAGGACTTAAAAAATAATAAACAAAAAACGGACGTATTCTGAAATGCGTCCGTAATTATTTTGAAGGAGTTATAAAAGATGAGTAAAATATATATTGTTGAAGATGATAAGTCAATCCGTACAGAACTTGCGGAACTTCTCAGAAATGCAGGATATGAAACGGAGTGCCTGACGGATTTTTCAAATTCAAAACATCATATAATGGAATCAGAATCAGACCTTATACTGCTTGACATAAATCTACCGTCAGTGAACGGTGAAACACTTCTTAAAGAAATACGCCGTGAAACTGATACACCGATTATAATGGTAACAAGCAGAGTATCAGAAATTGATGAAGTTCTTTCAATGAGTTATGGTGCTGACGACTATATAACAAAACCATATAACCCGACTATTCTGCTTTTAAGAATTTCGGCAGTTCTCAAGCGTTCATCAAAGGAAAATATAAAGACTTCATACAGAAATTTACAGGTAAATACAGCAAAAGGAAGTCTTTCAGACGGAAATAATGAAATTATTCTTACAAAAAATGAAATGATTATATTTCAGCTTTTGCTTGACCGTCAAGGTCAGATTGTTTCCCGTGATGACCTTATGACGGCACTATGGGACAATGAGGAATATATAAATGACAATGCACTTACTGTAAATATAAGCCGTCTGCGGTCAAAACTTTCTGATTTCGGCTGTGAAAATGCCATAGAAACACGAAAGAAACAGGGGTATATACTAATATGAGTTTCAGAAAATTTTTAGCTGACAAGTCTGTTAATATTTGTATAAGCCTTTTTGCATGGCTTATAATATGGAATTTCCTTTCAGCATTTCACATAAAATCATGGCAGATATTTATAATAGGAATTATATATTTCCTTGCTGATATAATTAAAATATTATGGGAATACTTACGGCGGAAAAAATTCTATACAGACATTATTTCAAATACAGAGAATCTTGAAAAAAAATATCTTATTTCAGCAATGACTGAACCGCCCGAATTTTATGAAGGACAGATTTTTTATGATGTTCTGTGTGAAACAAATAAATCCATGTGTGACAATGTAGCTGAATACCGTCGTCATTCAACTGAATTTCAGGAATATATAGAATTGTGGGTACATGAAGTAAAACTACCCGTTGCAAGTCTTCTGTTGATGTGTCATAACAACCCCGAAACAAGTGAAAAATATTCCGAACAACTCCGCCGTATTGATGACTGTATTGAAAATGTCATGTATTACGTCCGCAGTGAAAACGCAGAAAAAGATTATCTGATAAAGGAAGTTTCCCTGAAACGTACTTTTAATGCCTCTGCCGTAAAAAACCGTGAAGAACTCCAGCAGAGAAATATTTCACTGAAAGCAAAGAATCTTGATATTACTGTAATGACTGATAGTAAATGGCTTGAATATATAATCGGTCAAATTATCGGAAACAGCATGAAATACTTTTCGCCCGGACGTGAACCGGAAATTGATGTATATGCCGTCGAAAATGAAGATAATGTTATACTTCATATACGTGATAACGGCATAGGAATACCCGCCCATGACTTGCCATATATCTTTGAAAAATCCTATACAGGCGAAAACGGACGCACTCACGCCAAATCAACGGGAATGGGACTTTACATAATAAAAAAATTATGTGTCAGTCTTGGTCATGAAGTAAAAGCAGAATCAGTGCAGAATGAATTTACAGATATATCTATAACATTCGGGAAAAATGATTTTATAAAAATTGAGTAACATTACAAAATTGTAATGTTATGTAATATTAAACGCAGGACAAATAAAAATGTCTGCTGTATAATTAAGTCATAAAAACAAGGAGGCTGAAAAAATGGATTTATTAAAAATACAGCAGATTGAAAAATATTATGGCAGTAAATCAAGTCTTACAAAAGCTATCAATGACATTTCATTCACTGTCAGTAAGGGAGAATTTGTGGCGATAATGGGAGCATCAGGAAGCGGAAAAACTACACTCCTGAACTGCATTTCCACTATAGACAAAGTAACAGCAGGTCATATTTACCTTGAAGACGTTGACATAACAACACTCAGGGGAAAACAGCTTAATAAATTCCGCCGTGAAAAACTCGGTTTTATCTTTCAGGATTTCAATTTGCTTGATACTCTTACAGCTTATGAAAATATTGCTCTCTCTCTTTCGATACAGAAAGTAAGTCCGGCTGAAATTGACAAAGCTGTAAAAAACGTTGCCCGACAACTTGATATTACGGGAGTTTTGCAAAAATATCCATATCAGATGTCAGTCGGTCAGAAACAACGTGTAGCATCAGCAAGGGCAATTGTCACAAACCCTAAACTTATTCTTGCCGATGAACCGACAGGAGCGTTAGATTCAAAGTCCGCTAAAATGCTTTTGGAACGTTTCAATTACCTTAACGGCGAATGTGATGCTACTATTATGATGGTGACACATGACAGTTTCACAGCAAGTTATGCTTCACGTGTAATATTTATAAAGGACGGAAAAATTTTCCATGAAATAAGCCGTGGGAATGACAGCAGAAAACAGTTTTTTGACAAAATAATAAACGTTGTTACACTTCTTGGAGGTGATGTAAACGATGCTCTTTAAATTATCTCTGAGCAATATACGGAAAAGTTTCCGTGACTACGCCGTATATTTCTTTACACTTATAATAGGCGTTTCGGTTTTCTACGTGTTTAACGCAATAGGCGAACAGACGGCTTTTCTGCAAGTTTCACAGGATACAAGCAGTATAATTGAACTTTTTAAAAATATGCTTAACGGTATCAGTGTATTTGTTTCAATAGTTCTTGGGCTTTTGATTGTATATGCAAGCCGTTTTCTTATGAAACGACGAAATAAAGAATTTGCACTTTATCTTATTCTCGGAATGGGCAAAGGAAGAATTTCCGCTATTCTGCTTATAGAAACAATTATTATCGGACTTGTTTCACTCTTTGTAGGTCTGATTATGGGAATAGGATTATCACAACTCATGAGTACACTTGTTGCAAATCTCTTTGAAGCAGATATGACTGAATATAAATTCATGGTATCAAGTGAGGCGATTATAAAAACTACTGTATATTTCGGTATTATGTACGTTATTGTAATGATTTTCAATAGTTTCATGATAAGTAAGTACAAGCTTATAAACCTTATGCAATCAGGGAAAAAGTCCGAAAAGCTCAAACTCAAAAACCCTGTACTCTGTGTACTTATATTTATAGTTTCTGTATGTGCATTGGGATATGCCTACTATATAGCAGGCTGGAAAGCAAATCATATTAACAATGATAAATTAAGTAAAATTATAATCATAGGTGCAGTATCAACATTTTTTATATTCTGGTCTTTATCGGGCATGATGTTAAGAGTTGTAATGTCCATGAAGAAAACATATTACAAAGGTCTTAACAGTTTCACATTCAGGCAGATAAGCAGTAAAGTCAACACAACAGTTGCATCAATGACAGTTATATGTCTTATGCTTTTCGTGACTATATGTACATTGTCATCAGCATTTTCAACAAGAAATTCAATGAATGCAAACCTGAAAAAAATGTGTCCTGCTGACTTTGAATGGTGCTGGGCTGAATATCATAATCAGGAATTACAGTACACCGACATAATAGAAAAAACTCACGAATATGATGTAAATATTGAAGAAGATTTCAGCGAATACGTTCATTTCCATGACTACGGTGACAAAAATTTTACTTTTGCTGATTCTCTTGGCAGTCACTTTGAAGAAATATCACAACAATATAAATTCATGGACTATGAAGCGTGTGAAGATATTGTTAAAATAAGCGACTATAACACTCTTATGCGACTTTATGGCAGAAAAGAAATTACACTTAATGAAAATGAATTTGCATTGATATGCGATTTTGACAGCCTTAAAAGAATAAGAAATGAAGTTCTGAAAACAGATAAAGAAATAACAGTTTTCGGACATACTCTCACATCAAAATATGATGAATGTCAGGACGGCTTTATAGATATTTCATCACAACATATAAATGCGGGTTTTTATGTTGTCCCCGACAGTGTTGTTGACGAAAACTACGCAAAGAAAGATTATTTTATAGGCAATTACAATGCCGGAACAAAAGAAGAAAAACAAGCCGTTGAAGACAAAATTATAGCCGAATACAATAAATTTATCAACGCATGGGTTCCGACAGTGGAAAATCTCAATGTTGTATACACAAACGCAATGAATACAAGAATACAAATATCAGAAGCTACTATCGGACTTGGAGCAATGGTTACATTCATAGGGCTGTATATCGGTATTATATTCCTTATTTCATGTGCTGCAATTCTTGCCCTGAAACAACTTTCAGACAGCGTTGACAGCATTTCAAGATATGAAATGTTACGCAAAATAGGTGCAGAAGAAAGCGATATATCTAAATCACTCTTTAGACAAACGGGTATATTTTTCCTCCTTCCTCTTCTTCTCGCCTGCGTACATTCAGTATTTGGTATGAAATTTTCAATATTTATACTTGAAACTTTCGGTACTGAAAAACTCGCTGAATCCATAGGGTTTACATCAATTATGATACTGCTTATTTATGGCGGTTATTTCCTGATAACGTATCTTTGCAGTAAATCAATTATAAAAGTAAATAAATAAAAAAAACGGCTGATTTTTTTCAGCCGTTTCCGTTTATATTTTTCAGAATATTGATATCGGAAGCTCTTCAACTTCACCGAGGATATACTTTCTAAGACCTGCTGCATCTGAATAAGTTATTACGCCGTCTTTAAGTACGTCTGCACTCTCAACCTGAAGAGGATTCAAAGTAACTTTTTTGTTGATATACTGGCAAAGAAGAATATAGTCGAATGAATCAATAACGCCGTCGCCTGTGATGTCGCCCACTGACTGCGGAACAATTCTGTATTTTTCGGGGATATACTGACCTTCAATTTCGCCATCAGGTACTTCATAAGTGTCAACTTTGATGAAAAGCTGTTCCCAATACCAATTGTAAGTGCTGTCGGGGTCATAAGTAACGCCAACACCCATATGTGTATATTCAGGGTTCATGATTGCTGCCCAGTGTTTCGGAGAGTTTCTCCACTGTTCAAAAGTTTCTTCGGCTGTGCTCATACCGCAAGCAATATTTTCAGCGGCTGTAGCCCATGGTGTAACGTCATAATCTATAACTTCTGTGAATTTTTCGCCGTTTGTTCTTGTATGGCTGAAACTTTCAACGCATTCTTCTGAACGTATTGTAGCTGCGTCACAGAGATAAGGAACTGCATATATCGGGTCAAGACCTTCTTCAGCTCTTGCTTCGTTTACAAGAACAATTACCTGTTCTGCGAGTTCGAGGAAATCAGGGTCATCGTAAGCTGCATTTGACTTTGTTGCAAAACTGCCTGCTCCTGCTGTTGCAAGAATAACTGCTGATAAAGTAGATATAACCTTTTTAAATAATCTATTAACCTTTTTCATAAAATCTCCTCCTATTGTATTATATGTATTAACAGTTGTTTCCTGTGATTTATTTACCAAAACATCAAATTTTTTCATAATATTTACCTCCCATAATTTTTATCTCTGTTTCTGTCGTATTCTTTACTGTGATTATATTCTATCATGGTTTTACATTTTTTCACACTTCAAAAAACAGACATTTTCCTGTAAAAAAACGACATATTAAAAAACAGCTGATTTTTTCAGCCGTACATGAATTTTTTTCTTGATAAAATCTGATGAATATGCTAAAATTGTAAAAGGAGGTATTTTTTATGAAAAATAATTCAGGTGAAAATCATTATGACAGATTATGAAAAATGTTGTCTTTGTCCGAGAAAGTGCAGTGTAAACAGATACATAAATCACGGTTTCTGCGGAATGGAAGCGGAAATAACTGCCGCAAAAGCATCACTTCATATGTGGGAAGAACCTTGTATATCATACAAAAACGGTGCAGGAACGTTATTTTTTTCGGGCTGTAATCTTCACTGTTGTTTCTGTCAGAATAATAAGATAAGCAATCAGCTTTTCGGAAAAAAATTAAACACTAAAGAACTTTCAGATATTTTCCTATCCTTACAAGACAAAGGGGCGGACAATATAGAACTTGTCACCCCAACACACTTTGTACCTGATATAATAAACGCCCTTGACCTTGTTAAACATCGGCTTGAAATTCCCGTAATATACAATTCAGGCGGTTATGAACTGACTGAAACAATTGAACGACTTAACGGTTATATTGATGTATATATGCCTGACATAAAATATTTTTCATCGGAAATTTCGTCACTCTATTCAAATGCCCCTGACTATTTTGAATATGCATCATCTGCTGTTCTTTCCATGATTTCACAGACGGGAAAACCAATTTACAACGAATACGGCGGACTTATAAAAGGTACTTTAATACGTCATATGGTATTGCCGTCTTTAAGGCATGATTCCATGAAAATAATAGACTGGATTGCTGAAAATATTCCGTCTGATTCTGTAATTGTAAGCATAATGAACCAATACACGCCTTTTGACTTTTTAGACGAAAAATTCAGCGAAATAAAAAGACGTGTAACAAAAATGGAATATAACAGCGTAATAAAACACGCTGTAAGCCTCGGCATAAACGGATTCACACAACAAGCATCATCAGCTTCGGAAAAATATGTTCCTGATTTCGACCTTTCCGGACTGTAATATCAATATTAAGTGTTGCATAAAATATAAAATAATAAATAAACGGTGATGAATAATGAAAAAAGTAATAAGCATAATTTTAAGCGGATTCACAGCGTGTTCAATTATATATGGGAATTTTCACACTGTTTCGGCTGTAGACAGTCAAACGGCAGAAATAGAATTTTACGACGGAAAAGCAGAAGTTGAAATAAATGAAGAAATGTTCAGTCAGAACTCAAATGGCTATCACAGAAATATTGCAATGCTTGCTTCCGCTCTCAGCAATGCAAGCTATAACGACGGCATGGAAAACGGATATTATATAAACCGTGCATATGAAAATCTCGGATTTGACATAAGCAGTGATGTGACGCTTTTCAGCTATGAGGGAGCAGAAAACAATGCATCATATGATACTGAACTAATAGATGTTTATGGTGATTCTTTAGCTTTTTCAATTGCTACACGTGAAATAGGTGAAACACGTCTGCTTGTAATTGCACTGCGTGGAACAAATCTAAACAACACAAATGACCTCATAAATGATATTTCTATATTCGGTTCATCTTTTTACAAGGACGATTCACCTTCCGGATTTCTTAACTTTTTTAATAAAGTTTCTGTCGGTTTAAGTCTATATCTTGAAAATCACCCTGAAATTGCAGATTCTGCCGACAACGGAAAACTTAAAATACTTATAACGGGTCATAGTCTCGGTGCTGCCGGTGCTAATCTTCTCGGAGCTTATTTCAATACATATAATGACAACAGTTACAGCGGTTTTGACGGAAATAAAAACGTAAACACTATGTTCAGCGAAAAACTTGACATTCCGCAGAATGATATTTTTGTATATAGTTTTGCTTGTCCCAATGTCTACTATGGCGACCCGACAATTGCCGATTGTGACAATATTATCAATATCGTAAACGAAAGTGATTTAATACCGCAAATTCCGAATGGTCAGAAATTCGGGCAGTTTATCTACTTTGACACAAATGAAGATGACGGCTTTTCCGCACATTACGGTCATAAATACGTGAATGCAGTGGAAACAGATATTCCTGAAGGCGTAAGATATTATGGCGGTGCGGTTGACACTCATATTACAGAAAATATATTTTATCAGAACTCATCAGAATATCATAGCGATATAGCTGAAATAGCTGTCGCACTTAGTTCATCGGCTTACAACGGCAAACGTGAAACGGGTTACTATATAAATTCAGCATATAGACAACTCGGTTTTACTTCCGAAAATATCGAAATATATGGTTATCCCTCTGATGACTATTCTTTTTCAATTGCATCGGGAAAATTCGGACAAACAACAGTACTTGCTGTCACACTTAAAGGCAACAGCGGAAAAAATAATTTCTATGAAGAAATCGATAAAGATTTCAGTCAGCCTTTTATGGACAGTATGACAAATCCTAATTATTACAATTTCTACATAAGAGTAAAAAACACCCTCGATGAATATATTTCCAATCATAGCGAAATACTTAATTCTGCACAGGACGGTAAACTTAAAGTTTTAGTCAGCGGTCATAGTATAGGCGGTGCAGGTGCTTCACTTCTCGGTGCAGAGCTTAACAGCAGTGATTCAATGCTGAAACTTTCAGAAAATGATATATTTATATATACATTCGGTTGTCCTTATGTATACAATGCTTTACCGAAAGTCAATTGTACAAATATAATCAATATTGTAAATGAAAGCGACTTTGTTTCTTTTATGCCGTTCGGTGCAAGGGACGGAAAAACAGTTTCTTTTGATAGTGAAACTTCTTTCGGAACAAACTGCTATGAACCTGAAATATATGTTGAAAATCTCCCTGAAGTTACAGATAAATACATGACATACAAACAGATAACTATAAATAATCCGTATGCAGACTTTGAAGTTACAGATGCAGACGGAATAATTGAAAAAGACCGTCTGAAAACTCTTTCTGATGATGAACATACACATATATTTATTCCGTCCGGTGACTATAAAATAAATTTTTACGGCAATACTGACGAAATTCTTGAACTATCCGAAAAAAATCAAAACGGTATTGAAAAATCATACAACAACGTTTCTGTCACAAACGGAAAAAACATTGAATATGATATTGAAAACAGTAATATGTACGTGATTAACGAAAAAGGCAAACGTGTTTTTGAAGTCCTGACGGACGGAACAGAAAAAGAATACAAGGAAGATTCAGCCATAAAAACAGAATCACTCATTATTGCGGGAGTGTGTGCGTTGATTGTATCATCTTCATCTGCCATATTGATTTTCAGAAAAAGAAAAAACAAAGAACAGGGAGAATAAAAATCTCCCTGTTTTTTCTATACTACCGCACCTTTAAGAAACATAATTTTATCATTTTTCAGTTCAACTCTTACCGTTTCGCCTTGTTTTATTTTTGATTCAACTATCATTCTTGCAAGTTCATTTTCAACAAGTTCTGTTACACGTCTTTTTATAGGTCTTGCACCGTATTTGTCCGTTTCCTTTGCATCTGCAACAGCTTCTATGACTTTCGGGGAATAACTTAATTCAATGCCGAGACTTTTCGCACGTGTACGCAGGTTTTCAAGTGTGATACGGCTTATTTTTATAAGGTCATCTCTTGAAAGCGGACGGAAAACAACAAGTTCATCTATTCTGTTGATAAATTCAGGTGTAAAATGTTCTCTCAACCTTGAAAGAACATATTCTTCTCCTGCTGATTCACCATTTTCCGAAAATCCTACCATAGACTTTCGGCTGAATGTATCCGCACCAACATTTGAAGTCATAATTATAATACAGTTACGGAAACTCACTCTACGCATAGTTGAATCTGTAAGAATACCATCGTCAAGTATCTGAAGCAGTACATTCAAAACTTCTATATCAGCTTTTTCAATCTCATCAAACAAAAGAAGTGAATAAGGATTACGGCGTACTCTTTCGCAAAGATTATTCGGGTGTTCATCATAGCCTGCATATCCGGGAGGGGCTCCTATAAGTTTTGAAACGGAGTGTTTTTCCATATATTCAGACATATCAATTCTTATAAGATTATTTTCTGAACTGAACATACAGTCGGCAAGAGCCTTTGCAAGTTCAGTCTTTCCGACACCTGTAGGCCCTGCAAACAGAAATGATGCTGTAGGACGGTTTCCGTCACGCAGTCCCGACTTTGCACGGCATATTGCATTTGTAATTCTGTTTACTGCATATTCATGACCTACGATTCTTTCTGAAAGTCTTATTTTAAGAAAATTCAATTCCTGTGCATCTCTCACTGTTATTTTGTCAAGTGGTATTCCTGTTTTCATAGAAATTACAGATATAATATCCTCTTTCAACACACGTGGGCGTGTATTTCCGTTGATTATCTTTCTTATTCCGCTTAGTCTGCACTTAGCTGTATTCATATTTATATATTCCGTATCTTTTGTAATAACACCCGTGCTGTACCTTATTTTCGCACAAGCACACGCTTCATCAAGTACATCAATAGCTTTGTCGGGTAAAAAACGTTCTGATATATAACGTACAGACATATTGACCGAAAGTGAAATTATTTCCTCGCTTATTTCAACACCATGAAAAGCCTCATAATTATTTTTAAGACCATTTATAATTTCAATACAGTTTTCTATTGCAGGTTCATTTACACTCACCGGCTGAAAACGTCTTTCAAGTGCAGAATCCTTTTCAATCGTCTTACGGTATTCTTCAAAAGTAGTTGCACCGATTATTTGAAGTTCACCACGGGCAAGCTGTGGTTTCATTATATTTGCCGCATCTATTGCACCTTCCGCCGCTCCTGCTCCTACTATCGTATGAATTTCATCAATAAATAAAATTATATTTCCTGCATTTGCCGCCTCGTCAAGGCACGCCTTTACACGCTCTTCAAAGTCACCCCTATATTTTGCACCTGAAAGTAGTGAAGTAAAATCAAGTGCAAATATAAACTTATTTTTCAGAGAATCGGGAACAAGATTTCTCACAAAAAGTTCTGCTACTCCCTCAACAATAGCAGTCTTTCCCACTCCTGCCTCTCCTATAAGACACGGATTATTCTTGTTACGTCTTGAAAGAACCTGCAAAACTCTTTCAATTTCGTTTTGTCTGCCAATTAACGGGTCATTCTTTTTTATTATAGATATATCGGTAAGATTTTTTCCATATCTGAAAAGATTAGGCATATTGGAAATTTTCGGCTTTATTGATTCTAAAAGTTCCGTCTGTAATTCCAACGAATGAATTACATTAAGTCCGCCGCATATTCCTGTAAGGTTTCCCCCTGTTTTTTTTATGACGGTACACGCACTACATGAGGATTCCCTTATAATTGCCGCAAGAATATGTTCGGGAGCTGATTGACGCTTTTTATCCGCTACTGCAATTTCATATGAATTTTCAAGAATTTTTTTAGTTGCCGTTGTAAAATACCGCTGATTCAGAATAGACGGAGTCCCTTGACCTACAAGCTGTATAACTTCACGTTTAAGATTATTGTAATTGACACCATTTTCCGCAAGTATTTCAGCGGCAGTAGTTGTGCCATCGTCCGCAATTGAAAGCAGAATATGCTCACTTCCGATATAGGTATGACCAAATTCAGACGCTATGCAGACCGCATTTTCAATAATTTTTACCGCTTTTTTTGTAAACTTATCTGTATTTATCATTGTTTTAAGCCCTCCTGAAAAACACCTGATTATATTATGCCACTATTTTCATGCGATAACAGTCGAAAACTGCAATACAGAAAAAAATTGTAACACTTTTTTTACTCGGGCATATTATGTACTATGAAGCGAAACAAAACCGCTTTAAATACATTCTACACAAGGAGTTGTTTTTTTATGTGTAATTCATGTTTTGACGGCAATAACTGCTGGTGCATCATTCTTTTAATAATCCTTTTCCTCGTTATCTGCGGTGGTTGTGGAAACAACAATGACTGCGGTTGCAACAACAACGGCTGTGGCTGTGGCTGCTGATTAACAGCAGAACAAGAAAAGGGGTCACTTATCAGTGACCCTTTTTTTATGCTATATCCGCAAAATCAACTATTTTATTTCGTCTGTTCATCAATATCGGCTGTGAAGTTCCTTCAACACTTTCCGCAGTTATAGTAACTTTTGCAATACTTCCGTCAGACGGTACAGTGTACATAGTTTTCATCAAAACCGATTCAATAATTGAACGCAGACCTCTTGCACCTGTTTTCTGCGATATTGCTTTTTTAGCAATTGCAGTCAGTGCGTCGTCCTCAATTTCAAGTTCAACGTCATCATACTCAAAGAGCTTTCTATACTGCTTGACAAGAGCGTTTTTCGGCTCAGTAAGTATTCTGACAAGCGAATTTTCGTCAAGTTCTTCAAGGACTGATATAACAGGCAATCGTCCGACAAATTCCGGAACCATGCCAAATTTTACAAGGTCTTTCGGAACGACTTTTTTAAATATATTACTTTTTTCTTCGGAATGCGATTTTATTTCTCCGCCAAAACCGATTGACGACTTTCCGATACGTTTCTGAATCTGTTTTTCAAGACCATCAAACGCACCTCCGCATATAAAGAGAATATTTTTTGTATCAATCTGAATAACGTCCTGATTTGGGTGTTTTCTTCCTCCCTGTGGTGGAACATTTGAAACTGTACCTTCAATAATTTTCAGAAGTGCCTGCTGAACGCCCTCACCGCTTACATCACGTGTAAGAGATGTATTTTCAGATTTTCTTGCGATTTTGTCGATTTCGTCAATATATATGATACCTTTTTCAGCTTTCTTTATATCGTAGTCGGCAGCCTGAATAAGCCTTAAAAGAACGTTTTCAACGTCATCACCGACATATCCGGCTTCTGTAATTGTAGTAGCATCAGCAATTGCAAACGGAACATTCAGAAGTTTTGCGAGAGTCTGTGCAAGAAAAGTCTTTCCGACACCTGTGGGGCCAAGAAGCAGCACATTGCTTTTCTGAAGTTCAACGTCATCATTCTTGTTTACTTTCAGTTCGTCACGGCTCATTATACGCTTATAGTGATTATATACCGCAACAGCAAGAGAAATTTTTGCATCGTCCTGACCTATAACATATTCATCAAGAAACTTTTTGATTTCAACGGGTTTCAACAGCTTTATTTCAGAAGATGCGGAATTATTGTCGGGTTTTGCGGCTTTTCTGTTAGCCTTTGCAAGTCCTGCACCGTAAAGCATTTCATAGCAATAGCAGACGCACTCATCGCAGATATTCGCAAGACCGGCTGACATCATAGTCTGTACTCTGTTTTCGCCCTTACCGCAGAAACTGCATGATTTGAAATTTTCAGCCATTTACACAACCTACCTTTTTTCGATAACCTTATCAATAAGACCGTATTCTACAGCCTCATCAGCATACATATAATTATCACGTTCAGTGTCAATCTGAATCTGTTCAATAGGCTTGCCTGTATTCTTTGAGAGAATTTCATTCATTTTCTGACGTGTTCTGACAAGGTGGTCGGAATGAATCTTTATATCCGTACATTGTCCGGAAAGACCGCCCGATATAAGGGGTTGATGAATAAGAATCTCACTGTTAGGGAGTGAAAATCTCTTTCCCTTTGCTCCGGAAGAAAGCAGAAACGCTCCCATTGACGCAGCCATACCTATACATATAGTTGAAACATCACACTTAATATAGTTCATAGTATCATAAATCGCCATTCCGGCAGTAATTGAACCGCCCGGACTGTTGATATAAAGCGAAATATCCTTTTCGCTGTCCTGACTTTCAAGATATAAAAGCTGTGCAACCACAAGACTTGCAGTAGCGTCATTTACCTGATCTGAAAGCATAATAATTCTGTCATTGAGCAAACGTGAAAAAATATCATAAGACCTTTCACCACGGCTTGTCTGTTCAACAACATAAGGTACTAAACTGCTCATTATTCATCGCCCTTTCTACAAAACACTGTTGCCGATAAATTACAAAAGACAACATATTATATTTTTTATAATCGGTCTGCACCGAATTATTCAGCTTTTTCCTCAACAGGAGCATCATTTACAACGGCTGTTTCCTTAATAAGGTCAATTGCTTTCTGAACTTTAAGATCCATTATATATTCATCCATCGGAATAAATTTCTTAATAGTTTCAACATCAACATTGTTTGCTGCTGCAATATCAACAAGACCTGCATTTATTTCATCTTCTGAAACTTCAAAGTTTTCAATTTCAGTAATCTTTTCAAGGGCAAGTCTGAGTTTTACTTCATTTACAGCCTTTTCTCTGTAAGATTCTCTGAAATCTTCCATATTCATGCCTGTATACTGGAAATACATTTTAATATCCATACCCTGCTGTGAAAGCTGTTGTTCAAATGTACGTACAATTGCATCAATTCTCTGTTCAAACATACAGTTCGGAATAGGAGAATCAACCTTTTCAATAAGGGCAGTAAGAAGTTCATTTTCAAAATCAGAATCAGCCTGATTTTTTGCGGCTTCTTCAAGCTTTGTTCTTATATCTGCTCTGTACTCATCAACTGTATCAAATTCAGTAGCATCTTTAATAAGGTCATCATTTATTTCAGGGAGTTCCTCATAGCTGATAGCCTTGATTTTTGTCTTGAATACAGCTTCCTTGCCTGCATATTCAGTCATCTGATAATCTTCAGGGAATGTAACGACTACATCAAATTCTTCACCGATGCTGTGACCGACAATTTGGTCTTCAAAACCGGGGATAAACTGACCACTTCCGAGTACAAGCGGATGGTCTTCACCTTTACCGCCTTCAAAAGCCTCATCACCGAAGAAACCTTCAAAGTCAATAATAACTTCATCTTCAAGTTGTGCGGGTCTGTCGTCAACTGAAACTATGCGGGCGTTCTTTTTTCTTATCATCTGAATCTGTTTGTCTATATCTTCATCTGTAATTTCTTTTACAGTCTTTGAGGCTTTCATGCCCTTATAACCGGAAATTTCAATTTCAGGCTTTGTAATGCATACTGCCTTGAGTTCAACGCCGCTTTCCTTATCAATAGAAGTAACTTCAACGGACGGTCTGTCAACGAGAACAATGCCGAGACCTGTTACAGCAGTATCAATTTCAGGGCCTATAAGAGCATTTATAGCACCCTCATAAAAAGCACCTTCACCGAATTCTCTTTCAGCAAGTTTACGTGAAACATGACCTCTTCTGAATCCCTTAATCTGAATATTCTTTCTCTGACGCTGATATTCTCTTTCAACGGCATTTTCAAACTTTTCGGCATCAATAGTGATAACCAGTTCGGTAGTGTTTATGTCTGTTTTTGTTGATGATTTTAAACTCATGATTTATATAGCCTCCATTATTTATATAACGTGTCAGGAAAAACATTATGTTTTTCTTTATCGTTCGCACGGCTTTTGCCGTACTACTGCAAACGGCTGTAACACTCACAACCTCTATCCCAATTTTATTGAGAATATTTTTATTGAAATTTTGTCACTCAAAATAAATTCCATACCGTACAATATTATACCACAATTCAGAAAATTTTTCCACTAATTTTTAACAGTTCTGCATTTTTTACAAATCACAGCACTTTTTCAGGCACAAACTGTAAATAATCACCTGAAACAAGATGAAAATTCACTCCGTCATATGTATTTTTAATACATAGTTCATGTGCGGAACGTCCGTGGACATGACCATAATAACAGTCTTTTATATTATATCGGTAAAGAATTTCAAGTATGTCGTAATTAAAGTTTGTTGCGAAAATTGGCGGATAATGCATAAATACAATCGGTATGAGATTTTCATTGACGGCAGACTGTACAGACGTTTCAAGACGCTGAACTTCACGTTTCAGCACTTTTTCGTCCTGCGTTTCACCGGGCATATTCACCCAGCCTCTTGTACCACATATTCCGTAATTCTCATAACGGAAATGGTTATTATGCAGAATTTTAATACTTTTACAATTTTCCGCCTGAAGAAAATCTTCCATTTTCTTTTTTGTAGACCACCAGTAATCGTGATTTCCTTTGATTATAATTTTTTCGCCGGGCAGTCTTTCAATAAAATGAAAATCAGGTGCAGACTCCTGCAATGACATTCCCCAAGAAATATCACCCGGGAGTACTACTGTATCATTATCATTTATAAGTTTAAGCCAATTTTCTTCAATAAGTTTCTGATAATTTTTCCAACCGCTGAATACACTCATAGTTTTTGACGGACTGCCAAAGCACAAGTGCAAGTCAGCTATAGTGAACAGGCTCATCAGATACCGAGAGTTTCCAGAACATATTTTTTCTGTTCTGCCTTTTCAATAACGTCGTTGAATCTTTCAGGCTTGTTTCTGAGGTCAGCAAGAGCGGACGGAACAGGCATATTTGAAAGTTCAGCAAGTTTGTCAATCATGTCATATTCATCAAGGTCTGATTTTTCATTCTGTACAGCTTCAAGAACTGCCGCACTGAATTTATATGGACTTGCAGTAGATGCAATAATTGTCTTTGTATTGTCGCCCGTAGCGTTTTTATAGTCCTGATATACCTTGACTGCAACTGCTGTATGTGTATCGCAGGTATAGGAATATTTTTCATAGATTTCATGAATTGTCTGTTTTGTCTGAACATCATCACAACAGCCTGCAAAAAATTCTTCCTTAATTTTAGCCTTAATATCGTCGCTTACTTCATATTTGCCCTCTGTTGAAAGTTTGCCGAACCATTCTTTAATAAGAATGTCGTTTTTGCCTGTAAGGAGATAGAGAAGTCTTTCAAGGTTGCTTGAAATAAGAATATCCATAGACGGTGAAACAGTAGCATAAAACTTTCTGTTTCTGTCATAAACGCCCGTATTTATAAAGTCAGTGAGAACGTTATTTATATTTGATGCACATATGAGTTTATTCACGGGAACACCCATATGTTTAGCATAGTAAGCGGCAAGAATGTTGCCGAAATTGCCTGTAGGAACAACAATATTTATCTTTTCGCCTGCTGTAATTTCGCCGTCCTTTACAAGTTCAGCGTAAGAAGAAACATAATAAACAATCTGCGGAACAAGTCTGCCCCAGTTGATGGAATTTGCACTTGAAAACATCATTCCTTTATCGTCAAGTTGTTTCTTAACGTCACTGTCTGTAAAAATAGCTTTTACTCCGTTCTGACAATCATCAAAATTGCCCTTTAATGCACATACACCGACATTTGAGCCCTCTTGTGTTTTCATTTGTCTTTTTTGCATAGGGCTGACGCCGTCTTCAGGATAAAATACAAGAATTGAAGTTCCCTCAACGTCTCTGAATCCTTCAAGGGCGGCTTTTCCGGTATCGCCGGAAGTTGCAACAAGAATCACAATTTTTTTGTCAAGATTTATTTTCTTTGCGGAAGTTGTCAGGAAGTACGGAAGAATCTGTAAAGCCATATCTTTAAATGCACACGTGGGGCCATGCCATAATTCAAGCATATAAGTCCCATCAAAAAGATGAGCAATTTCCGCAATACTTTCAGTTTCAAAATTTTTTGTACTGTATGCATTGTCAGTACAGTAATGAATTTCCGCATCTGTAAAATCAGTAAGATATTTTGAAAATATAAATGCGGCTCTGTCAGCATAATTCATATCGCCGACGGCTTTTATTTCATCAAGCGAAAGTTCGGGAATACTTTCGGGAACGAAAAGCCCGCCGTCCGTAGAAATTCCCTGAGTAATAGCCTCGGCACTACTTACTTTTACAGTACTGTTTCTTGTGCTGTTATAAAACATATTATCACCTCAGAAAATAAAATTGTAGCCTGTTGTATCATAGGCATTAAAAATATAATCAATGCTGTTCACCTTTCCGTCATCAATGATGACTTGTGCAACGTCAAATCTCGGTTGCAGTGTACACGGATTTTTACAGCAATAATCAGCAGCTGTTTTAATTATAAGACTTTTTTTCCGTTTGTTGATTGCCTCAAATCCGTCAACAAGACTGTCGGGTTTTCTTGACTTGACTTCAACAAACGCAATAAATTCACCGTTTTCGGCGATTATGTCAATTTCTCCGCCCTTTATCCTGTAATTACGGGCAACAATTCTGTAGCCGATTTTTTCAAGATAGGCACATACTTTTTCTTCGCCGAGTTTTCCTGTTTCACTTGCTGTCATTGTTCATTTTTTTCAGGAAAGTCTTGCGGTGAACGTCTGATATACCGTATTTTTCAAGCATTTCATAATGCAATTCAGTACCGTAGCCTTTGTGCTTTTCAAAATGGTATTCAGGATATTTTACAGAAAGATTTTTCATGTAGCGGTCACGTGAAACTTTTGCAAGTACGGAAGCCGCCGCAATTGAAGCGGAAACAGCATCACCCTTTATTACAAAACGACTTTCACATTCAAGCTCCGGAAGTCTGTTTCCGTCAATAAGGGCAATGTCCGGCTTAACGCCAAGCCCCTCAACCGCTCTTTTCATTGCGAGCATAGTCGCATTTAAAATATTAAGGCTGTCAATTTCGGCAACAGAAGCCGTTGCTATACAATAAGCATCTGCTTTTTCTGTAATTTCATCATAGAGTTTTTCACGGCGTTTTTCAGAAATTTTCTTGCTGTCGTTGAGATAGTCTATAAGAACGCCGTCACTAAGTATAACAGCAGCAGCATATACGTCCCCCGCAAGAGGCCCTCTGCCTGCTTCATCAACACCGCATATAATGGGAAAATCTTTTCTGATTTCGCTGTCATATTCAAAAAGTTCCTTGTGAAGAATAGTTACTGACATAATAACCCCTCATTATAATTTAATTGAACAATCCAGGCAACGGGCTTGAAACTTCAATAATAGAACCGTTTTTCATAAGTTCTTCTTCATTTTCTTTTATGCGTTCTTTTACCTCTTCCACGCTTTCACCTGTAACGGCTGCAACGTCCTCAAGCGTAAAATATTCATGTTCATTAAATTCTGCCGACAAAGCCAACCGCAGACCGATAACAGCCGATTCTTCGCTTATTCCTCTTTTTATACCGCTGTCAAATATTTTTATGCACTGCATGGGAGTAACACCGTACTTTCCATATTTTTTAGCGATTTCTTCAAGTTTTTTTCTTGTTTCATCTTTCATTTTTCGTTCACCTCCGGCAATTCAAGAGTAATGCGTCCGAGTTTAGCACTTCTGAATTCATCAATTACAGTTATTCCTGCTCTTTCAGTATTTATTTTCCCTCCCGCAATCATCATTCCACGCTTTTTGCCGACTTTTTCCAACAAATCAAGTCCGCTTTCACCGTCGGCATAATCTATTTTATAACGTTCTTTAAGTGACTGCGGATAATTCTCTTTAAGAAATACAAGCAGTTTCATTGAAAGCGTTTCTATATCAAGTATATCATCACTGACAGCACCCGTAAAAGCAAGTTTAATTGCGACATTCTGGTCTTCAAACTTAGGCCATAGAACTCCGGGCATATCAAGAAGTTCAATATTATTGTCAAGTTTTACCCACTGTTTTGTACGTGTAACACCGGGTCTGTCCTCAACCTTTGCCCTCTTTGAACCTGCAAGGCGATTTATAAACGATGATTTGCCGACATTTGGTATTCCGACAATCATAAGTCTTAACGGTGTACCAGTCATTCCGTTTTTCTGTCGTTTGTCAATAAGTTCTTTTAAAACTTTCGTTTTTACTGACGGAATAAACGATTTAAGACCTTTTCCCGACTTACAGTCAACCGCAAGTGAAGTAATTCCGAAACTGCTGAAATATTCAATCCATTTTTTAGTAGCCTTTTCGTCTGCCAAATCGCATTTATTCAAAATTATAATACGTGGTTTTCCTGTGGTCATTCTGTCCATTTCAGGATTACGACTGCTGAGCGGAACTCTTGCGTCAACCACTTCGGCAACAGCATCTACAAGTTTTAAATTAGCACTTATAAGCCGTCTTGTTTTAGCCATATGCCCCGGAAACCACTGTATCTGTTTCATGTCGATATTATCCATGAATAAATTCTCCTTATTTTCATTCAACAAAACCAAAAGCGTCAAGCGGAAAGACACGCATTATGACTTTTCCTGTTATACTTTCCAATGAAACAAAACCTATTTCATCAGAACGGCTGTCCTTTGAAACTTGTCTGTTATCTCCCATAACAAAAACGTACCCTTCAGGAACTTCAACGGGATACTTATATGTAAAAGCACCCTCGTCCATATGAGTAAGGCTTGTGATATAACTTTCATCAAGCATTTTTCCGTCAACGTAAACAGCACCACGTTCAAAATTTATATCAACAGTTTGCCCCTCAACTGCAATAACTCTTTTTACAAGAGTTTTCCGCAGACCTTTTCCTATATTAAGACTGCCATCATCATTAAGTGTAACAGAATCACCGGCATATATAATTACAATATCGCCCTGATTTATCGAACTATACAAAGATGTAGTAACAAGACGGTCGTCGGGCATAAGGGTATTTTCCATTGACTCACCGTTTACAACAGCTATGTGTAAAATATATGTAAAAATCATTGATGTAATAAAAAGTGCGATAAATGCCGATTCAATGAAGAAAAGAATGTCTTCAACGGCTATACCAAAGATTTTTTTCATATTATTCATTACTCTGCTTATAGGAATTGCCGAGATACCTGAATTTACTTAAAGGAGCGTACCTTAAAATAGCTTTTCCATAAATCTGGTCTTTCTTTATAAGACCTACATCAGGGTTACGACTGTCAGCAGAACCGTTTCTGTTGTCGCCCATTACAAAGAAATATCCATCCGGAATAGTTATCGGATAATTAAAAGAACCGGCATTCATTGTAAGTTCTTTTATATAAGGCTCATCAAGTACTTTTCCGTCTACAATAACTTCATGTGTTTCGGGAACAATTTCCAGTGTCTGACCACCTTCAGCAATAACACGTTTTATAATACATTCTTTAAGTGCAGAACCATCAATATTCTTTTCAACAATATCATTGTTTGCATCAAGAAGATATGCCATATTATTATCTATGACAACTATATCACCGTATGAAATATCAGCATATACAGTAGTCATAAAAATTCTGTCTCCGTTCTGAAGTGTATCTATCATAGAAGTACCCACAACATTTACGGGGTGCAGAATATATGTGAAAACCATTACAATAACGAAAACTGTAATTAACGTAGATTCAACGACTTCCATGATATCACTGAGGAGCTTATTTTCGGATTTATCCGTTTCTCTGGTATCTGTTTCCATATTTTCTTCCATAGTGACACCTCATAATATAAAAATTGCAAAGTTCTGTTTCACGTTGGAATCAGACCTTTCATAATATTAGCAAAAAAGGGACTTCAAGTCCCTTACGGAGATAGACGGGACAGGCAAGAATGAACTGCCTGAACCCAGTCATCAGCCTCTTAGCGTATCTGTTCCTTAACCTTAGCAGCCTTTCCGACTCTGTCTCTGAGGTAGTAGAGTTTAGCTCTGCGGACTTTACCGTGTCTTACAACCTCTACCTTGTCAACAGCAGGTGCGTGAACGGGGAAAACCCTTTCAATACCGCAGCCGTGTGAAACACGTCTTACAGTGAAAGTTTCGCTGATACCGCCATGTTTCTTGGCAATAACAGTACCTTCAAAAACCTGAATACGGCTTTTTTCGCCTTCCTTAATCTGTACATGAACCTTTACGGTATCACCTACATTAAATTCAGGAATATTTTCCTTCATGCTTGAATCACTGATTAACTTGAGTGCATCCATTTTTATTTCCTCCTAAAATTTTCGGACATTCTTGTTATGGACAACAGCGGACTGTCCGGTTTAATGTCTTTCGGCATTAACTCTCGTCAGCAAAAAATGCCGACGGATTTCAAATGCCTTTATATCATACCACACTTTGAAAAAAAATGCAAGTATTTTTCAAAAAAAATTTTCATTATTTTCGCAAAAAATTCCTGTACGACGTATTTTAGCCGTTTCAAAGGGAACAGCCGACACTTTTTTCAGTGCGTCAAAAAAGAGTGAGGGGTTATAATTTGTCTGAGTTCCGGCGGGCAGACGTATCACCATATCAACAGAACCGCTTGTGAGTTCACACGATACGATTTCCACATCACTGCTTATGTCAACTGTTTTAACACCTTTCTTTGTTCTTTTTTCAACTAAAATTTCAGGCTCTGCAAGGAGTTCCATAACAGCATCATATATTTCTGTTGAATCTTCCGAAACAAGCGAAAAACTGTATTCAGCCTTTGTAATTTCTGTAATTTTTTTAACCTGCTCCGCTACTGAAATAATACGCATACCTTCGGGCATAACGTTATTAAGACGGTTGCGAACCTCATCAAAAGGTATTTCCTCATTCAGATTGAAATCAAGTATTTCACAGTCGCTTTCATATCCAAGAGAAAGAGCAAGTGCAAAAGAAAAATAAGGGTGTGAGTGAAATCCCTCCGTGTACCATATGGGAAGTCCTGAACGTCTGAAAGTCCTCAACATACAGCGATTCAAGTCAAGGTGTGAAATATATTTTGCACGGTCTTTTTTACTGAATATTGCCCTCAATCTAATCAAAACATTTCCCCCCTATCTCTTTATTTACTCCACAGCCTGAACATTTAAGACGGCAGTGCGGAGTTGTAACAGCCTTATGTGCTGTCTTATTCTCACGGACAAAAAATTCATGCGTAACGTAATAATCAAGATGTCCCCACGGCAATATTTCATCATATTCAATACGCCTGTTTGCATAGAATGCAGGGTCAATGTTACATTCTTCAAAAGCCTCAAGCCACTTGTCAAAATGGAAATGTTCACTCCAGCTGTCAAACTTACAGCCTTTTTTCCATGCAGTGTAAACAACGTCACAAAGCCGTCTGTCACCCTTTGCAAGAACAGCTTCAAGAATACTTACATTCGGGTCATGATAGCTTACTTTAACTCTTTTTCTGTTTACAGAATCAAGCAGAAGTTTCTGCTTGTGTTCAATAATTTCTTTTGTGTCCTGCGGTTCAAACTGAAACGGCGTGAACGGTTTCGGGACAAAAGTTGCACAACTTACAGATATTTGTACACCACGACCTTTCGGACGATTTTCCATACTGTAAAATAAATCAATAATACGCTGTGAAAGTTCCGCAATACCTACAATATCATCATCTGTTTCTGTGGGCAGACCCATCATGAAATATAATTTTACTGAAGAATATCCGCCCTCAAATGCTATACGGCAAGTATTCATAATTTCTTCTTCGCTTACGTTCTTATTTATAACATCACGCAAACGCTGAGTACCGCCTTCAGGTGCAAAAGTAAGCCCTGACTTACGCACTTTCTTTATTTTTTCAAGTAGCTCCTCTGAAAAATTGTCAACACGGAGCGACGGCAACGACAGATTTATTTTTTCGTCGGACGTATAATTCAAAAGTTCAGTAAGCAAGGGGTCAATTTCAGAATGGTCACTTGTACTTAATGATGCAAGTGAAACTTCATCATAGCCTGTATTTTCACATAGACATTTTGTCTGTTCAACGATAGTATCAGCGTGCTTTTCACGCAAGGGACGGTAAATAAATCCCGCCTGACAGAATCTGCACCCCCTGATACAACCCCTCAATACCTCAACTGAAACACGGTCATGTACTATTTCAGTAAACGGTACAACAAAATTGTCGGGATAAAATACTTTATCAAAATCTTTTATTATACGTTTTTTGACAGTTTCGGGGGCATTTTCCATAACTTCAAGCCGTTCAATTGTGCCATCGCTTTTATAATGGAATTTATAAAACTCGGGAACATAAATTCCCTCTATATGACAAGCCCTCCGCAAAAATTCCTTACGTGATGCACCTTGTTTTTTCATTTCAAGGTACAAATCCATAAGTTCAAGATTTACTTCTTCTCCCTCACCAAGAATAAACAGGTCAAAAAAATCGGCAAGCGGTTCAGGATTACAGACACAAGGGCCACCCGCAACTACAATCTGTGTAAGTTCATCTGTACGTTCACGGGAAAATACAGGTATTCCGGCAAGGTCAAGCATATTAAGAACATTTGTGTATGAAAGTTCATACTGCATTGTGAATCCTATAAAATCAAAGTCTTTTATAGGGTCAAGACTTTCAAGTGCATACAGCGGAATATCATTTTCACGCATTACAGCTTCAAAGTCCTCCGACGGTGCAAAACATCTTTCGCACCAGTAATTTTCTCTTTCATTAGTAAGAGAATAAAGAATTTTCATTCCGATATGTGACATACCTATGTCATATGTATCAGGAAAACAGAATGCAAAACGCACATCAACTTTTGATTTGTCTTTTATTACACTGCCGACTTCACCGCCTATATATCTTGACGGTTTTTGAATTTCAAGCAGATGTTTTTCTATTTTTTCTTTTAACATTTATTTCTCCATACAAAGTATTTTCATTATATCACTACTGACAATATATTCTTTTTCATGAGGCAATTTTTCAGCATCAAGAATATTTTTATCTCTCAGACTTTTTAAATATTTAACATTATCTGTAATATCAGTTATTTTTACTATCCAGTCATCTATATATCGGTCAACCATTTTTCCACGAAGTCCGAGCTGAATCGCCCTTATTTGCAGGGGATTTCCGTAAATATCACGGTCAGGGTCAAATTGACATCTTACACTTGATTCAGAAACTTTCCTTTTCCATTCATCGTATGAAACACCCATTTTATCATTATACGACGATAAAACGGCATTTTTAAGAATTTCTTCAAAGCCTTTTCTTGTGATGTCAATTGCAAGTATATGTTCCTGATTTTCTTTTTCCGCCCAGCCTGAGCGGTACATCATCCAGAGAAAAGACGGTTTTATCCATGTCATTCTCTCTCTTTTGAATGATTTCCCGAAAGTTCCGAGTTTGACGGCTTCATCGGCTATACGTTCGTTAAAAGCCTGATATACTCTTATTGTCACATCATCATAAACTGCATTTATTTTTTTCACTTCAAATTCTCCTTACTGAACATTTTCGGCAAAAAGTCTGAGAGTCTGTAAACTCCGTCAGAAAGCACAATCATAAAATCATTGTCACAAAATTCAGATAACACTTGCAAACACGCTCCGCAGGGAATACACGGCTTTGAAAAATCACCATCTATCCCTCCAGCCACGGCAATAGCCTTAAAGTTTTTAAATCCGGAAGAAACCGCCTTGAAAACGGCTGTACGTTCGGCACATATAGTCATTGAATATGATGCATTTTCTATATTACACCCTGTAAAAATCTGTCCGTCATCAGTCAGCAGAACAGCACCTACTTTAAAATTACTGTAAGGTGCATAAGCTTTTTCGGCGGACTTTATTGCCATTTCAAAAAAGTCGGAATTTGTCATAATATCACCTTAATTCTTTCCAATTTTACGCTTTTTTCCGTCAGGAGTAAGTATATATGTATTGTCAAGCTGTGCGGAAAGATTTCCCACAACTGCCTGTCTGTACTCATTGCGGAGTGTTGTTTGTTCAGCTTTTTCTTCTTCTGTAAGACCTTCAGTTTTTGACTTTCTTGCAAGTTCATTTATACGGTCAATTTTTTTCTGATTCATAAAAAAACACCTCGGTTAAAAACAGAATTTATATATTATATTGTATCAAATACACAAAGAATTGTCAATATATATGTTTTTATGTTTTACTGGATTTTTGTTTTTTTATGTGATATAATGAGTATATGAAATTATGAAAGGAGAAATATATGCGAAAAACAGCAGTTGTTACAGGAGGGGCGGGCGGAATAGGTCAGGCAATATGCCGTAAACTTTCCGATGAAGGATATTACATAATAATAAATTATTTTAATTCAAAAGAAAAAGCAGTAAGACTTGCAGAGGAAATTGACGGCAGAGCAGTAAAATTTGATGTTTCAGATATATGCTCAGTAAAAAATAATCTTACAGATATTGTTGATTCAGAAAAAAAAATTGACCTGCTTGTGAATAATGCCGGGATTTCTGAAATAGAACTTTTTACTTCAATATCAAATGAAAAATCAAAACGCATATTAGATATAAATCTCGGCGGTACAATAAATTGTTCCCGTGCGGTTCTGCCTTCTATGATAAGACGAAAGTCAGGTTGTATTGTTAATATTTCGTCAATGTGGGGACAAGTCGGTGCATCATGTGAAGTTGACTATTCAGCTTCAAAAGCCGGAATAATAGGCTTTACAAAAGCACTTGCAAAAGAGGTCGCACCGTCTGGAATACGTGTGAACTGCGTTTCCCCCGGTTTTATAATGACAGAAATGAACAGACGTTTTACAGATGAGGAACTTGACAGCATAAAAGAAGAAATTCCGCTCGGATTTTTCGGAACTCCCGAACACGTCGCCGATGCTGTTGCTTTTCTTGCATCAGAAAAAGCGGAATATATTACAGGGCAGATTCTTGCCGTAAATGGCGGTATGGTAATCTGATTTGAAACTTGACATATCATGAAAATCATGGTATAATTTATCAGAACTATATAACTTACTATTGAAAACTTGCCGTTATATTTCACATTTTTCAAATGTATTTTACGTGCATAATTACTAAAGCGACGAATTTAGTGATAAAAAGATGATATTTTTTTTTACAACTTGAACTTTTTTGTTGCTTATGATATTATTGAATTAAAATAAGGAGGATAACTTATGGCTACTGATGCAACCGAAAAGAAAAATTTCAAAGAACGTTTCAAGTCTTTTCAAGAAAAACACAATAAACAAACAGACTTGCACCCGAAAATAAATCTTGCTATTCTGCTGACTTTTCCGCTTTTTATATGCAGTATGGCTGAAATTAACCAATATAAGGGAATTTTGCCTTATCTTAGTTTCTGGGTTAATCACCCGACAGTTATGCTTTTTGACATATTTCTTACATCTGTTGTATTCTTGTTTTTACTTGCACTTTTCCGTTCCGGGTGGATTTCAATTGCAGTACAAAGTGTTGTATATATGGCACTGAGTATTACAGAACTATTTAAATACGGAACTAACGGAAATCATCTTATACTTGCCGATATGAAACTTTTCCGCAGTGTCAAAAGTCTGAAATCATTCGCATATATAAAAATAACACCACGGCTTGTTATATACTGCCTTATAGTGATAGCATTCATTGTACTTGCTTTTTATTTTAACCCAAAATTCAGGCTGAAACCTATCAGACGTGTAATAAATGCCTGTGCCTGTGTAATTCCATGTTCAGCACTTATTTTTATTCCGGCTTTTTATTCCACTGTTTATAATATATTCGGTCTTGACACCACACCGGCTACAAATACATTCAAACTTAATGAAAAATTCGTAAATAATGGCTTTCTTGCTTTCATAGTTCAGACTGCTTCCGAAAGCTATGCAAACAGACTTACAGAACCCGAAAATTATGACGATGAACACGTAAGCGAAATTGTAGAAGAAAATGATGTTGAAACAAATGATTTCAACGGCGGAAAAAAACCTAATGTTATAGTGGTAATGAGCGAATCATATGCCGATTTCAGAGTTTTTGACGAACTGGACATTGATGAAAAATATTATGAGGGATTTGACAAAGCAAGAAATGCAGGTTTTGCAGGTACTGCAATTACTCCTACTTATGCAAGCTGGACAGTACGTTCAGAATTTGAACTTCTTTTCGGTTTGCCTGTAAGAGGAATAAATACACCCAATATGCCGCAAAGAGAACTTGCAGACCGTGAACAGCCCGCACTTGCACAATATTATAAAAGCTGGGGATATTCAACAGCTTACGTTCACCCGTTCCAGAGCGGATTCTACAGCAGGTCACGTATCTACGGAAAATTCGGATTTGATACAATGATTTTCCATAACGACCAGACGGGCGAATCCGATTTCACCGTTCCCGTTGAGCATTTCGGAACTTACGTTGATGACAGCACTGTCTACAATCAGCTTATTGACCTCGTAAAAACCACTGATGACCCTATATATATTCATACTACAACTATGCAGAATCATCAGCCTTACAGCGGAACAGATTCGGAAGATGAACTTACAAACTATCTGAAACGCATTCAGCATACAAATGAGGGTCTTACAAAATTTTTAAATGATTTAAGCAACATTGATGAACCTACACTTCTGTTTTTTGTGGGCGACCACTTCCCATCACTCAGAGGAGAAACAAGCGTATACAATCAGCTTGGTCTGAACGGTTCAAATTGCAGTGCTTTATATGAACAGCATTATTTCCTGTGGAGTAATTACGACGCTGATTTTTCATCAGTACCGCAGGAAAAAGTTTCATTTTTCTATATGCCGTATGTACTAATGAATATAATTGACGCTCCGCATGATGCTTTTATTGATACAATGAATGAATATATGGAGAGTACTCCCATTTATTCAGAAGAATATGACAGCGAAGTACCACGTGACGAAAAACTTGATATGCTGACTTATGACAGAGTTATAGGCGATGTATATTCGCCGTGTCCTATACCTGAAGAACTGCTTGAACCTGAAGAAGAGGAATAATTTTATGAAAGAGATAAAATTAAATTCATTTGGAAAAGCTGAAACTACAGTTTCAGCAGACAAACTCGCTGTAAACGTAGGGAGCGGAAGTCTTGAAGTTCTTGCAACTCCTGTTATGATAATGCTTATGGAAAAATCCGCCTGTAACTGTTTATCTGAATATCTCGAAAACGATGAAACTACAGTCGGCACAGAAATGAATGTAAAACACGTTTCCGCCACTCCTGAAAAAATGAAAATCACAGCCGAAGCGGTTCTCACGGATATAAACGGTCGTGAATTTACATTCATTGTAAAGGCTTACGACGAATCGGGACTTATCGGTGAGGGCGAACATAAACGTTTTCTTGTTTATGGTGAAAAATTTACAGCAAAAGCAAAATCAAAGTTAAAATAAAATCTAAAAAGGACAGACGTGAAGTCTGTTCTTTTTTCTTATATTTCACAATAATAACTGTTTTTTTCTGTATGTTATCATATTTTTATCACATAAATGCTTATAATTGAAAGTACAAAATAAATAATACGGAAAGGAAAATTCTTATGTCAGAAAATTATCCATTCAATGATAATAATAATTCTCAAGATAACCGGGATTCATCCGTTTTTACCTATGAGAACAATTCCACTCCGATAAAAAAGAAAAAACATACAGGTCTTAAAGCCGTTGCTTTTATACTTTGTCTTGCAATAACAGGTGCGGGTTCTATACAAGTTTACAAGTATTTCAACGACAATGAAATTGAAGTTTCCGAACTCAAAAATAATAGTCAGGATTCTTCTTCAAAAAAAATTGTTCAGCAATCACTTCCCGAAAGTACTGAACCCTCAGAAAATAATGAATCAAAAGAAGATATTCCGAGCCTTATAGAAATAGCCTCAAGAACTGATTCAAAATATCTGCCCGATATAGTAGACAGCATTATGCCGTCTGTTGTAGGGGTTGCATCAACTTTTGAATATACGCCCGATATAAACAGCATGGGCGGCTGGGGCTGGGGATTCGGCTTCTCTGAACCCGAAACAGAATCACAGGAAATCCGTGGCACAGGTACAGGCATTATAATGTCTGATGACGGATATATTGTTACTAATGCCCATGTTATCTATGATGAAAGTGAATATCAATGCGGTGAAGCAATTGAAGTATCAGTTGTTTTCAGCGACGAAACAGAACACGATGCAAAAATTATTGCCTATGATACCGAAACAGATATTGCCGTGCTTAAAGTAAATGAAACAGGTCTTACTCCGGCAGAATTTGGCAATAGTGACGATTTGAGAGTCGGCGAACTTGTTATAGCGGTGGGAAATCCTCTCGGTTTTGACCTTTTCGGCTCTGTTACAAGCGGTATTGTTTCAGCTAAAAACAGAAAAATCGATATCAACGAAAAAAGCATGACCCTTATTCAGACAGATGCCGCTATAAATTCAGGAAATTCAGGAGGTCCCCTTTTGAATAGTTCAGGTCAGGTTATAGGAATAAATTCCGCAAAAATGTCATCAAGCTATGGTTCAGCAAGCGTTGAGGGGCTTGGTTTTGCAATTCCAATCAATGAGGCAAAAACTATAATTGACGACCTTATAAATTATAAATACGTAAAAGGCAGACCGCAAATAGGTATCACAACTGTTGATGTAACTGAATCCGTTTCAAGATACTATGATATTCCGCTCGGTGTATACGTTCAGAATGTAGAAGAAGGCAGTTCAGCTGACCTTGCCGGAATCCGTAAAGGCGATGTTATCATAGATATTGACGGTGAAGCCGTTACAAGTGCAAAGGAACTCAATGATATTAAAAATACCCATAAAGCCGGCGAAACTATCAAACTGACAATCACAAGAGCCGGGGAAGATATAGAAATTGAACTTACTTTGCAGGAGGCAAACGCTGACAATTCCGCAAACAATCCTCTTGAAAGCGAGACTGATGCTTCCGAAAACTAATAATAAGAATATTCCAAAAAAACTTATACTTCTCCTTTTTATTAAAGCCGTTCTTTTATGAACGGCTTTAATTTTTTTCAGCAAGAAGTCCCCCACTTCTGAAGTGGGGGATGAATTGTATTCCGTCACTATTGACAAATTACCAATTATGTGACATAATACATATAGAAGTTATAAAAAATATAGAAAGTCAAGGTGAAAAGCATTGAACAAAGCATATAAATTCAGAATATCCCCGAATAATGAGCAAAAAATTTTGTTTGCCAAGACTTTTGGCTGTGTGAGATTTATCTATAATCGAATGCTTTCTGATAAAATCAAGTATTATCAAGAAACCAAACAAAAGCTGAATAACACTCCTGCTCAATATAAAGAGGAATTTGAGTGGCTTAAAGAAGTGGACAGCTTAGCACTTGCCAATGCACAAATGAACTTGCAAAAAGCGTATAACAACTTTTTTAGAAGTCCTAAAATCGGTTTCCCGAAATTCAAATCAAAACATAGAAACAGAAATTCTTACACTACAAATAACCAAAAGGGTTCTGTTGCTATTGAAAATGGCTGTCTGAAACTTCCTAAAATAGGTCTTGTAAGACTAAAGCAGCATAGAATAATTCCGTCTGATTACAAATTAAAATCAGTGACTGTCAGTCAGACAGCAAGCGGAAAATATTATGCGAGCATTCTGTTTGAGTACGAAAACCAAGTACAGGAACAGCAATTGCAAAATTTTTTAGGTCTTGACTTCTCCATGCACGAGTTATACAAGGACAGCAACGGAAATGAACCTGAATATCCGAGATATTACAGAAAAGCCGAAAAGAAACTTGCAAAAGAACAACGCAAATTGTCGCATATGCAAAAAGGCTCTAATAATCGAAATAAACAGCGTATCAAAGTTGCGAAATTGCATGAAAAAGTTGCCAATCAAAGAAAAGATTTTCTGCATAAGCAGTCAAGACAAATCAGCAATGCCTATGATTGTGTATGCGTTGAAGATTTGAATATGCAAGCCATGGCTAAAACCTTGAAATTCGGAAAATCTGTAATTGATAACGGCTGGGGAATGTTTGTAACATTTTTGAAGTATAAGCTTGAAGAACAAGGTAAAAAACTTGTAAAAGTAGATAAATTCTTTGCAAGCAGTCAGACTTGTTCTTGTTGTGGATACAAAAATTCCGAAACAAAAGATTTATCCGTCAGAGAATGGACTTGTCCACAATGTGGTACAGTTCATGACAGAGATGTAAATGCCGCAATCAATATCAAAAATGAGGGTATGCGTTTAGTTTTTGCATAACCTGAAATAAAAGAACCGTGGGACACACGGGGTTAGCTTGAACTACTACAGCATCTATGCCAAATCACATAGAATAAGACTGGTTAAACAGGAAGCCCCCGCCTTTTTAGGCGGGGGAGGATGTCACAATATTATTGGAATAGACTTTTCAAGCTGAAATGAATATAGATAAGCCTCTTTCACACGTTTTCCGAAAATAAGTTCTATCGCTGATTTATACAACTGAATCTGTATGCGGTAACGTTCTTCAAGACGTGATGCGGAAATTCCCCTGTCTGATTTATAGTCTACAACAACAATTCCGTCATCTTCCTCAAACATAAGGTCTATAATACCTTTAATCATGCCGTCTGAATTTCTGAATCTTTCCATTATGCCGTTATCAAGGTCAAGCTGTGAAATCGAAACCATGAACTTTTTTTCACGCCATACATTCATTGAATTTTCAATACGTCTGTAAAGTTCACTATTGAAAAATGCTGATACTTTATCAGGGCTGATAGTTTCCGCCTCTGCCTTATTGATATAACCCATATCCGAAATACGTCTTATTTCATCTGACGGATTATTTATTGCATTTTCAAAAATACAATACTGAAAAAATGTGTGTATAGCTGTACCACGTTCCGCACCAGTAAGTTTATTTTCTTCTGAAATGAATTTAGGTCTGCGGAGTTGAAAATCAAAATTTTCATCTTCCTTGAATTTCCTTGTAATCTGCGTAACGCTTAATTTTGCAGGTATTTCCGAAAGACTGTCATCATAATTATTATAAATAATTTTACTCATTCTGTCACACAGATTTTCATCAGGTTCTGCTTCAAATACTGTCTTTTCCTCTTCCTTTTCTATATCTGAAATTTTATCACAAAATTCACATTCAAAAATTTTTTCATCATAAGCCGGTTCAGGTATAATTTCATTCTGTGGAATAAGATTGAAATATTCAGCAATTTTCCTGAAATCAGAATGTTTCATAAGGCAAAGCCATATCCAGTCATAAAAACTGTCCGAATCGCATACCATGTCTGAAATATCTCCGTTGTCTGATATATAATTCTCATAAAGATTTGCTACAGATTTTATTAACTTTTCGTTATATTTAAGATTTACAAAAAGCTGTTGTTTTGCTCTCGTCAATCCAACATAAAAAAGACGCATTTCTTCACTTCTTGTATCTTTCTTTTCTTCATGAAAAAGCATACTCTGCTGAAATGTCTTATACCTGCGGACTGTTTCGGGATTATACAGAATATAACCTGTTCTTCCGTCTGCTGAACACATTACAGAATCTGAATCATACCTGAAAGTCAATGAAGTTTCTGCTAAAAATACAAATGTAAATTCAAGCCCTTTTGAACCGTGTAGTGACATAACGGAAACATAATTTCCTGATGATGCAGAAGTTTTTCCCTGTGCATAATCGCCATTTTCCATAACTCTGTCAATATGCCTGAGAAAACCGCTTAATCCGCCTGTTCCCTCAAAAGCTACCGATTGTTCATAGCCTTTTGCATACTGTATAAGCATACGTAAATTTGCACGTTTCTTTTCTCCGTCACTGTAAAGCTGCATAACAGAAATAAAGTCCGTAGTATCGTAAATTGAATTTATCAATTCGCCGATAGTCATTGTTACTGAATCAAGGCGGAATTTGTCAATTGATTCAATAAATTTACTGCATCTTTCAGTAAGTTCTCTGTTACATTCTCCATATTGTCCGTCAATCATTCCAAGCATAATTGAAAACAGCGGTTTTTCCTTGTCAAGTGACTTTATATAGGCAGTTTCAGATATTTTAAACATATACATAGGAGAAGTCATAACTGCTGTCATAGATACATCTGAAAGAGGGTTGCTTATTATTCTAAGCAAATCAAGAAGTACTGCTATTTCTCTTGACTGAAGATAGCCTTTTTCTTCATATCTTCTCGCAGGAATGCCCAGCTTTTCCAATTCATCAGCATATTCATTTATATATTTGTTTTTACGTACAAGTATACAGAAATCAGACAATGTGCATTTACGCTTTTCCCCGTTTTCAAGCATTACTTCAACACCGCTGTCAAGCATTCCGGCAATTTTCCGTGCTGTGAATACTGCTTCATAATTCGGTTGGTCATTTTTTGTGATTATATTATTTTCATCATTATTATCATCATTTTCATAATCGTCGTTATCTTCTTCATTTATTTCACTGTTTATAAATGAAATGTGTGTAAGTCTTTTTTCACGCTGATTGTCGTTGTAAGCCTCCGCACCGAAATGCAATTCTTCTTCTTTTTCTTCACTGTTATAATTAACATCTCCGCACTTTTCAGACATAATATTTCTGAATATATAATTTACAAAGTCAATTACTTCAGGTGAACTGCGGAAATTCTTATTAAGAGAAATTTTTTTATTAGGCTCATTTCCGTCAGCATTATAAGGAGCGGAATATTTCAGCGTGTCAAGAAAATTGCGTGGATTGGCAAGCCTGAAACGGTAAATTGATTGTTTTATATCACCAACAAGAAAAACATTATCCCCGTACATTTCTTTTCCGTTTTCATCAGTCTTATAATTTTTCGACATCAGTTTGAATATTAAATCCTGTTTATTGTTTGAATCCTGATATTCGTCAATCATGATTATATCATAAAAATCAGCAATTTTCTTTGCCGTTTCCGACTGAACTATAAAACCGTTTTCATCTGTTTCCGCAAAAAGTTCAAGAACAAGGCGTTCTCCGTCATCAAAACTCAGAGCATTTTTAATACATTTTTTCTCCCACACCAATTCCTGATACTTCCGTACCATTTCAGCAAGAATTTCCGTTACTTTTCCCGATTCGGAAAAATCACTTTCAACAGAAACATTTCCCGATGCAACACTTCTGACTATATCAATAAATTTGTTGCGTTTTTTCTTAAAAATCTCACGCAAATATTCATCATATTCAAGTTTCTTGCTTTTTGCAACGAGTGACTTGAATTTATAGGCTTTTTCCGTTTCATCATCGTCAGGAATATGACCGTTTCGGAAAATATCGCAAAAACTATCTATTTTTTCAAGTTCATCTTTTGTTTGATTATATGTTTTTTTGTACTGGTCACTGTCTGTTTCTCCCATAAAAACATCATCAACCATATTAAGACATTCTTCTGCGAGTTTATATGCTTTTTCAAGTCTCTCAATGCAATAATTGAGAAAAGCCTCGTAATATACGGAATCACAGAATTTTTTCCTGTATTCATTTACAGCAGTGTCAAGCCATTTATCCCTTAAAGCAACAGATGAAAGAAAATTGTCAATCTTTGAAATTACATCTGTAAGGCGTTTTATACTTTTTATACAAAAACGGTCATACAGAAATGAAATTTTTTCATATTCATTCTTGCTGTAATAATCAATCAATTCATCCATAGCTTGCGACATAAGCACTTTATTGTCTGTTTCGTCAAGAATCCCAAAACCGGAGGTTATACCCTGTTCAGAAATATTGTCCCTTATAATTTCAAAGCAAAAAGAATTTATAGTTGAAATTTTTGCATTCTGCAAAAGTGCCTGCTGTTTTATGAGGTGTGAATCGTCGGGATTTTCGTTGATGAGGTCACGAAGTTTTCTGTCAAGACGTTTTTTCAGTTCAGCGGCTGCGTCGTTCGTAAAAGTAACAACAACTATTCTGTCAGCCCTTACTTTAGATTCGGGATTTGCTATCAGTTTTATTAGTCTCTCCGTAAGAACAGCAGTTTTTCCGCTACCTGCCGCCGCTGATACAATAATTGACGAATTTCTTGCATTTATTGCATTTTCCTGTTGATTTGTCCAGCTCATGAATTATCCTCCTTTTCTTCTGTTTTATGATTAAGTATTTCTTCTGCCTCTGCCATGCTTTTTTCATCGGGTGTGCGGTATCTTTTCATAAGCGAATTATCGCATATATTTATATAATCACAATTTTCACAAGGAAGATACTTTCCGGTAAGAAGCGGTAAAGCCTCCGCATCGCCCTCAAGGAGAGATTCAGCCATTTCAGATAGTTTTTTATATGCAAATTTTCTAAGCTGTTTCATGCCTTCCGAAGTTATACACGAATTTTGTCTTTTACTCATTTCGCCGTCCTTATTCATTTTTACGGGAATAAAATTTCCTTTTATATTCTCTTCCATAGCATAAAGAACTTTATAGTCACTTAATACAAGCCCACTTGCCTTAAGCGATGAATTTATAACACCAATATTTTCTGAATCGTCTTTCATGTCATCGGTTTTTACTTCATTTTCTGCAATCTGTACAGGCGAATATAGTACCCCCGACGGAATAAAGCCGTCATAAATACCGTCTTCATCAGTTGATGCGAAAAGATAAAGAAGCATCTGTAAATTTATACCACTTCCAAGCGTTTCGGGGGTAATAAATTTTTTACTGCTTTTATAGTCAATAATTCTTACATATTTATTATCATCTATTGTGCAAGTGTCTACACGGTCAATTATTCCGCCGAAAACAAGTTTATAACCATCTCCGAACGGCAAAACAACGGGGTTTCTTTCATTCAGATTTACTTCAAATGCATGAGGTGTAAAGCTTGTTACTCTTAATTCATTCTGAGTATGCACGAAAACAGCTATAAGACGTTCAATAAGTTTATTGAAAATAAGTTCAAATTTTCCATTCTTTCCGAAATCTCCTGCAAGTTTTTCTTTTCTGTATTTTTCGGCACATTCTCTTATTTTGTTTTTCAATTCGTCATATGACATATTCAGAAATTCTTCTTTTGTCATCTGTTTAAGTATAATACAGAAACATTCGTGTATTATTTCCCCTGCAATTCTTGCATCAAGTTCCATTTTTCCATGTGATTTTATTTTCATACAGCGTTCGCAGAAATATCTGAAATGACAAGTATTATAAGTTTCAATATCTGTTGACGAAAGTCTTAAAGGTGTAAACGGTTTGAGTTTTTTAACTACGTCCCGTTCAATTTTATAATCCTGACGGTGTTCTGAACGGTCTGTCACATATGAAAGCCGTCTGCTGTAATCGGGTTCATTCATAAGTATTTTTTTAATTGAAGCCGTATATACGTTGTTTTCACTTCTGTTCTGCATATAGTGATAAAAAGCCGAATGAAGTGTTACTGCATAGTAGTCGAGTGAAATATCGTCCCTTGTGAGGCGTATACTCTCATCTCCGAACATTCTTATTATGCTGTCAACTGCCGGTGCAGGGTATTTTGACTGTCCCGACAAATCTGAAAGCGGATATGTTACAAATAATTTTTCAGATGCTGACGAAAGTGCCTTATACACAACAAGTCTTTCCGATGCTGTAAGTTCAGAAACAGAACGTGATATTTCAATACCGCTTTGTGAAAGTTTCTGCTTATCTGATTCGGAAAAAATACCATGTATATTAACCTGATTAGGAAAATCCCCGTCATTTGAACCTATAGCAAAAACAACTTTCGGTGAACCAAGCCTTGCCGTCCTTGCTGATGCCGCTATTACTGAATCGAGAGTTTGAGGAGGAGAAGAATATTCAAGTTTTCCAATCATAGACCTTATAATTCGTGATATTTCAGAAAGTGAAATAATTTTTTCTCCGAGAGTTTCTGAAATGCTGTCAAGAATATCCATAAGACAACCCCACAGTCTTTTCATTTCAGTTGCTTCATAGTCACGGTCAAGTTTTATAAGTTTCCCCATAAGGCGACCCATGCTTTTTTCCGCATCACATTCAACAAGATATTCATAAAGCATACGACATATATTTTCAGCGGTGTTTTTTCTTGAAAGACGCTTTTTCAGGTTCATAACAGGATTTATGACTGAAACTCTTATTTCTTCAAGTCGTTTCAAGTTTTCGTCCTCCGCAGTAAACGGTGAACACCATGTATCACCATCAACATTCCACTTATAACAATAATCTTCAAATAGCGATATATCGGTAAGTGATATATTAAGTATTCCGCATTTCATAAAACGGAAAATATTTTCTGAATTTATTTTTCTTGCTGTAAGCAAATCAAGCAATGATGAAAAAAATACCATTATTGAAGTATGAACAACAGGCTTTTCCATGCTCAGAAAATAAGGTATTTCACATCGTTCAAAAGCAGATTTCAGTATATCTGTATATTCTGCGATATTATTTGATATAACAGCAAAATCATGATATTTCAATGACTTGTTTTCATACATGAGACGCTTTATTGTCGCACATACATATTCTGTTTCGCTGTACATATCTTTTGCTTCAAAAATCCTTATATTTTCAGGTACGGGGGCATTTTCGGGAGTGTATCTGAAATTTCTCATTATATGCGTACTTATATATTCAAGGTCGGGACTTTTGAAACGATAGCTTTTTTCACACTTTATATTACTGCATTCAATGTGCATATCACGGCACATTTCTTTAATTGTCCGATAGGTATGGTTTACAGTTTCAAAAAGCGTAAATTCCCCCGCATTCACATTGTCAGTGCGGAGTGTTATATATACATTTTCGGCAGATGAAATCATGACTTTTATCATCTGAAGCTGGTCACCGCTGAAACTTTCAAATTCGTCTATATAGATATTCATTCCCTTGAACCATTTTTCACGGTTTGCAGTTTCGGCAGCTTTTACAATGTTTTCAAGATTATCCTTGAATCCGTATTCTTCCATAAGACGGTCATATTCAAGATATATAGATGCAATATCATTTGTTTTGTCCATAAGACGGCGTTCAAAGAATACTGATTTTTTCATAAGCATTCCGGGAGTAATTCCCGAACGTTTCATATCATTTATCAGTTCAAGAACTTCTTCCGCAAATCCATTCTGTGAACTCTGACGGCTGAAATAATTAAGTGCGTCGGGGCTGTCCTGAACGGCGGATATTGCCTGATATATGAGAATCATTCTTGCGTAGTCGTCGGCATATTCGCCTTTTCTGCCGGGCTCTCCGTAAAGCTGAAAAAGCTGTCTTGAAAGACTTGTAAAACTGAGTGAAAAAAGTTCATTGAATTTTTCCGCACCAATAAAAAAATACAGCTTTTTATCAAATTCATATGAATACTGTTCAGGAACAATTATAAGCTGAGTATCAGACTTTTCAGAATTTTCTTTTATCTTCTCAAGCATAAGTGTTGTTTTTCCGCTTCCTGCCTGTCCTGTTATAAATTTTACCATAAAAAATTCCCCTTTTAATCAAATATGCATATCGGAATCCGATATGCATACTTTTTATTATTTTATCAATAACCGTTAAGATGATATTCTTTCATGAAAGACGGATAGTCAATATAGGCATAGTCAAGGTCAACAGAACCGTTTATTCCGTCAATCGTTCCCGTGCTTGTATATTGCCACATTCCATAATAACCGCCATAACTTGGTCTTTTTACGTTATAATGTGCAATCCATACGGCGTATCTGTTGAGGAAAGAAACACCGAGTTTATTTTTAAGGAAATTTGAATAACTTGTAATTCCGCAATAATATCCTTGTTCTTCCATATATGAACAGAAAGCCTCTGTAATAGCATCTACTTCTGCCATACTTAATTTATCTGTGCATGGGTCTTCAATATCAAAGTAAACAGGATATTCAAATTTATAATCTTTTATTACTTCACAACAAGCTTTAGCCTCTTCAACAGCTCCTTCAACGTCTGTCGCATAGCTGTACCAATAAACACCGCAATCAATTCCGAGGCTCTGTGCTGTCTTTATATTGTAGTCAAAATTCTTATCTTCTTGTGAAACAAATCTTCCATAACCTGCACGTATAATTGCATAGTCAGCTTCGCCAGATTCCTTTACGGCATTCCAGTCAATATCGCCTTGCCATACAGAAACGTCTATTCCTTTTTGCTTGTAAGGCGGTGCTGTTACAGTAGAAGTAATATCTATTGTTCCCAAATCAAAAGAAGTTGCAGGGTGGTCAACGTATGTGTCAGGTGACATTATATAAGGATAATTCACATATGAAACGTCAAGGTCAACAGCCCCCGGCACACCGTCAACACTTCCGCTTGCCGTATACTGCCATATTCCATATTTTCCGCTGTATGACGGAGCAGAAACGTCAAAATGTGCAACCCATACGTCGTACTTGTCAAGTATTTCGGAATAAATTTTTGTTTTAAGGAATGTAGTGTAACTGTAAATTCCTACACGATAACCTTTTGCCGCAAGTGTTGAACAGAAAGCCTCTGTAATTGCAGAAATCTGTGCTGTAGTGAGATGGTCTTGTGATGGGTCTTCAATATCGAAATAAATCGGATATGTAAAATCATAATCTTTGATTACTTCATAACATACTTCTGCTTCCTGAATTGCACTTTCAACGTCCATTGCATAGCTGTACCAATAAGCACCGCATTCTATTCCCTGTTCTTTTGCATTCTGCATATTATAGTCAAAAGTGGGGTCTTTCTGTGAAATATACTTTCCGTAGCCTGCTCTCATTATTGCAAATTCAATACCGCTTTCTTTTACGGCTGTCCAGTCAATGTCCGGTTGCCATGAAGAAACATCAATACCCCTTGCCTGCCTTTGAACAAGTGCGGGGTCAAGATTTAAATCGGGATTAGCTGTTGTAGTATATCCCTTGTGAGCGTTATATATATCAAAAACATTGAATGGTGATTCTGTTGTCTGTGTTTCAGGTGGTGTTTCAGTAGTAGTTGTTGTAGTTTGTTTTTCTGTTTCAGTTTTTGGTTTAGTCGTTGTTGTAGCGGTTGTTTTTTTGGTTGTTGTCGGGGTAGTTGTTTTTTTGGTTGTAGTTGATGTTGTAGTTGTTTTTTTGGTGGTAGTCGGTGTTGTAGTTGTTTTTTTGGTGGTAGTTGGTGTTGTGGTTTCTTTTGTAGTGGTTGTTGGTGTTGTAGTTTCTTTTGTAGTGGTTGTTGTTTCTGTTTCTTTCGTTGTTGTCGTTGTCGTCGTTGTCGTTTCCTCTTTACTTTCTTCCGTTTTTGTGTTATCATATAAATCAATAAGTGCATCTTCCGGAACATCAGCCGCTATTGTCTGTGGTATTCCTTCTGAAACAATGGAGGCACCTATAAATGCACATGACATAAACGCTGAAAGCACTTTTTTATATAGCTTCATTTCAAATCAGTCCTTCATTATATTTTCAAAATAATAAAGCCGTATCGACATCTCGACGCAGCTCAGAATCGTAATGTAACCCTTTTGTAATATTATATCACACTTTGTTTTTAATTGCAACCTTTCAGGCAAAAAAAACATTTTAAACATCAATATTTGTATATAATCACTAATTCAAGTGACTGATTTCAGCTATTTTATACAATATTTTACAAAATCGGAGGATTATTATATGATTACTTTTATTATCAATGAAAACGACAGCGGTCAGCGTGCAGACAAATTTATAAAAAAAGCGTTGCCTGAAATGCCTGAAAGTATGATGTACCGTCTTTTCAGAAAAAAAGATATTAAATTAAACGGCAAACGTTGTGAAATTTCTGCTGTTCTTAAAACAGGAGACACTGTAACAGTATATGTAAAACAAGACGTTTCAACAGAAAAAAAACATGATATGAATTTTCTGAAAGCACCCGACAAAATAAATATTATCTATGAGGACGAAAATATCCTTATTGCCTTTAAACCTGTTGGAATTGATTCACATTCAAACAGCACAAATACTTACGACACGTTTATAAACCGTATAAAGCATTATCTTTACAACAAGAAAGAATATATGCCCGAAAATGAAAATTCATTTGCTCCTGCACTTTGCAGCCGTCTTGACAGAAACACAAGCGGACTTGTTACCGCCGCAAAAAATGCCCCTGCACTGCGTGAAATAAATGAAGCTGTACGAAACGGGACAATACATAAAATATATCATTGTGTAACCGTTTCACCACCGCCAAAAAATTCAGATATAATTTCCGCATACCATAAAAAAGACGATACACGGAATATTGTAAGAATTTCAGACACTCCGTCAAAAGATTTCAGGGAAATAAAAACGGGCTATAAGATTCTGTCTCAAAAATCAGGGCTTTCACTCGTTGAAGTAAAATTATTTACAGGTAAAAAACATCAGATAAGGGCACATCTCGCACATATAGGTGCGAATATTCTCGGTGATGGAAAATACGGAAATATCAACGCAAATAAGCGTTATGGCGTATTTCGTCAGGCTCTCTGTGCTTATTCTCTGCAATTTGACCTGCCTGAAAATTCACCGTTTTCATATCTGAATAAAATTGAAGTCCATGCACCGAAACCTGATTTTGAAAAATTTTTTGATTAAAAAATTAAAAAATAATGATACTATTGATTTTTGCCGTCTGAAGTGATATAATGTAAATAATTAAATAAAGAAAGGTTTGATTTTTTTATGAATATTCTCGTTGTCGGTCTCGGCTTAATAGGCGGTTCTGTCTGTAAAGCCCTTAAAAAATATACATATCATACTGTTACAGGCTGTGATATAAATCATGATATTGAAGAAAACGCCCTCCGTGATGTTGCTATAGATAATTCTTTTGACGGAAATTACAGCGGTTTTGACCTCGTTATTATTTCGCTTTTTCCTGAAACAGCAGAAAAATTTTTTTCTGAAAATGCCGGAAAATTCGATAAAAATACCCTTATAACCGATGTATGCGGAATAAAAGGCGATTTTTCCGCACGCATGAAAAAAACAGCTGAAAAAAACGGTCTGCGTTATGTCGGTATTCACCCAATGGCGGGCAAAGAATTTGGCGGTTATTCCAATAGTTCCGCCGACCTCTTTTTAAAGGCAAATTTCATAATAACACCGTCTGAGGACAGCAGAAATGAAGATATTGAAATTCTTAAAAAACTCTCCTCTGAACTCGGTGCAGGGAAAATTGTACTTACCAGTCCCGAAAATCACGATAAAATGATAGCATATACTTCACAACTTGCACATATAGTATCAAGTGCATATGTAAAAAGCCCCGAACTTAATCTTGAATGCGGTTTCAGTGGGGGAAGTTTTCAGGATATGACAAGAATTGCTACAATGAATGAAAAAATGTGGACTGACTTGTTTATGCAGAATCGTGACAATTTACAGTTTGAACTTGATACACTGATAAGTAATCTTATGAAATACCGTGATGCTCTTCAGAATAAAGATGCTGAAACTATGAAAAATCTTATAGCAGAGGGCAGAAAACTGAAAGAGAATAATCTCCGTAACCGTGTAGGACAGCCAAACTAAAGTAACAAATATCTTTATTCGGGCATAAAATAATATGAGAGAAATCTCAATTACAGCGAAAGGAATGCTTTTATGCCAAAGGTATTTTTAAGTCCCTCAACTCAGGAATGGAATGAGTACGCTACCAGCGGCAACGAAGAACTTTATATGAATCTTCTCGCAGACAGAATAGAGCCGTATCTCCGTTCAAGCGGGATAACGTTTGTACGCAATACCCCCTCAAAAAACGTAAACGGTGCTATTCAGGATTCAAACGCCGCATATTATGACGTACACCTTGCACTTCATTCAAACGCTGCCCCGGAACGTCTTGCAGGCCGTCTCAGAGGCATTGATATATATTTTGCCCCTAAAAGCAAAGACAGTGAATATCTTGCTAATATCATAGCAAATAATTTAAAAAGTATATACCCCCTTCCCGACAAAGTAAACGCTGTACCTACTTCAACTCTTGGTGAAGTTCTCAGAACAAAAGCAGTTGCGGTACTTTGTGAACTCGGGTATCATGACAATTACGCAGATGAAGCATGGCTAAAAAATAATCTTGACATTATCGCAAGAAATATAGCACGTTCTCTCTGTGACTATTTCGGAATACCGCTTATTTCTCCGACTGCTGTCAGATGGGGTACTGTAATAACCGACGGTTCAGGACTGAATATCAGACAATTTCCGGATATTTCTTCCGCCGTCATAGGTTCTATTCCAAACGGTGCAACTGTTATGATTAACGGCGAAACAAACGGCTGGTATGTAGTAAATTACAACGGTACTACAGGATATTCAAGCAGTGAATTTATATTTATATAATTTATATGATTTATATAAAAAATGGGCTTTCTGTAATATGCAGAAAGCCTTATTTCCGGAAATATTCAGGATATTTTATTACGTGAATTATTACTTCTCTGAGCCTTATATTTTGCCCTTGCTTTTTTCTGATTGTTCTTGAAAACAATGTAAGAATAGATGCACATCAGAATATAAAGGGCACAAAGTACAAACGAAACTGTCAATGCCGTTCTGAACCACTTTGAACTCGGAAATTTTTTTATAGCATATAAATTATATTTTGATTTTGAACGGTTTACATCAGATACTGCAACAAGTTCAACTGTACCGAGTTCTTCACCATTATATTTCAAAGTAACTTCCCCCAGCGGGTCGCCCTTTTTAACAGGTGCTTGCAGTGACTTTTTATACCATTTTATATCATACTTATTTACAACGGACGTATCTATTTCATCATACCATAGAAGAGAAAATTCCTCTTTCGGACGTGCAAGCACATAATCATTTCCATCTGCAAGTTCTACAGGAATTTCTCCTACTTCGGCAGTATCGGAAAGCAACACCTGATATGAAATATGTGTAAATGCCCAGTCAAAAAGCGTTATTGCGTCATCAATATGATAATAGACAAGATTTCCGTCAGCGTCACTTACGGGAGAGTTCATTAAAACAGCAAGATAATTATTTCCGTCCTTGCTTGCAAGAGATATTATACTTCTTCCCCCGTTCTGAAGATTAGCAGTCTTTATACCTTTTGCGGCATTATAATAACTGTCACTTTCGGGGTTCATCATTTCATTTGAATGTTTCCATGTCCATGAATTGAAATCTTCATGATTAGTATCATTCGGAACAGACGGCTTATATTCATACGTTGTTGAAATATCCTCAAAGAGCGGAACAGTCAGAGCGTATTCTGTAAGTTTTGCCATATCACGGGCTGTTGTGTACTGGTCTTTATCATATAAACCGGTAGCATTTGTGAAGTGTGTATTTTCAAGACCTAATTCCTGTGCTTTCTGATTCATAACATTTACAAAATTATTTATATCACTTCCGCCGATATAATAGGCAAGCGTCTGTGAAGCCTCCATTGATGAAGTAAGCATCATAGCATAAAGCAAGTCAGTCACCGTAAAGACATCGCCGTTACGTATGTCAGCGGTGCGGACATCGTCGGGATATTCAGAATCATATAATATATCTGAATAAATTTCTTCATTCATTGTAATTTCCTGATTTAAATTATCACAGTTTTCAAGAGTGACAACCGCCGTCATAATATTGACAAGAGGCCCCGGCATCTGCTGTTTGTCAGCGTTTTTCTCATTTATCACGGTATTTGTATCACGGTTAATCAATATAACCGATTCACTTTGAAGAGGGGTTTTCAATGTAAAATTGATAGCGTTTGCATTCGATACGCAAATAAGCGGCACTGTCATAACCAAAGCCGCAAGTGCTGATAAAAATTTTTTCATACTTTCTCCTTTAATTTATGCGGTTTCCGCAGAATTTTTTGATACATATATTATTATAACAGATATTTTCATAATTTTAAAGTCTTTTTCAAAAAAAATTTTTTTCTCTTTACGTTCGACTTAAAATATGTTAAAATAGATTTATTCGCAAGGAAATTATTATATAACGGAGGTAAAAAAATGATTTATGTTACAGGTGATACTCACGGGGATATTGAACGTTTCAAAGCTCCCGAATTTAAAAAAATACACAGAGGCGATACTCTCATTATATGCGGTGACTTTGGCTTTCTCTGGGATAACTCAAAACAAGAGGCTGCCGCACTGAAAAAGCTGATGTCAAAATATTATACAATCGCTTTTATTGACGGATGCCACGAAAATTTCGACTTGCTTGAAGCATACCCCGAAATTAAATGGAAAGGCGGAAAAGCAAGATATATAGGTGGAAATATATATCATCTCATGAGGGGACAAGTTTATACAATAGAAAATAAGAAAATATTTACATTTGGCGGAGGTCATAGCCATGACTACGACTTCAGGCGTGACAGCATAAACTGGTGGGAACGTGAACAGCCTACACATGATGAAATAACTACAGCACTGAAAAATCTTTCCGACAATAACAATAAAGTTGACTACATTATAACACACGAACCCCCTGCATCACTGAAAGACTGCCTCGGCGTTGATATTTTTGAACGTCTTGAAGTACACGCTTTTTTTGAGGAAATAATAAGAACGTGCCAATATGAAAAGTGGTTTTTCGGAAAGTGCCACATTGACAAACACATACCGATTAAATTTTATGCTGTATTCAATGATATAATACAGTTGTAATATTTCCACGGTTTCAGGAATAATCATGTACTATCTTTATTTGTAAAGGAGTACATTTATGAAAAAATTCAATTGGACAGATTTTTTAATTTTCATTATTGCTACGGAACTTGTCGGAGCAGTTTCAGCACTTATTGCAGGTGATTTTTCTGCTTTCTACTCACAGACAGTACAACCGCCGTTATCTCCTCCGGCAATCGTTTTTCCGGTAGTATGGGCAATACTTTATGCACTCATGGGCATTTCTGCATATATTATATATTATCACAGAAAAAAATCTGCTTTGAGAATATATGTAATTCAACTTGCGGTAAATTTTTCATGGAGCATATTCTTTTTCCGTTTCAGACTGCTTACACTGTCTGCCATAATTGCAGTAATATTGTTTATTCTTGTCGGCATAATGATTTCATCATTTTCAAAGATAAAAAAAATTTCGGCAATTCTGAACATTCCATATCTGTTATGGAGTGCTTTTGCATCATATCTTGCAATAGGTGTATGTGTTCTTAACAGGTAAATTTTTTTCCATTATTTTTGCATTGATTTAATTATAAAGCCGTGATATAATATAAATATCCCGAAAGGGAAATACATAAAAGGAGTTTTAAAGATATGTGCTGTAACGAACTTTTCAAACTCATCTGCAACATTTTAAAAAATTGCTGCTGTTGAGCAATAGCGAAAAATCCCCTGATTTCAGGGGATTTTTTATTTACAAAAAATAAAAGCATCTGAAATAAATCAGATGCTTGAAAGAGGCACCACCCAGATTTGAACTGGGGATCAGGGTGTTGCAGACCCACGCCTTACCACTTGGCTATAGTGCCATATTGGAGCGGATTACGAGGCTCGAACTCGCTACCTTCACCTTGGCAAGGTGACGCTCTACCAGATGAGCTAAATCCGCA
>CANQVA010000002.1 GCA_947627175.1 uncultured Ruminococcus sp.
ATTTTTTCACATATTATATTGACATTATTTATCAGTTACATTATAATAATTATAATAATAACATTGGAGGAAAAAATGAATACCTCTGTTATAATAGTATGTGCCGGCAATTCAACGAGAATGTGCGGTGTAAATAAAATTCTTATGCCTTTAGGCGAAAAGCGTCTTGTTATAGGCGTTACAATGCAGGCATTTGAAAAGTGTAAAAGTATAAACGAAATAATAATAGTCGCCCGTGAAAATGATATTCCGGCAATAACGGAAGAGGCAGAAAAAGCAGGTATCACAAAACTTAAAAAGTGTACAGTCGGAGGGGCAACACGTCAAAAAAGCGTTATAAACGGCATAAAGTGTATTTCAAAGGACGCTGAACTTATCGCCGTTCATGACGGTGCAAGACCCCTTGTAAAGCCTGAACACATAGAAAAAGTTATTAAAGATGCATCTGTTTTTGGCGGTGCAACTTTAGGAGTACCTGTAAAAGATACTATAAAAATGATTGACGACGGTATTATTACTGATACTCCGCCGAGAAAATCCCTTTATATTACACAGACTCCGCAGGTTTTCAAAAGAAAGCTTTATTTTGAGGGAATTGACTTTGCACTTGAACATAGTCTTGATTTCACAGACGATTGTCAGCTTGTTGAGGCTATCGGCGGAAAAGTGTATATGACTATAGGCGACTACACAAATATTAAAATAACTACACCCGAGGACATAGCCGTTGCGGAAGTCCTGCTTAAAAATATAACAAGGAGTTTTTTTATGTTCAGAATCGGTCATGGTTACGACGTTCACAGACTTACGGAAAACAGAAAATTTATTTTGGGCGGTGTCGAAATTCCGCACGAAAAAGGTTTACTCGGTCATTCAGATGCCGATGTGCTTGCACACGCAATAATGGACGCTATGCTGGGGGCTTTGGCACTGGGCGACATAGGTCATCTTTTTCCCGATACGGACGAAAAATTCAAAGGTGCGGACAGCATGGAACTTATGCGTGAAGTTTGCCGTATAGTCGGGGAAAACGGCTACACCGTCGGAAATATAGATGCTACAATTATTGCACAAGCACCTAAACTTGCCCCTTATATAATTTCTATGCGTAAGAATATAGCAGAAGTGTGTGAATGCGATATTTCACAAATAAGTGTTAAGGCGACAACAGAGGAAAAACTCGGCTTTACGGGCGAAAAACTCGGAATAGCCGTTCACGCTGTCGCACTTATGACAAAAGCATAAAAACTAACCGCAGTTATAAAACTGCGGTTCATTTTTAATTATTATTACTATTATTTATCGGATTTTCTTTTTGACCTTATTGAAAGTCCTCCTGCAATTAAAACCACTCCACCAACTGAAAGAGGCATAACCGGCCACCAAAGCTGTCCTGTCTGCGGAAGTTTTCCGCTACTGCTGTATCCGCTGTTTCCTTTTCCGTTTCCGTTACCGTTTCCATTATTGCCGTTACCGTTATTATTTCCGTTTCCGTTATTTCCGTTGCCATTATTACCGCCACCGCCGGAAGCAGTTGTTGTTCCTCCTTCTGACTGCGAATTTGTACCTGTTCCTATTGTACTTCCTGTTCCGGATTCATCTTCCTGATAACCTGAATCTGTTGTTGCAGTACCTGTTCTTGTTGACGAACCGTTACCGCCTGAAACTGAAGTTGCGGATGTACCTGTTTTTGTTGAAGAGCCGTTATTTCCCGAAACGGTAGTAGTTGTTGTGCCTGTTCGTGTTGCTTCGCCTCCGCCGTCAGGGAATGAAGATGTTGTTTTTGATGTTGTAACTGTTTCATTTGAAACTATAGGGGGGGTAGTAGTTTTTGCATCTTCAAAGTATGAGTTTTCAATAATATAACGTGAGTCGTCATAGTTCATTCTCATTTCGTAGTGATTAGGTACATTTTTTTCCATTACAATCCATGATGAAGTACCCTCACCGCTCCACCTGTATCTCCAGTTGCTTTCTTCATCAAGAGTAACTGTATCATATAATTCTTCATCTTTATAGATGTCAACAACAATTGATGCAGGACGTTCATTTAATTTGTCCTCATCATTCAGCCACTCTTTTCTTACAGTGTATGTTTTTATAACTTCGTCCATTACCTGATATGAAAATTTAGGATATGCATTATATCTTAAATTCTGGTCATCTGCCTTTATTTCGACAAGTGCAGTAGTAGGCACATAATAATAGCTGTCGATTTTAAGAAGTTTACCTGTCAAGAGATACAGACCTGCATTAAGACCTGAAAATTCAATTTCTCCGTTCTGGTCTGTTTTTCCCTCTCTCAAAGGTGGTATTTTATTTGCAACCGCATAAGCCTGAAATGTCTGTGCCGCTTCGCTTACTCTTTCCTCACTCAGATTTCGGAGGTTAATTTGATATTCTTCAAAATCTCCCGTCTGTACAAAATTACGTGATGAATTACTTCGTTCGCCGACCCTGTACAATTTCCATTGCATACCCTCAAGAATTACATCATCTTGCACACATACAAGTGTAAGAGATTTGTCCTCATCGTCCGCATGAATGTTCTGCATCGGCATAACCAAAGAAAGAATTGACAGAACAGTAATTATACAGACAATAATATTCAACAATCTGGTTTTCTTCAAAATCATAAGATTATCAGCCTGCCTTTCTTTATACCTCACGGCAATATATTCAATTTATAGTGAAAATGTATCAATTAGTTATCCTAATGTTATAATTATATCACCAACTTATACAATTGTCAATAGTCAAGATAAAAAATCCCGTATTTTTGTAGTTATTTACAATTACTGATAGTATAGTTTATGCATTTTGATAAAATTCAACACTTTGCAGCTGATGAAAAAAATTATCGCAGAAAAATTTTTAAAAACTATTGACATTATCCGTTATATATGATATTATGTACTAACGAGTTTTTTAACAGTTTAAACATCTATAAAATGTTGTAATAAATTATTGACTTTTCTAAAGAATGATAAAGGAGCTTACAGAAAATGATTAAAACAATCAAAGTCATGCTCCTGCCAAACAACAAGCAGAAAACAAAATTGTTTGAATGTGCCGGAACAGCGAGATTTGCGTATAATTGGGCATTAGATTATGAAAAAGCAAATTATGAAGCCGGAAATTCGTTTCTTTCTCATTATGAACTCCGCAAAATTTTTACAAAGTTGAAAACACAATCAGAATATGCGTGGTTGAACGATTACAGCAATAACATCACAAAGCAGTCTATTAAAGACGCTTGCAAAGCATATCAGAACTTCTTCAAAGGCATTACAAAATTTCCGAAATTCAAAAGCAGAAGAAAATCTAAACCATCTTTTTATGTTGACACTTCCAAAATCAGCTTTACTTCTACTCATGTAAAATTAGAAAAGATGACAACAAGCCTAAAAAAGAACAAGCAGAAGTTCAATCTTGTTAAGTTGGCAGAGCCTGACAGAATCCCCATTGATGCAAAATATTCCAATCCAAGAATTACTTTTGACGGCTTGAATTGGTGGATTTCCGTTGGAATTGATTGTGAAGAATCGCATGAAAATCCAACAAATAAGGAAATCGGAATTGATATTGGTATCAAAGACTTAGCTGTTTGTTCTGATAGGAGTAGTTACCCAAACATTAACAAGACCGCAAAAGTCAGAAAACTAAAGAAGAAAAAGCGTAGATTGCAACGCAGAATATCAAAAAAATATTTAAAAAACAGGAAAGGAGAGCGTTACTGTAAAACACACAATATTGTAAAAAGTGAAAGAAAACTTTTGAAACTCACCCGTAAACTAACGAATATTCGTCACAGCTATCTGCATTTTGTAACCTCTGAAATCATAAGCCGAAAGCCAAAGTTTATTGTTTTGGAAGATTTGAATGTAAAAGGCATGATGAAGAACAGGCACTTGTCAAAAGCAATTCAGGAACAATGTTTTTATGAATTTTACAGACAAATTCAATATAAAAGCGAATGGCATAATATTGAATTTATAACGGCTGACAGATATTATCCGTCAAGTAAAATGTGTTCCCGTTGTGGAAACATTAAGAAAGACCTGAAATTGTCTGATAGAATTTACCATTGTTCTGTATGTGGACTTGTTATTGACAGAGATTTTCAGGCAAGTGTGAATTTAATGAATTACGGATTGAAAATACAATCACAATAAGTGTTATCAATATGTACCGATACGTTAGTCGGAAATTTACGCCTTCGGAGTGTTATACCAAACATAAGTAGATAATGACTTGTCATATCAAAAATGGACACGTTGAACAAGGAATGAAACATAAAAGTTTGTTTTATAACTTTTTATAAGTTTTCAGTAACGGCATTAACGCAGCTGGGAGCATGTCACACCGGCAGTTTTTTTGTTTACTATAAATATATTATAAAAATTCTTCTTTTTACTGTCATTTCTGCATATATATTTACAGAACCGCTGAAACAGTAAAGGAGGGATAACTTAATGTTGAAACAACAACCTGACCAACGGGCGGTAATCCTCGGGCAGTACATAATAGAAAACAGGGCAACAGTCCGTGCTGCCGCTAAAAAATTCGGCATTTCAAAAAGTACAGTGCATAAAGATGTCAGTGAACGCCTTAAAAAGGAAAATCCCGCACTTTATGCACAAGTTAAGGATATACTTGAAATAAATAAACAGGAACGCCATATACGTGGCGGAATGGCTACAAAACTTAAATATGAAAAAATGGCAGAAAGAAAAATAAAATATAATCAAAAATATAATAATTAGTTAAAAGGACTGTCTGAAAACGGCAGTCCTTTTGATATATATCAAAAGCAGTATTCTGACTTATGCCCGACGTTCCGAAGCAATTCATGGGCATAAATCAGCCACTCCGAAACAGCATATGCCAGAAATCCCTACTTACTTTATTTTATGCAGAAAACTGTGAAATGCAACAAAGAAATTTATGGTATTCTTACAATCTGTCATTTTTGTTATATTTCTGTAACTGAATGGAATATTTCCGTAAGCAAATCGGTGCTTTTTTGTCATTGCAATTTTCCTTTACAGGTATTATAATATAATTACAGCAGAATTAAACGCTGTCAATAAAAAATTTCCTCTGCGTCTCACACAACGCAGGTACTTACACACACCTATATAAAAGAGAAACTGCCGACTATTCACGGCAGTTTTCTTTCATCTAAACCGCAAGCAAGGATACCCCTACCTCTATAGGTAGTGGGAGGAATTGCTTGCTCTCTCCTTTCGGTTGATTTTTGTTTTTACTATTGACTTTTCACTAATCTTATGATATAATATTATTAGTGAAAGTGAGGCGATATTATGCAAAAAATGACTGTAACCGCAAAAATTCAGCTTTGTCCCAATAGCAATGATAAGATATTACTGAATGACACATTGTCAGCTTATCGTGCTGCTTGTAATGCTGTTTCAGAATATATCTTTCAGTCTCATGATTTGAACCAGTCATCAGTAAATCATGCTGTTTATCGCCAACTTCGCAATAACTATTCTCTGCGTTCACAAATGGCACAGTCTGTGATTAAAACGGTTATTGCAAGGTATAAAACCATTCTTGAAAATCAAAAGAAATGGATTAAACCCGATTTCAGAAAGCCACAATACGACCTTGTCTGGAACAGAGATTATTCCTTGAATCAGGACAAGTTTTCTGTCAACACTCTTTGCGGACGTATTAAACTACCTTTTTTTGATAAAGGCATGGAAAAGTATTTTGATAAAGAAACTTACAAATTCGGAACGGCTAAGTTAGTCTTAAAACATGACAGGTACTTTTTGCATATTCCTGTCAGTTATGAAATTGAGGAAAGTCATCTTTCCGATATTTGTCATGTTGTCGGCATAGACAGAGGAATCAACTTTGTTGTTGCAACTTATGACAGCAAACACAAGTCCGGATTTGTCAGTGGTAAGGCAATCAAACAAAAGAGAGCACATTACAAACTGCTTCGTCAGCAACTTCAGAAAAGGCAGACACCTTCAGCCCGCAGAAGATTAAAAGCTATCGGTCAACGAGAAAACCGTTGGATGCAAGATATTAACCATCAAGTGTCAAAGGCACTCGTTGAAAACAATCCGAAGCACACACTTTTCGTTCTGGAAGACCTGAAAGGAATCCGTTCTTCAACAGAAAAGGTAAGATTGAAAAACAGATATGTGTCTGTAAGCTGGGCTTTTTTCGATTTAGAACAAAAACTGATTTACAAAGCAATGCAGAATCAATGCAGTGTTGTAAAAGTAAATCCGGCATATACAAGTCAGACCTGCCCTGAATGCGGTCACACAGAATCCGGCAACAGGGATAAAAAGCTCCATTTGTTCTGTTGCAGGAATTGTGGCTATCGTTCTAATGACGATAGAATCGGAGCAATGAATCTGTATCGTAAGGGAATTGAATATTTAGTACCGGATACAGTGATAGCGGAGTAAATCTCCTCTATCAGGGGCGTTGTCAACCGTCCCATCAATGCAACATCAGCTTACTGTTTAGTATTCTAAAAAGGTGGGAGACATTTTGTCGTTTTTACCACTGGATAGTTGCAAGCCCCCACTTCTATAAGTGGTGGGTAGTTGACTATCTTTTATTATCTTCTATCGGAATTTTTAAGAAGGAACATTCTCGCACTGAATGGCGGTATATTCATATCAATGTGATTTCCGTTATATTGGAAATCTGTTTTTCCGTCAGGAGTATGACCACTGTAAATCTGATTATCCGAATCAAGCAGAAGTTTTACTTTATAGCCCTCACCAACTGTAACAGAATATTTTGATTGATACCAATCGGAAAAATTTATAACGGCAAGAATATCTCCGTCCGCACTCTTTCTTCTCATGGAATATACACAACGGTCTGTTGAGCTGCAATCTTCCCACATGAAGTTAGTCGGGTCATAGTCGTAATGGAGAGCGTTATATTTAAGATAGATTTTATTCAATGCCTTTATATACTCCCTGAAAGAATCATGTATCGGATATTTCACCATATCCCAGTCTTGTTCACGTTTTTCGTCCCATTCACGGAGTTGACCTATTTCATTACCCATAAAATTAAGTTTTTTTCCGGGGTGAACCATCATAAACATATAAAAAGCCCTTGCCTGTGGGAATTTATTATCATAATCACCGTTCATTTTCTGTGTTATTGTAGCTTTTCCGTGAACTACTTCATCATGTGAAAGCGGTAGTATAAATCTTTCGTTATAGAAATAGAGCATTGCAAAAGTAAGTTTATGATAACTACTACTTCTATACATTGGAGCTGATTGCATATATTCAAGTGAATCATGCATCCAACCAAGACACCATTTGTAATCAAAACCAAGACCGCCATCTGAAACGGGTGCTGTTACTTTTGGATATGATGATGAATCTTCAGCGGAAATAATTGCCGACGGGTGACGTGCTTTCAAGCCGGTATTCATATTTTTCAGAAAATCTATTGCACTTCTGTTTTCTCCCCTGTATTCGTTGCCCTGCCAGTAAATCATATTTCGGATAGCGTCCATTCTCAAGCCGTCAAAATGATACATATCAAGCCAATAATTGGCGGCTGACTGTATAAATGTACGTACTTCCCCTTTTGAATGCATAAAATTTCTGCTTCCCCATTCATTGTAACCTGCTTCCAAATCAGGAAATTCATAAAGATGCGTGCCGTCGTATTCAGTAAGTGCATAGTGGTCAACGGCAAAATGTACCGGCACAAAGTCAACTATTACGCCGATACCGTTCATATGACATTTATCGACAAATTCCATAAGTTGTTTTGGTGTTCCGTAACGTGACGTAGGGGCAAAAAATCCTGTAATCTGATAACCCCATGATTCATCGCTGGGGTGTTCGCTTACGGGCATAAGTTCAATGAAATTGTAGCCGTATTCACGGACATAGGCAATAAGCATATCTGCTATTTCGGAATAATTGTACCAGCCGTCCGCATCGCCTTTTTTTCTTTTGTTTTCGGGTTTTTTCTTCCATGAGCCAAGATGAACTTCATATATATTCATAGGCTTATCACGGCAATCTGTTCTTTGACTGAGCCATTTTTCATCATGAAAAACGTAATTGTCAATTCTCCTTATAACTGAACAAGTGCCGGGGCGTATCTCCATAGAATAACCATAAGGGTCGCAATGGTCAATAAAATTTCCCTTTTTGTCATATATGCGATATTTATAACGCATACCTTCTTTTGCCTGCGGGCATACGATTTCAAAAAACCTGCCGTCCTGAACTCTGTTCATCGGTATATCTTTCCATTCGCTGAAATCTCCCACAAGCGAAACTTTTGATGCATTCGGGGCGTATGTCCTGAAAACAGTTTCCTTTTTTGAACAGTGTGCACCGAGATATTCATATGCGTTAAATATCTCACCTTTATAAAATCCGTAAATATCCATTAAAAATCTCTCCGTTTCTGATTGACATTTTTCTTTTATACGAGTATAATATAATTATATGATGAATTTTTGAGAATTTCAATAATCATTTTTTTACTTGTGTCTAATAAACGACACTTGTCGTAAATTGTCTATTACAGGAGGGAAGTTTATGGATTTAAGAGCAGCAAAAACAAACCGCAGTATAATAAATGCGTTTCTTAACCTGCGGTCACATAAACCGCTTGAAAAAATTACAGTAAAGGAGCTTTCAGAACTTTCACAGATAAATAAAGCAACTTTTTATCTGCATTATCATGACATATACGAACTGTCAGAATCTCTTGAAAAAGAAGTTATTGAATCGACACTTTTCAATATCGAACACCCTAATGCTATTTTTAAGGATACTAAAAAATTTCTGAGAGAACTTACTATATCACTTTCCGCAAATGAACAACTTATTAAAATACTTTTTGAGGGTAACAGAAGCGGTCGTTTCGTTGATCTCTTTGAAAAAGGCTTGACAGAACTTATAAAAAAGTCATATCCCGAATATAATCCGAGCATAGAAAGAAAAATGGTTATGACATATCTTATTCACGGCGGATATTATACATATTTCAAATATTGTGACTATGGCATTGAACCCGTTCTGAAAATAATTGAAAAGTGTTCTGAAGCTATTGTTGAACCATATAAATAATTTTTACATGAATGAATATTTTATCGTTCTCTGTGATATACTATTATTGGCTCAGGTAGCCGTATAATAATTGTAAGGAGATATTCAAAATGGAAAACAAGCAGAAAAACGAACACATTAAATGTACCGTTTCTCAGTGCCAACACAATATGGTTACTGAAAATTACTGTTCACTCGGCTGTATCAGCGTAGGCACTCATGAGGATAACCCCACTGTCCCTGAATGTACAGACTGCAATTCTTTCGTTAAGAGAACAGGCTGTTGTAACTGATTATCTCTGCCCGAATGCTGATTCGGGCAATACATATAATAATATTATGCAAAATAAATAAAAGTTATCCCTGATTACAGTCAATATGGTAAAAATACTTCTTTTCACTTGCAATATCTCTGAATTTAATGTATAATTATATTTGAGAGAAACTAAAATGAGAATTTATGCCTGCATTGAAAAATTTTCCGGCTGAAAAATTCTTGTATAGTATTTTCCGCACTTATTATTTGATTCTTTCATGTTTCATATTAAGTAATTTTCTAATCGTCAGGAGGTCAATATATATGTTAGATGAAACAATGACATTTCACTTAAACGGAGATAAAGAAAAAGAGATTAAAAAAAATCTTATGATTATTTATGACGCTCTGAGGCAGAAAGGCTATAATCCGATAAATCAGATTGTAGGCTATATTCTGTCTGAAGACCCTACTTACATAACAACATATAATAACGCAAGAAGTCTGATACGCCACATTGACCGTGATGAACTTTTACAGGTGCTTGTAAGTTCATATCTTAATTCATGAGATTTTTTCCGTTACTGCACGGACAAGTGCATAAGAACGGAAAAAACAAGTTATATCATTAAAGAAAATACATAATAAAAAATAACGGCAGCGTTACAGGCTGTCGTTTTTTGGTATATAATATAAATTTATAAATATATTTCAGTTGAAATGCACTTTGTACCGCAAAGTCTTTCGCTCAATGCGTCGGGCTGATGATTTCCGGCAAAAAGTGTGAAATGCGAACCGTAAATTCTGCGTTCACCTTTATTATTTACAGAAGTAAAAGTCTTTTCAGATACAGGAATTTCCACTGTAATTTTCTTTCCGGACTCTATATAAATTCTCCTAAAACCACAGAGTGAAACGTTCGGAACGGCATATTCCGAATAATCTTTTATATACAGCTGTATAACATCTTCTGTATCTGTATTGCCTGTGTTTTCAGCGGTAACCACGGCGACACCATTATTATATGTTATATCCGTGCATACAACATTTGAATATGTAAGACCGTAACCAAAGGGATATAAAATATTATTCTCTGCATATCTGTATGTTCTGTTTTTCATTGAATAATCTGTAAAATCGGGTAGTCTGTCCGCTGTTTCATAAAAAGTTACGGGAAGTTTTCCCGATGGTGAAATATCACCGAAAAGTATCTTCGCAAGAGCTTTTCCGCCCTCTGAACCCGGATACCATACATGAATAAGAGCATCTGCGGAATATTCAATATTAACTGAACTGCCCGTCGCACACACTAAAATAACAGGTTTTCCGATTTTCAATATTCTTTCAAAAAGAATCATTTGAGATTTAGGGAGTTTCAGGTCTTTTTTATCACCCGATGCAAATTCATTTCCTGTATCTCCTTCTTCGCCCTCAATAGTTGAATCAAATCCCAAGCAAAGAACAACAACATCAGAATTTTCTGCGACGGTTTCCGCCTCTGAATATTTATCTCCTGCCATAGTGTGAACGGAACTCCTGTCTTTATACAAGTGACAACCCTCTGCATAAATAACACGTCCGCTGAAACGGTTCTGAATACCCTCAAGAAATGTTATGTACCTGTCGGCAGTACCGTTATAATTTCCCTCAAGAGCGGTTCTGCTGTTGCTGTTGCAACCAATAACGGCAATTGTTTTAATTATGTTTTCATTGAGGGGAAGTATTCCGTTATTTCTTAAAAGCACCATTGAACGCTCCGCACATTTCAAAGCCGTTTCCTTATGTTCATAAGAAGAAACAACGTAATATGGTATATTGTCATATTCTGTAGAATTATCAAACATTCCTAATCTTATTCGTGTTCTCATAAGGTGAACACACGCTTTTCTTATATGCTCCCCTGAAATCAGCCCCATATCAAGAGCACACATAATATGCGATGCTGTATATGTACAACCGCAATTCAGGTCACAGCCTGCTTTCAATGCAAGTGCAGACGATTCAACAGCATTTGATGTAATGTGATGATTTTCGTGAAAATCACGTACAGCCCAACAGTCGGAAACAAAATACCCGTCAAATCCCCATTCTTTCAGCTTGCCCATAAGAAAATCACTTGCACAGGCACATTCTCCGTTTACACGGTTATAAGCACCCATAACAGCTTCAACTTTTGCATCTTTAACAAGTGTTTCAAAAGCGGGTAAATAAGTTTCTTCCAATTCTTTCGGCGTGACTTCTGCGTTAAATTCATGGCGCAGCAACTCGGGGCCACTATGTACCGCTAAATGTTTGGCACAAGCTGCTGTTCTCAATATCTTATTATTGCCCTGCAAACCCATTACAAACGCTTTACCGATTTCTGACGTAAGAAAAGGGTCTTCTCCATATGTTTCTTGTCCCCTGCCCCAGCGTGGGTCACGGAATATATTTATATTTGGAGACCATAAAGTAAGCCCTTTATAAATATCCCTGTCACCATGTGCGGAATACGCATTATATTTTGCCCTTGCTTCAATGGAAATTATTTCCGCTGTATCTTTTATAAGTTCTGTATCAAACATTGATGCAAGACCTATTGCCTGCGGAAACATTGTCGCTGTCCCTGAACGTGCCAGTCCGTGCAAGCCCTCATTCCACCAGTTATAAGCCGGAATGTTTAAACGTTCTATTGCAGGTGCTTTATAATTCAACTGACTTATCTGTTCTTCAATTGTCATCTCATCAACGAGTGATTCCGCTCTTTCCTGTGCGGAGAGAGATTCATCAAGATATTTTTTCATTTCAGACCTTCTTTCACAATAAATAGAAAACACGTATTATATACGTCTGCCATACGCCACAAAAATACGCCATAAATGCCTATATTCAGGAAAAAATGGCGTATATCAAGGGAGTATGGTGGCGTATGGGGGTGTATGTAAATATACGCCATACAATGAACACATTATAACATAGAATATATTTAATGTCAATCATACCAAAATACATAATTTTTTTAAAAAAATTTGTAAAATCTTGACAAACCATAAAACAGGTGATATAATAAAAAAGGTGAAATATATCACCCGCTATATTTTTTGGTAAAGGAGTTTTTTTGTTATGGAAAACAAAGTTATCTGCCACTGCATGAACGTTTCTTATGCAGATATTGAAAAGGCACTTCACGAACATCAGGTTTTTTCTGACGTTGAAAAGGAGTTTGAAGAGATTCAGAAAGCCACACAATGTTCTACAGGCTGTGGCGGTTGTTACGATGATGTTCTGAATGTTATTTCAGAAATCATGAGTAAATAATTACAAGTTCCGTCTGATATGCAGGCGGGACTTTTTTTAATTTATTTTAATTTAATATAATTTTCCTGATGTGGCTGTTTTTACTTATCATATTATTTTATAATACGGTCATAATACTAATGCGGAAGTGATTCCGCAATTTCAATAAGGAACTATACGCCTATGATAAAAAAAGCGTTTCCTGCTATTGCAGTTCTGACAGCAGGATTAGTACCATGTACTTCTGTTTACGCTGTTGACAATACAAAAATCGGCTATGGACAGGGTACAGCAGTAGACAGTCAGAACCGCCCTACAGATGCACTCGCATTTAATGACCGTTTCGGCGATTATGATGCATATGCACTTTCAGGAGATGAAAAACGTATTATTATAACTTTTGACCAAGGTTATGAAAACGGCTACACTGAAAAAATTCTTGACACTCTCAAAGAAAAAAACGTAAAAGCAATTTTTTTCCTTACAGGCGATTATGCCAAAAAGGAAAAAGCTCTTGTACAGCGTATGATTGATGAAGGTCATATGCTCGGAAATCATGGTATGCGTCACGCAAGTCTGCCTACTCTTTCACAAAAACAGGCAGAGGAAGAAATAATGTCACTTCATGATTTCGTTATGAATAACTATGGCTATCAGATGCAGTATTTCCGCTGTCCGTGCGGTGAGTATTCCGAACAGGCACTTGAAACTATTCAGAAATGCGGATACAAAACATTATTCTGGAGTTTTGCATATGTGGATTGGAAAACAGACAGTCAGCCCGACCCGGCTATGAGTATAAAAAAACTATCAGAATCAGCACATGGCGGTGAAATACTTCTCCTGCACTCCGTATCATCTACAAATGCCGAAATTCTCGGCGATGTTATTGATAATTTCAGGGAGCAGGGATTCACAGTATAACACCATAACAACACACACACAAACGGACGCATTTTTTCAAGTGCGTCCGTGTTTTTATATTATTCAACGGGTTCTGTTTCCGTTTCTGTTTCGGTGGGGGCATATTGTGGGACATCATATGAAGATGAAGATGATATGTCATCAAGGTCAATATTTACAAGCATACCGCTGTCACTGCCTGTAACTTTAGGCATTACACCATTCCATTTCTGAATTTGTTCATATGCTATAACTTCAGGACTAAGCGACTTCTCAAGAAGTTCATTTGCATCTGCCTGTGCCTGTGCTTCTGCAAGAATAGCTTCTGCTTCTGCATTGGCGGCAATTACTTTCTTTTCCGCCTCGGCATTTGCTATAACAATAGCCTGCTCTTGTTCGGTCTTTGTTTTAAGAAGATTCTGTTCCGCTACCTGTTTAGCCTCAATAGCATTATTAAATTCCGCTGAGAAATCAAAATTTACAATGTTAAATTTTTCTATGTATATACCGTAATCTTTTAATTTTGATTCAAGGGCGGTTTTTACATCGTCGGCGACTGTCTGACGTTCTGTAATAAGCTGTTCAGCGGTATAATTTGCCGTTGCTGACTTGAAACATTCCTGAACAACAGGAGTTACTAAAATTGTCTGATAGTCAAGACCGACATTTTTATACATATCGGGCGACTTATCGGAAATAAGCCTGTAGTTTACTGCAAGTGTACTGTTTACTGTCTGCAAGTCTTTTGAAACTGCCGACGCAGGTGTTTCATATACCTGAATTTTGTTTGACATATTTTCTACTGACTGCACAAACGGTATTTTAAAATGTGCCCCCTCCTGAAAAGATGTTTGAGAAACTTTGCCGAATGTGAGAAGTACGCCTGTATTACCGGCAGGAACTATTGTAAATGAGGAAGCAACAATAATAATTGCAATAATGCCTGTTATTATCCACTTTACGCCTTTGAAATTTCTTTTTACAGAGCCGTCTCTGTTTAATTCGTGTACAATTGCCATAAAAAATCTCTCCTTGTTTATATATCCAAAAGTATAAGTTTATTTGTTCTGCATTTCATCAAGAACTACAGTAAGCACTTTGTTCATTTCATCTTTCAGACAAGCACTCCTATAAGCCATAATCATTACAAACATGGCATTATGAAGTTTATATTCGTCAGAATGTATATGTATTTCACGGGTACATTTTTCAAGTTCACGGTTTATAAGTTTTTTTACCGAATCTGAATTAAATGCCCCTTCGTCCTCCGCAGTAAAAATAATTCTGCATAGTATATTATACCATACGTCATCATCAATTATATCATCGGAAGTATCTTCAACATCTCCGTTTACGTATTCCATAAGTTTTGCAATGTCTTCCAGTTTCATAGAGTCCCTTAATACATTTATAAGAAGTATACGCAAGACTTGTTTGCGGGAATATTTTTTCCCTTGCGTTGAAGCAACCCAGCCACGTTTTATCCAATTCTGAATAGTTGTACCGGTCAGACCTGTAAGTTTTGAAAGTTGTGAAAGTGTCAGTCCGCCTGTTGCATCGAGTACGGGTGAAACAATGGAAAAAGCCTCATCTCTTGCTTGTTCAGTGAATTTAAGCGTTGTGCCGGGAATGTGTCGATTCATATTCATCAGCTCCTTTAATGTGATAATGTGATTATATCATAAGTTCACATGAACTGCAAATACCGTCTTACGATAAATAAAGCGGATTTTCAGATTTTTTTTGCATCTGTTATTAAAATACTCTTTTATTCTTAGTTTTTTGTTGATTTTCGCATTCTGCCGGCTGTCATCAATCTTTTTTTGAAAAGCAGTTGAATTTTTCTGTAATTTATGGTATACTGTAAAAAGCAGATTTTTTTTGCAGATTTTTCAATACATATTTCGGCATGGGCTGTACGCCGTTCAAGAACAGTCACCGCTGATGCGGTTGGAGAAAAAATATGAATATTTCCGATTTCCTTATAACAATGGCACAAACTACAGAAGTAGAACAACCGGGACTTTTTCCGTTTCCTTTTGTTCCTCACCTCATATTCTGCTGTCTTGCACTCGTGTTTTTTATATTCCGATTTATAAAGCAAAAATGTCCTTATCAGCTTATAATGGCTGTTGCGATACCGTTTACACTTGTAATATGGGTAGGAAGAAAAGTTTTTTATGGCGTGGGAATAGTGGAACTTATACTTACTGTTTCAGCTGTCGTGACTTCAATAATTTTCAAGAAAAAAGAACCTGTAAAAGAAACAACAGAGGGAACAGCAGGTGAAACAACAGAAGAAACAGAAGCTGAAGAAGAGAATGAAAAGGAAGAAGAAGAAGAGGAAGAAGAAAACGAAGAAGAGAATGAAGAAAAGGAAGAAGAGGAATAATTATGAAAATAGCTGTACTCGATTGGTATACAGTCAATATAAGCGGTGATATTCCGACAGATTCCCTTGAAAAATTCGGCGATGTTAAAATAATACCTCTTACTTCACCTGACAAAACCGCTGAAAATATAGGAGATGCGGAAATTGTACTGTGCAATAAAGTTATGATTACGAAGGAAGTAATGGACAGTTGCCCGAATATTAAATATATAGGACTTTTTGCAACAGGTTACAACAATGTTGATATAGAATACGCATCTGAAAAAGGAATTACTGTATGCAATGCAGGTTCATATTCAACAGAAGCAGTTGCACAACAGACTTTCGCATACATACTTGACCATTTCAATAAAATCAGAGATTATGACATTGCAGTAAAAAACGGAGAGTGGGAACGCTTTCCCTCATTTTCGTATTTTCCCATTCCTACAGGTGAACTTGCGGGAAGAACTCTGTCAATAGTAGGGTATGGTTCAATAGGAAAAGCCGTTGCAAAAATAGGCAGTGCTTTCAATATGAATATCATAATAAGCACAAGAACAACTCCCGAAAACTGTCCGTATGAAGTTACGGATATTTATACCGCTGCTGAAAAAGCTGATATAATTACATTCCATTGTCCGCTTACCGAACAGACAAAAGGTATTGTAAATGCTGAACTTATTTCAAAAATGAAAAGTACATCTGTTTTAATAAATACATCAAGGGGAGCAGTCGTAAACGAAAAAGACCTTGCCGACGCTCTGAATAATGGTAAAATTTCATCGGCATATCTTGACGTTCTTGAAAAAGAACCCATGTCACCCGATACCCCTCTGAAAAATGCCCGAAACTGCATAATAACACCGCATACGGCATGGGCTGCCCTTGAAACAAGAAAACGTCTTGTAGGAATAGTGTGCGATAATATAAGGGCATGGCTTAACGGTACACCCTTAAATAAAGTAAACTGAAAGAAGATTGAAAATGAGAAATATTTCTGAAAAGAAAAGAATTGTTATAAAACTCGGAACATCTACACTCGCCCACAAAACGGGAAAGTTGAATATAAGACGAATGACTAATTTAGTGCGTGTTATATCTGACTTACATAATTCCGGGCGTGAAATTATAATGGTATCTTCCGGAGCGGTGGGACTTGGTGCAGGAAAACTCGGTCTTGCCGGAAAACCGAAAGATACACGCATGAAACAGGCTGTTGCAGCAGTCGGACAGTGTGAACTTATGCATATATATGATGATATGTTTGAAAAGTACAGCGTTACTGTTGCACAGATTCTGCTTACAAAAACTATAATAAGTAATCCAAATCATTGCAGTAACTTCAAGAATACAGTCGAAACTCTTATAAGTATGGGAGTTATACCGATAGTAAACGAAAATGATACTATTGCAATTGACGAACTTGAACTTGAAATAGGTGAAAACGACTCTCTTTCCGCTCTCGTTGCAGAACTTTCAAATGCTGATTTACTGCTTATTCTTTCCGATATTGATGCACTCTATGATGATGACCCACGAACAAACCCCGAAGCAAAACCAATAAATTTCGTTGAAAAAATCACTCCCGAAATAGAAAGCGTTGCAGGCGGTGCAGGGACAAACCTCGGCACAGGCGGAATGTCAACTAAAATCAATGCCGCAAAAATTGCAGGAAATGCAGGCATTGACATGATTATAATGAACGGAAAAAATCCCGATTTGCTTTATGATTTGTTTGAAGATAAAGAACTTGGTACGCTTTTCAAGGCGTAAAATTATAATGAGGTGAATAACATGAACTACACTGAAGAACTTGGAATTAAAGCCAAAAACGCAGAGCCTTCAATTTCCTCTGCGTCAACCATGCTGAAAAATGACGCTCTTTCAGCAATTTCAAAGGCACTTACCGAAAACGCCGATTTAATTATTTCAGAAAATGCAAAAGATTTACAGACGGCTAAAGAAAACGATATGTCTGAAGCTATGCAGGACAGACTCAGACTTGACGAAAAACGCATTGCAGGAATGGCAAAAGGCGTTGATGAAATTATTGCACTCAATGACCCCGTGGGACAGATTATTGAAGGATTCACACGCCCTAACGGTCTTAGAATTTCAAAAACAAGAGTTCCGCTCGGCGTAATCGGAATTATATTTGAATCACGCCCGAATGTTACCGTTGACGCTGCCGCCCTCTGTCTGAAAGCAGGAAACGCTGTTATCCTCAAAGGCGGCAAAGAGGCTATAAATTCAAATAAATGTCTTGGTCAGATTATGCGTAAAGCCGTTGAAAATGCCGGACTACCCGCTGATATTATTCAAGTGGTTGAAAATACTTCACGTGAGACTACAAATGAACTTATGAAACTTAATAAGTATCTTGATGTGATTATACCGAGAGGCGGGGCAGGACTTATTCAAGCGGTAGTAAATACTGCTACAGTTCCGGTTATTGAAACAGGTACAGGCAACTGTCATGTATATGTAGATTCTTCCGCCGACCTTGAAATGGCTGTTGATATTGCAGACAACGGCAAAACACAACGCCCGTCGGTATGCAATGCTATTGAAAGCCTGTTAGTACATAAAGACTGTGCGGAAAAGTTTCTGCCTATGATTGCAGAACGTTTCAAGGTTCATAACGTTAAAATTTATGGCTGTGACAAAACTGCCGAAATACTGGGCAATAGTATCGAAAAAGCAACAGACAGGGAATATGCTACAGAATTTCTTGACTATATTATTTCTGTAAAGGTAGTTGACAGCATTGACGAGGCTATTGAACATATCAGAAAATTCGGTACAAAACATTCTGAATGTATTGTTACAAAATCACTTGAAAACGCTGAAAAATTCCAGAGGGAAGTTGACGCTGCGGCAGTTTATGTAAATGCCTCAACAAGATTTACCGACGGCGGTGAATTTGGATTCGGTGCAGAAATAGGAATTTCTACACAAAAACTTCACGCAAGGGGTCCCATGGGACTTACTGAACTTACAACAATAAAATATCTTATAAACGGCAACGGTCAGATAAGATAATATTCGGAGGTTAAAATGGCTATAAGAAAAGATGTCAATGATATGCTTAATAATCTGAAACAGGAAGAACCACCAAAGGAAAAAAAACAGAGTAAAAGTAAATTTGACAATATGTCAGTAGATGATTTAGTTAACGTTCTTAATGACGGAAAAGAAACAAAACCTTCACGCAAGGCACCAATAAGAGAACTTAAACGTATTCCGCCTTCAAAACCAAAAGAACAGCAGGAACAAAAAAATATTGACAATAAGAAAAATCAGGAAAATAACGGCGAAAACAAGCCTAAAAAGAAAAAAATAGTTATTTCGGGCGAACTTCCCGATTATGAGGCTATCAGACAAAAGGAAATTGAAAAGGATAAAAAAGAAAAAACCGAGAAAAATTCCAAACCTGCCGAAAACAAGGAAAAAGACAACAAGAAACAGAATAAAGACAAGCCGAAAAAGGGATTTTTTTCAAGAGTGAGAGAACTCATGTATGTTTCTGCCGATGACGACAAAGAAACAGAAGAAGAATATACCGAAAAGACCGAAACTCCTGACGATGACAGCGACGAAAACAGTTTTACAATTGAGGAAATAAAGGAAAGTACAGATAATACAATCGCAAGCATTGAAGAGGCAATTTCCGCAATTACTGACGAAAAACCTGTAAAAGAAGAAAATAAAACCGTTCCCGAAAAGGAAAATAAACCTGCGGAAAATAAGCCTGCAACCGTTTCAAAGAATAAGAAAAAGAAGTCAAGACAGAATAATAACGAAAAAAAGAAAACGGAAAATAAACCAACTCCGCAAAACAAGACGGAAACAAAAGCTGAAGAGCCCGAAAAGACAGAAGAAAAGAAACCTGAAACAAAGGCTGAAAAGTCCGAAAAGACAGAAGAAAAGAAACCTGAAACAAAGGCTGAAAAGTCCGAAAATGCAGAAGAAAAGATGTCTGAAACAAAGACTGAAGAACCTGAAAAAGCAGAAGAAAAGAAGTCTGAAACAAAGACTGAAGAACCTGAAAAAGCAGAAGAAAAGAAACCTGAAACAAAGACTGAAAAGTCCGAAAATACGGAAGAAAAGAAGTCTGAATCAAAGGCTGAAAATTCAGGAAACAATAAAAATACAAATAAAAAAAATCAACAACAAAATTCTAAGAAAAAGAAGAAATCAGAAAATAAGCCTGCACAGAACAATTCAGGAAACGTAAAAACCAGTGAAACTATAATTGAAAATATAAAGAAAGATGCGGAAAATGCAATTTCTGAAATTGAAAATAAATCCGAAAATAAAAAAGAGGAAAATATTGACATTTCAGTTGAGGAAGAGCAGGACAACAAGGAATTAAACGAAAACCCGAAAAACGAAAAAGAAAAAACTGATTCTAAAAAAATCAGCAACGATTCACCACGTGAAATAATTATAACACAACGTGGAAGTAAAAGTTCAGATGCTGTATTCAAAGACAAAAAATATGCTGTACTCTTCATGATATGTATTATTCTTGCTATAGTAGGACTTATTGCAATTGTAAATACATTGATTTCGCATATTGGCGGTGGAAAGTCAAAAAATGAAGTTTTTGAAAAGGCTGTTTATCCTGCTGTAATAACAAATATTCATTCGTTTGAAAGTCCGTCCGAGCTTACGTCTGAAGAAATTTTAAGTGCGTCAATATGGTCGGCTGTCATAGATGAGGAAAAACTCTCAAAATATAATGAAATAATGGGTTCTGTTATCATTCCTGCGTCTGACGTGGAGGAATTTGCCGTTGAACTTTTCGGTGAAGATATTCCCGAACTCAATCATACAACAGTAGGGCCTGCTGAATCAAAATTCTACTATAATCAGGAAGCACAATCATATAATGTTCCGGTAAAACCCGACACATTCACCTATTTACCTGAGGTTACTTCCATATCAAAGAAAAGCGGAGAATATATTGTTGATGTGGATTATATTGAAGAGCATCCTGAATGGATGAAGAAGTCCGTTTCAAAGACTGCACAGTTTAAACTTTCAAAGAACGATGACGGCGGTTATAAAATTGATTCAATGACAGTTATGTCTGAAAGTTCGTCAACATAAATAGCAAAATCTCATCACTTATAAAAAGGTGATGAGATTTTTATTTGCTGTTATTTTTTGCTGTAGTCCTTGAAACTTATATTCATGTCAACGTCTGTTGAAATTCCGGGAACTTTTCCGTCGCTTGCATACTGCCATATTTTGAAATCATAATAATATGTGGGTTCGTCGTTGTATTCGGCAAGCCATATATCATATTCTTTCACTCTCGGCAAATCTACTTTGAAAAGGAGTGTACTTTTATTCTGATAAATCATAGGCGTATATCCTGCTGACTTTATTCTTTCACAGAAAGCAACACAACAGTCAGCAAGTGATTCAATAGTTATTTCATCTGTACGTGCGTAATCTTCATAAATAATTTCCCAGTCGAAAACAACTGGATACGTTATATTGAAAGGTTCTATTGCATCTATTACAGCATCAGCCTCTTCAATAGCCTCGTCCACCGTCAAAGCCTGTGAGAAGAAATAAACACCCGTTTTAATTCCTGCTCTGTCGGCGGAATAGAGATTTTCTTTAAAGCGATTGTCAAATATAATTTCTCCGTCGCTGTATGTACGACAGCCTACTCTTATGAATGCAAATTCAATTCCTGCATCTTTTACTTGTTTCCAGTCAATATATCCCTGAAATTCAGAAACATCTATGCCTGCTATTGAAGTAACTTTATCTTTGTCCTTATAGAACGAATAGCCGTTTTTTGTAACGACTGAATCGCCGTCAATTTCACTTTTAGGAACGTCCTCTATAACGGGTATATAGATTTCTCCGAGTGAACCGCCGTCCATTTTAATTTTTTCTCCGTCGGTCTGATAAAAAGTTTTTTCTTTTTCAATTACAGCCCTTGTGCGTACATCAGGTTCGGTATTTATTGCCGGAACAGTATTTCCGTTTTTACTGCTGAACATTAAAGTCAGTTTCACAAGCGGAACTGCTAACACAAGAATAACGACTGCCTCAATAATAGCTATTATTTTAAAATTACGGTTTTTCTTTTTCTTTGCCATTTTTGCCTCCTGTTTTTAAATCTGTCTTATATAATAACACATTTTAAGTCTTTTGTAAACAGATTTCAGAATTTTTTCAGTGAATTGACAACATAAGTAAATTCTGATATAATTAGTGTATTACAGTAAATGAAAGGGGTAAGATTTTTTATGGAAACTAAAATTACAGAAATTGTATGCAGTGTATGTGGTAAAAAATCAGAACACACAGTTATAACAAAAGGAAATTCAGACGGCATCCCGGATATTGACCTACGCCCGCCTGAACCTCACCGCTCGTCAATGAAATACTGGGTTATGGAGTGTCCCGAATGCGGTTATTGCAACGGTTCTCTTGAAACACCGGCGGAATTTGACCGCAGTTACCTTGAAAGCAAGGAATACAAAACACTCGGCGGTCTTGAAACCGAAAATGAACTTGTTTCACGCTTTGTCAAAAAGGCACTTGTCAATATAAAGAACCGTAATTATACTGAAGCATTACAGTCATATCTTTATGCGGCATGGGTTTTTGACGACGAAAAAGACGATGAAAAGGCGAAAGAATGCCGTAATGAAGCGTTGAGTATAATGGAAAACAGCAAGGTTTGCGACGATAATGAAAATATGTATCTTCTCCGTGCTGACCTTCTCAGACGTACAGGACAATTTGAAAAAGTTATAAGCGACTACAGCGAAAGATTTTTCCAGTCTCCTCTTATGCTTATTATTTCACAGTATAGCGTCAAGTTAGCAAAAAACGGCGATTCTTCGGTTCATAATATGTCGGAATTACCCGGTGTCAAATTTGAATAATTACTTTTGAAACGGGCGGTATACCGTCCGTTTTTGTTATTTCTGTTTTATTTTGAAACTACTGTTTTTCAGACGGTTTATATCAAATCCTTCTGACTTGCTTCTGCGTTTTCCTGATTTTCTTCGGGGCTGTGTCTTTTTCTGTTCCTTTTCGTCGTCAAGTCTCATAGTAAGTGATATTCTGTTCCTCTTTAAATCAACTTCAATTACACGCACTTTGACTACTTGTCCGACTTTTACGGCTTCAAGGGGATGTTTAATATATTTACTGCATATCTGCGAAATATGTACAAGTCCGTCCTCATGTACGCCGATGTCAACGAATGCACCGAAATCAATGATATTGCGGACTGTTCCTACAAGTTCCATACCTACTTTAAGGTCTTTTATATCCATAACATCACCACTCCTTAACAGAGGGGGCGGGAGTTCGTCACGGAGGTCACGACCGGGTTTTTTGAGTTCTCCTATAATGTCGGTGAGAGTAGGAACGCCTATTCCGAGATTTTTACTTATATTTTCAAGACCTATATTTTCAGCCTTTTCAGTTATTCCGAAAGCACCGCCGTCCGAAATGTCCGCAAGAGTAAAACCACATTCATTCAGTAATGACGATGCGGCGGAATAGCTTTCAGGGTGAACGGCTGTATTATCAAGCGGATTTATTCCGTCACGCACTCTTAAAAATCCTGCACACTGTTCAAAAGCCTTTTTGCCGAGTTTTGAAACTTTCATAAGTTCCTTACGGTCGTTAAACCTGCCGTTTTCCTCACGGTAGGCAACTATATTTTTGGCAACTGCCGAATTTATTCCCGATACATAGGACAAAAGCGAATATGACGCTGTGTTCAGGTCAACGCCGACGGAGTTTACACAATCTTCAACAACGCCTGAAAGTGCCTCATTCATACGTGCCTGCGGCATATCGTGCTGATATTGTCCTACTCCTATAGCTTTAGGTTCAATTTTTACAAGTTCGGCAAGTGGGTCTTGTAAACGTCTTGCAATAGATACAGCACTTCTTAAAGATACATCATAATCGGGAAATTCTTCAGCGGCAAGTTTTGATGCGGAATAAACAGATGCACCTGCTTCACTTACTACCATATAGCTTATTTTCTGCGGTATCTCTTTAAGCAAATCAACAACGAAATTTTCAGTTTCACGGGAAGCCGTGCCGTTACCTATAGATATAGTTGTAACTCCGTGTTTCTGAATGAGTGACTTTATAGTTTTTGCTGAACTTTCAATATTCTGTTTAGGCCCCGGAGTGGGATAAATAACACCTGTATCAAGAACTTTTCCTGTCGGGTCAATTACTGCTACTTTACAGCCTGTTCTGTAACCCGGGTCAAGACCGAGAATAATACTGTTTTTCAGCGGTGCTTGCAAAAGCAACTGACGGAGATTTGAGGCAAATACTTTTATTGATTCTTCAGCGGCTTTCGCTGTCATTTCGGAACGTATTTCACGTTCTATTGATGGGAAAATAAGTCTTTTATAACTGTCCTGAAGTGCCATTCTCACAAGTTCACCGCATGGAGAATTATTTTTAACATACTTATTTGCAATAATACCTGATGCACTTGTTTCGTCAAGACTGACTGAAACTTTTATAAATCCCTCTTTTTCACCTCTGTCAAGTGCAAGTACACGATGATTTGCAATTTTTTCAACCGGTTCTTTATAGTCATAGTAATTGATATATACACTTTCTGCTTCCGGGTCAACGGCTTTTGAAACGATTTCACCATTATCGTTTGCCAGCTTACGGAGTTTTTTTCTTATTTCCGCATCATCGGAAATATCCTCCGCTATTATATCCATAGCACCTTGTAAAGCCGTTTTAACGTCGGGAATGTTCTTTTCTTCGTTAATAAAATCTTCCGCTGTTTTTTCCGGTTCTGTCTGCGGATTCTGTTCAGTTATGACAACAGCAAGCGGTTCAAGCCCGTTTTCCCTTGCAATTCCTGCACGTGTACGTCTTTTAGGTTTAAACGGTCTGTAAATGTCTTCTACTTCAACGAGTGTAGTCGCTGAACTTATGGCATTTTCTATTTCAGGAGTCATTTTCTCCTGCTCCGTGATAGCATTTGAAATTTCCTCCTTGCGTTTTTCAAGGTTGCGTAAATACATAAGACGGTCATAAAGTTCACGGAGAATCTGGTCATCAAGTGAACCTGTAAGTTCCTTGCGGTAACGTGCAATAAACGGTATTGTTTTGTCATCGTCGATGAGGTCAACAGTGTTATTGACGTGTTCAAGCTTTAAATTAAATTCCTGTGCAAGAGTTTTGTTTATATCCATAATTATCTTTTTCCTTTCATGTATGATATTTATAAATATATTAGATTTTTCTTTCTGTCCATAAGAAAAGATGTTCGGCTATGTCATTCCATACAAGCATTTTATCAGTTTCATTCAAAATTTCATGACGCATACCGACGTATAATTTATGAGAAATGTTTTTATAGCCTTTGTCTTTGAGAAAATCAATTGACCTAAAAAACTTTTTTTCCGAAAACATACAAGGGTCATCTTTTCCCGAAATAAATCTGATAGGCAAATCAGGATTTTTATTTATACAAGTTTCCCATGCTTTTTGATTATAGGCACTTTCCATAAGTTCTATAAGTGCCTGAAATCCGCTAAGCGTGTATGTGAAATTACAGAGGGGGTCATTATTGAACTGCATGACAACTTCCGGATTACTGCAAATCCAAGAATGCGGAACATCTTCAAAATTTCTGTTCAGAAAACTTTCAAACATATTCTGAATTTTTTCGCTCCTGTAGCGTAAAGTGAGTTTTTTTGAAAGTTCCGAATTTATCGCATCTGCAAGAGTTACAAAACGGCTATAAGAAGGATTACCCGACAGAAAAAGCCCGTCTGTTCTGTCGCCATATAATTGCAGATTAGTTAAAGCTATAAGCGAACCGAGACTATGTGCTATAATAAAATGCGGAATATTACGGAAATTACGGTTTATAAAAGTATTTCCCAGATATGAATTATATTTACATAACATTCCGGCAGAGGTATGCCCTAAATCTTCAGGCTTTTCTATGCTTTTCCCATGTCCTGTATTATCGGCTGTTATTACGGCAAAACCTTTTTCAACAAGAAACTCCGCAAACGGATAATAACGTTCTTTGTGTTCGTTCATACCGTGAATAATCTGCACTGTTGCTATTGGATTTTCAGGTATATTCACAGCAAGGTTTATGTGATGATGTGAAAGACTTGTATGCATATCAAATTCATGAAATCTGGCTGAAATCATATTTTCCACCTACATTATATCATATTTCAAAAAACAAATCAAGTCACATAGTCAAACAGCACCCGAAGGTGCTGTCATTATTATTCGTCGTCGTCCGACGGCTGGGGCTTAACTGTTTTAAGTATGCCTGCACGTTCGCAGAATGAGTTATAGAACGACTGAACAGAAGTTTTTCCTGTTATTCTGCTTATGTCTATAAGACCGCCTGTATATACATCGTCCTTGAAAACATAACATTTATCATTGCCTGCATCAACTAAATCTATCTTAATGTCTGTACCGTCATTGACATGAAAAACAGCACTCAAAAGGGGTTCTGAATTATCGGGAGATGCATTTATATCAATTTCTGTAAATATAAGAATTGACAAGGCATTATAGAAATTCTGAAAAATCGTTGATATTTCATTATCTTCAACATCTATTGACTTTCCATTCATTTCAAGAACACGGTCTGTCATGTTCATAGTGAATGAATCCTGAATATCACCGAATGTAAGGTCAAAGCCCGTTACACTGTAAATATCTGCAACTGTTACGGAGTCGGGCAGGAATTTAAGCGGGGTGTAGTCTATGAAGCTCAAATCTGAAACATAATATGTCTGTACCTGATTTGAATCTTCAAGAAGGGCATATGTGTAAGTTCCGTTATTGTCTGTTTTACCGCTTACAAGAATACTCTTTTCAGTACCGTCAAGACCTTTTACTGTTACTTCTGCTGACGGTTTGTCAAATCCGTATTTACTCATATCTTCAAGATATTCGTCAAGTAACTGCTGGGCTTCAAGACGTGTAATTGTTGTAAGCATTGAAGTTACTGCTGTCTGGTCAAAAGGAAGATTTGAATATTCATCAGGCAAAGACCATGTAGAAGTTTCTTCATCAAATATAAGGTCATATACAGTTTTTCCGTTCTTTTTAACGGTAATTTCTTTGATTTCGTCATCACCGTAGGGAATAAAATCTTTTGATTTAATCATCATACGGCTTGCTTTAAGCACACTGCCGTTTATGGAGTCAACAGTATATACTTTGTTTCTTCCCTCAATCATGATATAATAATAGTCATTTGTGGGGGTGATATTTCCGACATAGATTTTATAATTGTTCGTGCCGTCAGAAAGAGTTATCGTTTCGGCAGGATTTTCAAGACCGTACATAGCTTTTTTAGAACTGTCCGCCTCACCGAAATTTGTTTCGGCTGTAAAGTCTGAAACAAGCGTAAGCAATGCAGTCATATAAGTCTGGTCAAGGGTAAATTCTCCGCTTTCAAGTTCCCATTCTCCATCTTCATTAAGTTCTGCTTTATACTGACCGTCGGGGCAATCAAAATCTACTTCTTTTATAGTGTCGCTGTCAAATTTGAAAAGCACATTGTCAGCAAGTTCAGATTCCTGCTTTTCTGTTTCCTTGTCGCTTTTGTTCTTTACAGCAAGGAAAGCACCAAATGAACCGCCTGCAACAATAAGCAGAACAACAACAGCTATTATAACTTTTTTCATTAAGCATATCTCCTCTTGAGCCATACTGCCACGCCTATAATTGCTACGGCAATAGGAACAATTGTAAATATTCTGAGTACAGATTCAGCTTCATCAGCATCTTCAAAATGCATGGTATCATATGAGTTGAATTTATTTCCTATACCCATATCAATATCAGTATCATAAAGCCATGTATTCGAGAAAACGGCAAGCTGCCGTGTTCCCATAATAGACCATGAAACTTTATCAATATCTATTATATCATCCGTACCGAAAATAATTATTTTTCCAAGTGTCTGTTTATTATATGAATAATATCCGAAACAAAGCGGAGTATTGCTTAATTCTATGGCTTGTTTTTCAGTTTCGGCGTCACCGCCTCTTGCTTCACTTTTAGTTGTATAACTTGATGTTGCAGTATCGGATACATTCTCAACAATAGGAGATTTTTCAATATATCCGTTATCCCCTGCATATTCATATATACTTCTTGTATTTGAAATACCTGCAATATACATTCCGTCATCAACAAGTTGAATTATATCTGATGTCAAATCCTCTGTAAAATCATCTGTTGCCGGTACATATTGGGCACGGAAATAATTATCACATTGTTCTGCTTCGGGATTCTGAAATTGATTTACAGTGCTTTCTTCTGTAACATAGTTATAATCAATACCGAGTTCAAACTTTTCAAGTAATCTGTCAATATTTTCAAAACGACCCTTTGTGTCGCAAGGTGCTGCATAAATTGCAAGTGAACCGCCGTGGTCAAGGTAATCACTAAGGAGATTATACTCATTTTCCGTTATATCTTTCTGAAAACCTGCAAGATAAATAATTGCCGTATTGTCGGGAATTGCCCCCTCTTCGTCAAGATTCATTTCAAGAACGTCATAATTGTCTGCTTTAAGCAGTTTTGCATATTCTTCATAGCTGTCATTTATTGTCTTTTCGCCATGACCTGTAAGAAAGTAAACTGTCGGGAGTGAACCGCTTGTACATACTTTTATAGCACCTGCTATAAGTTCTTCGCCTGCATATTCAAAAACTCCGTCAGATGTTGTCTGAAATATTTTTTCACTGCCAATTCTTTTTATAACGTCACCGCATTTAACGAAAATATCGCCCTTACTTATACCGAGAATTTGAGACGGGTCAAGTTCTGATGCTCTATCTGCCTCTTCGTCAGGATTAAAAGTAATAAGTTCTATATTGTCACGCTTGCTTAATTCGTCAAGAGTATGATAGAGCGGAAGTAATTCCGGAGAGTCCTGAAACAAGCTAAGACTGTAATCATAGAGATAATAAATTTCAATTTTCTTATCTGATACTTCATCAAGAAGTTGTACTGTCTTTTCATTAAGTGTATATTTTCCTGCCGGTGTCATATCAAAAACTTTGTCGGAATATGTGAATATCAGATTTATCGGCACTGCAATAAGCAGTATGAGAATTGCAATGACGAATGCAAGTATTCCCGAAAAATTGAATTTTTTCTTCTGCATGGCTTATTACCCCCTGTTCCAGCGTTTCTTTTCAATGGAAACAAAGTTCCATGCAAGAAGTACAATAATTGCGGATATGAAAAATACCATATCAGAAAGTCGGATAAATCCCTGTGAAAAATATGCAAATCTCGGCTGTGCGGCAAATGAATAAAGAACAGACTGTACTTTCGGATACTGTGAAATAAAGTCCGTGCGTGAAAAATCGTCAATAAACAAGAAAATAAACATTGCAAGTTCACCGAGTATAGCGGCAAGTATTGAACTTTCCGTGAATGACGAAATAAGCATACCGAGTGCTATATACATCGCACCCCAGCAGAAAAAGCCTATATACGCACATACAAGCTGACTGATTACGACTTCTCCGTATAATGACGTTACAATCGGAAAAAGAGTTGAGCCTGCAATCATAAAAATAAATATTGTGATATTTGCAAGGAATTTTGCAAGCACTATTTTCATAACACTGACAGGTGAAGTCATAAGAAGTACTTCTGTACCGAATTTTCTTTCATCGGCATATGTACGCATTGTCATAATAGGTATAAGAAATATAAAGTAGAATATTACTTCATAAAAAATTTCAGTGAATGAAAATTGATATGTGCTTTGGTCAATATTGCCTATTGAAACATTGAAATTATATGTAAAGAGAAGCATAAACAACGCTGTTATCGTGTACGCAAACGGCGTGTAAAAGAACGACTGAATCTCTTTTTTATATATAGGAAACATTTATTCGTTATCCTCCTTTTTGTCTAATGAATAATCCTGATTTTTTTCGGGAACAATTTCGTCAAGCAGTTCCATAATACCACCGCTTTTTGTGGGACGGTTTATAAGTTCTATGAATACATTTTCAAGATTCGGCTTTTCAGTATAAATTTCTTCTATGGTGACTTTATTCTTCAAAAGTTCCGACATTATGCAACGACGGATTTCTTCGGCATCACCGTCAAGCTGTGTTGTGAAACTGAAAATATCTCCGCCTTCTTCGTCAATTGAGGTAATTTCCTTAACGCCGTCCGTCATTTCAATTATTGAAGCCGCTTTTGTCTTTGAACCTTTTACTTTTATGTGCAGGACAAGCGACGCACCGAAAGATTTTTCAAGATTTTCAATAGTATCAATCGCCCTTATATCGCCCTTATTGATTATTACAACCCTGTCACATACTTCACTTACTTCACTGAGAATATGCGAACTGAAAATTACAGAATGACTTTTTTTCAAGTCACGGATAATATTTCTTACTTCAATTACCTGATTCGGGTCAAGACCTACAGTCGGTTCGTCAAGAATTATAAATTCAGGGTTTCCGAGTATAGCCTGTGCAAAACCTACACGCCTTTTATATCCGCCCGAAAGATTCTTTATCAGCTTGTCCTTTACCTCTGTAATGCTTAAAAGTTCCATAACACGCTTTATTTCGTCCTTTTTCTCAGAACGTGGAATTTTTTTCAGTCCCGCACAAAAAGACATATATTCTTTAACCCTCATATCGGGATATACGGGAGGGTCTTGCGGAAGATAGCCTATTTTCCGCTTTGCTTTTACAGGGTCTTTTGAAATATCCGTACCGCATATGGTAACTGTACCGCCCGACATGGGAAGATACCCGGCTATCATGTTCATTGTAGTTGACTTTCCTGCACCGTTAGGGCCGAGAAAGCCAAGAATCTCATTATCATTTATTGTAAAACTGATATTATTTACAGCTCTGTTATTGCCGTAAAATTTCGTAAGATTTTCAATACTAATCATGAGGTTCTCCTTTCTGTCTGTATTGATTTAATGCTGAAAGCAATATACAGTAAAATTATAAAAAACGTATCAACATATTATTGCAGAAAAATATGTACGTAATATTAACGTTTTATGAATAAACTGTTAATTCAAATAAAACACATCGCAGTAAAATAATTTTCCATAGTAAATTTACCAATAAATATTATAACATACCTGTGTAGAATATGTGAAAGATTATTGTGAAAAAGATGAATTTGAATAAATTATTTTAAAATATATTATTTTGTTAATATTTCGTTTATAAATACGGAATATTTTTCTTAAGGCAAATGGACAAAGTACACAAAAAAACAGTCCGTTTTGTGTGCATTGCAACAAAAAATTGATTTTTAAAAACTGAAAATTCTCTAAACTGTTGACATAGAGTAAAATGTGGAATATAATTATCTTGAAAATAGTTTGAGGGTTGTGTATTGGAATTGCGAAACCGATGCACAGTGTACGAGGTATTTTCGTATGCATATTCTTTTCGGCACTACGGAAAGAATAAAATTATTATTTATCTTACTTACTTAAATTCTTATGAGAGGGGTAAAAACTTATGATAAGCAAAAAGACTAAGGCTTTGACAGCCGGTATCCTTTCTGCCGTAATGTCAGCTACTGCTATTATGCCTGCTATGTCATCATCAGCAGCTAATGAGTATGCTACAGAAGGCGGTGCAAACGAGTCATATGCTAAGATGTTCGCATCACTCTATGACGATGTTATCACAAATGGTCAGAAAAACGGCTATCTCAGCAGCCAGAACAACGGCGGTGATTCTTTCGGTATTCCTTACCACGCAGTAGAAACTCTCGTTGTTGAAGCTCCTGACTATGGTCATGAAACAACATCAGAAGCTATGTCCTACATCACATGGGTTGCAGCTATGCACGATGTTCTTGTTAATAAGGGCATTATCGACGGCAGCACAGGCGACCTTGCAAAGGCATGGAAGACTATGGAAGCTATTATTCCTGGTTGGTCTGAAGCTTCAGGCAGAATGAACGACATTAACTATAAGTCAATCTGGCAGAAAGACAGACTCAAGGCTGATACAGCTCCTGAAAAGGATACTCCTAATGAATATCCTACACAGAATGCAGGCGTAGATGCTATTAACCCAATGTACAGCATCTATAAGTCAGCATATGGCAGTGACAACGGTTACTACCTCATGCACTGGCTCGCAGACGTTGATGACTGGTATGGTTTCGGCGGCGGAAGCGGCAAATTCACATTTATCAATACTTTCCAGCGTGGTGAACAGGAATCATGTTTTGAAACTGTTCCACATCCATGTCTTGAAGAACTCAAGTATGGTAATAACGACGGTATTAAGGGTATTTTCAACGGTCAGGGTGTAGCTGCACAGTACGCATTCACAAACGCTCCTGACGCTGAAGACCGTGCTATTCAGGCTGTTTATTTTGCTAACCAGTACGGTGCAGGTTCTGATGAAGTTTCAGCACTTGCAGGTAAAATGGGCGACCAGTGCCGTAACGATATGTTTGATAAATATTATCATGCTATCGGTTGTCAGAATATCATGGCAAGCGGTAACAACGGCAGCACATACGGTGCTGAAGGCGGTCAGCATTACCTTATGGCTTGGTATACATCATGGGGCGGTGCTCTCAATGACTACAGCTGGGCTTGGCAGATTGGTGCTTCTCATGCACATCAGTTCTATCAGAACCCGCTTGCTGCTTACGCTCTTATTGACGACAGCAAGATTAACGCTGGTATGAAAGGCTCAAATGCTACTGAAGACTACAAAACATCATTCCAGAGACAGATTGAAATGTACCTCTGGCTCCAGTCTGTTGAAGGTCCGTTCGCAGGTGGTTGTACAAACTCCTACAGAGGACGTTATGAAAAATATCCGGATGGATATCCGACATTCTATGACATGGTTTATATTCCTCACCCTGTATATGCTGACCCGGGTTCAAACCACTGGATTGGTAACCAAGTATGGTCTATGCAGCGTCTTGCTGAACTTTACTACTATGTAAAGACAAATGGTACAAACTCAACTATCAGCAGCATGAAGTTCGGCGGTCTTTCACTTGAAGATGCTCTTAAGGCTCTTATCGAAAGATGGGTTGCATGGTTTGAGGAAAATACTAAATTTGATTACGTTGCAGAAGATGGAACAGAAATGGCTTATGCTATTCCTTCAAACCTCGACTGGGGTACATCTGACACAGACTACAGCGTTGCTCCTGACACATGGACAGGTACTTACAATCCTAACGGCAACCAGAAACTTCACTGTACAATTACAGGCTACGGTATGGGCGACGTTGGTTGTGTATCTTCACTTTGTAATACTCTTATGTATTTCGCTAAGGCTGAAGGCGTTGACCCGTCATGTGCTATGGAAGAAAAGGCTGATGGCACAACAGCTGAAAAAGGTCTTTACCTTGCTAACAAGCTCCTCAGCACTCAGTGGGATCTCGGACGTGATGAAATCGGTATCGCATTTGAAGACCACAACGGAAGCCTCAAGAGAATATTTGAAGAAGAAGTTTACATTCCTTCATACTACAACGGCAAAATGCCTGATGGTTCAGTTCTTCAGAATGGTGCTACATTCTCCTCAATCCGTGAAAGCTATGCTAATGACGAAATGTATCAGGCAGCTAAGAAGGTTTACGACGAAACAGGCGGAACAGATGCTTACTACTACAAATTACACAGATTCTGGCATCATGGTGACGCTCTTATGTCCTACGGTTCTATGGCTCTCCTCTATCCTGAAGTTACACCTCTTGGTGCTTCAACAGAACCGTCAACAGATCCTTCAACAGACCCATCAACAGACAATACAGACAATACAGACGACCTCAAGGTAACTATGTGGGGCGACACTAACCTCGACAAAAAAGTAGATATTTCTGATGCTGTTCTTATCATGCAGTCAATCGCTAACCCTGATGAATTTACAATTCAGCCTCAGGGTGTACTCAATGGTGACGTTGTTGATAACGGAAACGGTCTTACAAACGTTGATGCTCTTGCTATTCAGTATGTTGAAATCAGGACAATCACTAATGAGGCATTCCCGATGACATCAACAGAACTTGACGCTTTAGCTAAGTAATTTATAAATATAAGGGACACTCCGGTGTCCCTTATTTTTTTAAAACGAATTTTATTTTTAGTATAATAAATAAAATAAATCTGTCGAAAATGCCTTTTTTTCAGATTTTTTCTTAAATTTTTTTTAAACCGCTCATTTTTTTTGAAAATGCTTGCATTTTCTAATAATTGGTGATATAATAGTATAATAGTATAGTTTTGTATTATACAATATTTGTTATTATAAAGGCAGGCGAATCAGGTGATAAGAAGCATGACCGGCTACGGCAGGGCACAAAAAATACTCAACGGCCGTGATATACTCGTTGAAATCCGCTCTGTTAATCATAGATATTATGAATACTCTTCAAGAATCCCCCGTACTTACAGCTATATAGACGAAAAACTTAAAACACTTCTGAAAACCTCCGTTTCAAGAGGAAAAGTTGAAGTTTCAGTTACAATCAATAATATTGAAGCGACTGAATCTGAAATTTCCATAAATAAGGCTGTTGCAGAGGGTTATATAAATGCCCTCAGAAACGTTTCAGGCGAACTTGGTCTTAAAGACGATTTGGTTCTTTCAAAGCTGATAAAACTCCCCGAAATATTTGTCATTCAAAAATCTCCCGACAATCAGGAGCAAATCTGGACAGATATTGCGGAAGTTGCAGATGAAGCACTCTCAAAATTCGTTGAAATGCGTTCTGTAGAGGGCGAAAAGCTAAAAAACGATATTATCTTAAAGGCTGATTTAATTCTGAATATGGTCGGACAGATTGAGGAAATTTCTCCTCAGACCGTCGAAAATTACCGAAATCGGCTTTATCAGAAACTTTCTGAAATTCTTGAAAACAAAGATATTGACGAACAGCGTATACTTACAGAATCGGCAATTTTTGCGGAAAAAGTCGCTGTTGATGAAGAAACTGTACGGCTGAGAAGTCATATATCCCAATTGAAAAATATGTTTTATTCAGATGAACCTATAGGCAGAAAGCTTGATTTCATAGTTCAGGAAATGAACCGTGAAGTAAATACAATAGGTTCTAAAGCACAGGACTTGAATATAACTAAAATCGTCGTTGATATGAAAGCGGAAATTGAAAAAATCCGTGAACAAATTCAAAATATTGAATAGGTGAGTTGTGAAATTTATAAATATTGGTTATGGAAATATGATTGCTTCCGAAAGAATTGTAACAATAGTAAGCCCTGAATCCGCTCCCATAAAAAGAATGATTCAGGAAGCCCGTGACGAAGGGCGTGCCATTGATGCAACTTACGGAAGAAAAACAAGAGCCGTTATTGTTATGGACAGCGGACATATTATACTTTCGTCGCTGATTACAGAAACTCTTGCGGCAAGACTTAATGAATCGGGAGGTTCAAATAATAATGAGTAAAGGAAGACTTATTGTTTTTTCTGCACCGTCCGGATGTGGAAAAGGTACAATGCTTGCTGAAATTCTGAAACATGGAAATTATCACTGTTCAGTTTCGGCAACTACACGTGAACCACGTCACGGCGAAAAAAATGGCGTTAATTATTACTTTATAAGCGATGAGGAATTTGAACAGAAAATCAAAGAAAACGCTTTTCTTGAATATGCCGGATACTGTAAACATTATTATGGTACACTTCTTTCAGAAGTTGATGACTATATTGAAAAGGGTATTGATGTTATTCTTGAAATTGAAGTTCAGGGTGCAATGAAAGTAATGGAAAAAAGACCGGAAGCCGTTTCAATTTTCGTAATTCCGCCGTCAATCGGTGAATTAAAACGCAGACTTAAAAAGCGTGGCACTGAAAGCAAAGAAGTTATTGAAGAAAGAATTTCAGAAGCCGCCGGTGAAATAGCTCAAGCCGGAAAATATAATTATGTTATTGTTAACGACGCTCTTGAAAACGCTGTAAACGACTTTTTCGCAATAATGCGTGCGGAAAAGCTTAAAGCAGAATTTTCGGGCGATATTATAAATGAGGTGTTAAAAAATGCTTAGACCTGCTGTAAATCAGATTATTTCAAAAAATGAAAGTTGTTATTCACTTGTAATTGCCGTTGCAAAACGTGCAAGAGAAATTGCGGACGAAATTTATGAAAGAGGCGAAACTCTCGAAGAAAACCCCGTAAAAACTGCCGTTGAAGAAATTGCCGGCGATAAATGCAAAATAGTAACTACATCTTCACAGAAGGGTGAATAATGCCTGTTATTGCAGAAATTGCCGTAAGCGGTACTCTATATTCGTTTGATATGCTTTTCAGCTATGTTGTTCCGCAGAATATGTCGGGTTCAGTCAAATGCGGTTGCCGTGTACTCGTTCCTTTCGGAAGAGGAAATTCACGCAGAATAGGCGTTGTCATGCGGTTGACGCATGGCGGGGGTTCAGGTCTTAAAACTGTTGTGTCTCTTATTGACAGTGAACCTGTTATTTCAGAAGAACTTATAAAAATTGCCTTTTATCTGCATGACAATACTTTTTGCACTTATTTTGAGGCAGTAAAAGTAATGCTCCCCCCTGCTATGAATGTCATAGTAAAAGAAAAATTCCGTCTGAACAGAAGTTTTTCCGATTTCGATTCAATAAGCAGTAACGCAAAAGAAATTTTAGAAAAACTTCAACAGTTTTCTGACGATGTATCAATAGATAATTTTATCAATAATTTCATTTCCGAAAACGGCAGAAAAATTATTGATGAACTATGTGAAAGCGATGCTGTTTATTCAGATAATATTTTCCGTCAGAAAGTCAGTGATGCTGTTTTAAAAATGGTACATCTTACCGACAAATATATAAATTGTCCCGAAGATTTTAAGTTCACACCTAAACAGAAAACAGTTGTGGAATTTCTGAAAGAAAACGGAACGGCTTCATCAAAGGAAACTGCCTATATGTGCGGAGTTACAATGATTGTCATATCGAATCTTGTCAGAAATGGTGTAATTGAGGAATACGAAACGGAAATTTTCCGCCATGTTGAGGACTTTTCAGAATGCAGAGCAGACATAAATGAAACAGTACTTTCAGACGAACAACAGAACGCTTACAATATGATTTCTGAACAGGTTCACAAACACAAGCCCGCTGTTTTTCTGTTGCATGGCGTTACAGGCAGTGGCAAAACTTCTGTATATGAAAAGCTGATTTTCGATACAATTTCACACGGACGGCAAGTCATGATGCTTATTCCCGAAATAAGTCTTACTCCGCAGGTTCTTAAACGTTTCCGTTCTCTTTTCGGTGAGAGAGTTGCTGTAATTCACAGTGGTCTTACTCTTGGTCAAAGACTTGACGAATACAAGAGAATCAAAAAAGGAAATGCTGATATTGTAATAGGTACAAGGAGTGCAGTTTTTTCACCGCTTGACAATATCGGTCTCATTATAATGGACGAGGAGGGCGAACGTTCGTATAAATCAGACATTACACCGAGATACAACGCACATGACATTGCAAAACAAAGATGTGCATATCACGGTTCAACACTTCTGCTTGCTTCTGCTACTCCGTCAATAGAGAGTTTTTACCTTGCTGAAAAAGGTCTTTACCATCTTATAAAAATGAATGAGCGGTATAATAATACTCCCCTGCCGGAAGTAGATATTGTTGATATGAGTGAAGAACGAGCGAACGGCAATATAACAGAATTCAGCCATAAACTTGTTAATGAAATAAATCTTAATCTTCAGAACGATGAACAAACTATACTGTTGCTTAATCGTCGTGGATATCATACAATTATAAGCTGTATGGACTGTGGTAAACCTGTTCACTGCCCTAATTGTTCAGTTCCCCTGACATATCATAAAAAAAATGGCAGACTTATGTGCCATTACTGCGGATATTCAGGAGAACGTATTAAAAACTGTCCGTCATGCAATTCTCAAAGACTTAGAAGTATGGGTTTCGGTACTCAGAAACTTGAAGAAGAACTTAATATGTATTTCCCGACAGCAAAAATTCTTCGTATGGACGCTGATACGACTTTTTCAAGATATTCATATGAAAAAAATTTCACGGATTTCCGAAACGGAAAGTATAATATAATGATTGGTACTCAGATGATTGGAAAAGGGCTTGACTTTCCGAATGTAACTCTCGTCGGCGTACTTTCAGTTGATAAAGCACTCTATGCAGGAGATTTCCGCAGTTATGAAAAAACTTTTTCGCTGATAACTCAAGTTGTAGGACGCAGTGGACGATGTTTCAAGCGTGGCAGGGCTGTTTTGCAGACGTTTATACCTGACCACTATATAATAAATCTTGCAGCGAATCAGGATTATGACGGTTTCTATGAACAAGAAATAGCTTTACGGCGAACAATGATTTTTCCTCCGATATGTGATATGTGTACTTTTTGTTTTTCAGGAACAAATGATACATCAGTAAAAAAAGGTGCTGATGCGGTAATGACTGTTATGCGTGAAAATCTGAAAGAACTGAATCCGAAAACACCTGTGAGGGTTCTTCCCCCTGTAAAATGTTCATATGAAAAAATAAACGGTAGATACCGTTGGAGAATTATTATGAAATGCAAGAATACCGCCGAAATAAGAGACTTTATAAGCAGTGTGATAAAAAAATCCCTGACAATTAAGGAAATGTCGGGAATTTCACTTTACGCTGATATGAACGGCGATACAGGCTTATAAAAAAGAAAGGATATTGGATAAAATGGCACTCAGAAAAATTTTGACAGATAAAGATGAATCTCTTCACAAAGTATGCAGACCTGTTGAAAAATTCGACAAAAGACTTGCTCAACTTCTGGACGATATGCACGAAACACTTGACAAAGCTCAGGGCGTAGGGCTTGCCGCTCCACAAGTGGGAATTTGCAGACGTATTTTTATAATGCACCTTGAAGAAGGAAATTTTGAGGCTATAAATCCCGAAATTATCCTTAAAGAGGGTAAACAGCGTGTTCAGGAAGGTTGTCTTTCCTGTCCGAATATATGGGGATATGTAACACGCCCTATGCGTTGCCGTCTGAAAGCACAAGACAGAAACGGCGAATGGTGGGAACGTGATTTTACGGGGCTTGGGGCTCAATGTACAAACCATGAAAACGACCACCTCGACGGTCATGTTTTTACTGAAATAGTGGAGGAATTTTTCGTTCCGGAGGAGGCATGATTTATGAAAATTGTATTTATGGGTACACCTGACTTTGCGGTGCCTTGTCTGAAAATGCTTGCGGAAAGTCAACATGAAGTTTCTGCGGTATTCACACAACCCGACAAACCAAAAGGACGGGGCTATAAAATGATTCCTACGCCCGTAAAGTCTGTTGCTCTTGAGTACGGATTACCGATTTATCAGCCGTTATCACTCCGAAAAGGCGATGACGCACAACAAGTTGCGGATATTCTTGAAAATATTTCCCCTGACTTTATTGTTGTTACAGCTTACGGACAGATTCTCCCTAAAAAAATTCTTGAACTCCCCCGCTATGGGTGTATAAATATTCACGCCTCACTTCTTCCGAAATACAGAGGGGCAGCACCGATAAATTGGTGTTTGTTAAATGGAGAAACAGAAACAGGAGTTACTTCAATGCTTATGTCAGAGGGTCTTGACACGGGCGATATGCTGATTAAAAAAAGTACTGAAATAGGCGAAAACGAAATATATCAGGAACTTTATGCAAGACTTGCTGAAATGGGCGGTGAAGTCCTTGCGGAAACTATTGAGGCAATTGAAAAAGGTTCACTCAATCCGCAGAAACAGGACGATTCCTTGTCATGTTATTCACCAATGATAAAAAAAGAAATGAGTGCTCTTGATTTTTCAAAGAGTGTGCAGGAAATTCACAACACCATAAGAGGAGTTACAGGTTTTACAACTTTTCAGGGAAAACGCCTGAAAATTTTCAGGTCGGAAATAGTTCCGGGAAGTTCAGATGACGAAAACGGCACTATAATCAACACTGATAACTTTACTGTAAAATGCGGTGATGGCGGTCTGATTAAGTTTTGCGAAATTCAGCTTGAAGGAAGTAAACGCATGAAAACGTCTGATTTCCTAAGAGGAAAAAAGCTGATTCCCGGCGATAAACTGATTTGACGGAGGAAAACAATGACAAATCCGAGATATATGGCGGTCAGGCTATTATGCAAGACGTTTTCCGAAAGTAGTTTTTCTAATATTCAGCTTAACAGCGGACTTAAAAATTCAGACCTTGACGAACGTGGAAAAAAATTATGTTCCGTAATTTATTATGGTGTGATTGAAAGAAAAATTTATCTTGATTATGTAATAAGCAAATTTTCTTCACGTCCCCCCGAAAAACTTGATAATGTAATTCTTAATATACTGCGTACAGGAATTTATCAGATATTATTTATTGATAGTATACCCGATAGTGCGGCAGTAAATGAAAGTGTCATACTTTCAAAGAAATTCGGCAAAACAAGTGCGTCGGGAATGGTAAATGCCGTTCTCCGTAATTTCATAAGGGACGGAAAAAAAGTCGTTCTTCCTGATGATGAAATCAGTGCATATTCAGTTAAATATTCCGCTCCGCCTGAACTCGTCAACAGTCTTATAAATGACTATGGTAATGAACTTGCTGAAAATCTGCTTGCCGATGCTCTCGGCAGTCCGCCTGTTACCGTCAGAATGAACACACTTAAATGCAGTGAGAATGAATTTCTTAATTCTCTTGGAAAAATAACAGCCGAAAAAAGTAATATTACGTCGGAATGCTTTATTCTTTCGGGTGGTGATGTGACGGAAACAGAGGCATTCAAAAAAGGTTTTTTTCACGTTCAGGATTTAGCATCACAACTATGCTGCAAAGCTCTTGCACCTTCTGAAAATGACACAGTACTTGATATATGCTCCGCTCCCGGCGGAAAATCTTTCACAATGTCACAACTTATGAACGGCAAAGGAAATATTATGGCTTTTGACCTGCATGAAAAGCGTGTAAAACTTATTCGTGACGGTGCTGAAAGACTTGGACTTTCCAATATAAGGGCATCAGTCGGCGATGCTTTAAAATATAATCCTGAACTCCCGAAATTCACAAAAATTCTTTGTGATGTTCCCTGTTCGGGAATAGGAGCAATAAGGCGTAAACCTGAAATAAAATACAAGAATTTCAATGATTTTTCGGGACTGCCTGAAATTCAGTACAATATAACAGAAAACGCTTTGAATTATCTTGCTGTCGGCGGTGAACTCGTTTATTCGACTTGTACCCTGCGTAAAGCCGAAAATGAAAACGTTACTGAAAAAATTCTTTCACATCACCCCGAAATTGAGCCGGTTCAATTGCCTGAACCTCTCGGCGGAAAGTTCGGAAACAGTGCAAGTATATTTCCGTGTCATTTCGGCAGTGACGGATTTTTTACGGCAAAGTTCAGAAAAATAAGGTGATAAATTGAAAAAAACTGATATTCTTAGCCTCAGCCTTGACGAACTTGAAAAAATTCTTGTTGAGAACGGCGAAAAAAAATTCAGGGCAAAATAAATTTTTCAATGGCTTCATGTTAAAAGAGTTTTTGAATTTGACAAAATGACTGATATATCTGTCCAATTAAGAGAACGGCTGAATGAAATTTTTTGTATAAATAGACTATTTGTGCAGAAAAGGCTTGAATCTTGTATGGATAATACTGTAAAATATCTCTATAGACTTTCGGACGGAAATTTTGTCGAAACTGTTCTTATGAAATACAACTACGGCTACAGTATATGTGTTTCAACACAAGTGGGCTGTAAAATGGGCTGTAAATTCTGTGCCTCGGCAATTGCGGGATTTGTCCGTAATTTAAGTCCGTCTGAAATTCTTATGCAGATTTACGAAACTGAAAAAAATTCCGCTGTGCGTGTTTCGGGTGTTGTCATGATGGGAATAGGCGAACCGCTTGACAATTATGAAAATGTTCTGAAATTTCTTAGTCTTGTTTCTGACAGCAGAGGAAATAATTTCAGTCTGCGACACGTTTCACTTTCAACTTGTGGAATTGTTCCACGTATTTATGACCTTGCAAGCCTTAAACTCGGTCTGACGCTTTCTGTTTCACTTCATTGTGCTGACGATTCAGGTCGTTCAGAGATAATGCCTGTGAACAAAAAATATAACATTGAAAAACTTATTGAAGCGTGCAGATTTTATATAAATAATACAGGACGGCGTGTAACTTTTGAGTATGCCGTTATTGATAATGTTAATTCCTCTGATAATGATGCGGACAAATTGGCATTTCTGCTGAAAGGTATCAACTGCCATGTAAACCTTATCCCCGTCAATAAAATCAGAGAGAGAAATTACCGTACTGCTAAAGCCGGAGTTGCTGAATTTGCGAAAAGGCTCGGCAGACGGGGAATAAATGCTACCGTGAGGAGAACTCTCGGCAGTGATATTGAGGCAGCCTGCGGACAATTAAGACGTGATGCTGTCGAAAAAAGTAATCTGAATGGAGGTGCGGATTTTTGAGATTCAAATCCGGTACGGATATTGGTCTGAAACGGGACGAAAATCAAGATACAGTACGGTGTGAATATTTCGGTCACAACGTTCTTGCCGTAGTCTGCGACGGCATGGGCGGTGAAAAGGCGGGCAAAGAAGCAAGCACTATAGCAATGGAGGAATTTTTTCAACGTTTTTCGGACGGCTACAGCGAAAGCCTTGACGATGAGGAAATCCGCAAGCTTCTTATATCATCAGTTTCAGCCGCTAATTCCGTTATTTACACTAAAGCAAAACTTGATTTCAATAATTTTGGTATGGGAACAACTTGCGTTGCCGCTTTCGTAACGGACAAATCGGCTTTTATTGCAAATGTCGGTGACAGCAGGGCATACCTCATAGTGGAAAATGAAGGTGTTTTCCAAATAACGACAGACCATAATGTAGCATCACTGCTATATGAGCAGGGCAGAATTACTGAGGAAGAACTGCAAAATCATCCTCAGAAACATATGCTTGTGAGAGCGGTCGGTGTGGAAAAAACAGTTCAGACAGATACCTTTATAATTGATTATGAAGATAAAATCGGTCTGCTGTTATGCTCGGACGGGCTTTCGGGCTACTGCACTGACGATGAAATATATGACGTTATCATGAATACAGATTTTGAAAACGTCACAGAAGAACTAATCAATCTCGCTCTCAGCAAGGGCGGCCGTGATAATGTAACTGTTGCGGTAATTTATGAATAAAAGCAGGAGGAATGAAAAGGAATGGATAAGTACATTGGAAAAAAGCTCGACGGAAGATATGAAATCACAGAGCTTATAGGCGTTGGCGGAATGGCTGAAGTCTATAAAGGCGTAGATGTGATGGATCACAAGGACGTTGCAATTAAAATTCTTAAAAAAGAATATGCAGAGAATGAGGAATTTCTCCGCAGATTCAGAAATGAATCAAAGGCAATTGCAGTTCTTTCACACCCGAATATCGTTAAAATCTATGATGTAGGATTTTCTGACAAAATTCAGTACATCGTCATGGAGTATATCGACGGTATAACACTCAAAGAGTATATTGAAGAAGAAAAGGTTCTTACATGGAAAGATACTGTACACTTCGTTATACAAATTTTAAGGGCTTTACAGCACGCCCACGACAAGGGAATTGTTCACCGTGACATAAAACCACAGAACATAATGATGTTCACAGACGGTACAATAAAAGTCATGGATTTCGGCATTGCAAAATTTGCACGTGAGGAAGGAAAAACAGCTACCGACCAGGCAATAGGAAGTGTTCACTATATCAGCCCTGAACAGGCAAGCGGTGATGTTACCGACGCAAAGAGTGATATTTATTCAGTCGGTGCGATGATGTATGAAATGCTCACCGGCAAGAAACCGTTTGACAGTGATAATCCCGTTGCAATAGCAGTTATGCATATGCAGGACATTCCTGAACGTCCGAGAGCATTGAATCCCGACATTCCGGACGGTCTTGAAGAAATCGTTCTCAGGGCAATGGAAAAAGCTCCTGAAGACAGATACCAGTCAACTGCCGAAATGATAAGCGATATAGACGCATTCAAAGTAAATCCGAATATGACTTTCGGTTACTATCAGGAAGAAGACGAAGAGGAAGGCACAACGGTTTACTATGATGATGATGGAGAATCAGAAGGCGTTATGGAAGTCGATGACAAAGGTAAGGGCGGAAAGAAAACAAAAGTTGCTGACCCTCCCGCAAAAAGAGGAAAGAAACAGCCTGCTTATGATGGATATGATGATGATTACGATGAAGAAGATGAACCTGAAGAACGTTCTTCTCTCGTAGTTCCCGTTCTTACGGCTATAGTCGTTGTTGTAATTATCGTTGCCGTAATTTTCGTTGCAACTCTTCTCAGTGGTCTTATAAAGGGCGACAGTCAGCAGAATGACTTTAAGATGCCCGACTTCTACGGCATGGACTACAATGCAGCAGTCAGCCAGTATGGAAATAACATTCAGTTCCAGGAGGACGGCTCTGAATATAATGAACTTGATGCAGGTCTTATTATTGAACAGGATATTGAACCGGGTTCAGAATTTAAAAAGGGTGACGTTCTTAAAGTCAAGATAAGCAAGGGTATGGAAACAGTTGAAGTTCCTAATGTTGCAAACATGAATTCCGAACTTGCAAGAGACCAGCTTAAACAACGTGGGCTTGAATGTGAGATAAAGAACTCATCAAGCACAGAAATTCAGAAAGGCTATGTAATCAGCACAGAACCGGAAGTTGGTACAGAAGTACACAAAGGTTCAACAATCGTACTTTATGTAAGTATGGGTGTTGACGCAGGACAGGTAAGCGTTGATGACTATGTAGGACAAGTTGCAGATGATGCTTGCACACTTGCAGAATATGCAGGTCTTAAACCGAGAACAGAACTCAAGGCTTCTTATGAAGAAGAAGGCAAGGTTATTGAACAGAGTATCGCAAAGGGCGAAAAGGTTGATGAGGGTACAGAAATTGTATTCTATGTCAGCAACGGTCAGGCACCTGACGGAGAAATTCCGTTTACAGTTCCTTTCCCTGAAAATGCAAACGGCAGATTCGTTATTGACTTTGTAATCACAAATGAGGACGGCTCAACAAGTACAGATTCAACAAGCGTTCTCCTTGTTCCTGAAATGCAGCAGGTAAGCCATAATGTAAAGGGTTCAGGTGAAAATGTATCAGTTGTTGTTGTTCTTACAAATATGAATACCGGCGTAAGGGCACAGATTGGTTCTTATTACTTCAACTTTGCAACGGGTGCTGTAACTGTTCAGACAGAAGACATTACAGCCGCATTTGATGCTGTAGGAGGATTCAACGGTCAACAGCCTGTAGAAACAGAACCACCAACAGAAGCTCCTGTAGAACATTGGGAAGAGCCTGTTGTAACAGACCCGCCTGCAACAGAAGCATCTCAGCCACCTGCAACAGAAGTATCGCAGACTCCGTCAGAAAATTTTGACCCTAATCTCCCGGCAGATTTCGACCGTTGGGCTGATGATTACGGTTACTACGATGCACAAGGCAACTATCACCCATATATCCGTTATCAGTAATGAATGAAGTTCTGAAAAGCGGAATTATAACAAAATGCGTAGGGGGTCTCTATACTGTAGAGACCCCTGACGGCATATATGAATGTAAAGCAAGAGGAATTTTCCGCAACAGAGGAATAAGCCCGTATGTCGGGGACAGAGTTGAACTCAATGACGGAGTTATAACGGAAATCCTTGACAGAAAAAACTGTATAATAAGACCACCTCTTGCAAATCTTGACCAGCTTATTTTTATTGTTTCAACTTGTAACCCCTCACCTAATTATCTTATTCTTGATAAATTCATAGCAATTGCAGAATATAAGGAAATAACGCCCGTCGTTATCATAACAAAAACCGACTTGGGCAAAAGTGAAGAAATTAGCAATATATACAGAAACATAGGAATTGACGTTATTGAAACAGACTACAGCAACCCCGAAACCGTTGAAACAGTCAGAAAACTTTTTACAGGAAAAGTAAGTGCTTTGACCGGTAATTCAGGTGTGGGAAAGTCTACCCTTCTGAATGCCGTTGACCCCTCACTTAATATACCGACTGCCGAAATAAGCAAAAAACTCGGCAGGGGCAAACATACTACACGCCATGCACAATTATATAAATTAAATGGTGGCGGTTATATTGCTGATACTCCGGGATTTTCGACATTTGAAACAAATCGTTATGACATAGTTCGTAAAGAAGAACTTGCGGACTGTTTCCGTGAATTTAAGGAGTACAAAGAAAACTGCCTTTTCCGTGACTGTTCGCATACGTGCGAAAAGGGCTGTGAAGTTATTTCAGCACTTAATCAGGGAAAAATTTCGCCAAGCCGTCATGAAAGTTATTGTACAATGTATGATGAGGCAAAACAAATCAAGGAATGGGAATTGAAATGAAAACTTGTATAATATTTGCCGGCGGTGAAATTTCCGCTACAGACTTTATCGACAAAAAAGCCGATTTAGTGATATGTGCGGACAGAGGATATATTTACGCCGAAAAACTCGGAATAGTACCCGACATTATAACGGGTGATTTTGATTCATATAAAGGAAAACTGCCTGAACATTTTGAAATTTACAGGAGCATTCCCGAAAAAGACGACACAGACACAATGCTTGCACTGAAAATTGCCATTTCACGTAACTGCACCGATATAAGGCTGTATGGAGCTTTAGGCGGACGATTTGACCATACTTTCGCAAATATTCAAACGCTGATATATGCCTGTGAACATGGCTGTAAAATGACAATATCAGACCCCGACAATATTATTACTGTACAGAGTATAGGAACTGAATCTTATGAAAAATACGACGGTTGGTATTTTTCAGTATTTTCACTTACTGAAAAACTCCTGATTGAAAGTATGACAGGTGTTAAATATCCACTGAAAAATTATACACTCATTCAGGGTTTTCCATTAGGGGTAAGCAATGAAATTATTTCGGACAATGCCGTAATTTCGATAAAAAGCGGGCTCGCTCTTATAGTTCGTTCAAGAAGATAGGCACAAAACTTTTCCTGCTGAATATAATGAAAGTATATCAGCAAGGGAGGGATACATAATGAAAATTGTAGTGATACGAAGTCCGAAAATTCTTTCAGGTTTTTTAAGAATGATTTTTCGTATAAAAAAAGAACAAGAATAAAAAAAGAGCCGAAGGTGGCTGACGTAGAATAGCCGTTTTCAAGTCATTTTTTTAAGACGGAAATGCGTATTTTAGACTTTTCGACAAACTGAAGGACGGTTAAAAAACCGTCCTTTTTGTTTTTATTGTTTTGCAATGGGCAAATTTTCAGGGGAGATAGTTTTAATTTCAACCATTTGAATAATAAGAGCGTCGCTATTGGTTATTCCGTCACCACGATTATATACATCGGCATTTAATTTTCCCTGTTCAGTCATTTTAAATTCATTGGGATTTGCAATTGACTGCATGACAAGTACAGCATCTGAAATATCTATCTTACCATTTCCATTTGCATCACCGTTTAAATCACTGTTTGCAGGAACTGTTGTTTCAAATTCTACTGTATCGTCCATTACACTGTACTGATTGTAGTCATCTTTACATTTAACATTTGTGGTTGTTGTTGTGTAAATAGGGTGATATGTGCCGGAAGAAACTTCTTTGGTGGTAGTTTGTATATCGGTTGTATCAGTTGTATTTATTGTATTGTTTGTATCGGTTGTATTGATTGTATTGTTTGTATTGATTGTATTGTTTGTAGTTACAGTAGTCGTTGTTGTGTTTAGTGATGGAATATATGGACCTGTTGTTTCTATAGGTTTAGCCAGATTTTCCGGAATGACATAAATAACAAACTCTGCGTCACCTGAGAAATCGGAAGTTATTGTTACCTGTTCGGTTGAATTTTTTGAGTAGTCAAATGTGTATCCTTCGGGAAGACTGTAAGCTTGAAGATTATATACTGCCTGTGGTTCGCTTGTGTATAATAAACATTTTATGTCTTTTACAATATGAGGTTCATTTCCGGAAGTGTACCATGAGTCAACAGCGTTTGACGGATTTGATAAAATCATGTGTGCACCCTCAACTTGTTTTCCTGTTGAACTGTCAATTATACTGCATGAAGCGTTGAATGTTTTTTCATATGCACGGTCAAGATAAATTGTCATAGTTCCTGTATCATGGAAAATTTCTTCATTTCTTATATGCCAGTCACCAGTGTCAACTATATGGTCTATTATACTTGTTTCTCCTCCACGGTAAGTGTATTCTTCAGGAATATTTTCCAGTACAGCGGTAAGCAGAAACATTGAACTTGTGTCCTCAAGAGTATAGTCCAGACCAGATAATTTGAACGTACCTGTTTCATCGGAAACGAATGTACCAAAATCACGTTTTATATATTTGCTTGAGGGCGTTTCTGTTTCCACAAATTTTACGCATACGTCCTTAATCGGTTCACCTGTTTTCGAGTCAACAACGTTAACGGTTATGTCACGTTTTTCTTTTATCGGGAAATCAGCCGGAATTTCTTCTTGTTTTCCTGACGTTGTTACAGTATACATACGATTATGGATAGTTGATTCTGATTCTTCAGGTTCGGTGTATGTCAATTGAAAATCGTCTGTAAGCATTGTTGTCGTTGTTGTCTGTGTGTATTCGGGCATATTTTCATATGCTCTTGTGTAATTTGCAGGTATTACACTTATGTCTGATTTCACTGTTGTTTGGACGGGTGAGGCACTTGCTGAAAATGGGGTCAGTGCAGAAAGTGCAGTTGTAAATGCTGTCAACATTGACAATGATGTTTTTCTTAACATAATAAATCCTCCTTTAAGGTGTAACCCTTTATTTACTTATTAGACTACCTTAATTTTCATTTCTCTCACATGAAAAATATTTTTGTATCAATTGACTAATAATTTTCATTATATTTATTTATTTTGCATATTAAGAATCGGCTTTTAATGAAAATTATGTGTATAGTGATATTTATACTTGAAAAAAACTTTAATATATGTTATAATAATATATTACCTGATTTTTATTTGAATGAGAGGAAAAAAATTTTGAGGGAAAACAATGTAAGTACACAAGATATAATACGCATTTTAGGCAATGGAAAGCGTAAGGCATATGTGCGTAGTTTTGGTTGTCAACTGAACGTTTCGGACGGTGAAAAAATAAAGGGCGTTCTGAAAGAAGTAGGATACAGTTTTACAGATGACGAAAATGAAGCCGATATTATTATACTTAACACTTGTGCAGTGCGTGAGAGTGCAGAAGACAGGGTTTTCGGAATAATAGGCAGTATGAAAAAGCTGAAAGAAAAAAAGCCGTCGCTTATTATAGGACTTGCAGGTTGCATGACTGCACAGGAGCATATCTGCGAAAAAATCAGAAAGTCATATCCGCAAGTGGATTTTGTAATGGGGACTTCTGCAATAAATGCGTTGCCTGCGTTGCTTTTTGATTGTCTGAAAGGAAAGAAATTTTCCGCTGATATAAGCGAATATGACGATTTTTCCGAAAATGTCGTTCAGGTGCGGGAAAGTTCTTTTAAAGCATCTGTTCCGATAATGTTCGGCTGTAACAATTTCTGTACATACTGCATAGTACCGTATGTCAGAGGACGTGAAAGAAGTCGCCGTCCGGAAGATATAATCAAAGAGGTCAGACAGCTTGTCAGTGACGGTTACAAGGAAATAATGCTGCTTGGACAGAATGTCAATTCATATGGCAACGACCTTGAAAGCGGAATGAGTTTTCCGCATTTGTTGCGTGAACTTAACGGAATTGACGGTGATTTTATAATAAGGTTCATGTCATCGCACCCGAAAGATGCTTCAGAAGAGCTTATCAATACAATTTTTGAGTGTGAAAAGGTTGCAAAACATCTTCATCTGCCTTTACAAAGTGGCAGTAATAGTGTTCTTGAACGCATGAACAGACGTTATACTGCTGAACAGTACCTGAAAATCGTTGATTACATCAGAAACCGTGACCCCGAATTTTCACTTACAACTGATTTAATTGTCGGTTTTCCGAACGAAACAGATGAAGAATTTGAAAATACTCTTGACATAATAAAACGTGTGAAATATGATAATATATACTCATTTATATATTCAAGGAGAACAGGAACAAAAGCGGCTGATATAAAAGACATGACCCCCGAAAACGTGAAAAGTCAGCGTATGAGAAAATTACTTGAAGTTCAGCGTGAAATTTCGACGGAGCATTACAAGCGTTTCATAGGCAGGAAAATGCGTGTTCTTGTTGACGGAGTTTCAAAAAAACGCACGGGATATATGACAGGAAAAAGTAATGAGTTTATTATTTCCGAATTTGAGGGAGATATTTCTCTTATGGGAAAATTTGTGGAAATTGAAATTACGGACGCCATGAACTGGGCGGTAACAGGAAGAATAATATGAAGAAATTTATTTTAATATTATGTATGATAACACTTGTGGGCTGCGGAAATATAGTCCCGTCCGCAGATATGGACGTTTCGGGAAAAGAAAGCGAAACGACAATTGAAACATTTTCAGAAACACCGGAAGAAACTTTCGACCCGGTGACTGATATTGAAACGGGCGAACCTGATAAAACATATTATCTTAACAGCAGTAAGGCATTATTTTCTGATGAAAAAGGTCGTTATTACTATTCATATAAGGGTGGGCGTGATGATGCATACTATGTACTTCTTCATGAAGATAAAGACAAAAAATGTGCATTTGTAGAAAATGCCGATGATTTCGATGCATATCTCTATAAGGATAATGTTTTTTACGGTAGTTACAGAAACAGTAAACTTTCTTCTTTTAAAGACGGAAAATATACTGAATTGAAGTATGAAGAAAAAGATATTTCCGATTTCTATTTTACTGATGAGTATATTTATTCTCTTTGCAGAAATGATACGGGTACAGAAATTTTGCGAATGAGATATGACGGCTCTGATGCTGAATCAGTGGCTTTTATAAATCTTCAGATAAGAAAATATTCTGTTCATGGGAATAATATTTTCTATACAGCCGATTATCTTAAATATGGTGTATATGATACTGAAACAAATACAAATACATCTCTTGACGATGGCGGAGCAGGTGTATTCTGTGGTGATTATATGTATTATATTTCCGATGAACATCATCTTTTCCGCATGAATCTGAATGATTACAGCGTTGAAAAAATATGTGAAAACGTAAGACTTTTTGCATTTTATGACGGCTTTATACTTTATCAGCCTTACGGCGACAATGCAAATGTTGACGGTCGTATTTACAGGCTCGGAAAAGGTGAAAATACTAAGATTTTCGATGCAGGCGAATTTTTTGACGATGATTATTATTATGACATTTCCGCTATACAAACGGAAGATAAACATATTTTCATTAAATTAAATTCAGGGCCTTATTTCAGGTATATTGCTGAAATGGATATTGACGGAAATATTACTGAAACAATATATACACATAAAAGTGTACAATAATAAAATAAATCTAAAAGGAGAATAGAAAATTATGGACGTTATTCAAATGACAAGAGAACTCGGAAAGGCTATTCAGAATGATGACAGATATATTGCATATACACTTGCAAAGCAGGTCAATGACGAAGATAAAGAATTACAGGCTGATATGGAAAAGTTCACTGAACTAAGAAAAAAACTGAATATTGCTATGAGTGAAAAAAATTCAGATTCGGAAGAACTCCGTGCAATTGATGCAGAAATAAAGGAGGTTTATCAAAAGATAATGAGCAATAAAAATATGATTGCTTTCAATTCTGCACAGAGTGAACTTGAACTTCTTATCAATAATATAAATCAAATTATATCACTTTGTGCAAACGGTAAAGACCCCGATACCTGCCAGCCGTCGTCAGGCTGTGTCGGAAGCTGTGCTGAATGTGGCGGTTGTTACTGATACAGAAAGGGGTGATATAATTTGGAAATCGACAGAAATAAAGTTTCTGCTATGATGAAACAATATCTCGATATAAAAGACAAATATAATGACTGTATACTGTTTTTCCGTGTGGGTGATTTTTATGAAATGTTTTTTGACGATGCAATTGTTGCGTCAAAAGCGGCTGAACTTACACTTACAGGTAAAGACTGCGGACTTGAAGAACGTGCACCAATGTGCGGTGTGCCGTATCATACAGCAGACACGTATATAAAAAAACTTATTGATTCAGGTTTTAAAGTTGCCGTATGTGAACAGCTTACAGACCCGTCTGAAGGTCGTGATATAGTAGTCCGTGATGTGATACGTGTTGTAACTCCGGGAACACTTGTTGACAGCAGTATGCTTGACGACAGCAAAAATAATTATATTTGCAGTATATATTATGACGAAAGTGAAAATTCCTGCGGTGTTGCATCTGCTGATATTTCAACGGGAGAAGCATTTCTTAATCTGTTTCGGGGAAAAGACCTTGAAACAGAAGTTATAAATGAACTTTCACGATGTCAGCCTGCTGAAATCATATTTCCTGAAAGTGTTCTATCTCTTAAAAATACAGCGGACTTTATAAAAATACGTCTTAAATGTGCGGTGACACTCAGAGACGGTATATGTTTTGATTGTGAAAACGGAAGAAAAACAGTTGAAGAAGTTTTCAATGTGAAGTCTGTAAAAGAACTCGGAATAAGTGAAAACGGTGCAGATTGTTCGGCAGTATGCGGACTGTTTGATTATATAAAAGACACACAAAAAACATCTGTTTCACGTTTTACTTCAATTGATATACTCAATGATGAGGCTTTTATGGGGCTTGACCTCAATGCACGCAGAAATCTTGAACTTACTGAAACATTGAGAAGTAAGGAAAAAAAAGGCTCTCTTTTATGGGTACTTGATTCAGCTAAAACTTCAATGGGTCGCCGTCAGCTTAAAAACTGGCTTGAACAGCCTTTGAAAAGTCCTGCTAAAATTATAGAACGTCTTGATGCTGTTGAGGCACTTACAAGAAAAAGTATTGTTCTTGCGGATTTACAGGATTTACTTGAACGTGTTTATGACCTTGAACGACTTATGACGAAAGTCATGTATAAGAGTGCAAATCCCCGTGACCTTAAAGCACTTTCTGCAACTGCAATGCAATTACCGCTTATAAAACAACAGCTTGAAAAACTTGATACTTCAAAACTTCTCAAAAGATATAACAGTGAAATATCAGAACTTGATGATATATTGAAACTGGTTGAAAACGCTATAACAGATGAACCGCCTGTTTCAGTAAAAGATGGCGGTGTGATAAAAGACGGTTTTAATGAGGAACTTGACAAACTACGTCATATAATGAATCACGGAAAGGAAATTATTGATGCTATTGAACAGCGTGAACGTGAGGCGACGGGAATAAAAAATTTGAAAATAGGATTTAACCGTGTATTCGGATATTATCTTGAAGTAACACGTTCATATTATGACCTTATCCCGAAAGAGTGGACAAGAAAACAGACCCTTACAAACTCTGAAAGATTTATTACGGAAGAACTGAAAAATGCCGAAAATTCTATACTCGGTGCAAAGGACAAGGCTATTTCGCTTGAGGCTGATATTTTTAATGAAGTACGTGATTTTCTTGCAACAATGCTTGAGAAAGTTCAGAAAACGGCTTCTGCTGTTGCGGCTGTTGATGTTCTGTGTTCGTTTGCGGAGGTTGCAATAAGAAATTTATACATCAGACCCGATATTTCGCTTGACGGTGTTATTGATATAAAAGCAGGTCGTCACCCCGTTGTTGAACTTATGCTGAAAGATGAAATATTTGTACCTAATGATGTTTATATGGACACAAAAGAAAACAGAATGTCAATTATTACGGGTCCTAATATGTCGGGTAAATCTACTTATATGCGACAGACTGCACTTATAGTTCTTATGGCACAAATCGGTTCTTTTGTACCGGCAGATTCAGCTAAAATTTCAGTGGTGGACAAAATATTCACACGCATAGGGGCATCAGATGACCTTACAGCAGGACAAAGCACATTTATGGTTGAAATGAGTGAAGTTTCAGATATACTTAAAAATGCAACACCTTACAGTCTTGTTATACTTGATGAAGTCGGAAGAGGTACTTCAACTTATGACGGCGTAAGCATTGCCCATGCTGTCGCAGAGCATATATGCACATCAAAAAAACTCGGTTGTAAAACTCTTTTTGCTACTCACTATCACGAACTTATCGGACTTGAAAACGAACTTGACGGCGTTAAGAATTACAGTATTGCAGTAAATAAACATGGAAGCACAATACGCTTTTTAAGAAAAATAGTGCGTGGCGGAGTTGATGAAAGTTACGGTGTGGACGTTGCTAAACTTGCAGGACTTCCGCCGAAAGTAGTAAGCCGTGCAAGGGAATTACTTGAAGAAATGGAACATAATAATAACAGCGTTATTGACAATGTTTCACATGAGAAAAGCAGACAGATAAGTTTTGAAAGTATAAACCGTGAAAAAGCGTTTGACATACTCAGAAAAACTAACATTGATGAACTTACAGACAGTGAATGCCGGACACTGCTGAAAGATGTTCTTGAACTTATTGAACATTAAAATAAAACGGCAGATTCCGAAAAAAGCATCATATAAAACAGGAGGATTTTAAATGAAAGTAAAAAAATTGATGGCTATGGCACTCAGCATGAGTTTAATGATGTGTGCCTGTGCAGAGAAAAAACAGACAGACGAAGTTTCAGAAGAACCGACAACAGAACCCGTTACCGAAACAACAGAACCTACTGAACCGCCTGTCCCTGAAAAGACAGTCCCTGAAACGCTCCTTGAAAAAATGACATTGCAGGAAAAAGTTTGTCAGATGTTCATTACAACGCCTGAACAGCTTTCAGGCTGGGACGTTGTTACACTTTATGACGAAATTGTTGAAGAGTCAATTAAAAATTATCCGTTGGGCGGACTTATAATGTTTTCTGAAAACCTTGAAACGACAGAACAGACTACTACAATGATAAATGCAATTCAGGATTGTGCAATGAATAATAATAACGGCATAGGAATGTTTATGTCTGTTGATGAGGAGGGCGGAACTGTTGCAAGAGTTTCCGATTCACTCGGTACAGATTCCTTTGATGATATGGTTACTTACGGCGAAGCCAATGATGAACACGTTTCATATGAAATAGGCTACACAATAGGCACTGACCTTAAAGCACTCGGTTTCAATCTTGACTTTGCCCCCGTTGCTGATGTCAATATAAGTGATGCAAGCGAACTCGGCGGGCGTATGTTCAGCAGTGACCCTGACGTTGTGGCAAATATGTCATCAAATGTTGTTGTAGGTCTTAAAGATGCCGGAGTATGTGCAACACTGAAACATTTTCCCGGTCTTGGAGCAGCTGAAGGAGATACACATACAGATTCAGATGTAACTATTAAGCGTTCTCTTGACGACCTCCGTGCAACTGAATTTGTACCTTTTAAAAAGGGCATAGAAGTCGGTGCAGACTTTGTTATGGTTGGTCATCAAATTATATCGGGTGTCGGTGACTGGTTGCCGTCTGACCTTTCAAATACTGTTGTTACTGAATTGCTCAGAAACGAACTCGGTTTCAATGGTCTTATAATAACCGATTCGCAGATGATGAATACTATTACAAGTTCATATTCTGCCGGTGAAGCCGCAATTATGGCTATAAATGCAGGTGTTGACATTGTTCTTATGCCCGCCGATATGACGGAAGCAATTGAATCAGTATGCAATGCCGTTGAATCAGGTGAAATTGAACAGGCACGTATAGATGACAGCGTTTTGCGTATACTTAACAAGAAGTATGAAATGGGTCTTATAAATGAGAACGTCGCAGAAAAGGCAGAAGAAACAACAGAAGAATCAACAGATGAACAGACAGAAGAAACAACAGATGAATCAACAGAGGATTCAACCGAAACGACAGATATGCAGACAACAGAAGTAGTTGATGAAATTGTACAGACAGAGCCCGTAACAGAAACAAAAGCAGGATATGTTGCCGGAACATTTGTAGACCCAAATTCAACTACAACTACAACAGCAGATGATTATAATTATGACTATGACGAAGGATATTATGATTTTGGTTACGGTGATTATGAGTATGGTTATGATTATGATTACGGCTATGATTATGGCTATGATTACGGATATTAAACAGATAAAAAAATTATACTGAGGGAGTGGTAGCTTGTGAAATATTTTTGCAAAAAAGATGAATTAAGGGGAACGGACTGCCATGAATTTTTCAAGGGTAAATGGAATAATTTATTCTGGAACGATGAGTCAATATATATCTATGATGAAGATTTCAGCGATACAGGGCTGAAAAGGCTTTTTCTTGACGTTCTGCCCAAATATTCTCCTTATGAAACAACAGAAATTACTCCGGAAGAATGGCAGATGATATGTGAATCCGCTTTCGGACGAACAAAAGAAGCTGTAAAAGATGTGAATGACTGGGTGCAGGAATCTTTTGCAGAACATGGAGTATTTACAATACTTGGCATATAGACTGTGAAAGGGGTGTTGTTCATTGTCGTCAATAAATATTCTGAGTAAGGAAATATCTGAACTTATTGCGGCAGGTGAAGTTATAGAAAGACCGGCATCTGTAATAAAGGAACTTGTGGAAAATTCTATTGATTCGGGTGCAAGTCATATAACTGTTGAAATAAAAAACGGCGGTTTAACATATATGCGTGTAACTGACGACGGCGGCGGAATGTTGTTTGAGGACGTTCCGAAAGCTTTTCTCCGTCATGCAACAAGCAAGATTATGACTAAAAATGACCTCGAAAATATATGTACTCTCGGATTCAGGGGGGAGGCTCTTGCATCTGTTTCTGCCGTTGCTAAAGTTGAAGCTATGACAAAGCAAAAAGGCGAAACTTATGGAACTTTATACAAGATAGAAGGCAGTGAAGAAACTTTACATGAAAAAAGCGGTTGTCCCGACGGTACAACAATTATTGTACGTGACCTTTTCTATAATGTCCCCGCAAGGCGAAAGTTTATGAAGAAAGACGTTTCAGAGGCAAACGCTGTAAGTCAGATTGTTCAAAAAATAACTCTTTCCCACCCTGAAATATCTTTTAAACTTATACGTGATAACAGAATAGAATTTAATTCAAGCGGTGACGGAGAACTTTTTTCAGCGATATATGCTGTTTATGGTCGTGACTTTGCCCATGATATGTTATCTGTTGACTATAACAGAAACGGCATACATATAACGGGCTATGCCATAAAACCTCTTTATGCAAAGAAAAACCGCTCTTTTCAGAATTTCTTTGTAAACGGCAGATATGTGCATTCAAAAATATGTTCAGTCGCTTTTGAAAGTGCGTATGAAAATATGTTAAGAAGTGGAAATTTTCCTGCTTGTGTGATTATGATTGATATTTCACCATCATTTATTGATGTAAATATACACCCTACAAAAGCGGAAGTGCGTTTCACGAATGAAAAGGAAATTTCAGATACTATGTTTCTGGCAATAAGAAACGCTATGGCAAAAGACGGTCTTATTTATGAATTTGAACTGAAACCGCCCGTAGTATATGAAGAACAGACAGAAGAGGAAATTGAAGTAATGAAGCGTCAGCAGGAGTTTATATTTACTCCTGTTGACATGATTGAAGAAACCGAAAAAAAACTTGAAAATCCTGAAAATAATCTTATTGTGCCTAATATTCCCGATGAAGAATATGAAGAGGCGGAAACGGCTGAAATTGAAGTTTGCAGTGCGTACAGTCAACATGAAAATAAAGTAACCGAAAAAACCGAAACAACCGAAAAAAAGCCGTCTGTTCCTATGGATAACTTTAATTATATAAGCAGTAAATCATTTGAAATTGCTGAACAGTCTGAAAAGAAAACAGTTTCCGAAACGGAAAATAAAAAATCCGTATGGACGGAAAAGCCGGAAATACGTGTAATAGGCGAGGCTTTCGGGCTTTATGTTATCGCTGAAACGTCTGACAATAAAATTGTTATTATTGACAAGCACGCCGCACATGAGCGTATAATTTTTGAAAGGCTGAAAAGCAGAAACTGCCGACAGTATACACAATTACTTATGAATGAAGTAAAAGTATTGCTCACTGCGGAAGAATTTAGTGCAATGGAAGAGAATACAGAACTTCTTGCGGATTTAGGATTTTTATTTGACTTTTCAGAAAATCCTTATATACTTGCAAAAGCTGTACCGACTTTTGTTACTGAACTTGACGTAGAAGCAGTAATTGCTGAAATCGCTGAAAATATCCGTCTGTACCGTCATAATCCACAGTCACATATGCTTGACGATATGTTCCATACTGTTGCGTGCAAATCCGCTATAAAGGCAAATGACAAAAACAGTATGAATGAATTGCAGTCGCTTGCGGAGCAAGTTTATTATGACGAAAAAATCAGACATTGTCCACACGGCAGACCTGTTATGTTTACAATGACAAAAAGCAATATTTCGCATCAATTCGGGCGTACATGAAAAAGGAGCTTTTTTGTGAATGATAAAAATAAACCAAAAGTAATAGCAGTAGTAGGCCCTACAGCTTCAGGAAAAACTTCACTCGGCGTTGAAATTGCGAAAAAATACAACGGCGAAGTGATTTCCGCTGATTCAATGCAGATTTACAAAGGGCTTGACATAGCGTCCGCAAAACCGACATTACAAGAAATGCAAGGCATTCCGCATCATCTTATTGACTTTCTTGAAAGGGACATTTCATTCAGTGTGTCAGACTATGTGAAACTTGCAAATGAAAAAATACAGGACATTCTCAGCAGAGGAAAATTTCCGATAATTGTCGGCGGTACGGGGCTTTATATTGATTCACTTCTTGAAAATGTGAAGTTTTCAGACGGTGGCAGTGATGAAGAATATCGTGCAGAACTTTACAGATTGGCAGAAGAAAACGGCAATGAATTTTTATACAGCAAACTTGTTGAAATTGACCCCGTTTCCGCCGAATCAATACATATGAATAATATAGTAAGAGTTGTCCGTGCATTGGAAGTCTTTCACGTTACAGGGCGAAAATTTAGTGAACTCAAGGCGGAAAGCCGTCTTTCCGAAAGTCCCTATAATTCACTTATTATAGGTCTGAATTTTCATGACAGACAGATTTTGTATGACAGAATAAACAAGCGTGTTGATGAAATGGTTGAAAACGGTCTTATTGAAGAGGCTGAAAGACTTTGGCATGAAAGCGGAATGAAAACGGCTTCAAACGCTATAGGCTATAAAGAACTTATTCCGTATTTTGAAAATAATATGACCCTTGCGGAGTGTATCGACAAAGTAAAACAGGAAACACGCCGTTATGCCAAAAGACAGCTTACATGGTTTAGAAAAAATACACGTATTAAGTGGATTTTTTTGGACGAATTTAATAAAAAAAATGAAATTTCAGAAAAGTCTGAAAAAACTATAGAAAATTACTTTAATCTGTGATATAATGTATTAAGTGTATATAAATACATTTTATTTTTGAAAAAGAATGGAGATTTGTGTATGAACAAAAGTATCAATTTGCAGGACGTGTTCCTCAATCAGTGCAGAAAAGAAAAGATTATGGTAACTGTTATCCTTACAAACGGTTTTCAGTTCAAAGGAATGATAAAGGGCTTTGACGGCTATGTCGCTATTTTCGACTGCGACGGAAAACAACAGCTTGTTTACAAGCACGCTATCTCAACCATCATTCCGGCAAAAGCCGTTTCTATCCTCGACGTACCTGAAAAAAACGATTAAGCCGGTGATGTGAATGCGTTCTAATAAATCGGACAGCGGAATTATTGTCAAGATTCTCAGGAATGCAGTTCTTATTTTATTTTTCATTATTTTTATAAGCATAGTTTATAATTTCCGCAACAGGGAAAGCACTACTGAATCGGCTCTTATGGCAGAGGCTATATCTTCAAAAACTTTTAAAGGCGTTTTTATAAGGGACGAACAAGTTAAAAAATACAGCGGAAACGGTGTTTTAAGCTATGATGTTTCGGACGGCGGAAAACTCGGCATGGGGAGTATCATAGCGGAAGTATATCCCACTGATGCACAAATAAGTATAAACAGGGAAATAGAAAAGCTTGAAAAAGAACTTGAAATACTTGAAAAAATACAGAATCCCGGTACGCTTGAATCTGCCCAGCCTTTAAGTCTTTCGGCAAGTATAGAAGAAAATTTCCGCAATTATATATATTGCCGTGATATGGAAGATTATGAAACAGTTAAATCTGATATTGATACACTTCTTGTCGAAATGAGTACATATCAGATTATTACAAATGAAGTTGACAATTTCAATCAGCAGATTGAGGACATCAATGCTGAACTTGAAGAACTGCGACAACAGTCGGTTCAGCCTGTTGAAGTTATAGTTTCTGACCGTCCTGCTTATTTTGCAAGTTATTGTGACGGATATGAAGAAATTCTATCATCTGCAAATATAGGACAGCTTACTGTTGAACAGCTTGAAAGCATTGAGGACAAAAAGGAAAATGATGCTACCGTTGTCGGAAAACTTATTGACGGATATAAATGGCATCTTGCAGGAATAGTTGACAATTCACGTAAAGAATACGAAATAGGCAGTTGGGTAAAACTTCGTTTTGAAACGTCGGCAGACACATATGACGCTGAAATAGTTGATATACGTGATGAGGGTAATCCGTCGGAAAGTATAATAGTTCTTGAATGCAGTCAGTTTAATGAAGAACTTGTTCAGCACAGATGCGAAACTGTTGAACTCATAAAGGGAAATTACAGAGGACTTAAAGTTCCGAGAGAAGCTATAAGATTTAAGGACATTCAGGAAGAAATAACGCCTGAAAATACTACAGGAACGGCAACGGGAACAGAACCCGTTACTGAAAGCGTAAACTACAAAGGCGTTAATATTTTAAAGGGTGAACAGATTGAATTTAAAAAAATAGACGTTATATATGAGGGAAGCGACTATGTTCTTTCCGCAGTTCATGAAAATGACAGCAGTTATCTTTCACTGTATGATGATATTATGATTGAAGGTGTTGAATAAAGTGGAGAATAATTTCAGTTATATTGACGAAAACCTCCGCATTATACGTGAACGCACGGGAGAGGCTTTTTCAAAGTATCGTTCTCCGGAAGATACAGTCCGCATTATGGCTGTTACTAAAACAGTAGCCCCTGAAGCAGTCAATCACGCTGTTTCACTCGGGCTTGACCTTCTCGGCGAAAACCGTGTTCAGGAGTATCTTTCAAAAAAAGATATATATGAAAAGTCGGCAGAGGTTCACTTTATAGGAAGTTTACAGACGAATAAAGTTAAATACATAATAAATTCGGTAAACATGATTCAGTCTGTTGACAGTCTGAAACTTGGCGAAACAATAAGCCGTCTTGCTATTAAAAACAATAAAGTCATGGATATTTTATGTGAAGTAAATATCGGCGGTGAAGATTCAAAAAGCGGTGTTTCCCCGTCGGCACTCAATGACCTTATTGAACAACTCGCTCAGCTTGAAGGCATACGCATAAGAGGTCTTATGACAATCCCTCCCCCGTCTGAAAGCGATATTTTTTTAGGAAGAATGCAGGAACTTTTCAACAGAACTGTTTCTGAAAAAAAAGACATAGTTTCAATGGACATACTTTCAATGGGAATGACCCACGATTACGCCGAAGCGGTTAAATTCGGCTCTACTCTTGTAAGAATAGGAACAGGACTTTTCGGGGCAAGGGATTACAGCCACAGATAAATTAAAAGACTTTTTGCTGTTTTTTGTTCGATATTCTTTCAGGACAGTATCCGTTCACGGAATACTCCGCATTTATTCCGTGTGTAGAATAATAAAATGAAATGCGGAGAAGGAGTACTAATATGAAACTAATTGATAATATCAAGGATTTTTTCTTTGCTTCTGAAGAAGATGACGACGACGAACAGGTTGAAATGCCTGCTCCTGCACGCAAGTCTCCTGTTGAAATGCCTTCACAGCGTGAAGAAGTTGAAGAACCTGTAACCACTCCGCCACCGGTTCATGAAAGCAATAATGAAAGACCAAGCGGAGGAAACGGACGTAGAAATAAGGTCGTAAATATTCAGACAACAGCACAACTTCAGGTTGTACTTGTAAAACCATCAGCATTTACAGATGCAAAGCAGATTGCCGACCATCTTATTGCGAAGAAAACAGTTGTCCTTAATCTTGAAACGGCTTCTCCTGAAAACAAGAGGAGAATAATTGACTTTCTTGTGGGCGTTGCATATGCAAACGGCGGAAGTCTTAAACCCGTTGCAAACCTTACTTATATTATAACTCCGTATAACGTAGGATTTATAGGTGAGGATCTCGTCGGAGAACTTGAAAATAACGGTGTGTTTATATGATGGACACATCGTCTGAAAAGTTTTTCCATGCAAGACTTGGCGATATAGTCAGACGGAGTGAACAGAACGGAATATGCAGTTTTTCCGATTTTCTTGACGAAAGGCAGTGTGCTGAAGCTGAAAAATGGTGTCTGCATAATACAGGCGGTCTGATATATAAATTCTGGGGCGGTTTTCCCGATGCTGAAAGAAAAATGCTTGCAGTATATCCTGACTACTATGAAGAATATATTATGCAGGATTTTCCGTTCAGATGCATTACTTTTACATACAGAAAAGAAGATAAACTTACTCACAGGGATTTTCTCGGTACATTTATGGGTATGCGTCTGAAACGTGACATAATAGGCGATATTATCGTCGGTGAGGGAATAACACAGGCTTTTGTGACAGATGTTGCAGGAAAACTTATATTGTCAACCGTTTCCAAAATCGGACGGACAAGCGTTAAGTGTTTCGGCGACAGACCCTTTGAAATGGAAGTCAAGCATGATTTCAAAAATATAAGCGGAACTGTTGCTTCACTCCGTCTTGACTGCGTTGTAAGCCTTGCAATCGGATTAAGCCGTGAAAAGTCCGCTTTGCTGATACGTGCCGGCAAAGTGGAAGTAAATCATTTTACGGCTGAATCCGTTTCGGAAGAAGTCCGTGAATCTGATGTGATTTCCGTCAGAGGTTACGGAAAATTCATTATGTCGGGACAGACGGGAATGACAAGAAAAAATCGTATACATATTATTCTGAAAAAATTTGTTTAGAGGTGAAATATATGATTACTTCAAAAGATGTAAGAAACAAAAGATTTGAAAAAGCTGCTTTCGGCTATAAACAGGAAGAAATTGACGAGTTCTTTGCACAGCTTGAGGCGGAACTTGACGAAATGGAACGTGAACGCAATGAAGCAAATAATAAAATTCAGGTTCTTGCAGATAAAGTCCGTGAATACATGAGGGACGAGGACGCACTCAAAGATGCTCTACTTGGTGCCCAGAAACAGGGTCATAAAGTTATCAATGATGCACATGAAAAGGCTGAACAGATTATAGCAGAGGCACAGGCTAAAGCCGACGCTCTTGAAGATGAGGCAGTCCGCCAGCACGCTATAGCAATGGAAAAAAACCGTGAGGAAATAGCCAAAGAAAAAGAGGCTCTTATTGAGGCACAACAGCAAGTTGCAGATTTTAAGAAAAGTCTGTTTGATGTCTATAAAGAACATCTTGAACTTATTTCAACTATGCCCGAAACATATGAAGAGGCTACAGGACAAGTTCAGCCACAGACAGCTGAACAAATTGCGACTTCTATAATTTCGGAAGAGTTAGAATGATAATATGGAAATTCCTTAAAGGGAAAATATTATGAAAGGAGAATTTTTCACAAAGTTGTGAAAAATCATGTAAAAAATGTCATTGGATTACAATACTACCCTTAATTTACCTAAAACAGATTTCCCTATGCGTGGAAATCTTCCGAAAAGAGAACCGGCTACTCTTGAAAAATGGGAAAATGAAAGGCTTTATTATAAGATGATTGAAAAAAATCAGGGCAAGCCGTCATACATTCTTCACGATGGCCCACCTTATGCAAACGGTGAAATTCATCTCGGTACAGCTCTGAATAAAACTCTCAAAGACTTTATAGTAAAATATAAAAATATGAGCGGTTTTTGTGCTCCCTATGTTCCCGGCTGGGATACTCACGGTCTGCCGATTGAGTTAAAGGCAATGAAAGCGATAGGTGTTGAAAATGGTGCAATTCCGCCCACTGAACTTAGAAAGCATTGCCATGACTTTGCAATGAAACACGTTCAGAATCAGATGAATCAGTTCAAACGCCTTGGAACACTCGGAGATTATGACGACCCATATCTTACACTTAAACCGGAGTTTGAGGCACGTCAAGTTGAAGTTTTCGGTGAAATGGCAAAGAGGAGTTATATGTATAAGGGACTAAAACCCGTTTATTGGTGTCCCGATTGCAATACCGCCCTTGCAGAAGCTGAAATTGAATATTCAAATGACCCGTGCCACTCTATCTATGTAAAATTCAATGTTACAGATGATAAGGGTATTTTTACAGGAATGGGTCTTGATTTGTCAAAGATTTATTTTGTTATATGGACTACTACTACATGGACTATTCCCGGAAACCTTGCTATATGTCTTGGCCCTGAATATAATTATACACTTGTAAAGTCAGGCGATGAATATTATGTAATGGCTGAAGAACTTGTTAAAACTACCATGGAAACAGCAGGTATTACAGAATATACAACGGACGGTATTTTCACGGGTGCAGAACTTGAGGGCATGAAAACAAAGCACCCTCTTTATGACAGGCTCTCCCCCGTTATTGTCGGCGACCATGTAACCCTTGAAAGCGGTACAGGCTGTGTTCATACTGCCCCCGGCTATGGTGTTGAGGACTTTGAAGTATGCAAGAAATACGACGATATAGGAATTATTGTATGTGTTGACTCAAAGGGAAAACAGACTGCCGAAGCAGGCGAATTTGAGGGCATGGACACTGATACGGCAAATAAGGCTATTGCAAAGAAACTTGAAGAACTTAACGCACTTCTTGCTATTCATAAAATTGTTCATCAGTATCCGCACTGCTGGAGATGCAACAGCCCCATTATTTACCGTGCGACTGAACAGTGGTTCTGCTCCGTAAACGGTTTCAAAGACGAAGCTGTAAAAGCTATTGAGTCTGTAAAATGGATTCCCGAATGGGGAGAAGACAGAATTAAAGGCATGGTTCGTGACAGAAGTGACTGGTGTATTTCACGTCAGAGAACATGGGGTGTTCCGATTCCGATTATCTACTGTAAAGACTGCGGTAAACCTATTGTAAACGATGATACCATAAAAGCAATTGCAGACCTTTTTCGTGCTGAAGGTTCTGACGCATGGTGGACTAAAGATATTAAGGAATTTATTCCCGAAAGTGTAAAATGTGAATGTGGTTGTAGTGAGTTCACAAAGGAATATGACATTATGGACGTATGGTTTGACAGCGGAGTTTCACACACCGCCGTTATGGAACAAAATAAAAATCTCTCTTGGCCTGCTGACCTTTATTTAGAGGGTGCTGACCAATACAGAGGCTGGTTTCAGTCATCACTTCTTACTTCTGTAGTATACAAGGGTTCTGCACCTTATAAAGCCGTATGTACTCACGGTTGGGTTGTTGACGGAGAAGGCAAAACTATGCACAAGTCACTCGGAAACGGCATTGACCCAAGTGAAATTACTGAACAATACGGAGCTGATATTTTAAGACTTTGGGTTGCATCTTCTGATTATCATTCTGATATAAGAATTTCAAAGCCTATTCTCAGCCAACTTTCCGATGCTTATAAGAAAATAAGAAATACAGCAAGATTCATTCTCGGAAATCTCGGTAACGGCAATGGATTCAACCCCGATACTGACAGTGTTTCAGATGATAAACTTACAGAACTTGACAAGTGGGCAATGATGCGTCTTGACACACTTATTGACAAAGTAAACGAAGGCTATAATGCTTTTGATTTTCATATTGTATTCCATGCAATTCATAATTTCTGTGTAATTGATATGTCTAATTTCTATCTTGATATTATTAAGGACAGACTTTACTGCGAAAAAGAAAATTCTGAACTCCGTCGTTCTGCACAGACTGTTATGTATAAAATTCTCAGTGCTGTTGCAAGACTTTCCGCTCCTATTATTTCATTTACAGCGGAAGAAATATGGGGATTTATGCCTCATTCTTCAAATGACGATACACAGAGTGTTTTCCTTAATCAGATGCCCGAAAAGTCAGGCATTGAATTTAGTGCGGAATTTGTTGAAAAGTGGAACTTCATTTATTCAGTCCGTGAGTCTGTAAACAAAGTTCTTGAAGAAGCAAGAAATGAAAAGACAATAGGAAAATCACTTGAAGCAGGAATTATTGTTCATGCGTCCGCAGAAGATTATGAAAGATATAATGCACTTGCTGAACAGTTTGCGGAAATTCTTATTGTTTCAGACGTTAAAGTTGAAAAATCCGAAAGCGGAACAAGTTTTGAAGTTGTAAAGGCAGAGGGCGAAAAATGTGAACGTTGCTGGTGTTATTCAAAGTATGTAGGCACAAATCACGAACACCCGACACTTTGTAAAAGATGTGTAACTGCTGTTGAAGTATAATTATTTATCATATTGCCTGTTGTCTTAACGTCGGCAGGCAGTATTTGTTGAAAGGGAAATTGATGGCTGTTTTTCTTGTTGTTATGATTGCTGTACTTGTGGGTACAGACCAGATTGTCAAAAACTGGGCGGTTGAAACTCTACAGCCAAAAGGCAGTATGGATTTCATTCATTTCGGCGACTTTGAAATAATTGACCTGACATATCTTGAAAACGACGGTGCAATTTTCGGGAGTATGGCAGGGCAAAGGTGGTTTCTTGTGGGGTTTACTTCGCTTGTGATTATTGCCGGAATTATTGCAATGTTTGTATTGATAAAGCGTTCAAAACTGCTTGACATTGCAATGGGGCTTTTCATTGCGGGCGGTATAGGAAATCTTATTGACCGTATACGCCTTGGTTACGTTGTTGATATGTTTGAAATAAAGTTATTCAGATTTGCAATTTTCAATGTTGCCGATATATGCGTTACAGTGGCTTTTGTTCTGCTTCTGATTTATGGAATATTTATTGACCCGAAAATCGAAAAGGCAAAACGTGATGACGGAAAAGAGGCAGAAAAAAATGACTGAAATAATAAATTTTTCTGTAAGTGAGGAAAACTCTGGCGGAAGAATTGACAAATATATTTCTGAAAATACTGATGGTCTTACACGTTCTGCCGTGCAGGGACTTCTTGAAAAGGGAAATATTCTCGTCAACGGAAAAAGCGTAAATAAAAATTACAAGCTGAAATTAAATGACAATATTTCCGTTGAAATTCCTGAACCGCAAGTCATGGACACTGTAGCGGAAAATATTCCGCTTAACATATTATATGAAGATGATGATTTGCTTGTTGTCAATAAACCGAAAGGAATGGTTGTACACCCTGCACATGGAAATTATAACGGTACACTTGTAAACGCTTTACTTTATCACTGCGGAAAAAGTCTTTCGGGAATAAACGGAATAATCCGTCCGGGAATAGTTCATAGAATTGACAAGAACACAAGCGGATTGCTTATTGTTGCGAAAAATGACAAAGCACATCTGCACCTTGCACAGCAGATTAAAGAACACAGTTTCACACGTGAATATGAAGCAGTTGCAACGGGTTATTTCAAAGAAATTTCAGGAACAGTTGATGCACCTATAGGACGGCATAAAACTGACCGAAAAAAAATGTGTGTGACGGCAGAAAATTCCAGAAATGCCGTTACACATTATTCCGTAATAAAACAGTACGGCGGTTTTGCATACGTCCGTTTAAGGCTTGAAACAGGGCGTACTCATCAGATACGAGTACATCTTTCATATATAGGACACCCTGTACTTGGTGACGATGTTTACGGAAAACCATACAAAGATATTGACGGTCAATGTCTGCACGCACGAAAAATAGGATTCATTCACCCGACTACAGGGAAATATATGGAGTTTACAAGCGAATTGCCCGATTATTTCCGAAAAATATTGAACAAAATTGAAAAGACTTGAAAATGAGGTGAAAATTTTGTTTGAAGATATATCAAAAATTATTATTATGAGTGATATGGACGGCACTTTGCTTAATTCAGAAAAGAAAATTATTGAAAAAGACCGCAAGGCAATTGAAAAATTTATTTCACTCGGCGGAAAATTTACAGTTTCTACAGGGCGTACTATGGAATCATTTGAACAGTACCGTTCTTTGCTTGAACTGAAATTACCTGTAGTTTTGTATAATGGCGGAATTATTTATGATTATAATTTAGAAAAAGTTATGTATGCTGAATATCTGCCTGATGATGCAAGAAAAATAACACAGGAACTTGCAGACACTATGCAGGAAGCAGGCGGTGAAGTTCTCAAAATCGACAAGACGTATGTTTTCAGAAATAATTACTATCAGAAAATTCATACAGCTTTGTGCGGAATTTCTCCCGAATATACCGAACTTTCAAAAATTTCAGACGATGAATGGCTGAAAGTTCTTTTTGCGATGTCACCCGATGATATTCCGAAAATGGAAGAAATAATAAAAGAAAAAAATTACAGTACGGTTGATTTTGTAAAATCCTCCGAAATTTTTATTGAAATGCTCCCGCATAATATAAGCAAGGGTTCTGCACTTGAAGTTTACAGAAAACTTGACGGCATGGCGGATTTTACTTTCGTCGCAATAGGTGATTTTGATAATGATATTGAAATGATTGTTAATGCTGATATTGGCGTTTGTCCTGCAAATGCAGAAGAATCAGTTAAAAAAGTTTCTGATATTGTGCTATCGGAAAGCTGTGACAATGGTGCTGTTGCGGAGCTTATTGAATATATAATTGAAAAGTGTAAACGATGAATACGGCAATGCCGTTAAAATAAATAATGCATGGAGGTTAATATGGACGTATCTATCAAAAAGGATTTGCAGAAAAAAGCCTGCAAAGTAAGAATGGGCGTTATTGAGAGTACCTATAACGCTAAATCAGGACACCCCGGCGGTTCGCTTTCTATCAGCGATACACTCACTTATCTATATTATAACAAAATGAACGTTGACCCGAATGACCCCGAAAATCCCGACAGGGACAGGCTTGTTCTTTCAAAAGGTCATACTGCCCCCGCACTTTACGCTGTACTTGCACAAAAAGGCTATTTTTCAGAAAATGAATTGAAATCACTCAGACATATCGGTTCAATGCTTCAGGGACATCCCTGCATTCATACAAACGGTATTGATATGTCAAGCGGTTCACTCGGACAAGGAATATCCGCCGCTTGCGGTATGGCACTTGCAGGAAAAATTGACAATAAATCATATAAAGTTTATACTATTCTTGGCGACGGCGAAATTCAGGAAGGTCAGGTGTGGGAAGCGGCAATGTTTGCGGCTCATTATAAACTTGATAATCTTGTTGCCGTTGTTGATAATAACGGTTTGCAGATTGACGGCTCTATAAATGAAGTCTGCTCTCCTGAACCGATTACAGATAAATTTGCATCTTTCGGCTGGCACGTAATCACTATTGACGGACATAATTTTGATGACATTGACCGTGCATTCATAGAGGCTGATACAATAATTGACAAGCCTGTTGTTATCATTCAAAAATCTGTAAAGGGCAAAGGCGTTTCATTTATGGAAAATCAGGTAGATTGGCACGGTAAAGCCCCCAACAAAGAACAATATGAACAAGCTATGGCTGAACTGAATGCACAGTTAAAGGAATTGGAGGAATGAAATGATATGGCAGATGTAATTAAAAAAGCTACAAGAGATAGCTATGGTGAAAGTTTAAGGGATTTGGCAGAGGAATATAAAAATCTTGTAGTTCTTGATGCCGACCTTGCAGGAGCTACAAGAACAAGCATTTTTAAAAAGGCTTATCCCGAAAGATTCTTTGACTGCGGTATTGCTGAAGCCAATATGATGGGTATTGCGGCAGGGCTTGCCACTTGCGGAAAAATTCCTTTTGCAAGTAGTTTTGCAATGTTTGCGGCAGGACGTGCTTTTGAAATAGTAAGAAATTCTATAGGATATCCGCATCTCAATGTAAAAATCGGTGCAACTCATGCCGGAATTTCAGTGGGTGAAGACGGTGCAACACATCAATGCAACGAAGATATAGCACTCATGAGAACTATTCCGGGCATGACGATTATTAACCCTTGCGACGATGTTGAGGCAAAAGCCGCTGTAAAGGCTGCACTTGATTTTGAGGGGCCTGTTTATATGCGTTTCGGAAGACTTGCTGTTCCGATAATAAACGATAAAGAAAGTTACAAGTTTGAACTTGGCAAAGGCATTGTAATGAAAGACGGCAACGACATAACTATTGTTGCTACAGGTCTTATGGTGAATGAGGCACTTGAAGCCGCAAAAATTCTTGAAACAGAAGGTATTTCCGCAAGAGTTGTAAATATACACACAATAAAACCGCTTGACAAAGAGCTTATATGCAAGTGTGCAAAGGAAACGGGTGCTATAGTAACGGCAGAAGAACACAGCATTATTGGCGGTCTTGGTTCAGCAGTTGCAGAAACAGTGACTGAATGCTGTCCCGTACCTGTTATAAAAATAGGTGTAAACGACGTTTACGGACATTCAGGCTCTGCTGTTGACTTGCTGAAGGAATTTGGACTGTCTGCTGAAAATATCGTGAATAAAACAAAAGAAGCCGTTAAACTCAAATAATTATTAAAATAGAACAATACAGACCTGCTTTTTTCACAGTGGGTCTGTTTTTTTGTAAGAAAGGTGAAAAATCGCAGAAAGTTCTTTACATCGCCTGAAAATTGTGATATAATTTAGAGTAATTACAGAAAAAGGAGAAATAAATTTTATGAACAAAGGAAGTCAGCGAAGAAAAAAAAGAAAATACAAAATTCGCTATGACCGTGTTTTTGCGGTTTTGTTTGCCCTTGTCGTTATGAGTATGGTTGTAACATCATGCGTAAAGGGAATGTTGAGAAAAGACGACAAATCTGTTCTGAAAAGTACGGAAAATGTTTCAGCGGATAATTCCGCAAAGACAGAAGAAAGTGAAATAACAACAAGTCTGCCGGAAGTCACTACAGAAGAAACAACAACAAGCGTTTCAGAAGATTTTGCCGTAAATACTTCGACTACATCAATGACAACAACAACGACTACTGAAAAAACCACAACAACTACAACTACTACTGTCACACGTGATAAAGAATCTCTGCCAAAAGATTATACAACTGTTTCTGTAAGCAATGAAAAAGTATATAGCGGTGACCTTGTAATGGTAAATCCAAATCATATTTATCATTTTTTGCCTGATGACATTGAACTTGTAACTCTTTATGACCATATAAGCACGGAATACTACGGCGTTAGTGATTTGGTTATAAGTCTTGATGCTGAAGTAGTTGAACATCTTAACAAGTTTATGCAGGACTTTGCGGAAACTCAATATAATACCGATATATTCATTATAGGCGGTTATCGTTCGGCAGAAGAACAGAATCAGAAATATAGTTACGGTACAACTTACACTATCGGCGGATTTTCCGATTATCATACAGGCAGAAGTTTTGATATGGGAGTTTTTCCGCAGAATGGCTCAAGTTCCGGGTATTATTCGCCTACAGGTGTTTATTCATGGATAGATGAACACGCCTCTGATTACGGCTTTGTTTTAAGGTATCCCGAAGGCAAGGAAAGTATAACAGGTGAAAGAACAAGAACACAAACATATAGATATGTAGGTGTTCCTCATTCAACATATATGAAACAGAATAACCTTTGTCTTGAAGAGTATATTGAGAAACTTAAATCATATACTATGAACAAACCTCTTGAAATTTCATCGGGAACAGGACTTTACAAAGTTTATTATGTCATGGCTGATTATGATGATATGACAGATATCGGAGTTCCGAAAAACAGTGAATATGAAATTTCGGGAAACAATGAGGACGGATTTATTGTTACCGTCAAAGTTAATTGACAGGCGGAAAGAGCTACGGAAATTTTTCCTTAGCTCTTTTCTGAGATAATACGGAAAAACTCTATGCCACATGAGTTTTTTCGTTTGTATTGTGGCAGAACGGAGATAAATGTGAAAAAACTGACATTGTTTGTCTGTACAATATTATGTGCAGTAACTCTTTCTTCATGCGGAAATAATGACAGAGGGGACGGCAGTGGGCATATGTACGATGTTTCGATTCTCGGAAATCCTGAAAGCCTTGACCCACAGTATGCAAGTGATTCAGCCTCAAATACTATTATAAAAAACCTCTACAGCGGTCTTATGACAACGGACAAAAACGGAAATATTCTCTGCTGTAATGCCGAAAGCTATACAATTTCAAATGACGGACTTGAATATACTTTTAATCTTAAAAAAGATAATTACTGGTTTTTTGACGAAAACGACAACGATATAATTGAAAATGGTGAATATTTTCCCGTTACGGCAAGTGACTATGTTTTTGCTTTCCGTCGGATTCTTGACCCGGCAATGCAGTCGCCATATTCAGAAAATTTTTCATGTATAAGAAACGGAAGTAATATTATTTCGGGAAAAGCTCTTCCGGAAACAGCCGGAGTAATTGCAGTTGATGATTATACACTGAATATTTCACTTGATTATCCGTCAGCGGAATTTCTCGGTCTGCTTGCAACGAATGCCGCAGTTCCTTGCAACAGGGAGTTTTTTTATTCAACAAAAGGGCGTTATGGACTTGACGACCGTTCTGTAATGTCAAACGGGGCTTTTTTTGTAAGGCAATGGTTTTATGACCCTTACGGGGTAAACAATATTCTTTACATGAAACGGAATGAAGCAAACCTGACTGAAACTAATGAAATATATCCGTCATATCTGAATTTTACGATTGAATCAAGTGAAGATGATATTCGGAATATGTTCAAGGCGGAACAGATTGAATGCTTTACAACACTAAATACAGGCGGACTTAATTTAAAAAAATATAATGTTGAATCGTCGGGTGCTGTTACTCTCGGACTTATTTTCAACCCCGATGACCCGTATTATTCAAATGAAAATATACGTAAAGCCCTTTCACTTTCGATTGACAGAAAAAAAATTATTGAAGATGCGGACAGCAGTGATGTTAAAGAAGCATACGGTATAATTCCGCCTGCTGTAAAACTTCTCGGAAGAAATTACAGGGAACTTGTGGCAGATGAACAGTTTGAATTTTATAATATTGAAGAGGCGAAACGATGTTTTGAAGTCGGTAAAGCTGAATTGCAGACAGAATCTTTAGACGGAACAAAAATACTTGTTTGCAGTGGAACAATAGATAGTAGTTATCTTCACAGGCTTTCAGAAAACTGGAATGAACTTTTCGGCTTTTATATAGGTATAGAAGAAGTTACTCCGACGGAGTTCAGCCGATGTATTGCAGAAAAAGATTACAGTATTGCACTTTATCCCTTAAATGCCGACTATAACAGCGGTATTTCTGTAATTGAACAGTTTGAAAAAAATGACTGTCTGAAATATTCGGCAGACGGTGTTGAAATTATGGATAAAATAAGAAGATGTGCCGATGTTTCGGAACTTATTGACTGTTATTGTGCGGAGGAAAGCAGAATACTTGACGGTTACGGTTTTATACCGCTTTTTTATAAAAATTCTTATCTGATTACGCAGAAAGACAATGAAGACATATTATATGATGCTTTTACAGGGGCTATTGACTTTAAGTATGCTAAAAATTACAGATGATAAAAACAGGAACAGTAAAAAAAATTCTGTTCCTGTTTTTTTCAGGTTGTTTCATCATCTGCTGTTTTTCTGTATTCGGAGGGAGTACAATTTTTTTGCTGTCGGAATTGTTTCATAAAATATGAATCACTGTCATATCCGCATTTTTCGGCAATTTCACTTATTGACAAATCGGTGTTTTTCAGCAGTTCACAAGCATATAATATACGGCTGTAAATTACGTCCTGCCGGTATGTTGTTCCAAAAGCCATATAATAAAGTCTGTGGAAATATGAACGGCTTATAGACATATCATAACATATTTCGTCAGCAGACCATTCTTTCATAGGTTCTTCAAATATTGCATCTCTTATATTTTTGAGTTCGGCGTATTTTGGAATTTTTGGTAAATATGGCTTTGCTGAAAACATTTCGTTTATGGAAATAAAAATTATCCTCATTGAAAGTTCCATAAATTCATTGTAATGCTTGCCTTTATTCATAAATTCATACTTCATTGATTTCATTGTTGATGATATTACAAAATCGTCAGAAACTTCAACGGGAATGTCAAGCGGAATGTTCATTGATATTATGTACTGTCTGTCAACGGAAGATGTCTGAAAATTTATGTAGTCATATTTCAGGGGAGAATTATTTAATCCACGCATTTCCTGTCTGTATATGTTACTTGAAATCAACGCTGAATTTCCTGTGAATACTTTGCTTTCACCACCTGATGTAAATACCATAGGCGACCTGAAAAGAAAAAAAGTGAAATGCGGGTTTTTTTCAATTTCGGAAGAACTTTTTTTATGGCAGTTAAGATTTATTTTATTTATTTTCATAAAATCGCTCCTATAAAAAATATCACTCTCATTATAACACAAAAAATTTATTTTCTCAACAAATAATGCAGTTTCAGGAAAAAATTACATATTATATACAAAACGGTAAAATTATTATTATTTATATTGACTTTGCAATATTTTTGTGATATAATCGTATAAAGGCTGAATTACAGCTTTATACAAATATCTGTTTTTTCCCGAAAAGGAGGGGGTCTTTTATGTCAGATAACATAAACAATATGAACAACGATAATTTCACTAATATCGTATCAGGTGTTGAGCGTGTTTCAAAAAAGAAGGGCAAAAAAATTGCACTCATCAGCGGTATAACTGCCGTTGCACTCGTTGGCGGAGGGGTTGCCGCATATAATCTTTCTGATTTTGTAAAAAATCAGGTAAATATCCGTGTGATGAAACCCGACAATTACTATGCATGGGTTACAGAAGAAAATGCAAAAACTTTCGCACAGTCTGCAAAAGAGAAATATTCAAAGACTTATGACAAAGTGCAGAATGGAAACAACAGCAATGTATCTCTTAAATATACGGCAAGTGACGGATTCAGGGATTATGCCCTCAATTCATTACTCGGTGAATCATACGGCGATTCTACAGATGAAGAGTCACAGAAAATTGTTGATATAATCAATAATATAAATGAAATTGCTATAGGTGGTAATGTCAATTCAAAAGACGGTATGTCCTCCGGCTCTGCTTTTGTATCATTCAACGGCGAAAACATTGTGAATGAGGAAATTGCTCTCGATAGTGGAAACTATGACTTTTTCATGCGTGTTCCCGAACTTACTGAACAGTGGCTTTGTTTGTCTATGGGCGAAATTATGGACGAAAGTGCGGACGAACTGTCAGATATTATGACAAATCCTGAAAAATATCTTTCTCCCGAACAGCTTGAAGACATGATTATAAGATACACTAATATATGGAATCAGTGTGTTGAAGATATTGAAATGGAGAAAAAGGAATCTGTCGATATTTGCGACATTACTGTTGACTATACTGTTCTTTCCGTAGAACTCAATGAAAGCGACATGGTGAATATTGCAAAAGAATACATTGAAGAGATAAAGAATGACGATGTACTTAAAAATATAGTTGTAGGTCTTGGCGAATGTACAGAAGAAGAATGGACATCAGGACTTGACGAAGCTCTCAACGGCCTTGAAAGTGAAGATACTTCAGACAATGATGTACAACTGAATGTAGAAACTTATGTTGATGCTAACGGAGATATAAGGGGTACAAGGTTCTCTGTTGAGGATGAGGGAGATGCTTTCATTGCATTCGGTAAAGACGGCGAAAATGTACGTGGTGAATTTTCTTTTACAGAGGGCAATGAAGAATTATTCAGTGCTGAACTCTATGCAGACGAAAACGACGGTAAATACAGCGGAAATATTGATTTTACTTATACTGACTATGACGAAACTGCCGAAACAATAAGCGTTGAATTTACTGATTATGAAGTTGTAAACGAAGAAGAAGGCTATTTCAATGCTGATGTAACTCTTATTATTCCCGACGTTGACCCGATTGCAATTGATTTCAATTCAGACGGAAATAAGCAGGATATTTCATATAATATCAACTTTGATGGCACGGATTACGGCACAGTTACACTCAGTATGTCTGTAAATAGTGGTGCAGATGTTTCAATCCCCGATAAAAACGATGCATTTACAGTATCATATATGGATTCAGATGTTTCTCTTGCTGACTATATCCCCGAAGAAAATATGAAAACTTTCATTCATGATATTCTTGTAAAGATAGGTTTCAGTGATGAAGATGCATCAGAAGGTGCAGACGATATGACTTATGGAATGTATTATGATTCTGACGACTGGGAAACAGAAGATTCTGAATTTGACGATTTCGACAATTTTGATGATTTTGACGATTCGGACATCTCTATCCCTGAAGAGGTTTTTGAAGAAACAACCGAAGAACAGGATGAAAATGTATGGAATCTCTATGAAGAAGGTATGTTTTCAGAGGGAGATATAAGCGAAAATGAATTAACAGCCGATGAACCGCAGGAAGAAGTTGCAGAGAGTGAAAGCTCTGTAAGTGAATCAGCTGAATAGTTAAAATATAAAACTGCCGTGCATGGTGTACGGCAGTTTTTTTGTATTTGCCTTGCATTTTCCGACAAAAAAACGTATACTATATAAATAGAGTTTTTTAAACAGGAGGAAAGTTTTATGATATATCTGCTTGAAGATGATGCAGGAATAAGAAACTTTGTTACATACGCACTCAATAATTCAGGATTTGATACGGAGAGTTTTGAACAGCCCTCAGCATTCTGGAAAGCTATGCAGGAAAATAAGCCTGATTTAGTTTTGCTCGATATAATGTTACCCGAAGAGGACGGACTTTCAATATTAAGAAAAATGCGTTCTTGCACTGAAACGGAAAAACTCCCCGTTATAATGCTTACTGCAAAAGACACTGAATATGACAAAGTGGAGGGACTTGACAGCGGTGCAGATGACTATGTTTCAAAACCTTTCGGCATTATGGAACTTTTATCACGCATTAAGGCACTTCTAAGACGTACAACAGACACAGCGGAAAAAAATTTTCTTTCAGCAGGAAATCTTGTTATTTATCCCTCAAAGCATGAAGTTATTGCAGATGGTATAAAAATAAGTCTTACTCTTAAAGAGTATGAATTATTGCTATGGCTTGTGAAAAATAAAGGTGAAGTCTATTCACGTGACACTCTTTTGCAGAAAATATGGGGATATGATTTTTCAGGGGAAAGCCGTACTGTTGATGTTCATATAAGAACATTGCGTTCAAAACTCGGAAAATGCGGTGAAATTATAAAAACTATCCGTGGAGTAGGTTATAAGGCGGAGGATTCGGAAAGTGACTAAGAGAATTTTTTATAGTATAGTCAGAACGTCTGTTTTCACAACTGTTGTCACGCTTATTCTTGCAAAAGTTCTGAACAATGAAAACTATCTGATAAATTCAGGTATATTTGTAATATCAGTTTTATTTGCCGTAATTTTTGCCCTCCGTTTTTCAAGGAAAATAACACGCCCTCTTGTTGAGGTAAACCCCGACAACCCTAAAATAAATTATTCTGAAATTAACCCTCTTATTAACAAAATACGTATTCAGAAAGGAAAAATCAGCCGTCAGAGTAATGAAGTTCGCAGTGGTCGTGAACAGCTTAGTCTTATAACTGAAAATATGAATGAAGGTATTGTTATAGTTGACACAAGAACAAATATACTTTCATGCAATTCGGGAGCTTTAAGACTTCTTGACAAAAAAAATGTCAGTGAGGGGCAAAGCGTATATCTTCTTAATAATTCGGAAGTTTTCCGCCGTTGTATTCAGGACGCTATGGGCGGAAGAAATTCAAGCTGTATACTTAAAACTGAGCATGGCGACAGGGAAATTATAGCAAGTCCGTCAAACATAACAGACACAGTAAACGGAATTGTTATATTTATTTTTGATGTAAGCGAAAAACAAGAACTTGAAACTATGAGGCGTGAATTTACGTCAAATGTTTCACATGAATTAAAAACTCCGCTTACTACAATTTACGGCATATCGGATATGCTTGCCAATGGAATGGTAAAGCCTGAAGATGTTATGCAATTCGGTCAGAATATACGCAGTGAGGCGGAAAGACTTATTATTTTGATTAACGATATTGTTTCACTTTCAAAACTTGATGAAAATTCAGTACCGCATGAAGATACTGAAATTGATTTGTATAATCTTGCGGAAGAAGTTGCCGGAAGACTTCAATGCAGAGCATCAGAAAAAGATGTTTCAATATCGGTTACAGGTGAACACGTTTCTGTTATCGGAAATAAAACTGTTCTTGACGAAATAATATATAATCTTTGCGACAATGCCATAAAATATAATAATAACGGTGGATATGTTGAAGTTAAAATTTCACATATCCCGACAAAAGCACTTATTACTGTAAGTGATAACGGTATGGGAATACCAAAAGAACACATAAACAGAATATTTGAACGTTTTTACCGTGTTGACAAAAGCCATTCACGCAAAATAAAGGGAACAGGGCTCGGGCTTTCGATTGTAAAGCATGGTGTTATGTATCATAACGGAACAATACGTGTTGACAGTAAACTCGGAAAAGGTTCTGTTTTTACTGTTGAATTTCCGATAGACAACAAAGGATAAAAATATGCCGTTCTGCTCATATACAGAACGGCTTGTTTATTATTTAAGGAAAAGTTTTCTCATAAGAACAAGGTCGAAAATATCAATAATGCCGTTGCCGTCAAGGTCTGCCTTTTTGCACTGTTCAACGGTAAGCGGAGAAACGGCAAGAAGATGTTTATTGACAAGTACAATATCATTCACGGCAAGTTTTCCGTCTGAATCAATATCGCCCATAATTTCCTGTTTGCCATCTGACTTTACTGCAATGACTGCATAGTTCACACAATAAGCAGATTGTCCGTTACTGCCGAGAGTAACTTTTTCACCTGACTTTATTTCTTTTGAATAAAGTTCAAGTGTGAGTTCATTGGAGGTCATTAAGGAAAGATTTGTTTTGTTATATCCTGAAAGCCATTCAGGGACGTTTTCAACCCTGCTGTCAAGAGCGATATAAAGAGTAATGTCCTCCCCTGCTGTAAATTCTGCAATATTTTCATTTGAATTTTTTGCGTCACACGCTGTCATAAGTATTTCGCCGTTTTTCAGATTTTCAGGAAGTCCGGCAATCGTAAAATCACGGTCGCCGAAAATAAGTGAACCGTTTTCAGCGTTGCCTATTGCCCAACCTGACGGATAGGCAGTATCAGGAATAGTTACATCTTTAAATAAATTTCCGCTGATTGATACAGGAGTTTTTCCGAAAACAAAACTATCAGCGTTAAGAAGATAGCCTTCACCGCCCGTAAATCTCAGATATAAATTATGTACACCTTCAATTGTGCTTATATTGTATGAGAAATCACCATATTTGCTGAAACCTGAAGTACCTGAAAAATTAACAGTAGAAACAACGTTGTCAGGGCTGTCAATGCAAATTTCTATTTTTGACGCATTTCCCGAAATACGCATATTTATACTTTTTGCACCGTCTTCAAAATCTACCTTTTTGAACATAATCCAGTCACCGTTTTCAATATATCCTATATTCTGACCGCCTGAAACAGTATCTTCAATTTGTACTCCGTTCTGGTCATTGAAACTTTCTGCTTCAATTTTTTCAAACGCAGAAATATTATTTTCTGTATAACCGCCTGTTTCGGGGGAAAGTGTAACAACGCCCTCGGGGAAAGATTCAACAGTAAGGTCATTTATATAATATTCAATGTTTGTGTAACCCTGACCGCAGTAATCGCCGTTAGTGTCTGACGGGTCAGACGGGTCAAGACCTCTTGCAATTTCCCAATTATCGTCCATGCCGTCATTATCCTTGTCAATTATAGTTTTTTCAGTAACACTTTCGGGGTATGTATATTCAACACCGCATTGAATGTGATACTTGTCAATATTCTGTTTGTTGTCGTCCGTTGCCTCGTCGTAAGATGCAGTACCCGACATATTTCCCGTACCTGTTCTTGTTTCCTCTGCACATTGTTTGTCAATCGCTGTACGCTTATCGGGAGAAATTCCGTTTCCGGCAAAATTTATAACATTTTCATATGATGCTTCCGCACTTTCGCAAGTATCAGCAGTAGAAACATTTTCACCATTTATAATAGTCTGAAATGATTTGTCACTTTTCAGACTGTCTTTTGTAACACCATAAGTATCTGTGATACTCTGTTTTATGGTTATTCCGTTCCAGTTATCGGCAGTAACTTCTCCATATACTGAATTATCTTGATTCAGCATACGGTTGCCATTGAGGAAAATTCCGAAATTCTGCGGTTTCGTACTGCTATCAACATTTACATAATGTTTTCCACCTGTTGTACCGTTGCCCATTTTCAAAGTGTTGTTTACATAGTTCAAATGACCTATAGTGCCGTAAGCTGTCTGATAAGCCCAGTTATATATGACATTGTTAGTGAAGTCGGCAGTTTCTGTACCTTCAACTTTTCCCCTGAAATTACGTGAAACGTTATGTATAATAAGATTATGGTCAAATGTGCTGTAGCCTTTTCCCATCATAAGACCGAAACCGTGTAAACCCTTTTTATGACCGCCCCATGAATCAGCAGGGCCTATAATTGAATACTGTACTGTGTAGTATTCGTTGTTGGAATAAAGCCCCCACTGTTCATCAGTAGTCCAGCCCATTGAGCAATGGTCAATAATTGAGTTTGAACCTTTTTCACCGCCCCATGCGTCATTACCTGAACTTGTAGCCGCATATGGTCCGGGGCGTGAACTTATATATCTGCAAATAATATTGTCTCCTGCCATACCCATTTTATAATTTTTCAGGGTTATTCCCGAACCGCCCGGAGCTGTTTGTCCTGCAATTGTTATATTTCCCTGACAAAGAATATTGCTTTTAAGTTCAATAGTACCGCTGACATCAAAAACAACTATTCGGTTTGACTTGCTGACCGCATCACGGAAAGAACCGGCTCCGCTGTCGTTTAGATTAGTAACATGATATACTTCACCGCCACGTCCTCCTGTAGCGTATTTTCCTCCGCCTACAGCACCCGGAAATGCTATGACATTTGAAACAGCTTCAGCTTTCATATTATTTTTCTGTATGGGGACTAATCCCATTGAAGAAAAAACAGTGATAAGCCCTGTAAGAAAAGCTGTAATTTTTTTAATTTTTCCGCTCATAAAAATTACCTCCTGATAATTAAGTTGATAATATTATACAATATTCTCAAATTTTTTTCAAGTGTCAGAAGAAAAATTATAAATTATTTTTTTGCCGTCCAATAATAGTAATATAATGAATGTTTATGTTTTAATTTTATAACGGAAATTTCTTTTTTTTATGCAATGTGCCGAAATATTGGCTTTTGTGACATATTTTGAAATATTCAACTTGACAATGTGATATTTTCGTGATAGAATGTTGAAAGAATAATTTTATATGGAGGTTAGTTTATGGCATTTTGTCCTAACTGCGGAAGAGTAATTCCTGACGGCATGGTTTGTGACTGTCAGGCACAGGCAGATAATAATCCGCCTGCACCAAACAAAAATAACATCAAGAAACAACTGGTAGTTGGAATAACTACGGTCGCTGTCATTGTTATTCTTTGCCTTATCATCTCATCATTAGGCGGAGGATACAAAGAACCTATAAATGACTTAGTAAAAGGAATTAACAAAAATGACTATGAAAGAATCATTGAAGCTGTAGTTCCGAAAGAGTATTTAAAGGAACTGAAAGAAGAAATTAAGGACGAAGACGAAAACTGGAAAGATTTTATAGATGATTTAAATGATGAGCTTGAAGATTCAAAAGAATATTTGGAAGATGAATATGGAAAGAATGTAAAAGTATCTGTAAAATTTCTTGATAAGAAAAATGTAAAAGAATCAGACTTTGAAGACCTTGAAGATATGTACGATGATAATTTTGATGCAGAAATAAAGAAGGCTTACAAGGTTAAAGTTGAAATGAAAATCAAAGGCAAAGAAGACGAAGACACTGAAAAAGGCTGGCTTTATGTCGTAAAGGTAAAGGGAGACGGCTGGAAAGTTTCAACATTTGATGACGAAAGCGGTCTTACATCTTTTGCTGATTTCTTCTAAAAATATAAATGCTGTCCGAAAAAGACAGCATTTTTTTATTTATACTTTTTTGAACATTCCGAACATTTACCGTAAAAAACAGTCTGCGAAGGGTCAACCTGAAAACCGTGTTGTTCAAGAATATGTCGGTTTATATCAAGCAGACGTTCACAGTTAAGGTGAATAAGCTGTCCGCACACTGTACACTTCAGGTGAAAATGTTCGTGGCATTCCTTGCGGTTGTCTATATATTGATAGCACGCACCTGTTTTTCCGTCAAAATTATATCTTCTCACAGTTCCGTTTTCAACAAGTTTGTCAAGTTGGCGGTATATTGTCGCAGTTCCTACGGGAGTACCCTCCGCCGAAAGAAATGCACTTATTTCCTGAACGTTTGTATGTTTATCTTTATTCTTTACAAGATAATCAAGAAGTTTTTCCTTTTGTCTTGTCTTATATCCTGAATCCTGTTTCATATATCCCTCCGAAATGAGAATGATTTTCAATTTCAAATTTTATCACTTTATTATGATTTTGTCAATAGTATATTCATTTTTATTTAATATTTTACTTTATTGTATGGCAATATGCACAAATTATTTTGACCTGTTATTATAAACCATTGACATTCGACTTTGTATTATGTATAATAATATAAGTGAAAAGAATTTAATACGGAATGTGAAAATCATTCCGGAAAAGGAGTACAAAATGGCTACGAAAAAAGTTTTGAATGTCGGAAAAATCATGGTGCTTTCCGGTGCAGTCATAATATTGATACTGGTTGCATTTCTATGCGGGTATTTTCTGAAAGAAACCAATAAGAAAAAAACATCTTCCGATATACCCATTCCACAAACAACTATGATGGCAAATGAAGTTGCCCCTGCAACTACCATGGAAATAACAACAACCGCCATAACAACTCAGACTGCTATTCCCGAAACAACTACAACAATGGCTGTTTCAGGAGCTGTAACAAATGCACTTACAGTAACAGGTAACGGAGAATTTCAGGAATATGTAATAAAACTCGCTAATCCGTCGCTTAATATCTATTCAGAACCTTCATATGACAGTATGGTTAACGGCGTTATTACGGACAGAGGAAGCTATGTAATCGTAAAAGAATTTACTGATGACAGCGGTAATAAATGGGGACTTCTTGAAACAGATGAAGGTTGGATTAACCTTTCTGATGCAAGGAAATCCGACCCGAGTGATAATACATACCAGTCTGTAGTATCAGATGATGAAAATAATTCTAATAATAATAATAATAATAATAATAATAATAATAATTTTAACAATAACAACAATAACAATAATACAGGAAATGGCGGACTTACAGGAGTAGATGCCGACGGCGACGGCTGGGACGACGGCTGGAATCCTGATGCATGGTGTCCAATCTGTGGTTATGACTCATATTATAATGCTGATGGTTCTTTAACTTGCTCAAACGGTCATACATGGAGTTACTAATTTAATATTGTCAGGGAATGATGTTCTCCCTTGTTTTTGAAAACTAAACCGCTGTAAAAAGCTGATGACTTCTGCAATTACGCAGTAGTTGTCAGCTTTTTTTATATTAAATTTAAATTAAAGGAGTGTTTTTTATGCTTATTTCACTTGCTGTTATTTTTATTGTCGGATTTTTCATGTCAGATATTTTCAAGGCTCTGAAACTGCCCGGCATAATAGGTATGCTTTTAACAGGCATTGTAACGGGTTCTTTCGTGCTTGACCTGCTTGACCCGTCAATACTCGGCATATCGTCTGAATTGCGTCAGATTACACTTATTATCATCTTAATAAAGGCAGGGCTTTCCCTTAATCTCTCCGACCTTAAAAAAGTAGGCAGACCTGCAATAATGATGTCATTCGTTCCGGCGTGCTTTGAAATTATCGGATATATAATATTCGCTCCCCTACTCTTTGGACTTACAAGAACAGAATCCGCTTTAATGGGTGCGGTATTAAGTGCTGTTTCGCCTGCTGTAGTAGTTCCGAGAATGGTCAGTCTTATTGAAGAAAAAGTCGGAACGAAAAAAAGCATTCCGCAGATGATACTTGCAGGTGCGTCATGCGACGATATTTTTGTAATTGTACTTTTTTCAACTTTCGTCACTATGGCACAGGGCGGAACGGTCAATATATCAGATTTTCTTGATATACCCGTTTCAATTATTACAGGTGTTATTTCAGGAATAATTGCGGGAATTATTTTAAGTATTATTTTTAAGATAAAAAAGGATTCAGTTGTAAGAACTGTAATTATGCTGTCTGTTGCGTTTATTCTTATGATGGCAGAAAATTACCTGAAAAATATAGCCGTTTCAGGACTGCTTGCTGTCGTTGCAATGGCGTGTACGGTAAAAATAAAGGGATATTCGGGCGAACTTTCCGGAAAGTTCGGTAAACTCTGGATACCTGCCGAAATTATGCTGTTCGTTCTTGTCGGTGCGGCAGTCGATATACGTTACACAATGACAGCAGGAATAAATGCAGTTGCAATAATTTTTATTTCACTTGTATTCCGTACAGTGGGCGTTCTTATTTGTACTGTCAGAACTGAATTAAATATAAAAGAACGTCTTTTCTGCGTAATAGCATATATTCCAAAAGCAACCGTTCAGGCGGCTATGGGTTCAGTACCGCTTTCGCTGGGACTTCCTTGCGGAAAAACAATACTTTCAGTTGCAGTTCTTGCAATAATTATAACTGCTCCGCTCGGAGCTGTCGGAATTGACATGACAAAAGGACGTTTTCTTGAAAAAGAATCGTCAGAAATAAAAAAGGAGTTTTAATATGAAAATAAAATACATACATGAACCTACAGATTTACAGTGCGGTCAGGCAGTGCTTGCGATGGTGCTTGAAAAAAGCGTAGATGAAATTATTGAATATCTCGGAAACGACAGAGAAACTACCCTGAAAGAAATGAAAAATACATTAAGACATTTCGGTGTAAAAATATCAGACGAAAAGTGTCAGGTTCATGACAAAAAAGACTTGCCCGAAATGTGTCTGTTAAGCCTTGAAACGCCAAGGTGTTGGCACTGGTCACTTTTTTATAATGGTGTATTCTATGACCCCGAACATAATATATTAAATGATTTTCCCGAATCAAACCGCCGTTATTACTGGAAGATTTCGCTTAATGAATAATTAAAAAAATTTCCGTATCTTTATAGCGATACGGAATTTTTTTACTGTGTGTCATCGTCCCAGTAAGAAGTTACTATGTCATAATAACAGCTTTTGTTACCATAATTTACAATGTGGTCAATGAAAAGCTGTTCTGTCTGTTCATCTTTAAATTCGGTCAGAATTTCCCATACTTCGGGAAAATATCTATTATCATTTTTTTTAACGATTTTTACAGCGGTACGGTAAGCCATATCTCTGTCAGTCAGCATAAGATACTTAATAGCACATTTCAGCCTGATATGATTTTCATAATTCAGGGCGTTTCCGTATGTAATAACTTCATCTGTATTTGTGTCGTTTATCCATGTGTCAATAATTTCGTCTGTAAACTCCATATTTTCAATACCAACGCTGTAAAATTCCATAAGTGTTTTTATATCAAAATAATATTTTTTGGCATTGCTTTCAGCTTTTGGGAATTTTCTACCGGTAAGACTGTATTTTTTAACATCTATATTTTCGTCAGTCTTTTTATTATAATTCGGGAAATATTCTCCGTAAAGACCATTAACAGGTATTCTTATACTGCTGAAGTTAATACTGTTGATTTCTGTATTATTATTGTAAGGCGTTTTTGTACCATTTTTAAAAGTACAACCGGTAACATTTTTAAAAGTACAACCATCTGCTTTTATTATAGTAAGACAATTTATTTTTTGTCCGAGGAGTGTCGCCGCTGTTGCCTTGTGATGACCGTCAAGCAATGCACTTACAAATCCGTATTCATGATAAACCAACGCCCTTAGCGAATTGGGGTTATTTTTCAGTATTTCAACATATTCGTCAATGCGTTTCTGATTACATAATTCTGCGGATTGTGTCGGATAGAGATATTGCGGGAAACTATCTGTACAACCGTAAAAAAACTCATGATAATAAGAACAGCATAAAGCAGGATTTTCAGTTAAATCATTCGGTACAGACCAGAAAAAATTATTATTTCCGTCAGTAGGAAAATGCGGAATATCTGCAAGCAGATAATAACCATCATCAAGAAGTGCAAGAAGCGGTTTAAGCATTTCGGCAGATGTTTTTATATCAGTGTAATTACTGTTAAGACATTCACGGACGGCTTTAAGTTCAGGACAGTCTATATTCTCTATGCCGTAACCTGTCGCAAGCATTCCGCTACAAGTCGGACAAATTGCCTCATATGACTGCAATATGGGTTTGTTGTTCAGAAATAAATGACTGTAATAACAATAATTTTCATCTTCTTTATTTGTTTTATGCGTTATAGTTCCTATACCGTTCCATACTCTGAACATAACGGCGGAATTACACCACGTATATTCTGAAACATCTATTTCCTTTAAAATATTTACTGATGGCATTTTTAACACCCCTTTTGATTCAGAAAAAAACAGGTACTTTCCGAAAAGAAAATGCCTGTTTAACAGAGCTGATGATCGGACTTGAACCGACGACCTACGCCTTACCAAGGCGTTGCGCTACCGACTGTGCCACATCAGCACCCAATATTAACATTATATCTCAAAGATAAATAAATGTCAATAGTCTTAAAATATTTTTTTAAATTAACAAATACTGCCTTGACATTTCTGTGCAGATATGTTATTATTGTTTTAGTTTATTTTGAGAAAAGGAGATTTTTTAATGACTACTTTTGAAGAACTTAAAAGACGTGGACTTCTTGCCCAGCTTACAGACGAAAAAGAAATTGAAGAACTCATAAATAAAGGAGAAGCTACTTTCTATATAGGTTTTGACCCTACTGCCGACAGTCTGCACGTCGGACATTTTATGGCTCTTTGCCTTATGAAAAGACTTCAGATGGCAGGAAATAAGCCTATTGTACTTCTCGGCGGAGGTACAGGCATGATTGGCGACCCCTCCGGAAAGACTGATATGCGAAAAATGCTTACTCCCGAAACAATTCAGCACAATATCGAATGTTTCAAAAAGCAGATGAGCCGTTTTATTGATTTTTCCGACGGAAAGGCTATTGCAGTAAATAATGCTGACTGGCTTATGAATCTTAATTATATTGAATTGCTCCGTGAAGTAGGTGCTTGTTTCAGTGTAAACAGAATGCTTACTGCTGAATGCTATAAGCAGAGAATGGAAAGAGGACTTTCTTTCCTTGAATTTAACTACATGATTATGCAGAGTTATGACTTCTATAAACTTTTTCAGGAATATGGCTGTAATATGCAGTTTGGCGGTGATGACCAGTGGAGCAATATGCTCGGCGGTACTGAACTTATAAGACGTAAACTCGGAAAAGATGCTTATGCTATGACTATTACTCTTTTACTTAACAGTGAGGGAAAGAAAATGGGCAAAACTGAAAAGGGTGCTGTATGGCTTGATCGTGAAAAAACTTCTCCCTATGAGTTTTTCCAGTATTGGAGAAACGTTGCTGATGCTGATGTTATAAAATGCCTTAAAATGCTTACATTCGTACCTATTGAAGAAATAGAGGAAATGGAAAAAACCCTTGAGGGAGCAGGTTTCAACAAGGCAAAAGAACTCCTTGCATATGAACTTACAAAACTTGTTCACGGTGAGGAAGAAGCCGAAAAAGCTATAGAGGCATCAAAGGCACTTTTCGGCGGTAATGGTTCAAATGAAAATATGCCTGTTGCTGAAATTTCTTCTGCTGACCTCACTGACGGAATAATGGGTCTGCTTAATCTCATAGTAAAATCAGATCTTGCACCGTCTGTTTCAGAGGCGAGAAGGCTTGTACAACAAGGCGGTATAACAGTAAATGACGAAAAAATCACTGACCCGAAAACACAATTGAACCCCGACAGCGTTATTATCCGTAAAGGCAAAAAGGCTTTCAAGAAAATTGTAATAGTATAACAAAAAAGGCTTTCTGTATGTCGCAGAAAGCCTTATTCTATAATGTCATAATATCTGATATGCGTCTGTAATTATTTTATTTTTCTTCTTTTTTACCATTGAAAAGCAGAAATTTTCTTGCAAAAAAGTTCCAAAGGAATGAAACAGCCGTTGAAACGACTTTAGCTATAATCTGAAACAGACTTGTTTTATCAGCAAGCCATATTTTGAAAAGTTTTGTAATACCGATAGTTATAAAAAGTCCGACAAGACCTATCGCCGCAAATCCGATAAACTCCACAAATCTGTTTTCTACTTTTGAATTGCGGAAAATCCAAAACGTGCTTATTACATAATTTACAATAAGTCCGGCGACAAATGAAAGAGAATTTGCGAGTTCCGCAAACTGTTCATGAAAGGCAAATCTGAAAAGAATATAGGAAATTCCCCAGTCAACAACAGTCGCAAGTCCGCCTACAAAAACATAGCGGAAAAACTGTATAATTGTATTTTCAGTATCGCCTACAAAAAGTTTTCCAAACTTCCTTTCACGGAAAATATCCTTTATTTCCTGAAAGCCGTCCATTACTTTTTCTCCTCGTGGTACTCTTTTTCAGTATTTACACTCCAAATATTGGACTTGTCTTTTCTTCCGGATTTAATATTCTTTACTGCTTCAAAAGAAGTAACCATTGAGTGGTCGATATTATTATAACGGTGCTGACCGTTTCTTCCGACACAGTAGAGATTGTCAATAGTATCAAGATAACTGATAAGGTCGTCCATTTCCTCATATGTATCGAAATATGCAGGATAGGCTTTCTTTACCTTTTCCATATGTGTATCAATAACTTCGTCGGGGCTGTTGATAAGACCGAGTTTTACCATTTCTTTTACACAGAAACGGGAAAATTGTGCTTCCGTCATATTCCAGAACTTATCACCCTCATTGACAAAATATTCAAGACCAACCCAGACAGTATTTTTCAAATCCTTTACCATGTAAGGCGACCAGTTGTTATAAATCTGAAATCTTCCCATTTTAACACGTCTGTCCTGAACGTATACCCAGCAGTCAGGAACAATGTTTCCGACTGTTTTCATTTTAGTAAGGTTTTTAAGATTGAGTTTAGGAATAAGAACGCCAAGCGTCATATAATCACGATAAGGCAATCCGGCAGCGATTCTTGCAGGTTCTGACGGAACGTCATTCATTCCGGCAACTAAATCCTTTACAGGCATTGAAGAAATAATATAATCACCGTTAAGCTGTATTTCTTCACCGTCCTTGACATAAGTTACACCTGTAAGAATATTGTCATCATTTTTATGGATTTTCTTAACGCCTGCATTCATGATAATTGTACCGCCAAGTTTTTTTATTTCATCGGCAGTAACTTCCCAAAGTTGTCCGGGGCCAAGTTTAGGATACTTAAATTCTTCAATAAGAGATGTATTTACTTTGCGGTTTTTTACCTTGAAAAGTTTTCCGAAAAAGTCCTTTATAATACCAACGATTGAAAGTCCCTTTGTACGCTGTGCCCCCCATGAAGCATCAATTTCGCTCGGGTGTCTGCCCCACAGGTTTTCTGTATAGTACTCAAAAAACATTGAATAAAGTTCTTTACCGAAACAATTTATATAAAAGTTTTCAAGGTTATTTTCCGGACGTTTGTGAATTACTGCGGCAAGATAGCTGAAACCTACTTTCATAGTTGTAAAAAATCCGAAATTCTTAATAGTTTCGGGTTTGAGGGAAACGGGGTAATCATAGAATTTTGAGTTAAAAAGAATGCGTGAAACTCTGCGTCTTGTAAGCATTACACGGTCTGTTTTTTCGGGGTTAGGCCCCCCTTTTTTTATACGTGTCTTTCTTTTAAGAAGAATATCATCATAGGACGGTGAACCCTGCATGGGGAGCATATTATTCCACCACTTATTTACTTCAGGAATTTTTGAAAAAAAGCGATGTCCGCCCATATCCATGCGGTTTCCCTTGTAATTAACAGTTTTTGAGATACCGCCGATAGCATTTGTTTCCTCAAGGACAGTTACTTCATATTCGCCTGACTTGTCCTTCAAAAGTTCATAGGCTGCCGTAAGACCAGCAGGCCCTGCACCGATAATAATAACCTTTTTCATAGTACATTTCCTTTCATGGCATTTACTGCCAGAATATAATTAAATTTTCCGCAATATCATAGAGATTCGGACAATGCCTACCGAGATTTCCGTTTGAACGTCCTATAGCAACAAGCCAGCCCAGACAGAAAGTGGACACTTCCGCAATACCTGCGATAATATAGCGGTATTTGTTTTTTGATGGTTTTACCGTACTTCTCAGAATGGCAATTACTGCTATTATTGTAAACAGAGGCATTATATCAACAATATAACGCATTATTATTCCGCCCAGACAAAAATTCTGCCAAGCTATAAAAACAGGAACAAAACAGCATACGGCAAAAACTGCATTACGCTGTATTTTTGTAACACCATAAGCAAATCTTTTTCCTTTTCTCTGAACAGTAACAGGAATCATAAGCATTCCCATAAATATAAGCGGAAAAGTCAATGCACCTATTCCGTCAGCTACATAAATATATGAACCGTAATTATTAGTACTGAATAATAGTGGTTCAAAGAATGGGAAAGATGCTCTTTGGTTGAGAACGGGCAGAATATAATGATACAGCATTCCGAAAAATCCGGCAAACGATATGCGGTTTGCGTGTACATCACTTACAGTAAGCTGGTATGATGCTCCAAAATCAAACGGTGAACCGAAACGTGCCATATTGTACCACATGACCATACAACCGCCGATAACAAGTGGAATAACGAAACAGCAAGCCTGTGTGATACGGTATGAAAATTTTTCTTTTTTATTTAAAAGAATACCCATAAATAGCGGTATAAGTATTGCCGAACCGAGAGAAAGTCCGGGACGTGATGCAACACAGAGAGCGAGAAAAATTCCGCCGAGTGTAAGAGCGACAAGTTTCGGAATATGCTTTTTCATACTGCACGCTTTCATGCCGAGCCATATACTCAGAAACAGATAACAAAGTCCCGATGCAATAGGCAGACAATACATATCAGCCCAGTTAAGCAAATAAAATACCTCAAGACAACACATTCCCGCCGGCATCGCTCCCAACAGCAAAAGCATATTCGGCTTTGGAGCAAAGAGTTTTACAGCGGAAAGAAGTGCCTGACAGAAGAAGAACACCGCAAAAAATACAAAGAATGCATTTGCCATTGGCAGAGTTGGAAGTTTTCCTGTAATCCAATAATAAGGGAAATAGAAAGTAATAACAGGAGCAACACCGAAATAACAGTAATAATGACCCTTATAATATGCATAGTCCCACAAATAGAACAGACCTGATTCAGTACGCTGTGAAGATTCATATACATTTTCAATATCTTCAAGCCCGGGGTCGGGTTCAATGTCAAGATAAACCTGATGTTTCTTGAATGCGTCGAAAGTAAGGGCATACGGGCTGACTGTAAGTTCAGTGGCATTTCCTGTATATTCAATACTTTCCTGTTCAGGCTGGAAAAATGCAATTGTACTTAGTGTACAGACAATCGCCATAATTTCAGCAATTATAATATGTGAACGTTTTCTGAAATTAAATGTTATTTTGTACAGTATGAATTCTTTTACTGCCACAATAAATACAGAAACTGCAAGCAGTATAAAGTACCTTATAAGTGAAAATTCAAAAGGCAAAGCTCCTACTGCACGTATACTGTTTATAGTAACAGGATTTGAAATATCACTTAATGACATTTTCAGTGAAATTATACTGCCATAAGGACGGAAAGAAAAGTCAAGCCCCTCATCATACGCCCTTGTCCGCTTTGACTGTACAGTTATATATGATTGACTGAAATTTCCGTCTTTCATTGCAAGAGAAACAGAAAACGGCAGACTGTTTTTGTCTTTTTTCTGGCTTATATCAACAATAAGTGCATTAGTGCCGTCAGGGATATTTGTAATCTCAACAGCTGAATTTCCAGTAATATTTATTTTATCGTCAGTTATTTCTGCATTGTTTTCTATTGTAATATCACTATTTGTAAATTTAACGTCAACAGATGAATTTGTAAAACTTTTTGCATTGAATACAGCTACTTCAGCTACAAAAATAACAACCGCACAAACAGCAGATTTTTTTAAAAATCTGCACAAAGATTCATTTTTTGTGATATAAGGAGATGAAACCGCTATAAACGGAAGCAGTGCAGTTATACAGAGGACTAAAATATTTATGTGTTTTCCGTCATTGAACATAAGATACTCTGAAAATATTGCCATCAGCAGAAATATTACTACTTCTGCCACAAAGAGAATTAAAGTGTGCCGTCGGAATATTTTTTCCTCGGATAATTGTAAAGAAATTTTTTCCTTGCTTTTATCCGACAATTCATCTCTTGTGTCAATTACAAAGGAAAAGCCGAAGAAAAACGCAGGAATAATAACCGCAAGAAATATGTTTAACATCAAATCCTCCATTTCATTTAATTATTTATGTTAATCCGGACTGATATTTCAAACGTTCACAGAAAAATTATATCATAATTAAAACATAAAGTCAAGCAATATACAAAAATTCGTTTTGTTTATTCCGGCTATAATTATTAGACGTATGAAACGGCGTTTTCTCTCAAAAAAAGACGGCATTTTTTATACCGTCTACTGATATGAAAGAAGGAACTCTGAGAGTTCCTTCTTTCATTATTATATCATTATATTTGAGGGAGTTTTTTGGTATTACTTACTTAAATTATCAAGTTCTGCTGATGTCATCGGGAATGCATCGCTTGTAATTGTTTTTATTTCAACATACTGAATAGCAAGAGCGTCCATATTTGTAAGACCGTTTCCGCTGTCGATAACGTCGCCGTTAATTTTGCCCTGCTCCGAAACTTTGAACTCGTCAGGATTTGCAATTGACTGCATGATAAGTACAGCATCTGAAATATTTACTGTTTTGTCCTCGTTTGTATCGCCCATTACAGCATTTCCTGAAGGCTCTGTTCCTTCTCCTGAATAAACCATATAGAAGAGGTTTGCGGAATCTGCCTTTGTAATAGTGTGACTGCCTGCTTTAAGGTCAACTGTGATTGTTCCATCTCCCGAAGATGTATATTTAGTACCATCAATTTTTATTGTTGCAGCAGGTTCAGCAAATACAAGTGTAATTTTTCCTGCTGATGTAGCATTGAATGTAACACTTGTGGCACTTTCCATCTTGAGGCACTGTGTGAGAGTAAGACCGTTATAATTTACAGTGCCTTTTGATGTTGAGAGGTTACCTGTTATAGTATAGAAATCACTTGTTGTGCCGTTAAGTGTGAAATTGTGAACGTATCCGCCTGAAACAGGAGGAGTAACCGGCTTTGTAGAAGATGTAGTAGTTGTTGTACTACCGGAAGAACTCGGATTATTTGAAGTTGTAGTCTGTGAAGTTGAGGGATTACCTGTAGAAATATTCTGATTGTCCATGCATCCGCCGTATACTTCAAAATCAGACGAAAGTGCTGTATAGAGTGATTCACCCTCAGCCTCTTTAAGACTGTAGTTGCCTGACGGAATATATGAAACAGAAGAATTTGTTTCAAAATCGGGATATTTATTGTTATTGCTTACTTTCTGGTCTCTGCTTGTTACGGCTGTACCCTCATTCTTTGCACCTTTTTTAAGGCTGAGAAGTGCATCGTTATAACTCTTGAAAACACCGCCCGATTTAAGAAGTACAGGGTCTTTACACTGATTTACATATGCGTTGTATTCAGAGAAAATATATGCATTTGCTCTTACACTTGCACAGTAACTTGTCTGACCGTCAAAAATATTGTTATACATATGGATATCAGCCTGACGTGCAAGAGGTCCTCTTGATTCGCAGTTTTTCCAGTAGTTGTGATGATATGTAAGGTGATACTGTAAACTTGTATCTGATGAACCTACGAGGTTAGTTTTGTGATAGCCCTCATAATAGCAGTAGCTGTTTGTGAAGTACTGACCACGTTTGAAGTCACAAGCTCCGTCACCCTCTGCTTTATCTGATTCAGCGGGATTAGAAATCTTTGGTACATAGAATTCGCAGTTGTGTACCCAACCTCTTTCAACGGAAGCTGTGAGTGCGTCACCTTCCTGAACGCCTTCCATGCCGATACAATCTTCAGGAACATTTCTGAAAGCAATATTTCTTACTTCAAAACTCTTTCCTAAATCGGGAGCAGAAGATTCAGCCATGAAATGGAATCCCCAACCATCTACTGTTGCATCAGTGCCGACACCTTCAATTGTAACATCTTTACCTGATTTCATTCTTGCCATGAAGCCGTTATCACCTACTGAACCGCCATAATTTACAGAATCATATTCAGTAAGTCCTTCAGGTGCTTTAACATCGCCTACAATTCTAATTACAAGAGGTGTGCCGTCCTGTGCAAGTTTCTTTATAATGCCTGCATTTGAGTTAGCAGTACCGCCGTTTGCAGTCTTTCCGCCGCCAACGTCCTGACCAACAGAGTTAAGAATATTTCCTATACCTGTAACTGTTGTGCCGTCCTTTGAAGTTACGGAAACTGTATTTTTATTTTCATCTGTTACATAAATAACTTTTGCGTTTGCTTTAAGTTCACCGCCGTCAGTATAAGCACCTACGCCTTCATCATAGTTGAAGTGTGCAAATCCTGAACGATCTTGCTGTCCTACAACAATACCGGACTGTGTAACTTTGCCCTTTGATGTATCAAGAGTAATTGAATAAGTACCGGGTTTAAGACCGAGGAGGTCAACACGTACACCCTCTTCAACATCTCTTACAAGGTATTCCAAATCTTCACCTTTGAGTGAACCTGTTGATGCACCTGAATATGATACGCCTGTAACGTTTGCATCTGAAAGTCCTGAACATACAAGATAAGCCATTTCATTCCAACCGCCGGCATAAACTACTTTTACATCACCTGACGGAACAACGGGTGAAGGTATATCAGTAGCTACGGGGGCAGTAGTAGTTGTTGTCTGTGACGGTGTGGGAGATGTTTGTGAAGGAGTTGTTTGTGCAGGTGTAGTTGATGAATCTGACTTGAAACCACTGCCGATAGCTACAATTGAATCATCATAAGCAACAAGTGCATCTTTAAGTCCCTGATTTACAGCATAACTTTCATCATCAACAGAATTGTCAAATGTCCACTGGAAATCACCACCATCAACACGTCCTGCCTGAGATGTTACTTTTTCTTTTGCAACTTCCGGTGAATCTGCTGTATAGCTGTACATAGTAGAAGCAGTATCAAAATTATTATATGATGTACCGCCCTGTTTGCAGGTTACATTTGAGGGAACTTTTTCGCTTTTGTCATTTACAATGTATGCATCAAATTCTGTATTGTTATCGCTGTATGAAACCATAGCTTTCGCACCTTCAATGAAGTTTCCGTAAGCCTTGATTACACCGCCGTCTTCACCTGAGAATGTACCACCTGTTTCAACGTCTGTACCCTGCATTGAAATAAGCATAGGATATTTGCAGTTTCTGAAATAGTTACTTTCTACAAAAGCAGATGCACCCATTGTAACACCTACGCCGTACTTGGCATTTCCGTCATAGTAGTTATTGTATATATGAACTGTACAAGTTCTTATTCTCGGATGACGTGAGTCTGAATGGTCATACCAGTTATGATGATATGTAATATAGTTTTCTGTTGATTCGCTCTTCATGCCCTGAAGATTAGATTTTCCGTTATCCCAGAAGTGATTGTATGAATGAGTTATATATGAAGAAGTCTTTGTATCTAATGCACCATCGCCCTTTACTTGGTCAGCATCTGAGCCTGCGTCACCATAGAAGAAGTCACAGTTATGTACCCATACATGGTCATTTTTCTGCTGAAGTCCACAGTCGTCGCCCTCTTTGCTGTTGCAGTTCATGAAACCTATGTTTCTTACTTCAACATTTGAAGAATTTTTCATAACAAGACCGAAACCGTTTAATGTTGCATCATTGCCGATACCCTCAACTGTAAGACCACAAGTTACAGTATCAACATAAAGGTCACCGCTCGGCATACCGGCAGGGTCAGTGATATTGCCGATAAATCTTATTGATACAGGAGGTGCGGAATTATTGCTTTTAAGATTGGTAATGATATTCTGTACACCTGTAAGTGTTGTATCATTTCCCTTTTTATCAGGAAGTGTAACACTTACTGAATCCTTGTTTTCATCTGTTACATAAACAACAACAGCATCTGATTTAAGAGTGCCGTCTTCATTATATGCACCCGATGATGTACCATTTACAAAACCAAAACCTGAACGGTCATGTGCATAAGCATCTGCCTTTGTTTCAGCAGCCTTTGAAGAATCCTCTTTGCCACCGATAACAGGAACGATTTTCATAGTGTGACTGCCTGCTTTAAGACCTACTGCATCAGCTCTCATATATCCTGAATACTGTCTTATAAGCATTGAATCAATCTGAACGCCGTCAACGTAAACGTTGTAGCCCTCTGCACCTGATACTGCTGACCATGTAGCATACATACCTTCACCGTATCCTACAGAACTTAAAACTGACACACTGTCTGCTGCTGATGCTGTCATTGATTTTACAGGCATATAAACGGGGCTGTTTATGATTGATGTCATGCATGATGCTGACATTACTGCTGCGGCTGCAATAGCTGCTGCACGTCTGCTGAGAACTTTGTTTTTCATTTTACATTTCCTCCATAAAATATAATGATGATAAATTTTTCTTGCACCTTATGTGCAACTTTCGCACTTTGTTTTTCATTGTTTATATTATACTGTAAAAAATCCACAATTTCAATGATGTATAGTACTCATTAACTGATTTTTTGTGCTTTTATATAATTTCATCACGCACAAATAATCAATCTATTAAAAAACGGCATAAGCGTCAGATGCTCAAAAGTTTTATAACCGGAATATTTTTTATTTTTTATATTATTTTACGGTAAGGGTAATTTTTTTCAGATTATCAATTCTATGTTGTACATTTTCCGCTATAATTTTCGCTCTGCTATCATCAATAAAACTTTCTGAATTTCCGTCTGTAATAATTTCAATAATTTCATTTTCGATTCCGTCAAGCTTTGAAAAATCAAAAACGCTGAAATCCGAAACAAGTCTTAATTGTTCACCGTGTGTTTTTTTAAATGGTTTACATTTTATATCTGCATAAGGTATAAATTTTTCCTGTGTGTCATACCATAGAGAAGTTCCGCTGTCGAAAATCGGGGCTGTACCAATCCATTCAAGAGTATCCGCATTTCTCAGCAGTCCGAAATTATTGAAATGTCTGTCTTCGTTTGCGATAATATAATCAATTACAATCATTGCATCAATTGAAGAAACAATATTTTTTACACCCGATTCTTTGCAAATATTCACATAATGCATATATTCGTTTTCATGATTTTCTTTCGGACGAATCTGTAAAATTCTATACGCACTTACAAGTTCTGTATCTTTCGTCACAAAATTTTCGCATATGCTATAATGTTCATTTCCGTTTCGTATAATATTATATGAAACATGATTTATTCCCAGTCTGTCCATTATTTTTGAAGCTATAACTTCATTGAAAGGCTGTTGCCTGAACGGTGCGGAACCTGATTTTATAAGACAACGTTTTCCGTTTATTATTTTCCAACGCTTTTTAAGACTTCCGTCAGATGTATTGTCAGGTGAAACAAAATCAAACCCTGAAATTTTTTTATTTATTCCGAAAAGAACATCGCCTATATCGTCGGAAAAATCATTATCAAAAAAGTTTACATTTTCCCATGTCAGATTACTTTTTATTGGTTTTATCCAATAGTGGTCAGACAAACTCAATCCAAAACATTTTGTAAGAAGTTCACTTGTTTCATATATTCCGAGAGTGTTCAACGCTTCAGAAATTCCCATACGGCTTGCAGGAATTGAACGCCCTCGCCACCAATGATTAAGGGAAGCACGGTCAATAATCTGCTTGTGCCTTAAAGAATGGATAACTCCTACAGGAATATGTTCCATGTGTATTACATCATTGACCGCCGTTATAACTCCCGATATATCATCTATTTCAATTTCTGCAACAGGAATATTTTTATGCATAATAAGATATTCCAAATAATTCACCTCATGAAAAATAAATTATAAAAACAAAAAAGTCCGAATATCGGACTTTTTTCTGAAAATATATATGGTTGGGGTGGAAGGATTTGAACCCTCGAAATGACGGAGTCAGAGTCCGTTGCCTTACCGCTTGGCGACACCCCAGTTAATATTTATGCTGTAATTGTTTCAGCTTTTATATTATATCATGTCTTTTTAAAAAAGTCAATAGCTTTGAAAATATTTTTTTATTTTAATTTATTATAATAATCTTGAAAATTATAATGAATCATTATATAATAGTAATCAGGAGGATTTTTATTATGACAAAAATGTATCTTATAGTGAATCTTGTTGCCGGAAAAGCTATGATAAGCGATATTCTCGGCAATATAATAAATGAATTTACAAAAAACGGATATGAAGTTACTGTACACCCCACACAAAACGGTCAAGATGCATCAGAATCTGCAAAATATGCGTGTGAGAGTAATTATTATGATGTTCTTGTATGTGCAGGCGGTGACGGAACTTTAAGTCAATGTTTGCAAGGCATAATGAAAAGTGAACGGAAAATTCCAATAGGATATATTCCGGCAGGTTCAACAAATGACTTTGCGAGAAGTCTTGAAATACCAAAGGGAATTATGGAGTCTGTAAACTGGATTATCAACGGTCATCCCGTTGAATGTGATGCAGGCTGTTTCAATGATTCATATTTCATGTATATAGCGGCTTTCGGAGCTTTCACCAACATAACCTATGAAACACCACAGCAAGTAAAAAATATACTTGGTCATGCGGCATATATTTTGAATGCTCTTATGCAGCTTACAAGCATACGTTCAAAGCGTATGAAAATTGAATATAACGACAATGTAATTGAAGATGATTTTCTTTTGGGAATGGTCACAAATACTGCATCTGTTGCGGGTTTGCTTTCAATGAATGATTTTATGCTTGACGATGGATTATTTGAAGTTATACTCATAAAAAAGCCTTCAAATCTTGTACAACTGCAACGTATAGTGACTTCACTACTTGACATAAAAGAAGAAATAGACAGCGACTATATAAAATTTTTTCGGACGGATAAAATAATTTTTACTTGTCTTGACAAAGAACCTGCTACATGGACAATAGACGGAGAGTACGGCGGAGATTCAATGCAATGTACTATTTCAAATGCCCAGAAAGCAGTATCATTTATGATATGTGACTGCGATGAAACTAAATTTTCACATGATGAAGTAATAAATTTTGAAATTGATGAAGATGAATAATAAAAATATGTCCTTTTTTGATATTATCAGGCGAATATATTATTGAAAATAAAAAAGAAAGGAAGAGCTTATGAAGTTCAACAAAAAAATTGCGATATGTGCATTTACAGCTGTATTAAGCGTTATTTCTGCTGTTCCGTCAGCTGTATATGCCGATAGTTCTGCACGTGAATGGTTCACAGATGACAGCGGACGTATTTTTTATTACGATGCAGACGGAAATTATCTTACGGGTGAGCAGGAAATTGACGGACAGAAATATCTTTTCTCCGCAAATGGCGTTCTTAAAACAGGTTGGCGGACGATAGACGGAAAAAGATTTTATTTTGACCCCGAAACAGGAAAACCTTTGTCAGGCTGGATTGAATACTGTGGTAAAAAATACTACATTGACACGGAAAAGGGAAAAATTACAGAATGTTTCAAAGAAAGTGACGACGGTGCATACATTCTTTCGGAAAAAGGCTCTGCCGTTACAGAAGAAGGATTTACGGAAATAGGCGAAGATACATATTATGTAAATTCAGACGGAAAAGCACAGACAGGCGAAACTGTAATAGATGACAGTACATACTTTTTTACAAATGACGGCAAAATGTCAACAGGAATTATCAAAAATGACAATGGTGAATGTTTTATATTCGGTACAGACGGAAAAATGCTTACAGGCTGGCAGGATTATGAGGGAAATAAGTATTATCTCGGAAATGACGGAGTTATGGCGAAAGGCTGGCAGGACATTGACGAAAAAAGATATTATTTTTCTGAAGAAGGTATTATAACAACGGGAAAAGTTATAATTGATGAAAATATGTATTATTTTTCACCTGACGGCATAATGATGACGGAATGGGTTGAGGACGGCGACAAAAAATATTATTGTGGCAATGACGGAAGAATACTTTTCGGTCGTCATGTTGTTGATGATGCGGAATATTATTTTTCGCCTGACGGCTCTGTTGCAACAGGTCTTATTACAATACCTGACGACGGTACATATTTTTTCGGTGATGACGGAAAAAGACAAACAGGCTGGATAAAAGTAAATGACAATCAATGTTATTTCAGTAACGAAAACGGAAAAATGGTTTTCGGCTGGCAGACGATTGACGGCTATCAATATTTTTTCAACGATTCCGGAATAATGGAAACGAATACTACAATTGACGGAAAAGTAATCGGTGAGGACGGCAGAGTTCAGCTTTCAGCAGTACAACAGAGGGCAAATGCTGTAATAGCACGTATAGGCACAAGCTCACAAGCAATTTATAATTTTGTCGTAAACAACAACAGGTACAGTCATATGGAAGCCACAAAGACACAAGCACAAATTGAGGCTATAGGCTGGTCATATTTTGCAAATTATGCTTTTGACAATCGCTTTATAGTATGCTATTATTACGCCGCAATAACAGACTTGCTCTATAAACAAGCAGGATATGAGTCAAGAATAGTTCACGGTACGGGCAGAGGAAGTGGCGACCATTACTGGAATGAAGTAAAAATCAATGGATATTGGACTTGTATAGATACCTGCAACGGATATTTTCAGGTAAGTTTCAGTTATTTACAGTCACAAAATTACACTTTTTATAATTATGTTTATCCGACATATAATTAAAATAGTCCTGTTCTCATAAAACGTTCAGGATTTATGAATTTGTGATAATGGAGGAAAAAAATATGAATTCAAAAGCTATATTATTCGCAACCGCTTTACTTCTGACAGTGTCAGCAGTTTCATGCGGAAATGACGAATCAGAAGATTCTACTGTAAGTATTTCACTCAGTGAGGAAAAAACAACAGAAAATTCAACGGAAGATTCTACAGAAGAAACTGAAACAGAAATTACTTCTGATACAACAACAACGACATCATCTACAGAAGAAAGCGGTACAGAAACAAATACTTCAACTGATACAGAAGTAACTACAACAACAACGGCAGTGACAACAGTTGCAGAAGTTCCACAGCCGGAAGAAACTACTCCGCCGGAACAAGTTGAACAGCCTGTTGAAAACGTTGATGAAAATCAGGAAGAAAATAATAATCAGCCGGAAAATAATAATGACAACGGAAATGAAAATCAGCCGGAAGAACCACAGCAGGAAGAAGTGAAATTCAATATTGACCAACTGTTGACAGATGCGTCGGGAATAGTTTCACGTCTTGGCACTCCTGTTTATGAAGGCGGTGGTGCAGCTTGTCTTACAAACGGACATGATGATAAAATTTACCAGTATGACGGACTTGAAATACAGTGTTACGTTGACGGAGACACAGAATATATATTCCAGATTGAAATAACAGGCGGTAATTATCAGACAGATAAGGGCATTAAAATCGGTAGTACATGTGCAGACGTTGAAAGTGCTTATGGTACAGGCACGGAAAGCGGAAACATGATTATTTACAGTTCAGGCAATAATGAAATGGACATACAGTATGACGGTGATATTGTAACTACTATTTTCTTCTATACTCCCGTATAAGAAAGGGGGAACTGTTTTGGTATTCAGCAGTCCCGTATTTCTGTTTATATTTTTAACATCTGTCTATATACTATATCGTATAATTCCGACTGTTAAATCTAAAAACATTCTCCTGCTTATTTTCAGCATAGCATTTTATACCTACGGAGAACCGAAAGCAATAGTTCTGATGATAATTTCTATCATCATGAATTATATTTTCGGACTTTCCATGAAAAAAACAAATAAAGCAAGAAAAACTGTTCTTGTAATAAGTATTGCGTCAAATCTGCTTATGCTCGGTATTTTCAAATATGCCGGATTCGGTGCGGAAATGCTTAACCGTCTGCCGTTTCTCAGTATGAGTATACCGAATATTGCCCTCCCTATAGGTATATCATTCTATACATTTCAGGCAATGTCATATGTTATTGACGCTTACAAAGAACCGAAATATATTCAAAGAAGTTTTTACAGGCTTGCCCTTTACATAACGTTTTTTCCTCAACTCGTTGCAGGTCCTATCATCAAGTATTATGATTTTGCTGAACAGATTGACAAAAGAAAACTTACCCCCGAAAAAAATGCACAGGGTATAAGGAGATTTATAACAGGTCTTTCAAAAAAATTACTTATCGCAAATACAATGGCTGTTACTGCTGACTATGTATACGGACTTGAAACAGATAAACTTACATTCCCTCTTGCATGGTTGGGAGCTGTTTCTTATATGTTGCAGATTTATTTTGATTTCAGCGGTTACAGTGATATGGCTATAGGACTTGGTGCAATGTTCGGATTTGAATTTAAGGAAAATTTCAATTATCCGTATATATCAGGAAGTATGCAGGAATTTTGGAAAAGGTGGCATATATCCGTTTCAACGTGGTTCAAGGAATATTTATATATACCGCTCGGCGGAAACAGAAAAGGCAGTGTCCGCACGGCTTTAAACAAGCTGTTTGTTTTTTTCTGTACGGGACTATGGCACGGTGCAAGCCTGAATTTCATAGTATGGGGACTTATAAACGGTGTATTCATGATGCTTGAATCATACAAAATCATAAACACTGAAAAATTGTTCAGACCATTCAGGCATATTTACACACTTCTTGTGACTGTTACAGCGTTTGTATTTTTCAGGGCAGATAATATAACATCCGCTTGTCGTTTTATAGGCAGAATGTTCAGTCCGTCACATAACAGTGCCGAAAGCACAGCAATATTTATACAGCAATTTACCCCTATGTATATTATAATGCTTGTGTTTGCCTGCATATTCTCAATGCCTGTATGGCAGACGGCAAAAAGAAAAATAACCTCTGAAAAAATACTTTCAGCAGGTGAAATATTTTCATATGCAGTATCGCTTGTAATGCTTATTATCTGTATATTTACACTTTCATCATCTTCATACAATCCGTTTATTTATTTCAGATTCTGACGGAGGTATATATGAAAAAAAACATATTATATAAAATATATTCGGCTGTATTCATAGGGATATGCCTTGTACCGTCTGCATTTATGCCGTTTGTTAAATCTGATGCTTCAGATGAAAAACGCCGTCTTTCAGATGCTCCAAAAATAAAAGACGATAATGGCAATATAAATTTTGAATATTTTGACGAATTTGAAACTTATTTTTCGGAACACTTTGCTTTCCGCCAACAATTAGTTACACTTGACGGACGGCTAAAATCGACAGTTTTCGGGACTTCTCCAAATGATGACGTGATAGTCGGAAAAAACGGCTGGCTCTATTACGGTGAAACAGTAAACGATTTTCTTAATATAGATACCCTGAGTGACAGAGGGGTAAATAATATAAAGAATAATCTTGAAATGATGAACAACTACTGCGAACAGAATAACGCACGGTTTATATTCACAATAGCACCGAATAAAAATTCCGTTTATCCTGAATATATGCCGTTTAATTACTCCCCCACAGAAAATAAGGGAAATTATGAAAAACTTTCAGAGAGTTTTGAAGATGATTTCCCTTTCTGCGATATGAAAGAAGTTATTCTGAATACAGAGTCAAATATTCCGCTTTACCACAAAAAAGACACACACTGGAATAACCTCGGAGCATATGCAGGTCATGCACGCCTTTTAGAAATGCTCGGCAGGGAAAAATGCCCCTCCGGAAACTGGACAATCAGAAATGACCATCAGGGCGATTTGGCGGACATGATTTATCCGTCTGAAAAACCGGACGATATGCAGATATACAGTGACTATGAATATAAATATCAGTATCTCGGACATTTCAGGGCTTTTGACGATATGTCAATAAAAACGTTCTGTGAAGGAAAAAACGGAAATTTACTTATGTACCGTGATTCATACGGAGAAGCTATACTTCCCTTTATGGCTGAATGTTTCGGCTCTGCCGAATTTACAAGGACAGTACCGTACAGAATGGACGGAATAGGTGAAAACGGTGCAGATACAGTTATACTTGAAATTGTTGAAAGAAATATACCCGATTTGCAGAAATATGCTCCCGTTATGCCTGCACCAATTGAAGAAAGTCTGAAATTCAAAAATCTTGAAGTGTGTCACGATGTGACTGTAAAATATGAAAAAAACGGAAAGTATATTCATATATTCGGAGAACTCGGAAAAGACTTTTTTTCAGGCAGTAACACGAAAATATTTATAACTGCAAACGGCATAAATTATATGGCTTTCAATGCCTTTGAGGATAAACTCCTTGAACATGAGGGCGAAACAAGTGACAACGGTTTTTCTCTCTATATTTCTGAAGATTCGGGAGTAAACCCTGAAAATATAACTATAATAACAATAAATGATGACGGTAGTGCGGTTTCGTCACAATAGACAATAAAGAAAGGAAATTTTTTATGAAAAAATCAGAAATACTTGCTGTTGTTTCAGCTTTTACATTTTCTGCAACTACATTAAATACAATTGTATGCCCGAATGTTTTCGCAGAAGGTATTACTCCGGTTTATGAACATTTCAATAAAAATGATGTAAACGGAAAAATAACTGTTGAAATTCCTGAAAACACTTCAGCTGAAATAAAAATAAATTTTACTTCTCCTGAAGTAACAGACGAACCATATTATATCACATATGCAGACGGCGGAAATTCGTATTCATTCGACATTGAAGGCAGAGATACAACCGATGACGACTACCGCAATTATACTCTCAATGTTTCAATAACAGACAGTGAATACAATGATACAGCCGTTTATAACGAGACATTCACAATTCCCGACGGCAACGACAATCCCGACAGTTTTAAAGACATAACATACACTTTCACAATTGATAGCGAATATTCAGGGAATGAATGGGAAATTTTATCTGAAACAGAAACAAATAAAAATATTCTTCTTCATTTAAATTCTTACCTCAGAGGCGATGTAAACGGTGATAATTTTATAGATGCTGTAGATGCAACACAAATTCAGGAATATTATGCAATAGTTTCTACAGGCGGTGAAGGTAATTTCAATGAAAGACAAAAACTTTCGGGAGATGTAAACTTTGATAATCTGATTGATGCAGTTGATGCTACACAAGTACAACTATATTATGCAGAACTTTCAACAGTTGGTACTGCTACATGGATTAAGCAGAAAAATGAAACTACAACTTCAGCAACTAATTTAACAACAAAAACTACAACTACAACAACAGCTACCGAAAAAACCTCTTCAAAACAGACTACCAACACAACAACAACTTCTGAAAAAACCTCTTCAAAACAGACTACCACCACAACAACAACTTCTTCAATGCAAACTACAACAACTACAACAACAACAACTACTGAAAATACTTCTTCAAAACAGATTACCACAACAACAACAACAACAACAACTACTACTACTGAAAAAACATCTTCAAAACAAACAACCAACACAACAACAACTTCTGAAAAAACCTCATCAAAACAGACTACAAACACAACTACAACTTCTGCAATAAATAATATTGATTATTCATGGTATAGTGATTCAATAAAAACCATGTCAGGAGAAGCTGACAATCTTTTATTTCATAATTATTATCTCTATGATATAAACAAAGACGGCGTTTATGAACTTATAATTGAAATGGGTGCAAGTGAGGCAACAAACACATATTCAATATACACCATTAAAAATAATGAAATGGTATTTTTAGGCGATATTTCGGCAAGTCACAGTGTTCTTTGTGAAGATGGCGGAAAACTCTATAAAAATAATTGCCATATGGGGTATCAGTCAATAAATTTGATAGAATTTGACGGAAATGAAATTTCCGAAACAAATACATATGAAAAAGATCAGTCCGAAAATTATATAGACTGCGGAACAGCTGTTCAGTCATATGACTGGAGTAATATGACAGGTATCAATAATATTATTGCTGATATAAAGGGCACACAACCAAATAATACAACTACCAACACCACGACAACAACAACAACAACAACTACTACTACTACTACTACTACAACTACCACAGATTCGTCTGTAATTTCATATGACAGTCATGGGTTAGTAAATGATGCTCTCAATCTCCGTTCAGCTCCTGACTTGAATGCGAGTATTATTCTTGTTATGCCTTTAAATTCATCTGTTACAATATCAGGCTATACTGATGAATGGTATAAAGTGAGTTATCAGTCCGGCGGAAATACATATTATGGTTATGCAAGCAGGAGTTATATAACTGATACTGCCGATGTAGACTGGCAGAGTGCATACAAGAAAAAACTCGCCTCACTCACAAGTGAATATGATTTCATAACAAGTGATTCCGCTATGTATGATTTAGTTGATATTAACGGAAACGGCATACCTGAACTTATTGTATCAGACGGCACGGCTCACGCATCAATATGCAAAGTGTATACATATGTAAGTGGTGGTTATACAGAAACAACATTCTCTGATATTTCATCGGGATTCGCTGAATATGGCACTATGGGCGTTGATACTGAAAACCACGTAGCAAGAAGTTATTATTATGGTATGGGTTATGAAGTGACAAGTTTCTACAGATTGGAAGGCACAGAATTTATACATATAGCATCATTCAGCTATGACGGAAGTAATTACCAGTACAACAGTAACACTGTAACAGAATCACAATATAATTCATATCGCAGTCAATATAATTATTCGTTTGGTACATATGGAAGAAAATACACATATACATCATAATGTATCAAATCTTGCGAAAATCACGGAAATTATTCATATGAAAAAATAAGCCTATAAAAATAATCAGGACAGACAAAAGGAGTATATTTATGAAATTTGGAAAAAAAGAGTTTTTTTCTTTCTTTCTTGCCGGTGTGGTACTGGCATCTGCTGTTTCGTGTGGTTCAACTGTTCAAAATGAAATTTCAAAATCTGAATCTGAATCAGAATCAGAACCTGAAACAAAGCCTGAACCCGTTATTATGAAAGTGAAAAAAGGCAATTTTGTAGATGTTGCCGATTCAGGAATACTGAAAGCCGAAAACAGGCGTGAACGTTCAAAACCCGTTTCCGATGAAGAAATAAAAGAAACAACTACAACAACGACAACGACTACTACATCCGCAACAAAAACGTCCGACAATTCTCAGACTACTACCACAACTGCAACTACATTTGAAGTTGCTGATGTTTCACACGTAGGGCGTGGAAATATCTACGATGCAAACGGCACAATTCTTGTAAAAAGTGATGAGGAAGGAAACAGAGATTATTCACATAAATATAAAATATCTTTAGGAAATATTATCAGCGAATTTTCAAACGGCATTGAAAATTCTTTCAATGACATTCTGAGACCATCAGACCCCTATTCAGAAAATCCCTCTGAAAATATGGGAAAATCCGTTCAACTCACTCTTGACGCAGACATACAGCAGGCAATTTATGAATATATGGAAAGTGTGAATATTGTCGGTTCTGTAGTGGTACTGCGTACAGACGGCTCTGTTATGGCAGATGTTTCATATCCGTCATTTGACCCTGAAGAATATGTCAATAACTCTGACTATATAAATAATGTGGGTTACGGTGCATTGGAAAATAAGTCAATGCAAAAACAACCGCCGGGGTCATGTTTCAAAATCATGACAGAAATTATAGCCGATAAACATGAAATTTATTCTCTCTATGATGATGGTACATGGTATTCCGATGAGGGCGTTATAGTAGACTGGGATCACGATAAAAACGGATACTATCCTATGCAGAGAGACCTTTATTCAGCTTTCATAAATTCAAGTAACATCTTCTTTGCAAAAGTATTTGATGAAATAGGTGAAGAAGCTGCACGCAGTGACCTCAAAGAAATTTTCCATTTCGGCGACGGCTGTGACATTGACTGCGATTTCGGTACTATTTCAAGCAGTATGGAAATAAACAGCAAAGACGACCTTAGAAGAAGTGCTTTCGGACAAGCATATGTCCGCACAAGTCCGATGTTTCTTGCGACGCTCTGCCGTGAAGCTATTTTCGGCGATATGGTAAAGCCGTTCATGTTGAAGAATGTTATAGATTCAAGTGGGGCTCAACCTGTACTTATGGACGGAACAAAACCATATGATGTTATAGCATCAGTTCCTGAAGACTACAGACAGGGAATACTTGACGGTATGCTCGGAGTAGGCTCTAATCTTGGAATTTATGCAGGAGAAAATTATACTTTCTATGCAAAAACAGGAACTGCCGAAACAGGCGGTGCTGATATTCTCTACATCACAGGCTGTATGAAAAACATAAATGACAAAACCGCCACAAATCCCGTCTATACCGACTACAGCAATTATCATGAAAACGGCTCATACATAGTTGTAATGCAGATGCAGAACCCCAATGACTACGGATTCAATTTTTCAAGTGAATCTGCGTATCTGTATCAGGGAATAATAAATATACTTGCAAATCAGTAAAAATTATTTACTGCTTTAAAAAATTAAGTAAACCGTTATATTTCTTATCATAATTATTGACAAAATCAAAAAAAGGGTTTATAATATATTCAGAATATAAATTGAATGTAATTTGAATATTTTTGTAAAGGAGTAATAATTATGAAAAGTAAAATCAAAAACGCTTTTTCTCTTGTCGTTGCATCTGCAATGACTGCTGTTTCAATATCAGCAGTTATGCCGGCTTACGCTGAAAAAGACACAAGTGCAGAAATGACACAGTTCCCGTACACTATCGAAGGCGAAAATATGGAAGGTGCAGAACTCTGGACTTCTATTTATGAAAATGAAATTCCCGGCTATTCAGGGGAAGGTTTCACATATCTTACGGGCGGAGCATTAAGTTTCAATGTTACAGTTCCGGAAGACGGAATGTATCAGATTTCCGCAAAGGTTGCACAGATTCTTGACAAAGAAGGAAACGGCAGAATGGAAACAATTGCTGTAAATGGTTCTGAATACAGCAAAAATGTCCCTTATGCCGACAAATGGACTGATTTTAATTTTGGTATTGTACGTCTTAAAGCAGGCGAAAATAAAATAGAATTTCTCAATAAATACGGCTATGTTGCTATTGATAATGTTACAGTATCCGTTGCTGAGAAAAAAGACTATTCACTTGCTACAGATGAAACTTGTGACAAAAACGCAACACCCGAAACAAAGGCTCTTATGAAGTACCTCAAAAGTGTTTACGGAAAGCATACTATAGCAGGTCAGCAAGAAATATACGGCGGAGGTCATAAAGATAATTACGAATGGGAAAATGAATTTCTTGAAGAACTTACAGGAAAAGTTCCGGCTATCCGTGGAGTTGATTTCATGAACTATAACCCCCTTTACGGCTGGGACGACGGCACTACTGAACGTGCCATTGAATGGGTAAAGGAAAGAAACGGCATACTTACAGCTTCATGGCATATAAATGTTCCGATTGATTTTGAAAATTATGAACTCGGTGATGCTGTAGACTGGACAGAATGCACATATAAAAATTATCAGGCATCAAACAGTACTTTCAATACAGCTAAAGTACTTGAAGAAGATTCAAAAGAACGTGCATATTTTGAAGAGGCAATGAAAATGCTTGCTGAACAGCTTAAAAAACTTCAGGACGAAAACGTTCCGATTATTCTGCGTCCACTCCATGAGGCACAGGGCAATGAAGGTAACTATGGTGATGGCACTTCATGGTTCTGGTGGGGTGACAGAGGTGCAGAAGTTTACAAAGAACTCTGGAAACTCCTCTACACAACACTTACCGAAAAATATGACCTTCATAATATAATATGGGAGTTCAACAGCTATGATTACTCAAATTCCGATACATGGTATCCGGGCGACGAATACGTTGACATAGTTGCATATGATAAATATAATGTAGAAAACAACAGAGGTGACGGAAAAAGCAGCGGCCCTAACCTTATAGCTATTTCAAGTAAGTTTGATTATCTTTTCAATCTTACAAACGGAAAGAAAATGGTAGCAATGGCTGAAAACGATACAGTTCCGGCTATGGATAATATGTTAATTGAAGATGCTAACTGGCTCTATTTCTGTCCGTGGTATGACGGCGGAGAAGATGGCGGTACAGCTTTCCTCGGTGAGGCTTATCAGGACTATGACGAACTTACAAAAATGTATCAGAGCGAATACTGTATAACACTTGACGAACTCCCGGAAAATCTTTACTCATTTGAGGGTGAAGAGTCCCCGAAAACTACTACAACTACTACATCGGGCGATAAATCAACAACAACCACAACAACCACAACTTCAACAAGTGAAAAGACATCAGATAATGATACAAAATTCGGCGACACAAACGTTGACGGAAAAGTGAATATTTCAGATGCAGTTCTTATTATGCAGGCGATTGCAAATCCCGATGAATTTCAGATTACAGAACAGGGCAAACTTAACGGCGATGTCGTTGATAACGGAAACGGTCTTACAAATATAGACGCTCTTGCCGTTCAGTACGTTGAAATAAAAACAATAAAAGAATCCGACCTGCCATTAACATCAGAAGACGTTGATAAATTATCCAAGTGATTTAAAAAAAGACTCTCCGTAAAAAAGCGGAGAGTCTGTTTAGTTTGAAAAGCTTTTTTAAAGTTCCTTTTTTTCACATTTTTTTCTGATAATAAGAATTACTGTAATTATACCTGCTGAAAGAACAATAGTAGTGAATATACTGCCTTCTATTCCGAATTTTCCACCGCTGAGCCAGCCGTGCGACGTTATTGAAGATGTACGGAAAACAGATTCTGTATCACCTATACCGCTTACACTTATTCCGTAGAAATTTCCCTGCATGAAATTCCATAGTGAATGGATTCCGCACACTCCCCATATATTGTCAAAGCAAATCATGTAAACTCCTGCAAATATTCCGAATAATAAAAGATTTATACATGGAAGCACATTAAAACCGGGATTTGCAGTATGTGCCAATGCAAAGGCGGCTGAACTTATGCCGATTGCAAGCAATGGCGAATGATGTCCGCCGATTGTCGTCATAAGGTATCCACGGAAAATAAATTCCTCACTCATTCCCTGAATTAAAAAACCGAGAAGATAAAGAAGAATAAGCCCGAAATCAATATTTTTACATAATGAAATGCTGTTTGCCCCGAAAATAACGCTGAGAAGTGTTATTGCGGTCATCATGACAATTCCCGTAAACAGTCCTATTAAATAATGACGGACGAATTTTTCCTTTTTGATTCCCATTGAACTTATGGGGCGTACTTCTATATTACGACAATATATAAGACTTACAACCGTACCGAAAACCGTTGATAATAAAGACGGTATCATTATTTTCGGGGACGAGGAAATTATTGTTGCAGCAGCCATTGAATTTTTAAGATTTATTTCTTTATCGCCGTCAAGCATACCTTGTGATTTCATTTCTTCAATCATAGGAGAGACAGAAACAATTGATGGTATAACAGCCTCAAGCAGATATATTATTAAAAATACAATTAAAAATGAAAAAAGCTGTACGGGCAATGACGGCGAACCGAGAGAATGTGAAGATTCTTCAAACATTCTGGATTTTATTTTTATCAAAAAAAGCACCTCCTTTACCGTATAAAATAATTTTACTGTAAATCGGTGCTTTTGTCAATAGCTTATATTATTTTCATGTAAAATTATACTTTGTCTCTACACCTGAAACGTTGTATTCCCGACCTGTTATATTTTTCAGGTAAAGACGGCTCTAAAGTCTGTGTGACTTTTTTCCTTTTTTCTCGGCGTACATATTTTTGTCAGATTCAGCAAGGCAAACAGTGGCGGGTGTGGATCTATCCGTCCACATTGCAAGACCAAAACTAATACTCAACTTATGATCCTTTATCTGAAACAATCCTGACTGTTCATGCATTTGCTGAATGTAATAATCACCGGCTCGACGGTCACTTTTCAGCAATAGTATTATAAATTCATCTCCGCCTGTCCTGAATACATAGCTTTTATCGGGCAGTATCATGCGAAAGAGCATTGCCGCCATGCGGATATACTGGTCGCCTGCTAAATGACCATAGATATCGTTGACACTTTTTAGTCCGTCACAATCGGCAGAAATAATACACACCGGGAAATCTTCTTTATGCTCTTCTTTTTGTATTTTCCGAATAAATTCTTCAAAATAGCTTCTGCTGTACAGACCGGTCAATTCATCTGTGTGAAGCTGTTTTTCGAGAGTACGCTTCATCTGTTCATATTCAGTCACATTGTTGATAAGTCCTACAATACCGTTTATGATACCATGCTGATTACGGATAGGATGTTTTATTATCTCAAAAAATTCCTGAATACCGTCTGAATTGATTTCAATTGTATATTGAGAGGGTTTGCCACTTTTCAGCAACTTCAAATCAGCCTGCAATGCAGCTTCTGCATTATCCTTGTCCTTACGTATTTCCACATCGGTTTTTCCACGTACTGTCCAGTCAGGGTCATCTGCATCATGAAGATGATGCCAATAGTGCGTGCAAAAGATATATCTTCCCTGCACATCTTTCATGTAAATATTTGACGGGAGCGCACTCAGAATTGACTCCATTTCCTCATATGTAACAGAATCCTTAAAACGTATCGCATTGTTGACACGGTGCATCACAAGCTCCTGCTGAAACGGCATTTGCAGACAATCCACTGCTCCCATTTCCAGCAAGGAAAGTTCCTTTTCCGTAATGTTCTGTTCGGTCACAAGCAATAGAGCTGTCATAGCAAATTTGGCATTATCCCGCAACATACAAATCAGTTCCGCAACAGCATCATCATCTGAGTCAATTAAAATCGCATCCACCGGAATTTTTCCATCATTCAGAAATTGAATGACTGCACGCAAATCGTTATTTTCTGTGATATGATATTCTTCTTGCAGCATTTCACGCAATTCTGCACGGATTTCAGAATCTTGTATTACCAACAACAGCATTTTTTTTGCCGACATTGCTATTTCCTCCTTTGAAATGATTTCAATAGCAGAATATAAGGTTATTATATCACATTATGCTGATGAAGTCAATGATATTATCAAAGGGAATGGCTAAAAGCGTTGTCAGAGAAAAGCAACAACAGCACAATTTGATTTTCCTGTTTCTTACAATTCAGACATATCTTTTCTTCTATCGTTGCTTTTCTCTATAATATTATTTTGTTCAGCTCAGGGAAATAATATTAAGAAACATTGTTATTCCTACCATTGAAACAAGCGAAAGCGAAAGAGTAATAAGAGTAATTATAACAATATTTATAGGTTTTACTCCTCCGAATGCAAGCACAAGATTTAAATTAAGACTTTCATTATCACTGTGTGTTCTGATACGTTTCAGATTTCTGAGTGCGAATTTAAAATAAATCCAGTTTGCAAAAAGACATAACAGAAGTCTGAAAATCCATGCACCCCAACCGCATATTGATTCAAGTGATTCAATGAACCCCTGATTTTCGTATATAATACTGAGCATATTGTCACTGAAAACTCCGCTTTCAGCCATAATGAGGACGGAAGCAGGAATTTTCAAAATTACGCTTATAAAAGTGTAAATCATTGCCCACAGCCACATTTTTCTGTTTGCAAAATAAAATGACGGAAATATAAAACATGAAAGATTAAATGAAATCTTTGAGCCTATATCTTTCATTCTTTTGAAAACAGGAATATAATAAAAAGTATTCGTACCGACAAACATTGATATTTCTTTAAGTGTCGCACCGCCCATATCTTCATCAGGATTGAAACCGGTACGGCTTAAATTTATATTCAGAGTTTCAGGTTCTACTTCTTCTTCATCAATTTCACTGTCATCAAAACTTGCACCGCATACAGCACAGTTTTTTGCATCTGTCGGATTGTTCGGAAATTTACAAACGGGACATACTTTTTTTTCTGCTTTTTCTTCAACTTTAACACGTTTCCACTTTTCACCTGTAGTGTGCATTTGAATATTAGCACATTTGTTTTCTTTTTTATAGCACTCTCTGTGATGAGGAGAACCGCATTCAGGGCAGACAACAACGTCGTCACCTTCTTTAAAAACCTCTCCGCAGAATACACATTTTTCTCCGATAAAATTCATAAACTTTACCTCCGTTCTTCTTTGCTTACCTACAAATTATATTATACACTCAATGTTACATAAAATCAAGTATTTTCAGAATTTTAAGTCAAAAATTAAGATTATCAGTAAAAAATATTTTGTATTTGATGTGATAATTTCAGATGTTCATTGACATTACGGAAAATTTGCAGTATAATATTAGTAAAGTTGTTTCTAAAATAAAGAAAGAGGGTTTTTAACAGTTTAAACATCTATAAAATATTGTAATAAATTATTGACTTTTATAATTTTATATGCTGAATAATGATAAAGGAGCTTACAGAAAATGATTAAAACAATCAAAGTCATGCTCCTCCCGAACAACAAGCAGAAAACAAAATTGTTTGAATGTGCCGGAACAGCGAGATTTGCATATAATTGGGCATTAGGCTATGAAAAAGCAAATTATGAAACCGGAAATTCGTTTCTTTCTGATTATGAACTCCGCAGAATTTTTACGGAGTTGAAAACACAACCGGAATATGCATGGCTGAACGATTACAGCAATAACATCACAAAGCAGGCTATTAAAGACGCTTGTGCAGCATATCAGAATTTTTTCAAAGGCATTACAGGATTTCCAAAATTCAAGAGCAGACGAAAATCAAAACCGAGCTTTTACGCTGAACCCTGCAAAATCAGATTTACTTCTACTCATGTAAAATTAGAAAAGCTGATAACAAGCCGAAAGAAGAACAAGCAAAAGTTCAATCTTGTTAAGTTGGCAGAGACTGACAGAATCCCCATTGATGCAAAATACTCCAATCCAAGAATTACTTTTGACGGCTTGAATTGGTGGATTTCCGTTGGAATTGATTGTGAAGAATCACAGGAAAAGCCAACAAATAAGGGAATTGGAATTGATGTCGGTATCAAAGACTTAGCAATTTGTTCTGATACAAATGTTTACTCCAATATTAACAAGACCGCAAAAGTCAGAAAACTAAAGAAGAAAAAGCGTAGATTGCAACGCAGAATATCAAAAAGATATTTAAAAAACAAGAAAGGAGAGCGTTACTGTAAAACACGCAATATTATAAAAAGTGAAAAAAAACTTTTGAAAGTGAGTCGCCGATTAACAAATATTCGTCACAGCTATCTGCATTTTGTAACCTCTGAAATCATAAGCCGAAAGCCAAAGTTTATTGTTTTGGAAGATTTGAATGTAAAAGGCATGATGAAGAACAGACACTTGTCAAGAGCAATTCAGGAACAATGTTTTTACGAATTTTACAGACAAATTCAATATAAATGCGAATGGCATAATATTGAGTTTGTGACAGCGGACAGATATTATCCGTCCAGTAAGTTATGTTCCTGCTGTGGATATGTGAAGAAAGACTTGAAACTTTCGGAACGTGTCTATATTTGCCCGAAATGTCACAATATCATTGACAGGGATTTTCAGGCAAGTGTGAATTTAATGCGATACAAGAAACTGACTGCATAGCCAAAACAAATGCAATTGGTGTGTACCGATACGTTAGTCGGGAATCTACGCCTTCGGAGTGTTATACCAAACATGAGTAGATAATGACTTTTCATATCAAAAATGGACACGTTGAACAAGGAATGAAACATAAAAGTTTGTTTTATAACTTTTTATAAGTTTTCAATAACGGTAATAATATGGCGAATCAAAAAAGTTTGAAAGTTCTTATTGTAGACGATGATAAAAACATATGCGACTTGCTGAGGCTTTATCTCGAAAAGGATGGATATGGTGTAATTCTCTCTCACGACGGAGCAGAAGCAGTTGTAAAATTCAATGCACTAAAACCCGATATTGTTCTGCTTGATATTATGCTTCCCGGCATGGACGGCTGGCAAGTCTGCCGTGAAATAAGAAAAAAATCAAATGTCCCGATTATTATGATTACCGCAAAAGGAGAAACTATTGATAAAATCATAGGTCTTGACCTCGGAGCTGATGACTATATTGTAAAGCCGTTTGACGCAAAGGAAGTAATTGCACGTATAAACGCAGTTACAAGACGTGTCGGCACTACAAATACCGAACCTGAAATAAGAGAAGTGCATTATGATAAACTATCAGTTAATATGACAAGATATGAACTCAAAGTAAACGGAAAAACCATTGATACCCCGCCTAAAGAACTTGAACTCCTTTATTATCTTACTTCAAATCCGAACAGAGTCTATACCCGTGACCAACTTCTTGACGAAGTATGGGGATTTGAATATTACGGAGATTCACGTACAATTGATGTTCATATAAAAAGACTGCGTGAAAAACTCGCCAATGTTTCTGAAAAATGGGCTCTTGAAACTGTATGGGGAGTAGGATATAAATTCAAGGTTGAGGAAGATGAATAATTTCCGAAAGAATAATCAGACGGGGGCTTCATTGTCCCCTGTTTTATTAAACAGAGGTGATTCTGTTGCATAGCAAAAATCCATATAACAGGCTGTTTCATTTTTCAACGTTCATGATAATATCAATTATTATATTTATCGGCGTTATAATTATAAGCGTAAGTTCATCAATTTATAAGCGTACAGAACTTGACAAACTGAAAACAGTCGGAAATCTTTTCATAAGCTGTATAAAAGAAAAATATAATAGTACAGGCAGTATAGAAAGTAAGTCTACAAAAAATTTTCATGGAATATTCATGGAAGAACACCAACTTATGATATATCTTTACGATGAAAACGGAAACTGTATATTTTCAGCAGACGACGAAAAAAACAATATGCCTATTCAAAGTGATATAAAATCATATATTGATAAAAAAGAATATCTTGACTTTGATTCTGAAGGCATTTCAAAAAATGAACCACATCTACTTTATGGTAATCAGTTTCAAGTAAAATATCAGAGTAATGAACCGCATAAAATGTATGCGTTGATTTATGGCAGTACATATAATATAAGTCGGTTTACAATGGAAATATTTTTTATTTATTTACTGCTTTCAATAGTCAGCATAATTTTTTCATGTTTGATTATGAAGAAAAAAGCTGAAAAATATGCCTCATATACAGATAATATGATAAGAATTATAAAACAATATTCTCATGGTGATTTCTCTGAAAAAATTGTAGCCGATAATGACGGATTTTTCGGAGAAGCGGAAAAACATATAAATACACTTGCTGCAAACGTCGAAAAAAGCGAGGAAATGAGCAAGACTTTTATTGCAAATGTTTCACATGAACTCCGTACACCGATAACAACAATAGGCGGATTTGTTGACGGCATACTTGACGGCACTATTCCTAAAAATAAACGCAATGAATATCTTATTCTTGTTTCAAACGAAATACATCGTTTAAAAATATTGATAAGTTCAATGCTTAATATGAGCCGTTTTGAATCAGGTACACTAAAACCGAATTTCAAGGAAACAAATTTAACTGACCTTGTTATAAAAACTGTTTTCATGTTTGAAAAGAAAATTGAAGCAAAACATATTGAAATAGAAGAACTTGACAGCGAAAGACTTGTTGCAGTCGTTGACCCTGACCTTATGCAACAGGTTATATATAATCTCATAGAAAACGCCGTCAAATTCGTAAACGACGGAGGAAAAATTTCCTTTAAGTTTGAAAAAGAAAACGATATGTGCATTATCGGCATAAAAAATACTGGTGAGGGGCTGAAAGATTCTGAAATACCAAAGATATTTGACCGTTTCTATAAAACGGATTTTTCAAGAGGAAAAGATACAACGGGTCTTGGTCTTGGTCTTTCGATATCAAGGAAAATACTGCGTATAAACAACGGGCATATAGTTGTAAAAAGTGTATACGGAGAATATACCGAATTTCAGATACAAGTACCCGAAAAACAGAACAAATCATAAAAAATTATAATAAAGGATATATGCGAAAGGAGAACAAATGGAAGAAAAAGAAAATTATATTCCCGAAAATGATACGGAGCAGAACAACGGCTATATACCAAAACATGAAAGGTATAACGATGATTACGGTCATGAAGAAAAAACACCTGTTTATGATGAATTTATGTATAAGCCTGTAGGTTTTGAAGAAGAAAAGCCTGTTCCCCCTGTTCCCGACATAAGGAAACGAAAAAGCACAGGCGGTGAAAAGTTCATTATATTCCTGTTTATTATGATTATTCTTCTTTCAACGGCACTCGCCTTATATGGAATAGCAAATGATATATACAGGAGCAAGGATGTTATTGATAAAATTAAAACAACACAACACGTTGTACTCTATCAGGAGAAAAAACCGGAAGGTGCAAATGACCTGAGTAATTTCGTTGATGAAAACGGCAAATATACAATTGAAGGCGTTGCAGCAGCTGTAAAAGATTCTATTGTTGAAATCTACACTTACAGCGATTCTTCACATAATGTTCTTTCGGGAACAGGTTCAGGCGTTGTCATGTCGGAAGATGGCTATATAGTAACAAATGCCCATGTTCTTCAGGCTGACGGCTATCACACTGTTCATACTGCTGACGGCAAAATATACGATGCAAAAATTATAGGCAGAGACTCAAAGACGGATATTGCCGTTATAAAAACAGAAAATGCAAATCTTGTACCGGCTCTGTTCGGAAATTCAGATGAGGCGATTGTCGGCGAACAGGTTATTGCAGTAGGAAACCCCGCAGGACTTTCAAATACCGTTACAGACGGCATTATTTCAGCTGTAAACCGTAAAATCCGCAGTGATTCAACGGGATTTGAAATGGACTGTATACAGACAAATGCCGACATAAGCCCCGGAAATTCAGGCGGTGCGTTGGTGAATATGTACGGTCAGGTTATAGGAATAACCTCATCAAAATATGTAAGCTCCAGTTTTGAGGGTCTTGGTTTTGCCATAACAATAAATGAAGCTATGCCTGTTATTGAAGAACTTATAGACAACGGCTATATTTCGGGACGTTTCAGAATAGGTATACAGCTTATTGACATGGATTCCCCTGAAAAGCTGATACTTATTGAACAGGAATTAGGTTTTGAACTTCCTGAAGGTTTTGAGGGAATTTATATAGATACTATAAGTGAGGACTGCGACATTGCAAAAACCAAACTTAAACCCGGTGATTTCATTACAGAAATAGACGGCACATCCGTCAAAACATATGACGAACTCTATGACGCTATAAGCAGTAAATACGGAGCAGGTGACAAAGTACCTGCTAAGTGTGCAAACGTAAGCAAGAACGGAAAAATAACATATTATGATATAGAATTTAAACTTATGGAAGATACTTCGGGAGATTATTGATTATGAAAAAAATAAAAATCTTACAGGCTCTGATTTTTACTGTTGTGCTTTTACTCAGTATAATATCATTCTTTGTACTGCCAAACAGCGTGGCAGTACAATGGAATTCAGAAGGTGCAAGCAACCATATTTCAAAGGCAATTGCTATATCAATCCCTGTTATTATAAGTCTGTTTGGAATAGTCTCATGGAAATATTCTTCTATACGATATAATGCCAATATTGAAGCATCAAAGAAACTACAGACAATTCATTCAGTAATATGGGGAATTGTTTCCTGTACAGGCGTTATTATAAATATTATATTTATGATAATGAACTGAAAATATTTATTCCATATAGTTTTTCGGACGTTTTGAATTAACACCCGTCACTCCTCCTGCTCCTCCCGACAGAACAAGCAGGAGGAGCTTTTTTATACCTGTTATTTCTCCGAGAAAAATAACTCCCAATATTGCCATAACTGTATAAATAATAACTCCGCACATAACGCCCTCTGCAATGCCACGTTTACGCCTGTATTTTCCGCATATATAAGTTGCCGAATATGTCCCCGCACATATCGCAACTACCGAAAAAACAGATGATACTTTCATATCTCCGAGAACATAGTACATTATTACTGACAATAACACAGCAAACAAAAATATAAATGTAATACCTATAAGAACTGATAAAGTTATACTTAACAGACTGTTTGTCCATACGCTTTTACGGTGACGGTGCATAGAAAAACCTCCGCATAAAAGAATTGTTCAAACAATTCTATGCAGAGGCATATATTATTATTCCTCATCGGATTTTTTCTTTTTCTTCTTATTATTTGATTTCTTTTCAGGTTCGTCCTCAACAATTGCCGCCGCTGCAAGTCCTGCATCTGTCTTTTTGGCAGAAGCGGCTTTTGCTGCTTTTACTCGTTCCTGAGCGGTAACGTTTTCAGTTATAGCCCATGTCTTTATTCTCAGCTTATGTCTTGCACCGCCTGTTTCAATAACAACAGTGTCTTCTCCTGTTGATACAACAATTCCTACAATACCGCCGCCTGTTACAATTTCGTCGCCGACCTGTAAGCTGTTCTGCATATCCTTTAGTTCCTGTTCACGCTTTTTCTGCGGTCTGATAGCTACAAAATAAAGCAGGACGAACATTATTATAAGAGGAAAAATAAGTGTCCAGAAAACAGAACCCGTAGGAGCAGCAGCCGAATTTGCAGCCGTTGTTGCTGCACTCTCTTCACCGTCTGCAAATGCTGTCATAGCAAATGCCGACATTGAATATAATAAGGCTGATGTCGCTGTAAGTAAACCCGTTAATTTTTTCTTCATAATATATCTCTCCATTCTGCCGAACATCGACGGCGTTCAATTAAATATTATGAATATTATACCATAGAATGTTAATAAAGTCAATAGCATTATATTTTTCATACAAATTATTTTTTAATTATACTTTTAGAATAAAAAAACAATTTTTTTCCACAAAATCAGAATATTATTATGCATATCACTGTTTTTTGTGAAAGTTTTGCGAATACTCTTGATTTATTGAAAAAAGGTGGTAAAATATAATTAGCACTCAAACAAAGAGAGTGCTAAATAACAGATTTTTATTTATGGGAGGTATATATAATGACTATCAAACCCTTACAGGACAGAGTTGTCCTCAAGATGACAGAAGCTGAAGAAACCACTCAAAGCGGAATCATTCTTTCAGGTTCTGCAAAGGAAAAGCCGGAAGTTGCCGAAGTTATTGAGGTAGGTCCGGGAACTGCTGACGTTGTAATGGAAGTCAAGCAGGGAAACAAGGTTCTTATCTCAAAGTACTCAGGTACTAATGTAAAACTCGATGGTGAGGAATACATTATAGTTAAGATGGAAGATATTCTTGCAATCGTAGAATAATTCCTGTTCATTTTTTTAAAAGGAGAATGATTTATCATGGCTAAAGATATTAAATACGGCGAAGACGCAAGAAAAGCACTTCAGGCAGGTATTGACAAACTTGCTGATACAGTAAGAATCACTATGGGACCAAAGGGCAGAAACGTTGTTCTTGACAAAAAATTCGGCTCTCCCCTCATCACAAATGACGGCGTTACAATCGCTAAAGACATCGAACTTGAAGATGCTTTTGAAAACATGGGTGCACAGCTTGTAAAGGAAGTCGCTACAAAAACAAACGACGCTGCCGGTGACGGTACAACTACAGCTACACTCCTTGCTCAAACTATCGTCCGTGAAGGTATGAAGAATATCGCAGCAGGTGCTAATCCTATGGTTCTCAAAAAGGGTATTGCAAAGGCTGTTGATACTGCTGTAAAGTCAATTACAGAAAATTCAAAGGAAGTTTCAGGTACAGAAGATATTGCAAGAGTAGGTACTGTTTCATCTGCTGATGAAAACGTTGGCAAACTCATTGCTGAAGCTATGGAAAAAGTAACTTCTGACGGCGTTATTACTATTGAAGAAAGCAAGACAGCTGAAACTTACAGCGAAGTTGTTGAAGGTATGCAGTTCGACAGAGGTTATATTTCGCCTTATATGGTAACTGATACTGATAAAATGGAAGCTGTTTATGATGATGCTTTCATACTCATTACAGACAAGAAAATTTCTTCAATTCAAGAAATTCTTCCACTCCTCGAACAAATTGTAAAAATGGGAAGAAAGCTTGTTATCATCGCTGAGGACGTTGAGGGTGAAGCTCTTACAACTATTATTCTTAATAACCTCCGTGGAACATTCAAAGTTGCCGCTGTAAAAGCCCCGGGATTTGGTGACAGAAGAAAGGAAATGCTTAAAGATATTGCAATTCTTACAGGCGGTGAAGTTATTACTTCCGAACTTGGTCTTGAACTCTCTGATACACAGATTAGTCAACTCGGTCAGGCTAAACAGGTAGTAATTCAGAAAGAAAATACTATCATTGTTGACGGTGCAGGCGATAAAGATGCTATAAAATCAAGAGTTAATCAGATACGTACAGCTATTGAAACAACTACTTCCGATTTCGACAAAGAAAAACTTCAGGAAAGACTTGCAAAACTTGCAGGCGGTGTTGCAGTTATCAAAGTAGGTGCTGCTACTGAAATTGAAATGAAAGAAAAGAAACTCCGCATTGAAGATGCTCTTGCCGCTACAAAGGCAGCTGTTGAAGAAGGTATTGTTGCAGGCGGCGGTACTGCTTATATTAACGCTATTCCGGCTGTAGATAAACTTATCCCCTCACTTGACGGTGATGAAAAGACGGGTGCTAAAATTATTCTCAAGGCTCTTGAAGCTCCTGTACGTCAGATTGCTGAAAATGCAGGTCTTGAAGGCAGTGTTATCGTTGACAAAATCAGACGTTCACGCAAACTCGGTTACGGTTTCGATGCTTACAATGAAATTTACTGCGATATGATTCCCGCCGGTATCGTTGACCCGACTAAAGTTACAAGAAGTGCTTTACAGAATGCCGCTTCTGTTGCTTCAATGGTTCTCACAACTGAAAGCCTTGTTGCAGACATTAAGGAAGATGTTCCTCCCGCTCCTGCAATGCCTGCCGGTGGTATGTATTGATAATATGAAATTAAACGTCCTGAGAAATCAGGGCGTTTTTTTATTGACATTTCCGAAATTCAGTATTATAATTATCAGTGAACGGAGGTATAATTATGGAAAAAATACAAGTCAATCATTCACCCGCTTCTTATGCAAAGAAATTTGCAATAACTTTTTTATTTTTATGGGTAATCTTTACACTTATTGTAATAAATACAAAATACAATATTTTGTTGTCATCAGGATTTTTTTTTATTATTATCGGAATTGCCATTTATATTGATTACAAAAAAACAACTGTTGAATACGATACAGAAAAAATTAAATGGAAATGGCTGTGTTTTGAATATACAGTTAATTTTAAAGATATGACTTCTTTTTACTACACGATAATTTCAGAAAGAACACGGGGCGGATATGTCCGTCATTTTGAAATATGTTTCATTGTAAAAAACAATGAATTTAAACTTAATGACCTTATAAAAACAGAGGACATTGAAAACAGCATCAACGGAACTCCCGATAATATACAGCTTATGAAATTATTTAAATTCATTGAAAATATCTGTCCCGAAAAATCAGAGGGCTTTAAACGTACTGAAAACTGATACACAAAAAAACCGTTCCCCTTTCGGAGAACGGTCATATTATTTATATCTGCCAATTAAACGAGCTTGATAATAGCCATTTCAGCAGCGTCACCACGGCGAGGACCGATTTTTACAATCTGTGTGTAACCGCCGTTTCTGTCTGCATATTTAGGTGAAATCTCATCAAAAAGTTTCTTTGCAACTGATTCCTTTGTAACATATGCAAATACCTGACGCTTGGAGTGCAGATCATTATTTTTACCGATAGTAATCATCTTTTCTGCTACAGCACGAACTTCCTTTGCTCTTGTAACGGTTGTTTCAATCTGACCGTTTTCAAGAAGGAAAGTTACCATGCCTCTGAGCATTGCCTTTCTATGGTCAGATGTTCTGCCCAGCTTTCTTGTACCCGGCATTTAATTCACTCCTTTTCATACAATGCATAAACGCAAATTTTATGGTTTTATTCTTCTTCTGAGGAAAGGTCAAAGCCAAGTGACTGGAGCTTTTCCTTAACCTCGTCAAAGGATTTCTTTCCAAGGTTTCTAACCTTCATCATTTCTTCCTCAGACTTGTTAATCAAGTCGTCTACGGTATTGATTCCGGCACGTTTCAGACAATTGAAAGAACGTACCGACAAGTCCAAATCCTCAATAGTCATTTCAAGAATTTTTTCTTTGCCCTTTTCATCTTTTTCAACAAGAACTTCAGCAAGTCCTGCATCTTCAGAAAGGTCAATGAACAGTTTAAGATGTTCGTTAAGGAGATTGGCAGCTTGTGACAACGCCTCTTTAGCGGATACTGTACCATCTGTCCATACTTCCATAGTCAATTTGTCATAGTCAGTAACCTGACCAAGACGAGTATCTTCTACAGTGTAATTTACTTTAAGAACAGGAGTATAGATACTGTCAACGGCGATTACATCAACGGGGAGATTCGGATTTTCCTTTTTATTACGTTCAGCGGAAACATATCCCCTGCCCCTGTCGATAGTAATTTCCATGTACAGTTTAGCGTCCTTTCCCAGTGTTGCAATATGCATACCAGGGTCAAGAATGTCAACTTCAGAATCGGTTTTTATATCACCTGCTGTTATTTCACATTCTCCTTCTGCCTCTATATATACTGTCTTTGGACCCTCTCCGTAGAGTTTAGCCGTCAATCCCTTAATACTGAGGATTATTTCCGTAACGTCCTCTTTAACGCCCGGAATTGTTGACAATTCATGGTGAACTGTACCGTTCTTGCCCGAAAGCTTCACAGAAGTTACAGCCACACCCGGAAGTGAGGAGAGCAGCACACGTCTGAGGCTGTTTCCAAGTGTTATACCGTATCCACGCTCCAGCGGTGCTAAAACGAATTTGCCGTATTTGCCGTCACTTCTAAGCTCGACAATTTCGATATCAGGCTTATTGATTTTCTCCAGCATAAAAACCCTCCTATTTCACAATAACTGTTAATTTTGAGTGATTCAAGCAATATGAATATTACTTTGAGTACAACTCAACGATAAGGTGTGTAGCAACCTCATAGTCAATATCCTCTGCTGAGGGAAGACGGTTTACAGTTGCAGAAAAATCATCTTTATTTGCGTCAAGCCAAATCGGAACAAGTCTGTCCTTTGTTTCTTCAACTGTAGCCTTGAACTTTTCGGATGTTCTGTCTTTTTCACGGAGAGCAATAACATCTCCTACCTTTACTCTGTATGAAGGAATATTTACCTTCTTGCCGTTTACTGTATAGTGGCTGTGAACAACAAGCTGTCTTGCTTCACGTCTTGTAAGTGCAAGACCCATTCTGTAAACAACACTGTCAAGTCTTGATTCAAGGCAGGTAATAAGGTTATCACCTGTCTTTCCTTCCATTTTGGACGCAATTTCAAAGTAGTGTGCAAACTGCTTTTCAAGTACGCCATAAATGAACTTTAACTTCTGCTTTTCTTTAAGCTGAAGTCCGTATTCAGAAATTTTCTTTCTGTTGTTGGCGTTCTTGAAACGGATAGATTCCTTTTTTGAAACGCCCATTACTGCCGGGCTTATGCCCAGATATCTGCACTTTTTAAGAATAGGTTCTTTCTGTACTGCCATTTTATAACACCTCCTGTAAAATTAGACACGTCTTCTCTTGGGAGGACGGCATCCGTTGTGAGGAATCGGAGTAACGTCCTTAATCATTCTTACCTCAAGACCGACTGTCTGAAGTGCTCTGATAGCAGCCTCACGTCCTGCACCCGGACCTTTAACATATACTTCAACGTTCTTAAGACCATGTTCCATAGCAGCCTTTGCAGCTGTTTCGGCAGCTGTCTGAGCTGCGAAAGGAGTAGATTTCTTAGAACCTCTGAAACCGAGTTCACCGGCACTTGCCCATGAAATGGCATTGCCTGCTGTATCGGTGATTGTTACGATTGTATTATTGAAAGTGGATTGAATATGAACTGCACCGCTTTCAATATTCTTACGTTCTCTACGTCTTCTTATAGTAGAAACTTTTTTACCTTTCTGCTGTGCCAAAGCTCATAACCTCCTTACTTCTTCTTGTTGGCGATTGTCTTTACAGGACCTTTGCGGGTTCTTGCGTTTGTCTTAGTTCTCTGACCTCTTACGGGGAGACCCTTTCTGTGACGAACGCCTCTGTAGCAACCGATTTCAACAAGTCTTTTTATATTGAGTGCCACTTCACGTCTGAGGTCGCCCTCTACAGTATAGTTAGCATCAATATAATCACGAAGTTTAGCTACATCTCCTTCAGCAAGGTCTTTAACTCTTGTATCGGGGTTAACTCCTGTCTTGCTGAGGATATCTGTTGCAGTCTGACGACCGATTCCGTAGATATAAGTTAAACCGATTTCGATTCTCTTATTCTTGGGAAGGTCAACACCAGCTATTCTTGCCATATGTTATTTTGCACCTCCAAATAATGCGAAAGGGATTAACCCTGACGCTGCTTATGCTTAGGGTTTTCGCAGATTACCATAATTCTGCCTTTACGTTTAATAACCTTGCATTTTTCGCAAATAGGTTTTACTGAAGGTCTGACTTTCATTGAAAATACCTCCTTTAGCGGATAGCGGACTTTTTCAAGTCCTTTTATAAAATTACTTTACACGCCAGGTAATACGACCTTTTGAAAGGTCATACGGTGACATTTCAAGTTTCACCTTATCGCCCGGCACGATTCTGATATAATTCATTCTGAGCTTTCCGGAAACATGGGCGAGAACCTCATGACCGTTTTCAAGCTGAACCTTGAACATTGCATTCGGCAGAGCGTCTGTAACTACGCCCTCCACTTCGATTACATCTTCCTTTGACACTCTCATAACCTCCTTTACTCTTCAACTGCAAGCTGTCTAAGCAGTGTTCTGAGTTTTTTATCAGTTATATCGTTTAAATCAATCATACTGTTTGTGGGGCATATATGCTTTATATTTTTCTTCTTGTCCGAAGAAAGTTTACGGCTTTTGCCGTCTGCAATAAAGCAGTATCCGCCCTGTACTTCAATGACTGCGAATAATTTTCCGCTGTCTCGTCCGGCGGTTGCCCTTACAACTGAGCCTTTTTTTAGCTTCACAACGGTTTTCCTCCGTTCAGGGTTCTGTCAGAATGACGGGACCGTCAGGAGTTATTGCGATAGCGTGCTCAAAGTGAGCAGATAATGAACCGTTTTTTGTTTTTACGGTCCAGCCGTCCTGCATAACCTTTACATCATCGCCTTTGACATTTATCATAGGTTCAATGCATATGGTCATACCGGCAACAAGTCTCGGACCGTGACCGGCACGTCCCCAGTTCGGGATTTCGGGGGATTCATGAACCTCCCTGCCGATACCGTGACCGCAGTAATTTCTTACGATTCCGTAGCCTCGTGAAGCACAATAAACCTCTACAGCATGAGAAATATCTCCGACTCTTGCGTCAACCTGAGCCTGAGCAATTCCTTCATAAAGAGCTTGTTCTGTAACCTCAAGCAATGCCCTTGCTTCATCAGAAATTTTGCCGACCGGGAAGGTCCAGCAGCTGTCACCATTGAAACCTTTGTAGGCTGCTCCGGTGTCTATGCTTACTATATCGCCTTCTTCAAGTCTGCGATTTGCTTTCGGTATACCGTGAATAACTTCATCATTTACCGAAATACAAGCGTTTGCCGGAAAACCGTACAAACCCTTGAAACAGGATTTACAGCCATGTCTGGCAAAATAATTGCCAATCAGCTTATCAACGTCAAGCGTTGACATACCTGCCTTTAATCTTTCACCCGCATAGCGTAATGCGTTGCCGGTTATCTTTCCGGCTTCACGCATTATAGCTAATTCGGACTTTGATTTAATAGTTATACTCATTGAGCAACTCCTACAGCAGCAAGAGTCAGCTTTGAAGTATCTGCAACTTCTTCCTGTCCGATAACAGTTTCAAGTTTACCCTGCTTCTCATAGTATTCTTTGAGGGGAGCAGTTTTTTCATGATATGTTGCAAGTCTGTCAAGAACAACTTCAGGCTGGTCGTCCTTACGAACAATAGTCTTGTCACCGCACTTGTCGCATATTCCGTCAACCTTTGTAGGCTTATACTGAATGTGATATGATGCACCGCAACCCTGACATACTCTTCTGCCTGAAACTCTCTGTTTAATTGTTTCATCGGGAACGTGGATTTCAATTACTTTGTCAATCTTTATTCCCATAGCGTCAAGAGCTTCCGCCTGCGGAACTGTTCTTGGGAAACCGTCAAGAATAAAGCCTTTTTTGCAATCGTCTTCAGCGATTCTTTCTTTAAGAATACCGATTACTATATCATCAGAAACAAGAGCTCCTGCGTCCATAGCAGCCTTAGCTTTAAGACCGTATTCTGTACCGTTCTTTGCAGCCTCACGGAGAATATTTCCCGTTGAAATCTGCGGGATACCGAGAGCATCGGAAACAACCTCTGCCTGTGTACCTTTGCCTGCACCGGGTGCACCTAAAAAGATAAGATTCATAAATTCAGACCCTCCTTACTGTAAGAAACCTTTATGATGACGCATCATCATGTGGGATTCAAGTGTACGTGTTGTTTCAAGTGCAACGCTTACAGCGATTAGTATTGTAGTACCACCCATTGAAAGTGTTGCAAGCTGCGAATCAGCAATTGATATAAATATTGGAATTACAGCAATAATTCCGAGGAAAAATGCACCTACGAGTGTAATCTTTGAGAGGACTCTCTGAATATAGTCAGCAGTAGGTTTACCTGACCTTATGCCGGGAATACCGCCGTTGCTTTGTCTGAGATTATTAGCCATCTCAACCGGATTATACTGAATTGATACATAGAAATAGTTAAATGCAATAATAAGCAAAAAGTAAATCACTGCATATGACCAGCTGCGGGTGCTGAAGAAATGGCAGAAGTGATAATAGAAACCACTTGTTTTTGTAACGGGCTTGAAAAGCTGAATAGTAGCAGGAAGTGACATAAATGACATTGCAAATATGATAGGCATAACACCACTCATACATACTTTAATCGGAATATGTGACTTCTGTCCGCCGTACTGTTTTCTGCCAACAACACGTTTTGCATACTGGATAGGGATTCTTCTTTCAGCCTCATTCATGAAAACAACGAAGCCTATTTCAAAAATCATAAATAATACGTATCCGATAGTAACGAATAAATATTTGCTGGGGTCTTGTCTTGTAAGTCTGATAAGCAGACCTGCATCGGTAGGAAATCTTGCAGCGATACCTGCAAAAAGGATTATAGAAATACCATTTCCGATACCTTTGTCACTGACACGGTTGCCCATCCATACTACCAGTAAAGCACCGGCAACAAAACAGGCAATTATTACTGCGGCTGAGAAATACATCTGCCAACCGGTAGTATATTTTACAGCGTTTACGCCATCAACATTCATACGTTTTAATGTAATGTAGTAAGCGAATGACATAAATACTGCGAGTGCCATTGAAACAAAAGATGTTATTTTTTCTATTTTCTTGCGTCCTTCTTCACCCTCATCACGCATTCGCTCAAGTGGTGGCAGTGCATAAGTAAGCAGCTGCATAATAATTGACGCATTGATAAACGGGGTTATTGACAGTGAAAATATAGTAGCCTTTGAGAGACCTCCACCTGTCATAGTGTTGAGATATTCAAGAAAGTTGCCTGTTCCCTCTGTATTGAGTTTAACCCATGAACCTACCACTTCAGGGTCAAGAAACGGAACAGTTATTGCACTTCCGAGTCTGAATATTACAATCATGAGTAATGTGTAAAGGAGCTTTTTGCGGATTTCCGGAACTCCCCAAGCCTTTTTCAGGGTCTGAAACACAATTACATCACCTCTGCCTTCCCGCCAGCCTTTTCGATTTTTTCGATAGCACTCTGTGAGAATTTAGCAGCCTTTACAGTTAATCTTGCAGTAAGTTCACCGTTTCCGAGGATTTTAACTCCATCATTGACTTTCTTTACAAGTCCTGAAGCAACAAGAAGTTCTGTATCTACTACAGTATCGTCCTTAAATTTGTTAAGGTCTGACACATTGACAATAGCATATTCTTTTGCAAAAATGTTGTTGAAACCTCTTTTCGGGATACGTCTTGCGAGAGGCATCTGTCCGCCCTCAAAGCCGATTCTTACACCGCCGCCGGAACGTGCGTTCTGACCTTTATGACCTTTGCCTGCGGTCTTTCCGTTTCCTGAACCATGACCTCTGCCTACACGCTTTACAGCTTTATTTGAATCAGGAGCAGGTGTTAATTCGTGAATTTTCATGCTTTTTGCACCTCCTTGTTTTTACGCTTCTGTAACCTCAATGAGGTGTGAAATTTTGTTGATTTTGCCCTTTGTCTGCTCATTGTCGGGCTGTGTTGTCACGTCACCGATTTTTTTAAGACCGAGTGACTGAGCAGTTGCAATCTGGTCTTTTTTTCTGCCGATGAGGCTTTTAACGAGCTTAATTTTCTTTGCCATAGTTATTGCCTCCCTAACCTAAAATTTCCTTAACAGTCTTTCCTCTCTTTTCAGCAACTTCTTTTGCGGAAGTGCATGATGTAAGACCGTTAATTGTAGCTCTTACAACGTTGCAGGGGTTATTTGAACGAAGTGACTTTGTTCTTATATCCTTAATGCCTGCAACTTCGATTACAGCACGGACAGGGCCGCCTGCAATAACACCTGTACCGGGTGCGGCGGGCTTCATAAGAACTCTGCCTGCACCAAATTCACCGACGATTTCGTGAGGAATTGTAGTTCCTTTAAGCGGAATCTTAACAAGGTTCTTCTTAGCGTCTTCAATACCCTTGCGGATAGCGTCCGGAACTTCACCGGATTTGCCAAGACCGAATCCTACAGTACCGTTTCCGTCGCCGACTACAACGAGTGCAGAGAACTTCATGATACGTCCGCCCTTTACAGTCTTTGATACACGGTTGATAGAAACAACCTTTTCAGCGAGTTCAGGAGCCTGTGTTTCAATATTTGCCATTGTTTTACCTCCCTTTTAGAACTTTAATCCGTTTTCACGTGCACCGTCAGCGAGTTCCTTAACACGTCCGTGGTAAAGATAACCGCCTCTGTCGAAAACAACTTCTGTAATGCCCTTTTCAGCGGCATTCTTAGCAATCATTTCGCCGACTTTGCGAGCACCTTCAACGTTTCCGCCATTGCCTTCAAAAGCCTTATCCATACTTGATGCAGAAGCAAGAGTAACACCGTTTACATCGTCTATAATCTGAGCATAAATATGCTTTGAAGAACGGAAAACATTTAGACGGGGACGTTCAGGAGTACCGGAGATTTTTGCACGTACTCTGCTGTGTCTTTTTAATCTTGCCTTATTGCTGTCAAATTTCTTAATCATAGCAATTTGCTCCTTTTAATTACTTCTTGCCCTTACCGGACTTACCTTCCTTGCGGATGATATGTTCACCGGCATATCTGATACCTTTGCCCTTATACGGTTCAGGCGGACGTTTTTCACGTACTTCGGCTGCAAACTGACCTACAGCCTGCTTGTCGATACCGTTTACAACTACCCTGTTAGGCTGAGGAACATCGAGCTTTATAGTATCTGTTTCCTCAATAACAACGGGGTGTGAATAACCAAGACTGAGAGTAACTTTATTTCCCTGCTTAGCTGCACGATAGCCGACACCCTCTATTTCAAGAGTCTTTGAATATCCGTTTGTAACACCCTCAACCATATTGGCAATGAGAGTTCTTGTAAGACCATGAAGTGAACGATGTTTTTTATCGTCGCTTGGTCTTGTAACATTTATCACACCTTCGGCAACTTCTATGCCGAGTTCTGTGCTGAACTGTTTTGTAAGTTCGCCCTTAGGTCCCTTTACAGTGATAAGGTTGTTATCATTCTTAACCTCTACACCTGCGGGAACTGCTATAGGCATTCTGCCGATTCTTGACATTTGAGTTCCTCCTTACCAGATGTATGCGAGAACTTCACCGCCGACATTAAGCTCTCTTGCCTTTTTGTCGGTAACTATTCCCTTTGAAGTTGAAACGATTGCTATACCTAAACCTTTTCTTACTTTAGGCATATCTGCACAACTTGAGTAGATACGCAGACCGGGCTTTGAAACTCTTCTCAGCCCTGTTATAACAGGTGACTTGTTGTCGCCATATTTAAGCGTGATTCTGATAACACCCTGCTTACCGTCCTCAATGAGTTTGAAGTCCTTCACATAGCCCTCATCAACGAGAATCTGCGTGATATCCTTCTTTACTCTTGAAGCGGGAACGTCAACTGTGGCGTGCTTTGCAGTATTCGCATTGCGGATTCTTGTTAATAAATCAGCGATTGTATCTGTGATTTGCATTCAGATGACCTCCTTATCGTATTTTACCAGCTTGCCTTTTTAACACCAGGTATCTGACCGTCGTGAGCAAGTTCTCTGAAGCAGATACGGCAGATGCCGAACTTTCTGAGATATGCGTGCGGTCTGCCACAAATCTTGCATCTGTTGTATGCTCTTGTGGAATACTTGGGAGTTCTCTGCTGCTTGTTAATCATTGCCTTCTTAGCCATATTAAAACCTCCCTGATTACTTGATGAACGGAGCACCCAGAAGTGTCAGGAGCTCTTTAGCCTCTTCATCAGTATTAGCTGTTGTGATGAAGTTGATGTCCATTCCTCTTACCTTATCGATTTTATCATATTCGATTTCAGGGAAGATGAGTTGTTCTTTGATACCTGTTGAGTAGTTGCCCTTTCCGTCGAAGGAATTTCCGCTTATACCTCTGAAGTCACGTACACGGGGGAAAGCAACGTTAAACAGCTTATCCACAAATTCGTACATTTTTTCACTTCTGAGTGTAACCTTTACGCCGATTGGCATTCCCTCACGGAGTTTGAAGTTAGCGACAGACTTCTTGGCTCTGCATACTACCGGCTTCTGACCTGTAATAGCAGCGAGGTCAGTCATGATAGCGTCGATAACCTTAGCGTTGTCTTTTGCTTCGCCTGCACCGACATTTATGACAACTTTGTCAAGCTTCGGTATCTGCATAACGCTCTTGTAGCCGAACTTCTTCATGAGTGCAGGAGCAACGTCGCTAACGTAATAATCTTTTAATCTTGCCATTGTCGTTTCTCCTTTATATTATTCAAAAGACTTTCCGCACTTCTTGCAAGTACGGAGTTTCTTGCCGTCCTCAATAACATGACCTATTCTTGTAGGCTTGTTGCACTTTGGACAAACGAGCTGAACCTTTGAAGCGTAAAGAGGAGCTTCAGTCTTTACGATTCCGCCCTTTTCGCCCATTCTTGTAGGCTTCACGTGTTTTGTAATAACGTTGATACCCTCAACGATTACTTTACCTTCTTTAGGGCTTACTTCAAGAACTTTTCCTGTCTTTCTGTCGCCCTTGCTGTTGTACTTATCCTCATACTTACCGGTGAGAAGGATAACAGTGTCACCGGTTTTAACGTGGACTTTGCTCATAATCGAATGACACCTCCATTAAAGAACTTCCGGAGCAAGGCTGAGAATTTTTGTATATTCCTTTTCACGAAGTTCCTTGGCTACAGGTCCAAAGATACGTGTGCCTTTCGGGTTCTTGTCTTCCTTGATAATAACAGCAGCGTTCTCATCAAAACGGATGTAAGTACCGTCTTCTCTTCTGAGACCCTTTGCTGAACGAACGATAACTGCCTTTACAACATCGCCCTTCTTTACAACGCCTCCGGGTGTTGCTTTCTTAACGGAAGCAACTACTACATCGCCGATATTTGCATATCTTCTGCGTGTACCTCCCAGAACTCTGATACACATAAGTTCCTTAGCACCTGTGTTATCAGCGACTTTAAGATAAGTCTGCATCTGTATCACAGCGAGTTCCTCCTTTCAAGCTTAAAAGCTTATATAAAAATTACTTAGCCTTTTCAATGATAGTTGTAACACGCCATCTCTTGTCTTTGGAAAGCGGGCGTGTTTCCATAACTTCAACACGGTCGCCGATTCTGCACTCATTGTTTTCATCGTGAGCCTTGAGCTTGACGGTACGCTTAATGATTTTCTTATAAAGCGGGTGTTTAACGTTATCAACGATAGCAACTACGACGGTTTTATCCATCTTATCGCTTACAACCTTACCTACTCTTGTTTTTCTAAGGTTTCTCTCAGTAGACATTAGCTAAATCCTCCCTTTCTTACTGCTCGGCATTAAGTTCTGCTGCACGCAGAACAGTCTTGACACGGGCAATATCCTTCTTTACAGCCTTTAAACGTGCTGTATTATCAAGCTGGTTGATTGCAAGCTGAAAGCGGAGCGCAAAAAGCTCTTCCTTTAAGCTTGTGAGTTTTTCGTTCAGCTCATCAACAGACATTTCTCTGATTTCTGATGCCTTCATTACTGCTCCACCTCCTGCTCTGCTTTAGTAACGAACTTGCACTTGATAGGAAGCTTATGCATAGCAAGACGCATAGCTTCTCTTGCGATTTCCTCCGGAACTCCCTTAATTTCAAAGAGAACTCTGCCGGGCTTTACTACTGCAACCCAGTATTCCGGTGAACCTTTACCTGAACCCATTCGGGTTTCAGCAGGCTTTTCTGTAACAGGCTTGTCAGGGAATATCTTAATCCATACCTGACCGCCTCTCTTTATATAACGTGTCATAGCGATACGGGCGGATTCAATCTGATTTGAAGTAATCCATGCCGGCTCAAGAGCCTGAAGACCGTAATCACCATAAGTTATCGTGTTACCTCTGTATGCCTTACCTTTAAGACGTCCTCTGTGGACTCTGCGGTATTTAACTCTTTTTGGAAGAAGCATTACTGATTACCTCCTTCTCTTTTTGAATCACGGTTGAAATTTCTTCCTCCACGTCTGTTTCCGTCACGTCTGTCATCACGACGGCGGCGGTCATTGTTGTTTCTGGAATCGTTCTTTCTTTCAACCTTTTCTCTCTTTTCAGCAGCCTTTGCAGCATCGCCTTTAAGAACTTCGCCCTTATAAATCCATACTTTCACGCCGAGTTTTCCGTAAGTTGTATCAGCTTCTGCGAAGCCGTAATCAATGTCTGCACGGATTGTCTGAAGCGGAATAGTACCTTCATGATAGCTTTCACTTCTTGCGATTTCAGCTCCCGCAAGTCTGCCTGAAACCTTTACTTTGATACCCTTTGCACCAAGACGCATTGTTCTGCCGATTGACTGTTTCATAGCACGTCTGAAAGATACTCTGTTTTCAAGGTCGAGAGCAATTTTTTCAGCAACAAGCTGTGCGTCCATATCGGGCTGTTTTACTTCGACGATGTTTATAAACACCTGTTTATTCATCATCTTTTCAAGCTGAACTCTAAGCTTTTCGATTTCTGCACCGCCCCTGCCTATAACGATACCGGGCTTAGCACAGTGAATGTGGATTCTTACCTTGTCGGCGAAACGCTCAATTTCGATTCTGGGAACACCAGCAGCATATAAATTCTTCTTAATGAAGTTACGAACGTTGTAGTCCTCAACGAGGTTGCAGCCGAACTCTGCCTTATTGGCATACCAGCGAGAATCCCAATCCTTAATAACGCCGACACGAAGACCGTGCGGATTAACCTTCTGTCCCATAATCAGACCTCCTTGGGATTATTCTTTTTCTTTAAGAACAACTGTAATATGCGATGTTCTCTTTAAAATTCTGTATGCTCTGCCATGTGATCTTGGCATGATTCTCTTCATTACAGGGCCGGGTGTTACGAAACACTCAGATACAATGAGATTATCTCTATCCATACTGAAATTATTTTCAGCGTTTGCCTGAGCGGACTTTACAAGCTTTGCAACGATAGGACTTGCAGCCTTCGGAGTCAAATCCAAAGTAGCCAAAGCGATGTCAACAGGCTTGTTTCTGATGAGATCCAAAACAATCTGTACTTTTCTTGGTGATATACGAGCATTTCTTAAATAAGCTCTTGCCTCCATTTGACAACTCCTCCTTCCGCTTATTTCTTACCGTTGTTTGATGTTTTTGAACCGGCATGACCCTTGTAAGTTCTTGTGGGTGCAAACTCACCGAGTTTATGACCAACCATATCTTCTGTTACATATACCGGAACGTGTTTACGTCCGTCATGAACAGCGAATGTATGACCTACGAAATCAGGGAAAATTGTTGAAGAACGGCTCCATGTTTTAAGAACTTTCTTTTCTCCTGCTTCATTCATAGCGACAACCCTCTTCAGAAGAACGTCCTGCACATAAGGGCCTTTTTTAATGCTTCTACTCATTAATCAGTTCCTCCTTTCAGATTACTTGCCGTTACGACGTTTTACGATGAACTTGTCAGTTCTGTTATGAGTTTTACGTGTCTTGTAACCAAGAGCAGGTTTGCCCCACGGTGTAACAGGTCCGGGACGACCGACAGGTGATTTACCTTCACCACCGCCATGCGGGTGGTCACATGGGTTCATTACAGAACCTCTTACAGTAGGTCTCCAACCCATATTACGAACTCTTCCGGCTTTACCATAATTTACATTTTCGTGGTCTATATTTGAAACCTGACCGATAGCAGCCTTACAGCCAATCGGAATTTTTCTCATTTCGCCCGAAGGAAGTCTTACAAGAGCATATGCCCCTTCTTTACCCATAAGCTGAGCCTGATTTCCTGCACTTCTTACAAGCTGTGCACCCTTTCCGGGATAAAGTTCGATAGCGTGTATAAATGTACCAACAGGAATATCTTCAAGTTTAAGAGCGTTACCGGGCTTTATATCAGCCTCTGAACCTGATTCAACCTTGTCGCCAACTTTAAGACCGTTGGGAGCAAGGATATATCTCTTTTCGCCGTCCTCATACTGAACAAGGGCGATGAAAGCACTTCTGTTTGGGTCATATTCAAGTGTAAGAACTGTAGCAACTACATTATCCTTATCACGCTTAAAATCAATAACACGGTACTTTCTTCTGTTACCGCCGCCTCTGTGGCGTACTGTAATTCTGCCGTAGCTGTTTCTTCCCGATTTCTTTTTAAGAGGTTCGAGAAGGCTTTTTTCCGGCTCAACCTTTGACAAAACCGAATAATCAGTAACAGTCATCTGACGTCTTGACGGTGTCGTAGGCTTGTAGCTTTTAATAGCCATTTATTTCACTCCTTAAAAAATGCGTTTTTTGCGGGAGCATTACTCCCATACCTGACTTTAATTCAAATAGAATTAAACCATACCCTCAAAGAATTCAATAGCTTTTGAATCTTCTGTAAGAGTAACTATAGCCTTTTTCCAGTCAGCAGTCTTTCCGTAGAATCTGCCTACTCTTTTCATTTTGCCATTGCAGTTAAGTGTATTTACCTTAGCAACCTTGACACCAAAAAGAACTTCAACAGCTTTTCTGATTTCAGACTTGTTAGCGTCTTTAGCCACTTTAAAGGTGTACTTTCCTTCCTGAAGGTCGTCCATACTTCTTTCAGTGATAACGGGCTTCAGAATAATATCCTGTGGTGCTTTCATTATGCGTACACCTCCTCGATTTTTCCTACAGCATTCTTTACAACGATGAATTTATCATAGTTAAGAATGTCATATACATTAAGAGTGTTTACAGCGGCTGTCTTTACGCCGGGGATATTTGCTGCACTTTTGATAACTTTTGCATCAGCCTCTGCTGTAACTATAAGTGCCTTGCCCTCAACATTCAGAGCTTTAAGCATTTCAACAATAGTCTTTGTCTTATAGCTGTCAAGTGTAAGGGAATCAAGAACAATAAGATTATTGTCAAGAACCTTTGTAGAAAGTGCGGACTTCATAGCAAGTCTCTTTACTTTTCTATTAAGGGAGTATCTGTAACTTCTCGGTTTAGGGCCAAGTGCAACACCGCCATGTGTCCACTGAGGGGCACGTGTTGAACCCTGTCTTGCATGACCTGTTCCCTTCTGTCTCCAAGGTTTTCTTCCGCCGCCGCTTACTTCTGTTCTTGTAAGAGTGGACTGTGTACCCTGTCTTTGATTTGCAAGATAATTTACTACCATAGCGTGCATAACAGCCTCGTTTGGAGTAATTCCGAAAACATTGTCGTTAAGCTCTGTTTCGGAAACCTGCTTACCTGTCATATCAAATACTGAAATTGTTGACATATCTGTTTCCTCCTTCCTCAAGCCTTAACGCTGTCTACGATGTAAACAATACCGCCCTTAGGACCCGGAACAGCACCCTTGATAGCGATAAGATTATTTTCTGCGTCTATTTTAACTATTTCGAGATTCTGAACAGTAACCTGTTCTGCACCCATATGACCTGCCATGCCCTTTCCCTTGTAAATTCTTGAAGGTGAGGAGCAAGCACCCATAGAACCTGCCTGTCTGTGAACAGGGCCTGTACCGTGAGTTTCTTTAAGTCTGTGCTGGTTGTGACGCTTAATAGCACCTGCAAAGCCTTTACCTTTGCTGATGCCGACAACATCAACTGCTTCACCTGCTGCAAAAGTATCAGCCTTAACTATATCGCCGACATTAAGAATATCGCAGTTATCAAGTCTAAATTCTTTGAGATTCTTTTTGCAAGCAACGTCTGCCTTGTCAAAATGACCTTTCATAGGCTTGTTTACTCTCTGAACCTTAACGTCGCCAAAGCCGAGCTGAAGAGCTGCATATCCGTCGTTTTCAACTGTTTTCTTCTGAACGACAACACATGGGCCGGCTTCTACTACTGTTACAGGAATAACTTTTCCTGATTCGTCGAAAATCTGTGTCATACCGATTTTCTTACCGATAATGCCTTTCTGCATTTTTCATTTCCTCCTATGGTTATTGGTTGAATAAATCAACTTGACCGGCGGATTACCGCCATTCCGTTTTTCAAACGGTAAAAATTCAAGCGTAATAAAAAGTCAATTACTTAACTTCCATAACAACGTCTACGCCTGCCGGGATTTCAAGCTTATCAAGAGCGGCTGTAGTCTTTTCTGTAGGACGGATAACGTCTACAAGTCTTTTGTGAGTTCTCATTTCAAACTGTTCACGGCTGTCCTTATACTTATGAACTGCACGAAGAATAGTAACTACTTCCTTATCAGTAGGGAGCGGTATAGGTCCTGAAACTCTTGCACCACTTCTCTTAGCTGCTTCTACGATTTTAGCTGCTGCGATATCAACAGTAGCGTGGTCATAGCCCTTAATCTTGAATCTGATTTTTTCGTTGACTGCCATTTATTTCGCCTCCTTGGATAAAATTACGGGGGCGGAGAAACAACTCTCCATCTGGGACTTCACACGTCGCCGTGTGTTTCGCACATAATCTGACAAAAAAAGCCGAAAAACAAGGAATGTTTTCCGGTAATCAGGAATGTACAAGCACAAAAAGAGCATAATATCACACATATGCAATGTGCATATCAAAGCCACAAACTGTGTTCAATATCCCAATCGCCCGGTTTTAAATCGGACATACTCCACGGAAATTACCTGACAAACCGCCAGCAACCTTCCGTTTCTTCGCATATCTTCTCGCAGTCAGTGTACGCACTGTACACTCAACGAATAATATTCTATCATAATTTTTCAGATAATGCAACTATTTACAGAAAAAAATTATGTAAATTTTAAGTGAATAAAAAATATATTTTAATTATAATGCTAAAAAATTACAGGCACATAATGTGCCTGTATAATATATTATGCTGTTTCCGGAGTATTTTTTGATTTTATTTTCTTTATAAGACACTTTATGCCAAATTCGCAGAGATTGTACACATTGTGAATTACAAGAGCACATAAAAGTGAAAGCAGGAAATTTTTTCCTATTATCTCAAATGAATGAGTCCATCTCTCGTATACATCGGGATATTTTGCATTAAAGTCAAGATAATGTTTATTATCAAATACATATGAAATCATATAGAGAGCAAGAGTTGTGCCGGAAATCTGACGCAGAATGAATTTTACTACTTTGTTCTTTGTTGTTATATCGAACAGAAGCATAAAAATAAATAATGCAATCAGGAATACGGGATAAGTTCCATAATCGTTGAAATGCCATGAAATGAATGATTGGTTTGCCTCGACGTTTTCAATTGACTGATTATAAGTGCTTTTTGTTATAAACCACGTAACACCCGCAAGAGCTGCCAAAATTATAAGTTTGTTTCTTATACAGCGTTTAGGAGGGCATTCACGTAAAAATGCACCTGCAAAATAATATGCAAGAGGCCATGCACCATTAAGATAATCGGGCAAAAGTCTTATCTGATTATCTCTGTCAAAGCCGATATAAAGACTTCTCGCAAATACTGTAAGTGCGGCAACGGTAATTACAAGTGTAAGTTTCTGACCTTTTGTTTCTAAGCCGTTTATAGCAAGGTTAAGAAACGGTATACACAGGAAAATAGCAATATAATAATTTATATACCAGCCATAATTTGCATTGCTGAACTCTAAAAATCCTTTCAGGATTTTCCACGGGTCATCGAAAGCATAACTTGGATTATCGCTGAAATGTTCATGATTGAATTTCATACATATAAGACTTACAATAAGATATATAACTATAATCTTTATAAGACCAAGATAATATTTTCCGCTTAGCTTTTTGTTTTTCATGAGATAACCCGTTGATATCATGAAAAGCGGAACGCAGGTATATGAAATCCATCTCAATGCAATAGGAAGTAAAAATTTCTTATCTGTAATGGGTTCATAGTACATACCATCATAAAGATAAGTATGGATACATACAACCATAAAAACGGCAAGTATTTTTACTATATCAATTCCTGCATAATACGGCTTTACAGGAACGACAACTTCCGGAACATTTTCAGTCGGGCTTTCTTCCTGCTGTTGTTCTTTTTTTGCCTGAGAACTTTCAATTTTCTCATTATTCTCATTATTTTTTTGTTTTCTTGATTTTTTTTTGCTCAAAATCCATTCTCCTCCAAATTTATATAGTATTATAATATTAACGTTGTACAACTCTGACGAATAATATTATACATCAAAAAAATATGTTAGTCAATACGATTCAGGGCATATTCAATAATTTTTTGGATTTATGAAATTATCTTTTTCTTTTCATAAACCATATAAAACGATACACTTAAATTACAGAAAAAAACGGAAAACCGGAAAAATCTATCTTATATAATTTTGTCAATAATGAATATGCCCTGAAATTCCCCCTCTGTCAATTAGACGGCAACAGAATAAATTTCTCTTATGTTTTTCCGAAAAAAATTATAAAACGTGATTTTGTACAAAATATATTTATTTTATTTGTGCATAATATATCAATATATTATAGTTGCTTGACATTATCATTTATTTATGGTAAAATTTTCAGTAAATAGCTTTGAATATTATTAAAAAAGCAAAAAGGAGAAAATCGTCATGTCAGATAAAAAAATCCCATACAAAATATATCTCGAAGAAAGTGAAATGCCGAAACAGTGGTATAACGTTCGTGCGGATATGAAGAAAAAGCCTGCTCCGCTCCTCAATCCTGCAACAAAAAAACCGATGACCGCCGATGAACTTTCACACGTTTTCTGCGATGAACTCGTAAAACAGGAACTTAACGAAACAGACCGCTACATTGATATTCCGGAAGAAATTCAGGAATTTTATAAAATGTACCGTCCGTCACCGCTTGTAAGGGCATACTGTCTTGAAAAGAAACTTGATACTCCTGCAAAAATTTATTACAAATTTGAGGGAAACAACACAAGCGGAAGTCACAAACTCAATTCAGCAATTGCTCAGGCTTACTATGCAAAAAAGCAAGGACTTAAAGGTGTTACTACAGAAACAGGTGCCGGTCAGTGGGGTACAGCTCTTTCAATGGCTTGTTCATACTTTGACCTTGACTGCAAAGTTTACATGGTTAAATGTTCATACGAACAGAAACCTTTCCGCCGTGAAGTAATGAGAACATACGGTGCAGACGTTACTCCCTCACCGTCATCAACGACGGAAGTCGGAAGAAAAATTCTTGCTGAATTTCCCGATACAAACGGAAGTCTCGGCTGTGCAATCTCCGAAGCCGTTGAAGCTGCAACTTCTCAGGAGGGTTACAGATACGTCCTCGGAAGTGTTCTTTCTCAGGTACTCCTTCATCAGTCAGTAATCGGCATGGAGTCTAAAATTGCAATGGACAAATACGGAATTAAACCCGATATTATTATAGGCTGTGCCGGTGGCGGTTCTAATCTCGGCGGACTTATATCGCCTTTCATGGGTGAAAAACTCCGTGGTGAAAAAGACTACAGATTTATTGCAGTTGAGCCTGCATCTTGCCCAAGCCTTACAAGAGGTGTTTATGTGTATGATTTCTGCGATACGGGAAAAGTTTGTCCGCTACAGAAAATGTACACTCTCGGCAGTGGGTTCATGCCGTCCGCAAACCACGCCGGCGGTTTAAGGTATCACGGAATGAGTTCAATTCTCTCTGAACTTTATGATGAGGGTCTTATGGAGGCAGTTTCCGCTGAACAGACATCAGTATTTGAAGCGGCACAAAAATTTGCAAGAGTAGAGGGAATACTCCCTGCACCCGAAAGCAGTCATGCTATTAAATGTGCTATAGATGAAGCAATGAAATGTAAGGAAACAGGAGAAGAAAAAACTATACTCTTTGGACTTACGGGAACAGGATATTTTGATATGTATGCTTACGGTGCTTACAATGACGGCAATATGAGTGACTATATACCAACTGACGAGGAATTACAGAAATCTTTCGATACTCTCCCGAAAGTAGACTGATACAAAAAATAAAGGGGCATCAGATGATGTCCCTTTTTCATCAGTATTTTTCACGTGTACGTGCTATTTTATCTTCACTGCGTTTTATCAGACTAAGCAAAGATGACGAATATTGTGCATAATCTTTCTGCAAAGTCGCTGTAGTCAGATAAAGTGTGTCAAAATTTCTCAGGCTGTCGTTTCCGTCAAGAGATATACCGCTCGATGCGGCTTTTATGTTTGATTCACTCATTGCTACTATCGCATTGGCACTGTCATTTGCCGCTACTTTCGGAATGCGGAAAAGTTTCTGGTCATTATGGGGATTTGCATTGTATATAATGCGGAAAAGCTTATAGACGGTAATCATTAAATAAGTCGAAACTTCTTTTACAAGTGTAATGCTTTCGGCTTTCTGTGCAAGACTGAAAAGCAGACTGATTGAATTATTTATAATACGCCTGTTGAAATCTATTATTTTCGGAGAAGGCATTTTCGTTTTATTGTTGCCGTCATCGTCGGGAATATCCTCAACATTGATGCTTTTTCCTTCAGGGTCGAAAGTTCTTCCGAGAAGATAATCACATGAAACATTATAATAATCAGCAATTTTCACGAGAAAATTAAGACCGCATTCACGTATTCCCTTTTCATAATGTGAAAGCAAAGCCTGCGAAATACCGAGGTCGTTTGCAGCCTTTTTTTGACTTATGCGTCTTTCTTTTCTCTGTAAAGTGATTATCCTTGCAAAATCGGGGTTCATTGTTTTTATAATCCTCCTAAAATATAAGTATACAATTACTATTATAATACAAAATGTATAATAAGTAAATATGTAGAATATGAAATTATTTACTTAATTTAGAGATAATTTTTATTATATTTGTCAAAAGTTAAAAAAATCTGTATGTTTTTTGTGTATATTTCACATATTTTTTTAAACAGTTACACTTGACAAGAAAAATATAAAACAGTATAATAATTAAATAGAGAAAGGACTGAACCAAATGAAAGGATACAGAATAAGTGTTCTGCGACACGGAATGACCGATGCAAACGAAAAAGGCATATATATCGGAAAAACAGATTTACCGCTTTCGCCGAAAGGTGCAGGAGAAATTGCCGCAAAAATGGATGAATTTGATTATCCGACAGTTCACAGGGTATATTCCTCCCCTCTTAAAAGATGCACCGAAACGGCTGACATACTTTTTCCCGAAACGGAAATAAAAACTGTTGATGACCTGCGTGAACTTGATTTCGGCGACTTTGAGAATAAAAGCGTTGAAGAACTTATGAACAATGACGACTATAAAAAATGGCTTAAAGGTGGAAAAAATTCACGTTCACCAAACGGCGAAAGCCTTGAAGAAATGACAGCAAGAACATATAAAGCACTTCACAATATAATAATTGACATGATGAACGACGGCATAACACATAGTGCAATAATTACCCATGCGGGGATAATATCAAATATGCTTTCATGTTTCGGATTGCCGAAATATGACCCTAAAACACTTACTGCACCATTCGGGGAGGGATTTGACATTATTGTAACTGCTCAGATGTGGCTTAATTCTCAGGCATTTGAAATACTCGGATATTGTCCGTACAGCAAAATTTCTGATGAATATGATGAATGAAAAATATTGTATATTTTCCTGATTTTGTCACATAATATTCCTGAATACGTCGGGAGGTGCTTGTTATGAAATTAAGGGAAGTAATAAAATATTCAAAGGATTTACTGAAAAAACATCGTGTAAGTACTATGATTATATGCCTATTGCCGTTGTCGTCCGAACTTTTTTTCAGATTCGCAGAAGCAACAGTATACAGTCTTGTATTATATTTTGGTGACATGAACCCTCTTTCACTTTTCAACGGAGAAAATCCCTTGCAGATTCTGACCACATTGTTAAGTTCTTTAATGAGATGGTGTGTAGGTTCACCGCTTATTTATGCGGTTGCATTCAGATTGTGCGAAGTATGCTATGAAAACAGACAACGTACTTTTACACCGCTTTCTGAAATTCTGCTTGACGGGAGAAATTTCCGCAGAAGTCTTGCCGTGTCGCTATGGACAAAAATAATCGGGCTTTTTTCGCTTATACCTGCCGGAATATTCGGAATGACCGCTTATTACTTTATCGTAAACGGAAAAGGCACAAATGACCTTTTTATTGCAGTTCATGCAATAGTATTTACAGTAGTTTCACTTTTCATGTGGCTGAACGTAAGAATAACAATGTTTGCCGTACCTTTTCTTATGGCACATTTTCCGCATAAAAGCGTTTTACGGCTTGTGTTCGGTTCATTTCGCTTTATGAAAGGCAGACACACAGATATGCTGAAACTCTTTGCATCTTATATACTGCCGATGTTGACAATATTTTCAGTTCCATATCTTATACCCGAAATTATGACATCATTTTCACTGATTATATCAATCTATATAAGGGAGGACGACTATTCTGAAAGAATTAAAATTAACAGCAGAACTGCAAAATCCAATGACACTTCAAAAATTCCTTACAGAAAAAAAAGGCGTTTCACAACGATTACTGAAAAAGCTGAAACGGCAGGATTCGGGGATAACTTGTAATGGCAAACATATCCGCAGTATTGATAAAGTAAAAAACGGAGATATAATAATTCTGAAAACTGAAGATATAAGTATGCTTGAACCTAATCCCGCACTTAACGTACCTATAGCATTTGAAAATGAAAATCTTGTTATATTCAATAAATCAGGCGGTATGCCTGTACACCCGTCAATAAAACATCAGGGCGACACTCTCGGAAACTTTTTCGCTTCTATTTATCCAAATATGACTTTCAGACCGATAAACCGCCTTGACCGTGACACTTCGGGACTTTGTGCAGTTGCAAAAAGTGCATATTCCGCAAATCTTCTGCAAAACTGCTGTAATAAAATATACTTTGCAGTCGTACACGGAATTACAGACGAATCAGGAACTATAAATGCACCTATTGCCCGTGAGCGTGAATCAATAATATTGAGATGTGTCCGTGAGGACGGCAAAAATGCTGTCACTCATTATAAAAGAATTGATTTTACCGAAAAGTATTCACTTCTTGAAATACATCTTGAAACAGGACGTACTCACCAAATAAGAGTACATTTTTCCCATATAGGACACTCCCTTGCAGGTGATGACCTATACGGCGGTAAATGCGATGATATTTCAAGACAAGCACTGCATTGTGGTGTTATGACTTTTACAGAACCTGTCACAAAAGAAATTATTACAATAAAGTCGGATTTGCCCGACGATATGAAAAATTTAATGAAACGGAGTTAATGAATTATGGAAAAAATTGCGAGTTTTCAGGTAGACCACACTAAATTCGGAGTTGGTATGTACATATCAAGAATTGACGGTGATATTGTAACTTATGATATAAGAATGGTAAAGCCGAACGGGGGTTTTTATATTTCAAATCCCTCACTACATACCATTGAACATATTTTCGCAACATACGCAAGAAATTCAAAATTCAGCGAAAATATTATATACGTAGGGCCCATGGGGTGCAGAACAGGCTTTTACCTTCTGACAAGAAATATGTCACATATAGATGCTATAAATCTTGTGCGTGATGCATACACATATATTTCTGAATTTGAGGGCGAAATTCCGGGCTGTTCTCCGATTGAGTGCGGAAACTATCTTGAACATGATATTGAATCAGCAAAAAAAGACGTTCTCCCGCTTCTTGAAAAACTTAAAGACTATACCCCCGAAATGCTTGACTATGCATTCCACATGAAATAATAATAAACGGGTGAATTTTTCGTTCACCCGTCTTTTTATCATCTTATTCAGCTGTAGTTGTTTCAGAAGATTCAATAATATTTCCATCTGCATCTGTTTCAACAGGTGTGAGGACTAAACCGTTCTGTTCCTGCTGATAACTATCTATAAAAGCCTGAAAATCGAAATATTGAAATTCATCTACTTTTTTAAGATAAATTTCTGTTTTTGTTGCCTCATCAATACTTACAAGATAATCGCCGTCAAGGGTAAATTGTATTGTATCTCCATCAGAGCTGACTATTTCAATTTCATTTTCGCTTATAAGACCCCATGTATATTCAAGTTTGTCCTCTTCAGTTGCCACTTCCATAAGAGATTCAGAAATGCCTGCTGTGCCGTCCTCCATTATATCATATTGATATAATGCATATACAGGAATACCCATAAGTTCGTCTACTTCTTCACCGTCGGTTGAAATCTTCTCACATTCCCACTTACCAATAAAAGCAGTAGTGTCAGCATCTTCAATATATTCATGAGTTTCACTCTCTGTTTCTTCCTGTGATTCCTCTGCCGGTGTTTCTTCTTCTGTTTCCTCTGTTTCTTCTTCCGAAACTTCTGTTGTTTCTTCCTCTGCAACTTCTTCTGTTGTTTCTTCTGCCGTTTCTTCACTTGATTCAGCGGAAACAGATGATTCACTTGAAACAGTGCTTTCCTCTTCTTTATCTCCGCATGATGCAAACATACAAGTCATAGTTGCACAAGCTGCTAAAAATGCAAGTAATTTTTTCATAAATTATCTCCAATTATTCAGCAACAGTTTCTGTTTCTGTATCTGTAGAAGTATCTTCTTCAAAGCTGTTCAGAAATTCTTCAATATCAAAAGGTGTAAATTCATCGACTTTAACAAGATAAATTTCTTCATCAAAGCCTTCTTCAGTGCCTATAATATAATCTCCGTCAATAGTGAGAAGCATAGCACTGCCGTTTTCGTCTACAATTTCTAATTCTGTTTCGCTTACCATGCCCCAAGTATACTTTAAAGTCTCTGAAGTACCGCTTGATTCAGCCAATGCTTCACCCATAACTGCGGTATTGTCATCTTTTATTTCAAGCTGAAAAGCTGCATATAACGGTATTCCCATGAGGTCAGTTGCCTCTTCACCGTCAATTATCATCTTTTCACATTCCCACTTGCCAAGAAAAGCAGTCGGGTCAGCGTCTTCAATGTATTCATGTGTTGTGATTTCTACTTCTGATGTTTCTGCATCATCTGTTTCACCCTCTGCAACTTCTGTTGTTTCTTCCTCTGTAGTTTCTTCTTCTGTTGTTTCCTCTTCTGTCGTTTCTTCTTCCGTTGTTTCCTCTTCTGTCGTTTCTTCTTCCGTTGTTTCTTCTTCTGTTGTTTCCTCGCTTGATTCAGCGGAAACAGATGATTCTTTTGAATCAGAATTTTCACTCTCTTCGTTTCCGCATGATGCAAACATACAAGTCATAGTTGTACAAGCCATTAAAAGTGCAAGTAATTTTTTCATAAATTGTCTCCTTATCGTTCTTTAAAATTTGATTTATAAGTTAAGATATTAACTCACTAACTGATTGAAATTCATCGACCCTTTTAAGGTAAATTTTATTTTCTTCATCATATTCATCAGCAATTACAAGATTATCGCCTTCAATGTCAGATATTATTTTATCACCATCTAAAAATAATACAGCCTGATTATTGCTTAATAAATACCAGAAACAATTTTCCTCATCATAAAATTCGGCTACATATTCACCAATTCCGACCTTGTTATCTTCTTTGAGGTCAAACTGATATACAGAAACGGGCATATCATCACCATCAATATCTGTTTCTTCACCGTCTATTATTGATTTTTCGCCCTCCCACTTTCCAATAAAGGCACTCGGGTCAAAATCGCCGAAAGTCTTAAATTCATCGACTTTAGAGAGATAAACTTTTTCGTTATCATCACCGCATACAAGATAATTATCTTCATAGACGAATGCGTATTTATCTTCAATTTTAATTATATTATCGGGTACTGTCATAGTCCATGTACAATTCTGAGATTCATCAACAATAAATTTAGCCGCAAATTCACCTAATAATACTGTACCATCATCTTTAAAATCAAGCTGAATCATATATGCAGGGATATATTCATCAATCATATCTGATTCTTTGCCATCTTCAACAACTTTTTCACATTGCCACTTGCCTATTAAAAATGATTGTCCCGATTCTGCCGTATCTCCTGCTGTTTCAATGTCTGTTTCTTCCTGTGATTCCTCTGCCAGCGTTTCTTCTTCTGTTTCTTCCTCTGTTTCTTCTTCCGAAACTTCTGTTGTTTCTTCTTCTGCAACTTCTTCTGTTGTTTCTTCGGCGGAAACAGATGATTCACTTGAAACAGTGCTTTCCTCTTCTTTATCTCCGCATGATGCAAATATACAACTCATAGCTGTACAAGCTGTCAAAAATGCAAGTAATTTTTTCATAAATTGTCTCCTTATATTTTTCAAAGGGGTCAACTAACTGATTGAAATTCATCGACCCTTTTAAGATAAATTTTATCTTCATCTATCTCATCATAGTCTTCAGTAGCTACAAGATAATTTCCGTCAACGGTCAATATCATTGAATCGTTATTGATAAACAATACAATCTGATTATCGCTTAATACATCCCAGAAGCAACGGTTTTCATCATTAAATCCGGCTAAGTATTCGCCCATTCCAACCCTGCCATCTTCTTTGAAGTCAAACTGATATGCAGAAACTGGTATATTATCATCATCAACAGTTGTTTCTCTGCCGTCTACTATTGCTTTTTCACCCTCCCACTTTCCGACGAAAGCACTCGGGTCAGCACCGCCAAAAGGCTTAAACTCATCAACTTTAGAGAGATAAATTTTTTCGTCATCATCATAATTGCCTACAAGGTAATCACCTTCAACAACTAATCTTAAAGAAGTACGTCCGTTTTCTTTAACTTCAATCACATTGTCAGGCATTGTCATATTCCATGTAAATGACGAACCGTCAAACATACTGCTAATAAGTTCGCCTAATATTATTGTACCATCATCTTTAAAATCAAATTGAAGTGCATAAGCCGGGGCATCGTCGTCAAGCATTTTTGTTTCTCTTCCCTCGTCAATGACCTTTTCACATTGCCATTTGCCAATTAAAAATGATTGTTCTGATGAGGCATTTCCGACTGTTTCGGATATTGTTTCAGATGATGTTTCCGGTACTGTTTCAGGAACTGTTTCTTCCTGTAACTCTGTTGTTGTTTCTTCTGATATTATTTCTGCTGTCGTTTCTTCCTGTAATTGCTCTTCTGTCATTTCTGCTGTTGTTTCTTCGCTTGATTCATTTGCAACAGATGATTCTTTTGAAGAGGTATTTTCCTCTTCTTCATTGTTTCCGCATGATGCAAATATACAACTCATAGTTGCACAAGCCGTTAAAAACGCAAGTAATTTTTTCATAAATTATCTCCTCATTCTTCAACAGAAATTTTGCTTTTATCCGTCTGAAAAATTGTCTTTACATTATATATTATACCACGCATGAAAAAAAAAGTAAATTGACGTTTCAGAATTTTTTTTTAAATTTTTAAAGATATTATTAGATAATATGCACAAAAAGCATAAATAAAAATTGTCATAAGTCACAGATAGTTCTACATCACAATACCTGAATGTTCTATTCCCTCTGTGAAGTGTTTCTGTAAAAATATATACATGAGAAGTACAGGGGCAATTGAGACAAGACAGCCTGCCTCTTTCCAGACAATCTGTTCTCTTGTGCTTATCTCAACAGTTGCCGAATTAAAGAAAGTTTTAAGTTCATTGTCAATATTTTTCAGGACGAGGGCAACAGTTTTTGTATTTGTAAAAAAGACCGTACTCATATAATGGTCATTCCAGTACCACACAAACGAAAACAAAAACACAGTAAGAAACGCAGGAATTGAATTAGGCACTATAACAGATATGAAAGTTCTTAAAACTCCACAGCCGTCAATACAAGCCGCATCTTCAAGTTCTTTTGGTAGACCTCTGAAAAACTGTCTGAAAATAAGAATCATAAGACCCGAACGAATGCCGTTTCCCGTAAGTGCGGGAAGATACATTGTAAGCATATTATCAATAAGATTAACAGTAAACAGTCCTTTTATACCAAAATTCATAAATTGTGTATAAAGGGGTAGTGAAATGACTTGCGGTGGCACAAGAATCATCATTATAACTATTCTGAAAAGAAACTTTTTTCCCCTGAAATTGAACCTTGCAAAACCATACCCCGTAACAGCACATGAAAACACCTGAACAAGTGAACAGCCGACATTCAGAATGATAGTATTTTTAAGAGCGTTTCCGAAATCCATAGCTTTTACAGTATCTCTTATAACGTCGAGAGTGAAATTTTCGGGAATCCATATCACAGCAGGATTATTCATATCATTTTTTTCCCTGAATGCACAGCTAATCATATATATAACAGGATAAATAATTATAAAACTTATTCCGACAAGAATTACAAACCTGAAAAAAGACCATATTTTTTCGGTAATTTTGCCTGCATCTGCCAAAACAATTCCCACCTTTCATTCAGATTCATAGAATACAAATCTGTTTAATATCATAACAGCAACGCCTATACCTGCCATTACTATAACAAAGTAAATCCACGACATAGCCGCCGCCTCACCGAAAGCCCATTCATTTCTCATATCGCTTATGCGTTCCATAACCGTATTCAGCGGACTTGTAAACGAGTCTATAACAGTAAAAACAGTATTCACTAAAATAAATGGGCTTATATACGGAAAAGTTACTCTCCAGAAATATTCCCATGAAGTAGCACCCTCTATTTCTGCGACTTCTCTTGCTGAACGTGGAATATTTTGCAATGATGCAAGAAAAATCAAAATCTGTATACCGCTGTTCCAGACTATCCCGAAAATATTGTCTGCAACTGTTGAAATAATATCAACTGTTTTGTCACTTATTCCATATATACCGAGAAATTCAAGCAATTCACCTATTAAATCAGTTGACATCATTGTTGAAAAATTTGACATATCATTATTTCCCGATGTTTCCATATCATTAGTTATAATTTTATAAACAGGCCCCGTTACAATAATTACAGGTAGAAAAAATATTGCCCTTGCCAAAGTTCTTCCCCTGAATTTCTGATTAAGAATAACAGCAATAAACATTGAAAATATGATAATCAACGGAGTTTTCCACAGCGTTTCAAAAAGCATATCACCGAGATATTCAGTGTATTTTCCGTCTTCGGTAAGTACTTTTATATATTTGTCCATTCCTACCCATTCAGTAACAGTTTTTCCCGATTCAACAGTAACTTCACTGAAAGAATATAACAATGATTTTACAAGCGGAATAATGAAAAAAACAATAGTTCCGATAAGCCATATTGAAATAAAACCGTATCCGCAGAGGGATTTTTTCTTTGAATATGAAATTTTCTTTTTCATCAGAAAACAACCTCCGTATAATTATTAAGTTTTATTATACTACCGTTTAAATCAATAGTTTTTTCATCAAAATCAGCTTTTATTACAGTACCGTCTGACCATACCGACGTAATAATATTTCCTGAGTTTTCAACATTATAACTAACAATTGTTGAATCACAGACAGCTTGCAAAACAGGTTTAAGTATTTTATATTCAGCAGATATTGTGTCAATCCATTTTTCATAGTTTGCATAATACAGACCGTCATATTCAGTATCTTTAAGAACAGATGTTTCTTCATAAATCATATCACATTTCAAACTGCTCCCCGTAACTGCCGACATAAGCAAAAGATTTTCAGCATCAGGGTCGGCATTCACAGCAGTTGAAGTATAAGGCACAATTCCGTGCATGACCATCTGATAAAAAGGTATATCACAGTCGGATAAGTCAAAACCGCTTGACGAAAGAGGAACATTTATAATATGATTTACATACGGAAATACATATGCATTCGCACCGTCGGCAAGTATTCCGCCGTCAAGGGATTTTTCAATTTCTGAAAGATTTTCCGTGATAATATTCATTGTATCATTACGTGAAATTTTATTTTTGCCGTAGTCACCGTAAAGAAAAGTTGTAAGACTTCCAAATGAAACGCCGTTCAGTTCTGAATGTAAATAATTCGCCTGAATTTCGGAAAATATTTCATTGAAACATTCCGGTGAAAGCAACATACTGCTTTTCCGTAAACTGTCCGGCACTCCGTAAGCCAAATCATAATAATTTATTTCTGAATAAGAACCCGATATTCTCACGGCTGAACCAGAAAACATATTATAGCCGTTTCCTGAATTAAAATAAATATTGTCTGATACAGGATAAAACTCATAATTATTATTTTCGACAAAATCTACAAAATCCCTGAAATCTTTTTTTCCGCCGAGTGTGCGTGAAGGTACTGCACCGGTGTCTACTTTATTTTTTATGCCGTCATCAGTCCAGTTTCTGTATAAAACAACCATATTGTCAACACCGTTTTCTTTCAGTTTTTCGAGAATTATTTTTGCTCCGTCATAATCCGTCACTGACTGTTTCATCATAAAAGGAATACCGAAAACAGACTTTTTTCTTTCCGTACCGCCGTACAGTTCAACATACAGGGAAAAATTATCAGGTTTTTTTTGCAGGTTACATTTATTGAGAAGATAGTTTCTGTAACATTCGGCAACGTCTGTACAACTGACATTTTTCTTAGCAATCGGATAATACAGAATCTCAATGTCACCGCAATTTATATCACCGTTTTCAAAAATTGTAAGTCTTTCGCCGTTACTTCCGGCAGTGTAATATGTATCTGTACCACGCAGAACAAAAGTAAAATTACAGGTATTGTAATTACTTCCCGACTGTCCCGAAACTTCCGCAGAAATAAAAGCATTTGAATCACCTTTTGATGCTATCGCAAGCATCGCATTATTTTCTTTGACTATACCGTAAACAGGCAAATAAGCCTGCTCACTTACTGAATATCTTTTTTCAGGGACTAAAGCCTTATCGTTTCCATAAATATGCTGACTGTAAGGTTCTGCCCATGTTTTCCCGTTGTTGAAATTTATCAATGCACCGCTTCCGTCAGGGACAATAAAATAACCGCTTTCCGTATTGTCCGATGCTCCGAAACTTCCCAACAGTGTTATTTCAACGGCAATATTTGACGCACTGCTTTCTTTAATTTCCGAAATTTCAAGACTTGCTTTCAGACAGTCATTTTCAAGAGTATAGTCAATGTAAAAACTGAACCCGGCATTTTTATAATCATAATAAAGCCTTATTCCGTTATCAATGTCAATAACTCCGACTTCACAATCATTGCTCCCTGAACGCAGAAAATTATTGTCTGAACGCTTTTCGGGAATACCATAACGCAAAACTGCTGACGAAAGAAGTTTTTCTTTTGTAACGTTCGGAGTTTCTGAATCAATATCACTTTCGGCAGGCGATGACCACCATATATAACCGTCTGATTTATCTTCAAGTCCAAAAACGGCAGTTTCATCATATACAAGAAGTCTGAATCTTTCATTTTCACAGGCAATACGCATTTCTTTATTGTGGGAAAAATTTATATTATCATAAATAATACTTTTATTATCGGCTTTCCGCATATCGTTTTCAGCGTTAATATTTACGGAAAAAGTCATAAGCATAACAGAAATCATACAAGTTAAAATAATTTTTATCCATTTCATAACAGATTATCACCGTTTCTATGCCCTTATTCTGTAAACAATTTCCATGTATACAGTTGAAATGAAAATATAAATCTGCTGTATAAGTGCCATAAAAAGCACAAGCAATGCAAGCATTATGAACATTGAAACAACAGTAAGAAATAACGCTGAAAACGTCTTTAAAATCGTGTACTGATGTACTGACTTTACAGCGGAAAAAATAAGAATAGCTGTCCATAGAGTGCCTATTATTTCAACAGCCTGCATGAAAATATATTCGTCCCTCACAAGAAAATGTGAAAGAATTGTATTTATATACATCTGAGAAATATAGGGAACAAGTGCATATGCACTGTAAATAAATATATTTTTCATAGTCCCCTCTCCGTCAAGTATTGTACATACAGACCAGTTCCCGACCGTCCAAGCCATAAAAAGAACTATAGTTTTTATAAAATACGGAATAATATTGAAAGTCCTGTCATATACAGCGTAAAATTGAAAACCATAAAGCCGTTCATGTGCAATTTCCGCAAAGAAAAACATGAACAATATAAATAAAGCTATTTTCATTGAACCTGATTTTTTCCAACGCATATCTTCAAAACCCTCAAAAATATGAGTTACTGCGTGTTTCAGCCATTGTCTTTGCGTTAAATCCATCATGAACGCCTTTTTCTCCTTTTTCTTATTTTTCTTAATACTGTAACAACAATTCCTGCTGTTACTGCAATAAATATTTTTCCTGAATTTTCTTTAAGAAATACGCTTCTGTATTCTTCAAAAGCCTTGTTGTATAGTTCGGAATTTCCCGCCATTTTGGCATATTTCATTGAGTTTTTATAATCGCCCTTTCTCAGCAGTGCAAAAGATGTACCATTATATGCATATGTATAATTTCCGTCACGTCTTAATACTTCATACCATAAGTCAAGGGCTTCCTCATAATATCCCGTGTTATACAGTTCAACCGCTTTGTGTACTGTTTTTCCGAAAGATGTTTCAGTAAAAACAGTTATATTGTTTTTCCGTGAATCAAGAACATAAATATTTTCCCCTGCCGACTCAACAGCCGACGGTTTTTCAAAACCTCCTGCTTGTCCTGCAAGAGTTCCCACAATAAAAAGTAATCTGCATTCTTCATCATACTGAAAAATATGACCTGTACTGAAATCAAGGCAATTTATATTTCCACTGTCTGAAATATCAATGTCGCATATTGTCGAATCATGTATATTATAATATGAAGTGTCATATTTCGGTTTATAGTCACCGAAAACAACGTCTTTATCTGCGAAAATGTTCTTTCCGGAAGGATTGAGTTTTTTCACCCTGTCAGCCGATACATCCGACGATTCTGTACAAGTGAAAATAAAATCACCCTTTATGTCAAAACCTGTTATTCCTGTAGGTACTGTCCTTGTACGCCGTTCTTTTTTCTTGTCTGACATGAAAATATTCATGAAATGATTACGGATAACTTTGAAAGTCGGTTCAACTCTGTTTGAGCCGTAAAAGCCTTTAAATTTTCCCTCCGGGCTGAACATTGCACAACCTGTTGTAATATTTTCAATAACGGAATATATATTTCCTGCTTTATCTGCAATTACACGTTTCGGGAGAAAAGTTTTATTATTGTCATAAATTTCGTCATCAGGCTTTGTAATTTCAGAAATCACTTCCGAATCACGATTGACAATAAGTATTCTTGAATTTTGTGTATCAGCTATATAAATAATATCGTCCGAAACGAATACCCCCTCGGGCTTTTCAAGGGTAGTTAAAGAACCGTCCGACATTTTAAAACTGTCATAAACTTCGGAAACATTTTCAAGACTGCTGTCAATGCTGACAATTCTGTTGTTTCCCGTATCAGCTACATAGAATTTATCACCATCAAAAAATATATCACTCGGTTCATCAAACGAATCCGCACCTATATCATTCCCCGAAACAGTACGTTTTACAATATATCCTGCCTGTGAGGGTACAGCATCGCCCCAGCGGTCATAATTATATGATATATAAGGTTCAGCATTCAGTGACAATAAGTTTATATTGCTTAATAAAATCAAAATACAGAAAATCAGTATAAAAACATTTTTCAATTTCAGTTTCATTTCTAACTCCTGATACCTGAATAAGCCATAGTTTCAATTATCTGTTTCTGTGCAAGAGTAAACACCACAACAGGCGGAACAAGCATAAATACAGCCGCCGCCATAGCAATTCCTGCACGTGCAATACCTGCTGATGATATTTGATTGACAACAGTTGGTAGTGTTTTGTACTGTTCATGAAATACAAAAGCCCCTGACTGAACATTCCATGATGACTGAAAAGCAAAAATAATAAGTGTCAATAAAGCCGGTTTCTGATTAGGCATGACAATCTGCCAACATATACGGAAAAGTCCTGCACCGTCTGTTTTTGCGGATTCTATTATTGAATCGGGAATTTGACTTATTGACTGTTCCATGAGAAATAGTCCCATAGGTGAGGCAATTAAAGGAAGAATTACCGCAAGCAGACTGTCAATAAGATTCAGCTTTGCCATTACCATATATTGCATTATATAAATAACATTACTTTGATAAAGAAGTGAAATAACTATTATATTACTGATTAACTTTCTTCCGGCAAAACGGCATTTTGCAAGGACAAAAGCCGCCGTTGACGTAATTATACACTGAAACAACGTAACTGAAACGGTAACTGTTATGCTGTTGAATACATACCTTGAAAACGGTACTCTGTTCTGTCTGATAATTTCAAACATATCCTTGAAATTATTCATAGTCGGACGGAGTGTATATAATTTCGGCGGAAATATAAAAAGTTCCTCAACCGGCTTGACAGACATTACAAAAATAAGATAAATCGGAAAAAGCATGAAAATTCCCAGTACTGAAAGAAACAGAAATATCAGAACAGTACCGCCTTTTTTCCGTCCCATCTTTATACATGAAGTCTTATTTTTTCTGATATTTGACATTTCTGTTTCCCCTCAGTCCGTATATTTTCCGAAAACTCTGTTCACAGCCCTGTTCGCCATGTACATTACTATAAAAAGTATCATACATATTGCAGAAGCATACCCCATTTCATAACGAACCCAGCCATAATCATATGCATGGGTCATTATAGTATGTGCCTTATAGTCCGTACTCGGAAAACCAACAACATTCTGTATAACTGTTCCGGCAGTAAAAGAACTTACAATCTGCATTACAGACGCAAAAAGAAGATGCGGTTTCATTGACGGAATAACTATATATACAAGTTCCTGCCACCTGTTGCTTATACCCTCCACTGCCCCGACTTCATACATTGAACGGTCAATATTCTGAAAACCTGCACGCATAGCAAGAAATCCTGCTCCAAGTGAAAGCCATAACTGCACAACAATAGCCGTTCCGAGTACATAATTTCCGTCTGTAAGCCATTGTATCGGCGATGTTATAATACCTATATTTATAAGAAAAGAATTTAAATATCCGTTAATATCACCGCTGAAAATAATTTTCCATACTGAATATACATTTGCCATTGACGGAATATAAAATATAAGCGTGAATATTGTTTTTAAATTTGAGGGCATTTCATTTATCAGCCATGCAAGCAGAAAACAAAGTACAAAACTTACAAACCCTGTAAAAAATGCAAATACAGCTGTAACTCCTATTGACTTTATAAAAATCTTATCCGACAGAAAAAGTGCGGTATAATTTGAAAGCCCTGTAAAATTCGGTTTCTGTACCATGTTGAAATCCGTAAATCCTATAGGTACAGACATAAGAACAGGTACAACTGTAAATATTATAAAAAGAATCATAAAGGGAGCAAGCATTAAATAACATTCCTTGTTTTTTCTTATTTCAGATAAAACATTCTTCAACAACGCTATTCTTTCCTTTCTTCATTTATGTTTTTCTGCTTTCTTTCTATTTCGTCGTTTATGTCATGATTGTACCACAGAAATGTATCACGTGGGTTTTCATGTTCATTGACAACTTCCCTGAAAGCGTTCATAATATTTCTTGTAACGGCATATGACGACGGAAGGACGGGTATTTCAATAAGTTCTTCACGCTGGTCAAAAAGACGTGAAAGTTCACTGTCAGACCATGAAAGACGTTTAAGTGCCTCAGTATTGGCAGTGTTGAAACGTCCCATTGTGCCGAGAAGTCCCTCAATCTGATTTCCGTATCTGACTTGTGTATCCGTATCCGTAAACCACTTTATAAACTTCCACGCATTTTCAATATTTTCCGCTTTCCTGAAAATAACAGCTCCCGAAGTGTTTGAGTTGGCGGCATGGGAAAGAGTACCATTATTTTCAGTTGCGGGAACAGGACAGAAATTCCATAATCCTCTTATTTCGGGGGCAACATATGAAAGCTGATTAAAAAATGTATAGTCCGAAATAACAAGCGGATATTCACCGGTTCTGAAACGGCTGAAAGCGTCGTATGACTGTTCAAAACTGTATTCTGTATAAAAGTCCGTCCACTTTTCAAACGCCTCAACAGCAACAGACGAATCAAAAGAAGATTTTGTCATTTTCTGATTATAATAGTTAATTCCCCTCTGTAACAAAAGCAATGCAAAAGTATTACCTGTTTCCGTTGATGGTGAAATATCAGTGGACGGCAAAACAAGTCCGACAGACATATAATTCCTCTGAATCGAGGGGAGCATATCAATTAAATTTTCCCACGTTTCGGGCGGAGAAGTATAACCGAGTTCAGAAAGAATGTCAGTGCGGTAAAAAAGCATCGGAAAAGACTGTGTTATCGGCAAACCGTACACACCGCCGTTATATTCATAGTGGGTCATTGCATTTTCCTGAAAACGTTCTGTTACTTCCTGATAGTCGCAAAACTGCGATACATCAACAAGCAGATTTCTTGACGCAAGGTTCACGGGATATTCTCCGCCCAAAAATAACGCCACGTCAGGAGCTTTTCCCGCAAGTGAAGCCTCAACTATACCGCCCGTCACAAGGCTTACAGAAACGGGAATGCCTGTATTCCGCATAAATTCGTCTGCCATTTCCTTTACTGTTTCTGCCTGCTCACGTCCGAGATTGACCCATACATTCAGTGCCTTTTCACCCGTAACATCGGAAAGCGTGGAATAGTCCTCAAAAAAAGAACCAAAAAAAGCCTTTATTCCGAACCATAGCGACTTGAAAAAATTGCCCTTGCATTTTGAAAAATCAATTCCCGACGTTGCAAATTCAATATAATCTATTTCAAGAGGCTGTTCACGGCATTCTCTTATCCATGACGAAACAGAAGTTATACTCTCTTTAATCTGCGAAAGATAAAGCGGAATTTTCAGCGGTTTTTTTATGCACTTGTCAAGAATTACAGTCATTCTTTCAATAACTGCCGCCTCTGAACCTGATGTTCCCGACAAACTTTCAATATCATTCTGAATATCTTTCAGTTCTGACGAAATTTCCTTGAATCCGTCAATAAGTCCCGGAATTTTTTCATGCACGTAATAATCCGTGTACTTGTCGGGAGATACCCCGGTAATCATCAGAATTTTTCTGTAATATGTATTGAGTTCGGAAATAATATCTTCAAGTTTGCGGACGGAATTGCCTATTTCACCCGGAACACATTCCATTGTTAAAGTATGGTCACAGTCTGCTGTAAGCCATATATAAATATTTTCGCCGTCCGATTCGGGAGAAGCAATATTCCAGTCATTGCCATAATAAAATTTAACCTGATTCAATTCTTCACATGGTACTTGACCATCTAAATATATACGCCTGTTTGAGTAAAAACCTCTCATTTTATTTTGACGGTACTTTATACCGATTTTATACCAACCGTCATTTTTTATATCTTCTTTCTTTATAATCCATGTGGCACATTGCAACGATTTTTTCCAGCTTTCAGCACCAAAAGTATTATACACTACTTTTACGGGGTCAGACGGCGAAACAAGATAATCTGTATTATCATATGTCGGAAAAAGCGTTGAATCAGATTTATATACAGCGTTTTCGCCCTCTATTCTGAAAATGTTTTCAGGCGTTGAAAAAATATCAGCAGATGCACTGTATTCACTGTATGAAGGCAGTTTTTCGGGATTATAGAATTTAAAGCTGTCAATTACAAATTCCGCTCTTTCAGATTTAAAAGCGATTTCATGTTTTCCCTTTTCCAGATAAAAAAATAGTGGTTCATTGAAAAGTCCGTCAATATCTTTAAAATCGCTGTTTTGCCACATTCCCTGCTGAACCTGCGGAGAACGCACTTGATTTCCGTGCGAATCCGTGTATATATCTTTTTCATTGACCCATACTCTATTAAGAGTTATGCGTGAAGCCGTATCATACGGAACTTTGCCGTCAATACTCATAGAAAATTCTATTGCAGAACTGTCTGATTCAAGCGGAAAATAAGTCATATTAACGCAGTAAATTCCCGTTTCCTCAACTTCTATATTATAGGAAATATTTCCGTTTCTGCTTTTCCATATAAGCACATTATTTTTCATTCCGTAACTGCCTTCTGAAAAATCTCCGTTTTCAGTTGAAATAAATTCAGTACCGATAATTTCAATAACCTTGTCGGGGCGTTTTTCCATGCAGTACAAATCATAATATTTACTGTAAGAAATTATATCTGTATCTTCTGTATCAATACGGTAATAGTCTTTACACATAGCCGAAAATGTTTCATCTGATACTTGAAAATTTTCCGCAAAAGCTGACATTAAACCATTTCCGCAAAAAACGGCAAACGACATCAGACACGACAACAGGATAAAAAAGTATTTCTTTATCAACATCAAATCACCTGCATAACGTTTTATATCCACTAAAACAAGTATAACAATTTTCTTACTGACTGTCAAGAATTATTATAATATAAAAATTAAAATATTTTTCAATAAAAATAGATTAAATATTTTTTCATTGCTGAAATTTGTATATTTTCAATAACAATTATTTCTATTTTGATATAAGAAATAACATATTATATAATTTTTTATAAAACTATTGACAAATGGTAATTTTTATGATATCATAATGATATCACATTGTGACAATATTATTAAAGGAGTAAATTTATATGGAAAAAGTCCTTGAAGTAAAGGGACTTACCAAGCAATATACAAAAGTACTTGCTGTGGATAACGTTTCTTTCGATATAGGCGAGGGGGAAATATTCGCCCTTATAGGCCCTAACGGTGCCGGAAAAACTACTACAATAAGAATGATTTCAACACTTCTGAAATCAACTTCCGGCGATGCTGTTATAGCAGGTTACAGCATAAACAAAGAACCAGAAAAAGTAAGGGAATATATTACATATTTGCCCGATGAAGCAGGTGCTTATAAAAATATGACCGGTACAAACTATCTTAAATTTATGGCTGGTCTTTTTTACACCGACCCGAATAAAATTATTGAATGCGTGAACCGTGCAAAAGAAATATGCGGACTTGGCGAAAGACTTAACGACAAAATAGGCAGTTACAGCAGAGGCATGATAAGAAAACTCCTTCTTTCAAGAGCTGTTATGACAAAGCCTAAACTTGCTATACTTGACGAACCGACAAGCGGTCTCGATGTATTGAATGCAATTGAAATAAGGAAGATGATAAAAAAACTCGCAAGTGAAGAAAAAATGTCATTCCTGCTTTCGTCACACAATATGCTTGAAATTGAATTTGTTTCTGACCGTGTGGGAATTATTGCAAAAGGTCATCTTATGGTTACGGGTACGGGTGAAGAACTCAAACAACGTTACAATGCATTGAATCTTGAAGAAGTTTTTGAAAGGGTGGTGATTGAAAATGAAATTCATTAACCTGCTTCAAAAAGAACTCAAAGAACTTATAAATGCACAAATGATAGCAAGTCTTGTCTTAATAATGGCAATACTAATGTTTGTCGGCAACATAACTCAGAATGCCATTGATGACACAATAGAAGAAAACAACAACCCCAAAATCAATATAAGTGACCGTGATGACACAGATTTTACAAAAAGCCTTATAGAAACACTCAGAAGTACAGGGGCAGAAGTTAAAGAATTTGACACAGAGGGTGACGGCTATGCCGATATTCTTAAAAATAATGACATAAAAAATCTCGTCATTCTTCCTGAAGGATTAACTGAAACAATTGAAAAAAATGAACGCCCGCAAATTATTACAGTTTCAAGAATGACATCAGCGGCGGCAATGTCAAATATTTCAACAGGAAATTCAGGTGCAGTTGAATTGATTCAGAAAAGTATCGCCGATACTATCGCAGAAAGTTCAGGAATTACTACAGAAGAACTTGAACTTATAGAAAATCCCATAACATTGCAGGATAATACAGTTGTTGATGATAAATCCGCCGAAATTTCCGTTAATAGTATAGTAAATAAAGTAATGATGCAGAATACAATTCTTCCGATTATTGTATTTCTTCTTATCATGATGACTTCACAATCGCTTATCAGTTCAATTTCAAATGAAAAAATTGATAAAACACTTGAAACACTTCTTTCGTCGCCTGTATCAAGAACATCAATTATAACTGCAAAAATGCTTGCCGCCGCTGTTGTGGCACTTATCAATGCCGCCGCTTTCATGGTAGGATTTTCAAAATTTTTAAAAGGTGCATCGGCTGATGCAATAAGCGGTGTTGTATCAGATACTATGGGCGTTGACGAAGCTATAGAACAACTCGGTCTTTCATTGTCAGTCGGTGACTATATACTTGTCGGATTACAACTTTTCCTTACAATTATGATATGTCTTTCAGTTTCAATCATGCTGGGAGCGTTAGTCAATGATACAAAATCTTCACAGACTGTTATTATGCCTATTATAATTCTTGCAATGGTTCCCTATATTATTTCAATGATATCAGATATAAATACTCTCCCTATGGCAATAAGAATTATTGTGTATGCTATACCGTTTACACACACATTTTCAGGAATATCAAATCTCATGTTCGGAAATAACACTATTTTCATATGCGGTCTTATATATCAGATAGTCATATTTTTTGTATGTATGTTCTTTGCCCTCCGTCTTTTCAATTCAGACAAAATTCTCACTATCTCCCTGAATCTCGGTGCAAAGTCAAAATATAACAGAAAAAAAGAAAAAACAAAAGATTAACAGAAACGGACGTTCAGAAAATGAACGTCCATTTTTTCATGTCATTATTTATTATTTTTATCGTTGATAAATTCCGCACCTGTTTCATTCAGAAAATCAGCAACAATAAAGCGTGGTCTTTGCTTTACTTCTGCATAAATTTTACCGATATATTCGCCGATTATTCCAAGACAAAGAAGCTGCAATCCGCCTATAAGCCATATTGAACACATAGTGCTTGACCAGCCGCCGACAGATAAGCCGGCAATTTTAACAATAAAACTCCATATGAATGCTATAATGCTAACTACAAACATTACAAAGCCGAGTGAAGTTATAAGTTTAAGCGGTTTTGTGCTGAATGAAGTTATTCCGTTTACAGCAAATGAAACCATTTTTTTCAGTGGATACTTGCTTTCACCTGCAAAGCGTTCATGGCGTTCATAATAGACATTGCAGCTCTGAAAACCAATAAGCGGTATCATTCCACGCAAAAAAAGATTTACTTCTTTAAAATTTGCGAGTTCATTCAATACACGACTGCTCATAAGGCGAAAATCCGCATGATTATAAACAACATCCGCACCCATTATTTTCATGAATTTATAAAAGCCCTCTGCTGTGAATTTCTTGAAAAAAGTATCGGTTTTTCTTGCACTCCTTACACCGTAAACAACTTGATTTCCTTCGTAATATTTTTTTACCATAGCATCAATAGTATTTATATCGTCCTGCAAATCAGCATCCATAGTTATAGCCATATCGCATATATCTTTTACAGTCATAAGACCGGCAAGCACGGCGTTCTGATGACCGCTGTTTTTGGCGAGGTTTATCCCTGAAAAAAAATGCGGATATTCCTTGTGAAGTTCCTGAATAATTGACCATGTACTGTCCTTTGAACCGTCATTCACAAATACAATTCTACTTTCGGAGGAAATAAGATTCTGCTTAATAAGCGTTTCATATTTTTCTTTTAATTGCCTTGCCGTTTCATGCAGAACTTCCTCTTCATTGTAACATGGAACGACCATATATAAAATTTCCGGCATATTCATTGATATCAACAGTCCTCTTTTTACTGATTATTTTTTCTCTATTATACCATACTACACATGAAACGTCAATATTTCATTGAAATTTTCGCATTTTTCTCACATATAAATTATTCATGAAAATTTTTGTGCAAAAAATTATAAAATAACTCTTGACAAAACCAAAACTTTATGTTATAATGTGAAACAGAGCATATGTCTGCTCTGTTATTTCAGAAATGAAATTCCGGAATATAGATGTGCGGGCCCTGTGCAACAAGACCCCGTGAACCATGTCAGGCGGGAGACCGAGCAGCATTAAGCGGATTGTTTTGTGTGCCGCAGTAAGCCTGCACATCTATGTGCCGGAATTTTTTCTTGTAAAACTCCCCCATAAATATAATGAAAGGAAACAGTCTGATGTATAAGGCACTCTATCGTAAATGGCGACCCATGACTTTTGATGACGTTATATCACAACAACATATAACAGATACCCTTAAAAATCAGATTACAGGCGGAAAAACGGCTCATGCATATCTTTTCACGGGTTCAAGGGGAACAGGTAAAACTACTTGTGCAAGAATACTTGCAAAGGCTGTAAGCTGTCGTAATATGAAAAACGGCAACCCTTGTCTTGAATGTGACATATGCCGTGATGCTGACAACGGCTCTCTTACCGATATAGTGGAAATTGATGCGGCTTCAAATAACGGTGTTGACGATATACGTGAATTGCGTGAAGGTGCTGTATATACCCCTGAAAGAAGTGCATACAAGATATATATAATAGATGAAGTTCATATGCTTTCAACAAGTGCATTCAACGCTCTGTTGAAAATTATGGAAGAACCGCCTTCATATGTTATGTTTATCCTTGCAACAACTGAAATTCACAAAGTCCCGGCGACTATTGCTTCACGTTGTCAAAGATATGATTTCAGAAGAATACGCCCGGAAGATATTGCATCAAGGCTTGAATATATCGCTGAACAGGAAAAACTCACCCTTACAAAAGATGGTGCTTCACTTATTGCAAAACTTGCCGACGGCGGTATGCGTGATGCTATATCACTGCTTGACCAATGTTCAGTATGTGCCGAAACGATAAACGCCGAAACAGTTTCAAATGCGGCAGGTATTGCAGGACGTGACTATCTGTATGAAATTCTTTATGCTGTTTTTTCTTGTGACACGGCAAAGGCTCTTTCAGTTACGGGAAATTTGTATGATATGTCAAAAGACCTCACAAGACTTTGTGAAGAACTTATAAATCAACTTAGAAATATCATGCTTATTCAGGTTTCACCGCAGACCGCACGTAATCTTATTGTATGTATGCCCGAAGAAATGGAAAAGCTGAATGACCTCGCACAGAAAACTACTCTTGAAAAAATTATGGACAGCCTTTCTGTTTTGCAAAAATGCCGTGAAAATATGTCAAAAGTCATGAACAGGCGTGTTGAATTTGAAATGACACTTATAAAACTTTGCGGAAATAAAAATAATACTCCGCAGGCTATTGACAATTCTGAAATTTATGATAAAATAAAACAGTTGGAGAATAAGCTGAATTCTGTTTCCGCCGGAAATTATTCAAACACCGTGCGGAAAGCTCAACCTGAAATTCTCACTGCCACAAGTCCCGCCCCTGATGCTGAACCCGTCCCGAATGTGGATATAGGAAAACTTAAAAATGATGACATGATTCAATGTTCACGGTGGGAAGAAATAATTGAAATCCTTAAAACAGTAAAACCCGACCTTGCAGCTGCCCTTGAAGGTTCATATGCACTCACAGCAGGCAATGTAATTTTCATTACAGCAGTAAACCGCTTTTTTATGCAGATATTCAAAAAAAACAAGGATTATGCACTTACACTCGGTGATACTATAAATAAGGTTCTCGGACAGCGATATGCCATAAAGGCACGATGTGCAACAAGCATTGAAGAACAGAAAAGTATGGCTGAAAAACTTATTCAGAAAGCAAATGCCAACGGCATTGAAACGGCTGTTGACAATAATCAATAAAACTAATTTAAAGGAGATTTAAGAATGAAAGCAAGAATACCAAAAAATGTGGGCGGAAGTGCCCAAAACATGAACCAGATGATTAAACAGGCTCAGAAAATGCAGGATCAAATTACCGAACTTCAGGAAAGTATCGAAGAGAGAGAATTTTCTGCTACAGCAGGCGGTGGTGCTGTTGAGGTTGTTATCAACGGAAAGAAAAACATCAAGTCCCTTACTATCAAGCCCGAAGTAGTTGACCCCGAAGATATTGATATGCTCCAGGATTTAATCATCAGTGCAGTAAATGAAGCTGTAAATAATGTAGAATCAACTACAGAATCCGAAATGAGTAAGATTACCGGCGGTGTCGCAATACCGGGATTATTCTAAATGGCAGACCATAACGCTCTCCCCCTTGTCGTCCTCGCCGAAAAATTCGCTTCACTGCCGGGTATCGGAATGAAAACCGCCCAACGACTCGCCTATTATGTTATGTCTATGGATGACACGGCAGTTGAAGAATTTGCAAAGGCTCTTACGGACGCTAAAAGGAATGTTCATAAGTGTAAATGCTGTCAAAATCTTACAGAAAAGGAAATATGCCCTATATGTTCATCAGAGGAACGCAACAAAAGCGTTATATGTGTTGTCGAAACTCCAAAGGACGTTACGGCATTTGAACGTACAAGGGAATATAACGGCGTTTATCACGTTCTTCACGGTCTTATTTCGCCTATGGATAATGTTACCCCCGATAAAATCCATGTGAAAGAACTGCTTGCACGTATTTCAAAGGGAAATATAAGTGAGGTAATAATGGCTACAAATCCCACTGTTGAAGGTGACGCAACTGCTATGTACATTGCAGGACTTCTGAAACCTCTCGGAATAAAAGTAACACGCCTTGCATTCGGGCTACCTGTCGGAGGAATACTTGAATATGCGGACGAAGTAACGCTGTATAAGGCTCTTGAAAACAGAAATGATATGTAAATCAAAAAAGGACGGTTGTATAAAACCGCCCTTTTTATTATCAGTTTTTTTTCTTTATTGTACGTTTCACAATTCCTTTCAGGCGTTCACAAGTATCCTGCGGAAATTCAGTCACGAATTTTACAGCATGGTCATGTGCTTCTTCCGGAGGAAGTTTAAGAAAGTTATGGAAAAACATATACACTTCATGGAATGTAGAGAATATTTCGTTTACAGCTTTTTCGCCCTCAGCAGTAAGCACAACGCTGTTGCAGAAATCCTCATACACAAGACCGCAATTTGCAAGACAGCGGAGCATCTTGCTTACACTCGGACGTGATACGCCAAGATGACGTGAAATATTTACACAACGGACGTATTCATCAACGTCGGAAAGTTCCTTTATAGCAATAAGGTATTTTATATGTCCTGCACAGTGTTTCATTTTTTCATTTCTCCTTTACTTGTCCGAATCAATCAGATGCCAATAACCTTTAAGATAAACACCTCCGGAAATTACCGTGAGTGCCGTCGAAATCCATATAAGCACCGGAATAACTATATTATCTACGGCATTTTTTACACCGTCAGCAATATTCAAATCAAAGTCATAACACACACTAAGCCATATGAGCGACGCAACTATTGAAACCATTGTAAAAGCCGTTTTTAATTTTCCCCACATTCCTGCGGCAACTACTATACCACTATCAGCCGCAAGCAGTCTCAACCCTGAAACCATAAATTCCCTTGCACTTATTATAATAAGAGGCAATGCACCCATATTTATTTCAGGGAGTTCCACAAAAACAGTCAATGCCGCAATTACAAGAACTTTATCAGCAAGCGGGTCAAGAAATTTTCCGAAATTAGTGACAAGATTTCTCTTTCTTGCGATTTTTCCGTCAAGAGCATCAGTAATTGATGCAGCCGCAAAAATAACAAGGGCTATCAGAAAATGAAACGGCATTTTCCAGTAGATAAACAGCAGAAAAAACGGAATAAGACAAACTCTCAACAAAGTCAGTTTGTTTGGCAGGTTCATTTGTCTATCACCTCTCCTATTAAATCATAGTCAAGTGTATCTGTAATCTTTATTTTAACGTATTCACCGACAGAAAGAGATTTTCCCGACGTAAAAAAAACTTTTCCGTCTATATCGGGAGCATCAAGGCGTGTACGTCCGAACCAGCATTCGGCTAATCTGTCATATCCTTCAACAACAGTTTCAAGTTCTTTTCCAAGCAACTTTTCGTTATTTTCCGCACTTATAAGCAGTTGCTGTCTCATTATAATATCTGCACGGTGATTTTTTACTTCTTCGTCAATCTGTCCATCGAAATCAGCCGCCTTTGTTCCTTCTTCCTGAGAGTATGCAAAACAGCCGAGACGGTCAAATCTTACTTTTTTGACAAATTCGGAAAGTTCCGTAAATTGTTCTTCCGTTTCAGACGGAAAACCTGTAATAAGAGTAGTACGCAGAATAACACTGGGTATTTTTTCCCTGATATGTGCAAAGAGATTTTCAAGACTTTCACGGTTTCCCCAACGGTTCATACGTCCGAGAATTTCACCGTTGCAATGCTGTATCGGAATTTCAAGATATTTCACAAGTTTTTCCTCTCCTGCAATCGTTTCAAGAAGTTCATCAGTAATTCTTTCAGGATAGCAATAAAGTGTACGAATCCAATGTATACCGTCTATTTTACAAAGACGGTGGAGAAGTTCCGGAAGTTTTGATTCACCGTACAAATCTTCGCCATAGCGTGAAGTGTCCTGAGCTATGACAATAATTTCTGTAACGCCATTTTCTGCAAGCCATTCAGCCTCTTTAATTACTTCTTCTATGGGAATACTGCGGAATTTTCCTCTTATCTGCGGTATTGCACAATAAGTGCAACAATTGGAACAGCCTTCTGCAATTTTAAGATAAGCAAAAAACGGCAGTGTAGAAATAATTCTTTCTCCCGCAAGTTCAGCGTCAAGTTTCGGAGCAAAGTTTACATATCTTTCATTTGCAAGCACACGGTCAAGAACGTCAACAATGTCCTTATTGTTTCCTATTCCTATAACAGCATCGGCTTCGGGAAACAGTTCAGCAGTTTCTTCCCTGTATCTTTCCGAAAGACAACCTGTAACCACAATTTTTTTAAGAGTTCCGTCTGCCTTGAGTTTAGCCAGTTCGAGAATAGTCTCAATAGCCTCCTCCTTTGCAGACTGTATAAAACCGCAGGTATTTACAACGGCAATATCTGCAAGCCCCGGTTCTGTAACAAGTTTATAACCGTGACTTTTCAATTTATACAACATTCTCTCGGAGTCAACAAGATTCTTTGAACACCCGAGCGATACCATTCCGACTTTAACCGGCATTTTTAGCCCTCCCTGTTGTCAAAATATTCTCTTACTGTACTATTTATTTCATCAAAACTATATCCGTACCTCACAAGAGAACTCTTGACCTTTTCTATTGATTTTCTGTCATTTCTGTCTGTAAGCAGACGAGAGTATTTTGTTTCAATAAGATGAGTAAGATTTTCTTTAAATACTTCCTCATACGGCTGAAGAACGTCTTCCGCAAGATATTCGTCTATTCCTTTCATGATAATTTCATGTTTTGCACGGCGAAAACCATACTTTTTTGCTTCAACGTATCTCACCGCAAGTTTTTCCGCATATCGTTCATCACTGATAATTCCCGATTTTTCAAGTTTTTCCACAACTGCACCGCATAGTTTTTCATTTTTGTATGTCTTTATGAGTTTTTCACGCATTTCAAATGCAGAATAATCACGATAATCAAGGCAATACAATGAATACTGATAAGCACGCCTGAAATTTGACGCATATATTATTTTTTTTAATTCACTGCGTTCAAGTTCCATGCCGTTGTGAATATTGAAATCAGCTATAATATCGGCATGAAGATAGATTTTTCTTGTTTCATCTATCTCCGCCTCATAAGTAGTACCCTTGTAAATTTTAACAGAAGTTATTTTCATTATTCCTCAGCAGGTGTAAATTCCTCAAAATCTTCATCATCTGAAAGAATGTCATTATCATCTGTTTCATCGTCTGAAATCTTATTAACATTTTCCGGCTGATTTTTTTCGGAATTATTATTCATTATTTCTTCCCTGCGTGCAAGAATCTGTTCTTCAATTTCTTTCATAAGAGCCTCATCGTTTTTGAGAAGTTCTTTTACATTGTCACGTCCCTGACCGAGTTTCTGGTCTTTATAACTGAACCACGAACCGCCTTTTTTTATAATCTCAAGTTCAACAGCCATATCAAGAACTTCGCCTGTACGTGAAATACCCTGTCCGTACATCATATCAAAAGTAGCTTCTTTAAAAGGCGGTGCGACCTTGTTTTTTACAACCTTACAGCGTGTTGACGCACCTATAATTTCACCGTTTGACTTTATAACTTCACCTTTTCTAACCTCAATACGTACAGAGGCATAGAATTTCAAAGCACGTCCGCCGGGAGTAGTTTCGGGATTACCATACATAACACCAATTTTTTCACGTATCTGATTTATGAAAATTGCCACGCAGTTTGACTTTGAAATAGCACCTGTAAGTTTTCTCATTGCCTGCGACATAAGGCGGGCGAGCTGTCCGACGTGCAAATCTCCCATATCTCCATCAATTTCCGCACGGGTAGTCATAGCGGCTATAGAGTCAATAACTATTACATCAATAGCTCCGGAGCGTATAAGGGCTTCAGCAATTTCAAGTGCCTGCTCACCGCTGTCAGGCTGAGATACAAGAAGTTCATCTGTATTTACGCCGAGTGCCTTTGCATAAACGGGGTCAAGAGCGTGTTCAACGTCGATAAAAGCAGCCTCACCGCCCATTTTCTGAGATTGTGCAATAACAGAAAGTGCAACAGTTGTCTTTCCTGAACTTTCAGGGCCGTAAATCTCAACAATACGTCCCTTTGGAACTCCGCCTATGCCTAACGCCATATCAAGAGTCATAGAACCTGTCGGGATTGCATCAACGTCAAGTGTTTTTGTCTGCCCAAGACGCATTACAGCACCTGCACCATATTTTTTTTCAATCATTTTCAATGCACCTTCAAGTGCGGTTTTTTTATCCTCTCTTGTCGTAACACGTACAACAGAAGCCTTTTTTGCAAGTTCTTTTTTAGCCATTATATTTCCTCCTGTTTCTGAGCCGTAACTGTTCTTATAATATTTTGAGTGTCACAGCTGAATTTTATGTTATAAAAATTATTTGACTCTAAAATTTTTTTAACAGAATCATGTTGTCCGTCACCAAATTCATATGCAATCCAGCCATTTTTTTTAACAGACTTTTTCCATATGAAAGTTATTTTTCTGTAAAAATCAAGACCATCATCACCGCCGAAAAGTGCGGTTTTTGGTTCAGCCTGTACTTCTTTTTGTAAGTTCTTCATTTCCTCTGCTGTCAGATATGGCGGATTACTTACTATAATATCAAAATCCCTGAATTTTTCGGAAGTTTCAGCTGAAAGAACATCTGCCTTTACTGCATTTACCATTGAATTATTCAATCTGATATTTTCTTCAAGATATTCAAAAGCTGAATCGAATTTTTCAACTGCCCATACTTCAGAATGTGGAATTTCTTTTTCAAGCGTTATTGCAATACATCCGCTGCCACTGCATAAATCAAGTATTTTCGGGGATTCAAGCCTGTTTTTTTTAACAATATCAAGAATATTTTCAATCAGTGTTTCTGTTTCGGGTCGTGGTATAAGTACGCCTTCGCCTACTCTGAAAGTATATTTCCAGAAATCCCACTCCCCTAAAACATATTGTAAAGGATTTCCCTCACAACGATATTCAACATTGTTATATACTTTGTAAATCTGCGAATCACTGACTTTTTCATTCGGTTTGAACAGTGGATTTTTTTCCTTGAATACGTCTTGAAAAATACACATCGTATCAAATTCAGCATTGTCAATGCTGTCTTTTTTCATAGTCTTCACACAATTCCTGTATAATTCAAGCCGTGTCATTACCACCTGTCCTCCTCTTTATCCTGCGGAATACAAGGTTTCATAGCGGCAATTGCAATTTCAATCATACTGTCATCGGGTTCACGTGTTGTTATTCTCTGCATCGCAAGACCCGGAGCAGATAATATTTTTGTAAAAAGATTATCATGATTTCCCGCAAGTCTTATACATTCATAAGAAATACCCACAATAAGCGGAAGAAGTACAAGTGATGCAACTATTCTCTGCCATGTCACCGTAAAAGGCACAAAACACATTACGAAAATGCCGACTATCAGAACTATAAATATAAAACTCGTTCCGCATCTCTTGTGAAAACGTGTCTGTTTCCGAACATTCTCAACAGTCAGAGGGAGTTCCGCCTCATGACAGGCAATAGTCTTGTGTTCTGCACCGTGATATTCATATTGTCTGCGTATATCTTTCATAAGACTTACAAGAGCCATATACGCCACAAAAATTACTATTTTTACAATGCCCTCCAATATTGAACGGATTATTCTGTGTTCTTCTACTCCCGAAATAAAGCCTATAATAATTTTGGGTAGAAAAATAAACAGCCCCAACGCAAGAACTATGCCGATAAGCATACCTATATACATAACAACGTCAAATAACTTTGAGTCCTCTTCTTCTGCCTTTTCTTCTGTCAATTGCTTTTCAGCAGATTTCATCATGTACTTATAACCCTTTGAAAGAGATGTTACGAAACTTACACACCCTCTGACGAGAGGAGTTTTTTTGTACCACGGAGCATTTTTTCCGTTGTTTTCGTCCCATGTTTCAAGGTCTATAGAACCGTCAGGCAGTCTGCACGCCATTGCACCCTTATTAGGGCCAAGCATCATTATCCCTTCAATGAGAGCCTGTCCGCCGATTTTTGATTTAAATTTTTCACAACATTGTGAATCTTTACTTTCTTTCATTATTATTTCTCCTATTGTGTTTTTGCAGGAAGTGTAATTTTAACTGTTGTTCCCTTTCCTTCTCCTGCACTTGAAATTTCCATAGTTCCCTCATGCATGGCAATAATTTCATCTGCAACAGCAAGACCTATTCCCGAGCCACGCCTTGTATGATTAGCCTTATAGAATTTTGTCTTTACTTTCGGAAGGTCAGACTCTTTTATACCGCAACCCGTATCAGAAACAGTGACTACAACATTTCCCTCTGATTCAGATGCATTTATAGTTACAATATCGCCCGGAGATGAATATTTTACCGCATTGTCAATGACATTTATAAAAACCTGCCTTATACGGTTTTTGTCACCGAAAACAAATGGCAACATTTCGGGGTCATTATATATGACTTTTATATCCTCACGCCGTGCCTTTTCACTGTACATAAGAACAGCATCGCCAAGTTCGGCAAGTATATCCATATTAGCGGCATGAAGTGTAAAATGACCGCTCTGCATACGTGAGAAGTCAAGCAGTTCTTCAACCATTTCTGAAAGGCGTTCTGTTTCGCTGACTATAACGCCAACGCCTTTTTTGACGGTATCGGGATTTGACTCACTGTCAAGCATGAGAGTTTCCGCCCAGCCTTTTATAGCAGTAAGAGGCGTTCTCAACTCATGTGAAACAGAAGATATAAATTCATTCTTCATAGCTTCAGCGTTTGAAAGTTCGTCCGCCATGTGATTTATAGCCATACACAAATCACCTATTTCATCATTGCTGTTATTGCTGATACGAACCGAAAAGTCACCTATTGCAAATTTCCTTGCTATACCGCTTATTTGCCGTATTGGTTTTACAATAGAACCTGCAAAATAAAGACCTGTAATTATATTTATCAATATAATTGCAACACATACTACTGTTACAACAATTGCACTTGATTCTATTGTGTTATCAATTTCAGTAAGCGATGTAACCATACGCACTGAACTGTATTCACTGTTGAATGAAGAAATAGAAACGGAAACGGCAAGAATCTTTTCACCGCCCGGCAATTTTCCGACATACGAACCCTCACCGGAATCCATAGCTTGTTCATAGTCAGGCATACGTGTGTTTTCGTCGGGAGAGAATCCCGAAGAAGTCAAGACAACTCTGCCTTTTGAGTTTATCGCCATAAGTTCTATTTTATCCTTTTCATTGAACGTTTCAAGCATATTTCTCATTTCAGCCGAAAAATTCGCCGCATTATCCTGAGAGTGAATACTCAGAACACTTGTTACAGCATTTATTTTTGAAACAAGATACTGTTTCGCTGAACTGTAGAAATAATTCTGTATTGCATAAACAAACATAAGACCAAATACAATCATTACAAGTATTACGACACTGAGGTTATTAAAAATCCAGCGTTTTGTTATACTTTTTTTAGCCATTACTGAGTATCATTCCATTTATATCCGTATCCCCATATAGTTATTATATACTTAGGACTTGAGGGTTCTTCTTCTATCTTCATACGGATTCTTCTTATATTAACGTCAACAATTTTGTCATCGCCGTAATAACTTTCGCCCCATATATGATTCAGAATACTTGCACGGTCAAGAGCAGTGTTTTTATTATTCATAAAAAATTCAAGTATCTGATATTCAACTTGTGTCAATTCAATAGGAACATCATTTTTTGTTACTGTACGGCTTTTGAGATTCAGAACAAAAGGCCCTGACTCAATAAGTGATTGTTTTTCATTTTTTATGAAACTCATACACACACGCCTATAAATAGCATCAACACGTGCTGTAAGTTCTGACGGAGAGAATGGTTTTGTTATATAATCGTCCGCACCAATCATAAGACCGCTTACTTTGTCCATTTCCTGAGTACGTGCTGTAAGCATTATAATTCCTATTGTCGAACTTTTTTCACGGATTTTCTTGCATACTGTGAATCCGTCAATGCCCGGCATCATTATGTCAAGCAGAACAATATCAAAATTTCCGTGTTCTGTTTCAAATGTCCTTAAAGCCGCTTCACCGCAGTCAACGTCTACAACATCGTAACCTGCACGCTTTAAATTTATAACAACAAATTCACGTATAGTTTCTTCATCCTCACAAATAAGAATACGTTTCAATTTTTTCAGCTCCTTTTTATAAATTATTCCTTGAATTTAAAACCAACTGCCACATCTCCCGACGAAACTGAAAGACCGTCGTCGTTTTCGTCATCTGAAACGGGTATATATGCAAGATATGCCGATTCACCCTTAGTATGCATAAGCATATAGCCGTTTGAAATTCTGTCCTCTTTTGAGGGTGAATCATCTGCAAAGTAAATACGCAGAAGTTCACGACCGACAGTTTTGTCTTCATAGGCACAGAAAACTATTTCATCATTGACATAATCACGTCTGACTGTAACGTTATTTCCCCATTTTTCAGGAAATACAAAAATATATCCGTCATTTATGCTGTAATATGATGAATATTTCTTTTCTATTTTGTCATCTTCATTGACAAAATACCAGTTTGTAATTTTCATCTGTTCACTTTCGGAAACGTCCTCATACCCCGGAGAAATAGCCTGAACAGGTATTTCAAGAATGCCGTCACCGTCAATATCAAAAGATGCACAGCCGGCAGGTCTTACGGTAAATATTGATTCTTCCGATGTAGAGAAAACTTTTTTCAGCCCTGTATCGTCCATATATATTATATCCGTCTGAATAAGACCCGTACCGAGAACAGCATCTATATAAAGCCCAGTTCTTTTGCCGTCAATACTGCCATAATTAAGACTGTCAAATTCCGTAAAACTTCCGCTTAATTTCCTGCTGTATTTATAATATATACCTTTTTCGTCAAGTTTATAAGCCTCTGCAACGGCAAGGGCACCCGATGATGAACCCGACAATAAAAGAAATTCATTTTCATTATCTTTGTCAAGGTCGGTAACATCTATGAAAGAATATGATTCAGAAAAAGTTTCCTCAATATTTCCGTCAGTATAGCTGTATATTGATACATTTTTTTCTGAACGGTTTATAAGACTGCTCCCGATAATAAGGTTTACACGGTCATTTGAACCGAGTTTTGAAATCATTACTTTTTCAATTTCCGCACCCTTTGCAGGAGTGTCACAGACTGAACGCCATTTGTCGTCGAAACGGTCAAGAATATTTATACGCAGTGTATTTTCTTCAACAGCAATACTTGTCTTTTCATAGAAAACAACAGCTTCATTTACGTTATCACCGTCAATATCCTCAATTATAAAAGCTGAAAGATATTTCCCCGATTTGGGATATTTTAGACTTATAGAACCCCCTGTTGCATCTGTCAATGCTCTGTAAATCTGTTCCTGTTCAATACTTAATTTAGGCGGTGTCATAAGATTATCAATACTTGAACTGAACATACAGCCTGCCAGAAAGAATACATACAAAAAAACTACTGTAAATAATTTTATAATTTTCATTATTGAACTTTATTTTCTTTCAGATATTTTAATATATTCTTTTTCCTTTGCTACAGCTTTATATGCGGGACGTATAATTCTGTTGCCGGTAATAAGTTCTTCCATACGGTGAGCCGCCCAGCCTGCCATACGTGCAACTGCAAAAAGAGGTGTAAAAAGTTCTTCGGGAATACCGAGCATTCTGTAAACAAGCCCTGAATACATATCAACGTTTGCACACATATCTTTTGAACTGCCTTTAATTTCCGTAAAAATTTCAGGTGTAAGGCGTTCAACAGTTTCAAGCAGACGAAATTCAGCTTCAATTTCCTTTCCCTTTGCAAGTTCAAAGGCTTTTTTCTTGAGAATTACTGCACGTGGGTCAGAAATTGTATATACAGCGTGACCCATTCCGTAAATAAGCCCCGAACCGTCGTTTGCCTCTTTGCGGATAATCTTACGCATATAGTCTGCAACTTCGCCTTCATCATTCCAGTTTTTTATATTAGCCTTTAAATTGTCAAGCATATTTATAACTTGTAAATTAGCACCGCCATGGCGTGAACCTTTAAGTGCACATATAGCCGATGAATATGCTGAATATGGGTCTGTACCTGAAGAAGTAAGCACACGGCACGTAAATGTAGAATTATTTCCTCCGCCATGTTCAGCCTGAATCATAAGCAGGCGGTCAAGCATCTGTGCTTCATCATTCGTATACTGTCTGTCAGGGCGAAGAAGTGAAAGTATACACTGTGCAGTATTTTCTTCATAATCAATAGGATGCATAATCATACTTTCATTGTCGAAAACACGTTTTTTAACCTGATAAGCCGCAGTCATTATAACAGGGAGTTTTGCAATAAGGCTTATGGCTGTACACATTTCATTTTCAAGCCCCTTATTTTCACACTCATCGTCATATGAATAAAGAGCAAGAACAGAACGTGAAAGTTTATTCATGATATTTTTTGAAGGTGCTTTCAGAATCATATCTTCAACAAAACCATTCGGCAAGTTACGTTTAAGGGAAATGTATGAACTGAATCCCGAAAGTTCTTTTTCTGTGGGAAGATGACCAAAAAGCAGAAGAAAAGCAGTTTCTTCATATCCGAAACGTTTTTCAGCCTCAACGTTTGCGACAATATCATTTATATTATATCCACGGTAAATAAGCTGTCCGGGAATAGATTCAACTTCCCCCTCATTTATTACATATCCGTGAACATTGCATATATTTGTTATGCCTGCAACAACACCTGTTCCATCACTGTTACGCAAACCCCTTTTAACATGATATTTATCATAGAGATTAGAGTCAATTCCGGAATTTTCATTAAGCTGACTGCATAAATTTGTAATATCAAAATCTGAAATCAAAGATGGCATAATAGCAACACTCCTTAAATATATTCATATCTAATTATACACCATATCGGAAATTATGTCAAATACTTTAAGTGTGAGGTAATGCAAAAATGAAAAAATATTTTTCAACACTGCTGTTTATGGCGGTTTCTATTGTCTTTCTTCCTGCCGTGCCTGTATTTTTTTCAAAAAGTGCAGAGGCAATTCCCGAAAATGTTTCCGACGGCAAACAAACAGAAAACACAACAACGTCGTCATACGTCGGAGAGCCTTACAAGGTTCTTGACGTTTCAAGCGGAGAAATAATTGAAGTTGATGAAAAAGATTATGTAATAGGAGCAGTATGTGCCGAAATGCCTGCTACATTCGAGAATGACGCACTAAAAGCACAGGCTGTTGCGGCACATACATATGCAGAACGTCAACGCATACTTGAACGTTCTGACCCTACCCCCGAACTATGCGGAGCTGATTTTTCAAATGATACTTCAAAATATCAGGGATATTTCACGAAAAATCAGGCTATGCAATACTATGGCAGTAATTTTGAAGTATATTATGAAAAAATAGCTGACGCTGTAAATGACGTTCTGCCATATATTATCACTTATGGGGACGAGCCGATTATTTCAGCATTTCATTCAATGTCATCAGGAAAGACGGAAAGTGCGGAAAATGCGTGGGGTACTGCTGTTGACTACCTTGTGGCGGTTGACAGCAGTTATGACAAATCTGCACCGAAATATATGGAAGAAGTCCGATATGAAAAAGAAGAATTACGTCAGATACTGGTAGAAAAATTTTCCGGAATTTTATTGTCAGATGATTTTACATCATGGATTAAAATAAATACCGTATCAGATTCAGGAACAGTTCTTTCAGCTATGGTAGGGGATTTCAAAGTAAGTGGAAATGATATAAGAGAAGCTCTCGGACTGCGTTCAGCGTGCTTTGAAATAAACTATGACGGAGATATTGCCGTCATAACAACGAAAGGTTTCGGACATGGTGTAGGAATGAGCCAATACGGTGCAAATTCAATGGCTGCTGAGGGAAAAACATGGCGTGAGATTCTTGAACATTATTACCCGAATTGCGAAATAGAAAAATAAGATAATCAATGCATAATATTATTCATATCCGATAATAATATGATTACAAATAACCGTAAAATCAGTATTATTGAAAGGAGCGAATAAAAATGGTTGAGGTATATTTTTCTGAAAATTGCATATGGTGCAGACGAATGAAACGCTATCTTGACGAAAAAGGCGTGATTTTCCGCACAATAAATGCACGTGAGCCTTTTAACTCACGCCGTGTTATTGCAATGACCGGACAGCGTTCACTTCCTGTTACCGTAATCGGAAAAACAACTGTAATAGGCTTTGACAAAAATGCCGTTGACATGGCATTACAGAATATTCAGTAAAAAAGGGGAACAATTTCGTTCCCCTTTTAAAATTGTCTACAAAGACTCTCCGAAAAGCGGAGAGTTTTTTTATTATTCGTCGTTGTCATCATAAAAAACATTATATATTATGGCTCTGTGGCTGTAAGTACTTAGCACTATTCCAATAACTGCGTACATACTCACCATTGCCGTACCGCCTGCACTCATAAAAGGCAACGGTACGCCGATAACAGGAGCAACTTTCAGAACCATTCCTATATTCATTACACAATGTGCAAAAATCATACCGAACGAACCTATACATATAAATTTTCCGAGACGGTCTCTTGTTACATGGCTGTTTGCGAATATTTTAAGACATATATATGCAAGTATTATCAGAATACCGACTGAACCGACAAAGCCGAAAACTTGTCCGGCATAGGTAAAAATAAAGTCATTGTGTATTTCGGGAACATATATATATTCATTCGCATCTGCAAAAAGACCTTTTCCGAAAACTCCGCCCGATTTAAGGGCAGCAAGTCCTAAATCCTGTTGATATTCAATATAATCGGGGTCTGTTCCGGGGTGAAAGAGAATCAGTATTCTTTTTTTATGGAAATCACTCAGGGCAAAAAACCACATTGCCGCTATTCCTGCCGCTATCACAAAAGGTGCGGTGATAACATATTTCCATGAAATTTTGGCAGAACATATCATAAATACAAATATTATCGCAAAAACAATTGCCGTACCGTAGTCACCTTGTTTTCCTACAATTGCAAGAGGAACAGCGGCGTGCAGACAAAGAAGCAACATATGAACGGGCTTGTTCATATCTTCTTCATCACGTGAAAGATGATATGCAAAAGTCAGTATAAAGACTATTTTCAGAATTTCAGACGGCTGAAATTGAAATGAACCGAATTTCAGCCATGCCTTATCGTCCGCCCCTTCCCTCTGATACCCAAGAGAAGTAAACGTTAACGCAACGAGTGCGAGTGCTATAGGAGTATATATAAACCATAGTTTCACAAGTTTTCTATAATCCACGAATGAAAGAAGTATTGCCACTCCTATTCCTAAAACCATGGAAAAAAGCTGTGTCTGCCAATAGCTGTCGCCTACTCCTTCGCCACTGCTTATACCGCTTTTACTTATGGAATAAATCAAAAGGGTACTTATAACAGAACAGATTGAAACGGCAACAAGCAGCCCTATATCAACACTGTGCTTGTTTCCGGACAAATTTTTAAAAGCAGATTTCATTTCGTTCTCCTTATTCTTTTATATTATATTTTTAATCCCTGTCAAGGGCTCTGTACTGTACAGATGCAGAAATATGTCTTTTATTTATATCTTCACAGCCTTCAAGGTCTGCAATCGTTCTTGCAACTTTCAGAATTTTGCCATATACTCTACCACTGAAATGCATTTTTTCAAATATGCCTTTCAAAAAGTTATCTGATTCTTTATCAATGGGACAATATTTCTGTATCATGTCGGGCGTTATTAAAGCATTACATTTTATTGAAGTATTTTTAAAACGTTCTTTTTGTATTTCTCTTGCCGCCATAACTCTTTTTCTTACGTCGGCTGAAGATTCAGCACGGACTTTTGAAGTAAGGTCATTATAGTCAAGCGGTGCAACTTCAACCTGTAAATCAAAACGTTCCATTAAAGGGCCTGAAAGCCGTGAATTATACGCTTCTATCTTTTTGGGCGAACATTTACACGGTATTGTCGGATGACCGTAGTATCCGCACGGGCAAGGATTCATTGCACCTATAAGCATAAATTCACAAGGATATGAACAAGTTCCGTTTACACGTGAAATTGTAACTATTCCGTCTTCAAGAGGCTGTCTTAGAACTTCAAGTGTTTTTCTGCTGAACTCCGCAATTTCGTCAAGAAACAAAACACCGTTATGTGCAAGTGAAATTTCCCCCGGCTGGGGAATAGTGCCACCGCCGACAAGCCCTATTTCAGAGGCGGTATGATGCGGAGCACGAAAAGGTCTTTTTGTTATTATTGGCGTTTTCTCATCAACTAAACCCATAACCGAATGAATTTTTGTAGTTTCGAGTGCTTCCTCAAAAGTGAGGGGCGGGAGAATTGACGGCATTCTTTTCGCAAGCATACTCTTTCCACACCCCGGAGTGCCGACAAGCATAATATTATGACCGCCTGCCGCCGCAATTTCAAGTGCTTTTTTAGCCGCCTGTTGTCCCTTTACGTCTGAAAAATCAAGATGTTCGTCATCATATGACGTTTTCGGAGGGATATACCTTTTACACGGTGAAAGACATTTCTGGTTACGGAAATGAAGTATAAGTTCCTCCGCATTCTTAACTGCATATACTTTTATTCCGTCAATGACCGATGCCTCAAATGAATTATCATAAGGCACAAATATAGAATCAAATTTCATTTCCCTTGCAAGCATTACCATAGAAAGCACGCCGTTTATATGTCTTATGTTGCCATTGAGAGAAATCTCCCCTATAAATGCACACTTATCGGGCGATACGTCTATAAGCCGAAGTGCGTGGAGCATAGCCATGAAAATAGCCATATCATGCACAGAACCGCTTTTCTTTGTATCTGCCGGAGCAAGATTTATCATTACACGTGAAATCGGAAACTTTATATTGCACGCCCTTAGTGCGGCACGTATTCTTTCACGGCTTTCCCTCACAGCAGCGTCAGGCAGTCCTACAATGTCAAACTGCGGACTTCCCCTGCTTATATCAATTTCCACATCAACGGGAAAAGCATTTATCCCCATAATACCAAAACTTGAAACTTTAGCAAACAAAAAAATTCCTCCTGCAATTTTCTACTACATTATAGTATAGCACTTTTCGGAAAAAATGTAAATATTCCGTGAGAGGATAAAAGCGTTTTTTCCGAAATTATTAAGTAAATAATAAATGTCAAATCATCTTGGCAGGAGAAATTTCAACTGACCGCAAAAAAATTTAAAATATAAACTATAAAAAGCGACTAAGAACAATTTTAGCCGCTTTTGTTATGATATATTGATTATATTGAAAAATCTGGTGTTATTGTTTTTCAAGGTTTGTACAACCTTCAAATGCCGATTCTCCAATCTTTGTCACGCTATCCGGAATTGCAACACTTATAAGGCTTGTACAATCTTCAAATGCACCCTCGTCGATTTCTGTCACATTGTTAGAAATTATTATGCTTTTAAGACTTGTACAATTTTCAAATGCCCATTCTCCGATTTCTTTAACACCATCAGGAATAATAATATCTGTTCCATTGCCTTTATATCTCAAAAGAATATTATTGATAATTCCGAAACCATTATTATCTTTACATAGCTTATTGAGATACGGAGTGTTTGAAAATGCACGCCAGCCGATTTTTGTAACATTATTCGGAATTGTTATACTTTTAAGGCTTTTACAATAATAAAATGCAAATTTTCCGATTTTTGTTACGCTGTCAGGAATCATTACGCTTGTAAGACTTGTACAACCTGAAAAGATATCTCTTTCAATTTCTGTAACGCCGTCCGGAATTGTAACGCTTGTAAGACTTATACAATCTTCAAATGCACTCTTGCCGATTTTTGTAACACTGTTTGGAATTGTTATACTTTCAAGGCTTTTACAATATTCAAATGCCGCTTCACCGATTTTTGTAACACCATTTGGAATTGTTATACTTTTAAGGCTTTTACAATATTCAAATGCCGCTTCACCGATTTCTGTAACACCATCAGGAATAACAACTTCTGTTTCGCCGTCTTCCTGTATGTATTTTTTAAGTATGCCATTTTCTATTTTAAATGACATAATATTTTCCTCCTTATCATTTTAAAAAATATAAACACATTATATCATGTTTTGCGAAAAATGTCAATAAAAAAGCGGGCGGATTCTGCTCCGCCCGTAAATCAATATTCAGGTTCTTCTTCAGGGATTTCAACGGTCTGTTCTGTTTCTCCGTCAATTATTTCAATAGTTTCTTCTGCATTCATTTCAGGATATTCCGCTGTTTCCTCTGCGTTTTCTTCGGGAATTTCCACAACAGCAGAATTTTCAATTGTTTCTGTGCTTGCCTGTGTTTCAGAAACAATTTCCGTTGTTGTTTCTGTAGTAATTTCTGTTGTATTTTCCGTTTCAATTTCTTTCATATCATTGAAAACAACTTTAAGTTTATTGTTTCCCATTTCAAAACAAGACAATTTTCCGTCCCTGCTCACTGAAATTATGTAGTCACCGCCTTCAAGACTTCCGCTCACTTCAAGCATATCGCCGTTTTCATTTCCTTTGAGTTCTTCAAGACGTGCATTTGTGTCAACTGCCTCCATAAGATTCAGCATCATAGCTTTTACAGGCAGTGCCGACTGAGGAACGGAAAAATCAAGCCCCTTATAGGACGCTTTTATATTTCCTCCGTTAAATTCCAGCTTTACACCGCTTAAAGTATTTGGCGATTCAAACTCAATGTCCCATACTCCGTCGCCGAAACGTTTCATAACACCGTCAGCATTCAGTTTGTCAATCGTAATGTTTACAGACGATTGAAAAGCACAATTAAGTCCGTTTTTTCGTGAAGTTTCATTTTTGAGAGGTGTCGAACACGAAAAAAACATAACGGCAGTAATGACCATAACCGCAAATGAAATAAGCCTTTTCATAATACTTTTTTCTCCAATCTTTGTATTTTTTTAAGACTTTTTTTACATCTGAGCGGTTAATTAAAATCGCCTGAATTTACTTTCCTTTTATTTTATTCGTCTGAATGAATCGGACAGACAATTTATAATATCTCTCGGCAACATTGCTTCCTGAGTTAATTTTTCGGCTGCAATATCTCCTGCAAGTCCGTGCATATAAGCTCCGATATACGCCGATTTAAACGGACTGTAACCCTGTCCGGCTATCGTCCCTATCATACCCGCAAGTATATCACCGCTTCCGCCTCTGCTCATTCCTGCATTGCCTGTAGGATTTACGGCAATTCTTTTTCCGTCTGTAATAATTGTACCTGCACCTTTCAATACAACAATAATATTATATGCCGATGCAAGCATTATCGCTGAATGCAGACGTTTTCCCGATAATTCTTCAACCGTCCAATTATGAGTACCATTTTCATATAATTTATCAGATACTGCATTAAGTAAACGTACCATTTCGCCTGCGTGGGGAGTTAATATAATGTCTGTCTTTTTCTTTAGTAAAATATCTATGTCCGACACTATGCAATTTATTCCGTCTGCGTCTATAATTATGGGAACTTCTGAATTTTCTACGACAAATTTCGTCAATTCAACAGTTTCAGGAGTTACACCCATGCCACAGCCTATTACAACAGCATCATATTTTTTAAAATTCAGTTTTTTCGGTTCAAAACGCATAAACCCGTTATTATCGTTTGACATTTCAATAAAAGTCGCCTCAGGTGCAAGAACTGAAACTGTATCAATGCACTTTTCTACAGTCGCAAGCTGTACCAGTCCCGCCCCACTTCTCAACGCTCCTGAAACCGCAAAAAATCCTGCACCCCTCATTAAATTACTTCCTGCAATAATCAGAACTTTTCCGAATGTTCCCTTGTGTGAAGTGCTTTTGCGTTTTGGCGGAAAATCTGAAAAATCTTTACGTTCTGTAAGAATATATTCTTTTTCTGAAACATCAACGGCTTTTTCGGGAATACCTATGTCTGCAACAGTTATTTTTCCGCATAGGTCTTTTAAAGGGTATTGTGTCATGCCGGACTTAATAAAACCAAAAGTCAGAGTTTCATCTGCCCTGAAAGCTGAAAATGTTCCGTTTCTGCTGTCCGCACCGCTCGGAATGTCTACGGCTATTTTGTAAGCGTTTTCACAAAGTGAAAATATATCAGATATTTTTTTATCGGGTTTACCGTGAAAACCTGTTCCGAAAATACCGTCAACAATTATATCTGCTTCTGATATGCATAACTGATAATTTTCATGTACATTCACACGTCCTGAAACTCTGTTATACATTTCTTTAGCAAGTTCAGTCTTAGGCATACCGCATACTAAAACCATATTTATATTTTTATAACCCATATCCGAAAGTATTCCTGCTGAAACAAAACAGTCACCGCCATTGTTTCCCGTACCCACGAGGAAAACTACTTTTTTATCAGTATCTTTTCTGCAATGACCGTCTATAAATTCCGCAAGTTTTTTCCCGGCGTTTTCCATAAGCTGTTTTCTGGAAACACCCAGTTTTTCAGATTCGTCTTCAATATTACGCATTTGTTCAGGTGTAACTATACGCATTTTTTCACGCTCCTTTATTTCTATAGTGTCAATTCATTTCTTCCCGTGCAAGTTTGCTCCTAAGACTTCCCGAAAGAAAACGCTTTATATTTTCAAGCATTCTCTCATCAGGTGAAAATATAAGCCTTGTCTGACCATATACTTCATGCTGAAAATCTGCATAATATTCATGTGATGCTATGTTATCCGAACTGATAACAACAGTCATTTCGGCAGTTTCTTCAAGGTCATCGTTGTACTTTCCGAAATCTTTAAATTTATTGACTTCAACGCTGAGTAATGATTTCCGCCTTTTTTTTGCAATTATTTTATCAATGTCAAGTTCTCCGTTAGTAAAGGCATATTCATATTCAATGTAAGAGGACTGAACAAGAAAAAAAGTTCCGTATCCTGCTCCGACTGCAAGTGCAAATCCAATAAAAGAAACAGGCGGATTGCCAAGAGTGAGGAACCCGAACAACGCAAGTATAATTGTTCCTGCTGTTCCGCCAACGGCTTTTAAAATACGTTTTGTCTTGTCTGATGAAGTTTCATTTCTTTTAACAAGCTGTTCTGCAAAATTATCCATAATTTTCAATATCTCCGTTCTTTAAAATAATATACATATATAATAGCACAAAAAATAATATATTTCAATAAATATAATTCTTTTTTATTTATTTTAATTTTAATATATTTTTTTCCTGAAAATATATTCAGAAGAGATTGATTATATACTTTTTTCGGCAAGACTTGACGAATTGTGAAAATTATGATATAATATATCAAAAGCAATATCATATTATGTATTACGAGGGGGCGGACGTATGGAATTTATACTTGTCATTGCAGTTATAGGGGTACTTTGTATTGTTTTTCAGGTAAGCACGGATATAATAATAATGTGTACATTTATACTTATATTTATTGCTTTTGCAATTACTGCACTGTTATTTGTATATTTTTTTATATGTCTGCTGTTTTCGGAAAAACGTGAAGCAGAATTTTCAAGAACCGTAAAATCCGATAAAGATAAATTCAGTAAGGCTTATTATATAATTGATGGCGTTGAATATCCCTGTATTTTCCCGGCGGAAAAATTTTTCGGGATAGAGTTTTACAAAAAAGATAAAAAATATAACGTTCATCTTAACAAACGCTTTAAATTTTTATATGACAGATTTGCATATGCAACCTGTATTATTGGATTTCTGACAAGTATATTTCTTGTTGTCATAATGATAATAGGATATATTAAAGCATAAGGAGGAAAAAATGGATAAAAATATTGAAAATATAGGAAATATTGAAGAAAGAATTTTAAGACTGATGCCCGACGAAAACACTTTATATGAAGCAGCAGAACTGTTGAAAGTTTTCGGAAATTTTACAAGAATAAGAATTATTTTTGTACTTTGCCGTGGTGAAATGTGTGTGTGCGATATTGCGAATATGCTTGATATGACACAATCTGCAATATCACATCAACTCCGTGTACTTAAACAGGCACGGCTTGTAAGAACACGCAGGGACGGAAAAACTATCTTTTATTCACTTTGCGACAATCACGTTAAAACTATTTTCTATCAGGCAATTGAACATACAATGGAGTGATTTTTTATGAAATACTTTGATTTTCATACACACGCCTTTACAGATTCACTCGCCGAACGTGCTTTGTCTGCTCTTTCCGATACAAGCGGAAAAGTTCCTGCAACTGACGGAACTGTAAAAGGTCTGCATGAGATAATGAAAAAAAACGGAATTGATGAATTTTTAATTCTGCCTGTTGCAACAAAACCTTCACAACAGATTTCAATAAACAACTGGGCTGTTGAAATAATGGGCAACGGAATTTATTCTTTCGGAACGATTCACCCCGATTCAGATGATGCATTAAACGAAATTGAACGCATAAAATCTCTCGGTCTTTATGGTGTAAAATTTCATTCGGAATATCAGAATTTCTGCCCCGATGAAGAAAGAATGTTCCCGATATATGAAAAAATAGCCGATGAGGGTCTTATAGCTTTATTTCACGGAGGCTGGGACCCTTTCGGAAACGAAAATATAAAATGTACACCCGAACGCATGGCAAAAGCAATTGAAAAATTCCCTCAGCTTACTTTCGTTGTGGCACATCTTGGCGGTATTTTCGTATGGGACGATGTAGAAAAATATCTTGCGGGACGTTTTGAAAATTTGTATCTTGATGTAAGCGTAATAGCAAGTTTTAATATAAGCGACAGTCAGCTTATGAGAATTATAGAAAAGCATGGAATTGATAAAATTCTTTTCGGAAGCGACTGCCCGTGGGATAATCCTGCAAACGAAATTGAAATGATAAACCGTTTGCCTATATCTGACACAGATAAAGAAAAAATATTTTACAAAAATGCTCACAGACTTCTTAATATTATATAAAAGTTATATTATTTGACTAATTAACAAAATATTAGGATAATGTAACCAGAATAATAACAATAATCTTTAAAAAATATGATAATATAGCTACAGGCAGTATTTTTGAAGGGTGGGTGAAATATGAAAACTGCCAGTGATTACGAAAAAACAATTATAGATGTGGTTGAAGAATTTGACTATTCTACGCAAAATGAATCATATAATAAAAAATTTCGAAAATGGCGGAAAAATAAAAATAATCCTTATGCATTCAACTTTTCTGTAAATAAAAAAGAAAGTATTTTCATAGACGGTAAAGGCTTTGTAAGCAATTCCCCTGCTGAATCGGAAAATGAAACGATACGCAGGATTTTTTTTATAATAGGCTCTGCTATGCTCCTATGGGTAACTGTTGACAATCTCATCGGAAAAATGATTATATTTTTTCTTGACATAATCGGCGTTAATATACACGCTACTTTTTTCAGCACATCATGCTACGGTGGGAGTGTAGAAATTGTCACTGTACTTATAGTAACATTTCTGATTAAAATATATATTCCTGTATTTTATGTACACAAAAGACTTAAAATGCCATTTCAGGTTGAATTTATGAGTACAATGAATCACCCATCAGAATTGATAGGTGCAATAGCACTATCTCTTATGGTGTGTACAGTAGCAAATATTCCTGATGCCTATTCCAGCAGTGCGAAAGAAATTTATGCCTATTTCAAAAGCATTCAAACTGATATTTACGTATGGGAACAGACTGAATATGTTGTATATACAATTTTTGACGTTGTTGTGTTCTCCATATCTTCTGAAATACTTTTCAGGGGAGCAATATTTTCAGCACTAAGACAATTCGGCGATAGTTTCGCAATTATTACTACTTCTGTTATGGCGTCGCTTTTAACTCAGGATATTCAGGAAATGCCTTCTGTTTTCCTTATTTCTGTAATTGCTTCAGTCGGTATGCTGAAAAGCGGTTCAATATTTACCGCCTTTGCCGTCAGTACTGTATATAAAATGTATCAGCTTTCAATTGTGATTATTGAAATGAATACATCTGAAAATATGTTCCTTATACGAAACTTTATAATGACGCTGATATTTATTGTCAGTAGTTTTACATCATTAGCTGTATATATACACGGAAAACATCAGGAAAGACATTATTTTGCCGAATATCATTCCGATATATCTGCCGGGAAACGCCTTATATTTTCATTTAAATCTTTTCCGTTTGCAGAAGTTGCATTTGTATGTCTTGTTGCCGCAACTATAAAAATAGTTTATTAGGAGTTATATGGACGAATATATGAAAAGAGCCGTTGAACTTGCTGAAATTGCCGCAAGTGAGGGAGAAGTTCCCGTCGGTGCTGTTGTTGTAAAGAAAACTACCGGTGAAATAGTAGGGGAGGGACGGAATATGCGTGAGGGTAAAAAAAATGCCCTCGCCCACGCCGAAATAATAGCTATAGATATGGCGTGCCGTACCCTCGGCGGATGGAGACTTCCGGAGTGTTCAATATATGTCACATTAGAACCGTGCCCTATGTGCTGTGGTGCAATAATAAACGCAAGAATTGATGATGTAATTTTCGGGGCATACGACTTGAAAAGCGGTTCTGTCGTATCAGTTCAAAAAATGTTTGAACTTCCTTATAATTACAGACCGACTGTAAGAGGAGGCATTGCAGAAAAAGAATGTGCAGACATTTTGTCCCTATTTTTCAGGAATTTAAGGAAAAATAAAAAAAATCAAAAAAAATTTTCAAAAAACCCTTGACAAATGATTTTTTTTGTGATATAATATTAAAGCAGTCAGGTGATAAGCCTCTTGTAATACTGATTATACTGCAATGCGAGTGTGCTGGAATAGGCAGACAGGCACGTTTGAGGGGCGTGTGTCGAAGGACGTATGGGTTCAAGTCCCATTACTCGCACCACAAAAAAAGACTTCTCATTGAGAGGTCTTTTTTATATTATATTTTTCGATGATAAAAAAATCCGCTGTACACACGTACAGCGGAATTTTTTTATTCTTTTGATTATTACATCAGTTCACATATAAGATTAGAAAATTCAACGGGATTTTCAATATTCATACCCTCAATAAGAAGTGCCTGACTGTAGAGGAGTTTTGCATATTTGCCGAGTTTTTCTTTATCGCCTGATTCTTTCATTGATTTCAGCTTGCCGAAAATTTCATGTTCAGGGTTGATTTCAAGTACCCTTTGAGCCGTTATTTTCTGACCGTTAGGCATTGAATTAAGAACTTTTTCCATTTCAAGAGAAATTTCTCCCTCACTTGTAATACATACAGGGTGTGATTTAAGCCTTTGTGAAAGAATTACTTTTGAAACTTTGCCATCAAGAGCTTCTGAAAGTTCTTTAAGCAAATCAGCATTTTCTTCTTCTTTAGCCTTAATTTCTTCCTGCTTTTCGGTGCTTTCAAGTCCGAGGTCATCGGCTGAAACAGACTTGAATTCTTTGTCTTTATATTTAATGATAGATTTTATAGCAAACTCATCAATATTATCTGTAAGATAGAGAATTTCAAAACCGTTTTCTTTTACAAGTTCAGTCTGTGGTAACTGTTCAATTCTTTCGACGCTGTCGCCCGTTGCATAGTAAATAAACTTCTGTTCTTCACGCATACCTGTAACATATTCGTCAAGTGTTACAAGTTTCTTTTCCTTTGAAGAAGTAAACATCAACAAATCCTGAAGTTTTTCCTTGTTCATTCCATAATCGCTGTAAATGCCGTATTTAAGCTGTAAACCGAAAGCCTTCCAGAATTCTTCGTATTTTTCACGGTCATTTTTAAGCATCTTTTTAAGTTCGTTGCTTATAGTCTTTTCAATGCTCTTTGCGATAACTTTAAGCTGTCTGTCATGCTGTAGCATTTCACGTGAAATATTGAGGGATAAATCTTCCGAATCAACAAGACCCTTTACAAAACTGAAATAATCGGGCAACAGGTCAGCACACTTGTCCATTATAAGAACGCCGTTTGAATAAAGCTGTAAGCCCTTTTCATATTCCTTTGAATAGAAGTCAAACGGAGCTTTTGACGGAATATAAAGAAGTGCGTTATAATTGGCGTTGCCCTCATTTTTCACGTGTGCATAACGGAGAGGTTCGCTGTAATCATAGAACTTTTCCGTGTAGAAGTGTTTGTAATCCTCATCTTTAAGTTCAGTTTTATTCTTTTTCCATAGAGGCGTCATACTGTTGAGTGTTTCAACTTCAATATACTCCTCATATTCAGGCGTTTTTCCTGCTTCTTTGTCCTCATCGGACATTTCTTTCGGACGGCTGTGTGTTACTTCCATTTTAATCGGGAAACGGATATAATCAGAATATTTCTTGACGAGTGATTTAAGTCTGTACTGGTCAAGAAAATCAGTGTAATTTTCGTCGTCTGTATCTTCAAGGAGTTCGAGAATAATTTCCGTACCCGCATTTTTCTTTTCAGTTTCTGTAATCGTGTAACCGTCAACGCCTTCAGATTCCCATTGATAAGCCTTATCACTTCCATATGCCTTTGAAATTACAGTGACTTTCTTTGCAACCATGAAAGCAGAGTAAAAGCCTACACCGAACTGTCCTATAATCTGATTTTCTTCTTCAAGTTTGTTTTCCGTCTTGAATTTAAGTGAACCGCTGTTGGCGATAGTACCAAGATTGTTTTCAAGTTCTTCTTCCGTCATGCCTATGCCGTTATCGGCAATTTTAAGAGTGCGTGTATCCTTATCTGCTGTAATCCATATTGCAAAATCTTCCTTGTTAAGACCTACTTTATCATCAGTAAGCGACTTGAAATAAAGTTTGTCAATAGCATCACTGGAGTTAGAGATAAGTTCTCTGAGGAAAATTTCCTTGTGCGTATAGATTGAATGAATCATCATTTCAAGCAGTCGTTTGGACTCTGCCTTGAACTGTCTTGTTTCCATAAAAAAACATCTCCAAATCATAATTTTAGCACTCTCACTCTTTGAGTGCTAAAAATAGTATATAACTTTTTCACACTCAAAGTCAAGAGTTACAAGAAATATTTACAATTTGTTCATAATTATACTGCTGTCTATTATATTTTGAACAGCGTCTGTAATTGTTCAGTAAAAAAATTATATCTTTTTTGTAATTATTCGTCAAAAATCTATTGACATAAGAGGAGAAAAAGTATATAATAATTATGTTGTATTTATTTGCAGAATATTACTTCGGGCAGTATTTGCAGCCTTGTTTTAAATCATGATTAAAGCGGATAAGTCCGTAAAGAGATATAAGGATATACCGCTGATTTAATGAATTATGATAACGGAAAATATATTTTTTCCGCTATATTTTTCGGGCTTTGAATTTTTTTGTTCAAGCTCTTAATCAATATATTTTTACAAATGAATAAAATAATGCGGCATTTACCGCCTTTAAGTAGTAATCAAATTTATGATACAAGATTGTTAATTAACTATATTTTAAAGGAGGTAATGCACTGTATGAACTTGACTATTTCTATCGTCCTTATTATAGCTGCACTTATAGTAGGTGCTGTTGTTGCCGGTTTTATTACTTACAACAAGGCGTACCAAAAGGGCGTTGACGCAGGTATCGAACAGCGTAAACAACAAGCTGAATCTGTTATAGGTTCGGCTGAAAAACAGGCAGAACGTATAATTGAGGACGCTAAAAGGGATGCTGATAACAAGAAAAAAAGTACGTTAGTTGAAGCTAAAGATGAAATCCATAAACTTCGCACAGAAGCAGATAAAGAAATCAAGGAACGCAGAGCAGAGTTGTCCCGTCAGGAAAGACGTATGCAACAAAAAGAGGAAAATCTTGACAGGAAAAATGATAATCTTGAAAGAAAAGATGATATCCTCAATCAGAAAATTAAATCTGCTGACGAAAAACTTAAAGATGCAGAAGCTATTAAGAAAAGTCAAATGGACGTTCTTGAAAAAATTTCAGGATTTACGCAGGAGCAGGCAAAAGAATACATAATTTCAAAACTTGAAGATGACCTCATACACGAAAAGGCTGTTAAAGTTGCAGCTTATGAACAGCAAATTAAAGATGAGTGCCACGAAAAAGCAAGAAGTTATATTTCTCTCGCTATAGCAAAAGTCGCATCAGACCAAGTGTCAGAAGCTGCCGTTTCTGTTGTTCCTCTTCCGAATGATGAAATGAAAGGACGCATTATAGGACGTGAAGGCAGAAATATCCGTACCCTCGAAAGCCTCACCGGCGTTGACCTTATTATTGACGATACCCCGGAAGCTATCACTCTCTCGTGCTTTGACCAGATTCGCCGTGAAGTCGCAAGAATTGCCCTTGAAAAACTCATTGCGGACGGCCGTATTCACCCGACACGAATTGAAGAAATGGTTGAAAAGGCTCGCCGTGAAGTTGAATACCGTATAAAACAGGAGGGCGAACGTGCCATTATTGAAACCAATGTTCACGGTATGAACCACGAACTTGTAAAACTTATCGGCAGACTTAAATTCCGTACAAGTTACAGACAGAATGTGCTTGACCACTCTATCGAAGTTGCCAAACTCTGCGGAGTTCTTGCTTCTGAACTCGGCGTTGATGCAAATATGGCAAGACGTGCGGGACTTCTCCACGATATCGGAAAAGCTCTTACTTCCGAAATTGAAGGCTCTCATGTACAGATAGGTGTGGATGTTTGTAAAAAATACAACGAAAACCCCGTTATTATTCATGCTGTTGAGGCACATCACAACGATGTTGAACCTAAAACAGTTATAGCCTGCATAGTTCAGGCTGCTGACGCTATCTCCGCCGCAAGACCCGCCGCAAGAAGCGAAAATTATGAAAGCTATATCAAACGACTCCAGAAACTTGAAGAAATATGCACATCATATGACGGCGTTGAAAAATGCTTTGCTGTTCAGGCAGGACGTGAAGTCAGAATCATGGTTGTTCCCGAAATCATCAACGACGAAAAAATGGTACTCGTTGCAAGACAGATTGCACAACAAATTGAATCTGAAATGGATTACCCCGGACAGATTAAAGTAAATCTTATTCGTGAAAGCAGAGTTACTGATTACGCTAAATAAATTAACGTGATGCGGACGGTAATAACCGTCCGCATTTTTGATAAAAATTATATAAAGGAGATGCAAATCATGAAAAAAAGTTCATTCAGAAAAAAATTGATAACATTATCCGCAACAATTTCTGTTTCGGTATGTTCAATATCAATGCCTGTATTTGCCGGCTGGCAACAAATAGGCTGTATGGGAGACCTTAACAATGATGCTCAGGTAAATATTGCTGACTTGCTCCTACTCTCAAAATATATTCTGAATCAAATCTCCCTTACATCAGAAAATTCTTATCATGTAAACTATAACTACTATTCCATAAACGGAAAAGAAGCAGACAATTCCCTTGAATACCTGCAAACCGCCGATATAAATCAGGACGGAAAAATTGATATATTTGATTTGATTATGATGCGGAAATATGTTATAAACAAATGGGCTGACCCTGTTTACAGCTGGTCGGACAAAACGGAAACTTCTTCATCAACTTCAACTGAAACTACAACAACTTCTACAACTTCTACACAAGATTCGGAAACAACTTCTTCAACAACGACCACAACAACTGTTACGTCAGAATTTATTGAACCTCCCGTTAAAGATTTATATGGTTCTCTTCCCTCACAGAACGATGCGGAACTTGTAATATTCTATGTAGATTTTCCCGATTGTCCTTATACATATGAACCATCTACAGAAGAAATAGAAAAAATGGCTTTCGGTGATGAAAGCACATATGACAAAAACTATCCGTTTGAGAGTATGTCATCATTCTATGAACGTTCTTCAAAGGGTAGTATGAAACTTGACGGAAAAGTTTTCCGCTATACTACAAAAGAAAACAAATCAGCTTATGAGGGCGATATATATCATGTAAATCTGATAAACGAAGTTTTTCAGGCGTTTGAAAACAGCGAGGACTTTACTCAATTTGACGGCAACGGCGATAAAATAATTGATGCAACTCTTATATCTGTACCTGAAGAAGCCGGTCAGGAAAACTGGTGGCCTGCTGCCGGACAGTATGGCGGACAAAATGGACTGAAAGTTGACGGTATGTCTGTAGGTCATGTCATAGTAGGAAATGCACAGATAGAAAGCAAAACCGACTACAAGAACTTCAACAGCAGTTATGTCCATGAATTGGGTCATTGTATGGGATTGCCCGATTTTTACCTCTATAACGGCGAAAAAGATTTTGAAGGTATGCACGGTTCAGCAGGCTATGACCTTATGGATGAGGCGACCTCCGATTTATCAGCAGTTTCAAAACTCATGCTTGGTTGGTTCAAAAAAAATCAAGTGGAAGTTTATGACAGTTCAGCAGGTACACAAACTTTTACCCTTACAAATGCACAGACTGAAAACGGCAATTGTGTAATTATTCCGTGCGGAAAACTTGAAGAAAATTATTATTCTGAATTTTTCATAGTAGAATACACAACACTTGACGTAAACAACAGCAGTCTTAAAAAAGATTTCTGGTGGAGACCGACAGGAAGCGGTATACGTGTACTTCATGTAAACGGTGAAATATGCGATAACTACGGTTGGAAGTACTGGAAATATGCAAGCGGTCAGAATGATGCTACAAACAACGACGACGGCAAACGTTTTGTAAGGGTTATAGATGATACAGATACAGATAATCTTTATAAAACGGGGGACGTGATTGACAGCAGTATTTCAGGGTTCAATTGGTATGACGATGACGGAAATCAGACTGTTGACCCTAAAATTAAAATAACCGTTGGAGAACAGACTGACGACAACTACACAATAACAATTTCAACAGTTTCAGAAAAATAAAAAGAAGGGTTTTTAAAAATGTCAAAGCAATTATTTAATACAACGGAAAAATCTAACTTCATTCTTAATATGACTGAAGAAAAATATTCACAGCTCGCATCTTTTGGTCTTTCGGCTGCTTGTTTCACAACGGCATTATTTGCTGTTATACCTGAATTTGTTGACAAACTTTCCTATTCGATAGTATCGGGCGGATTGGCAGTATCAGGTGTAATATGCATGATTCTTGCACTTATTGCAATTATGAAAAAATATGTAAAAAGAATTTTTCCTGTATGTGCTTTCGGTGCAATGATTCTATGGGGCGTTATTTCGCTGATAAATTCATATTCGGTAAGCGTTTCATTTTACGGCTTTTCAGGACGTGGGGAGGGACTTCTCGCCATTATATTCTATTTCGGATTCTTTATAACCGCAATTTCAGTAAAACGTGAAAAAGCTGTAAATATAATAATAAATTCCGTTATAGCGTCGGGACTTTTTCATTCTGTTTTCGCTCTGATTCAGGTATTTACAGGGAAATTAAGCCATTACCGCTTTGTGTTCCTTAAAATAAAAACCTGTTCGGCAAGTGGTCTGGCACAGTCGCCTATTTTTCTTGCAATGGTTCTTAGTCTTTCACTTACAGCATCACTTATAATGAGTATAACAACAAAAAGCAAAAAGAAACGTATTTTTTATATCATAAGTTCATGTATATTTTCATTTGTAATGATGTTTACATATTCACTTGTGGGAATAGTCGGAATTATTTTAGGAATAATTTCCGCCGTTGCGGTTGTATTCATTTCAGATTGTCCGAAAATAAGAATTATTTCAATACTTTCGGCAATTGTTCCTGCTGTTATATCAGTAATTATTGTAAATGCCGGACTTATTGGTGATATTTCTTCTTATAAACTGTATGATGGTTATACGCTTTGGTGGGCTGATTCTTATATGCGTATTTCCGCAAGCGGTGACTATGATAAAGATAAAGTTAATATATCAGATATATCAGATGTTTATAAATATCTTAATAACAAAACTGTAGATATAATACGCAAATATCCCCTTACGGGAACAGGCCCTGAACAACTTGTATATCCTCAACTTTACACATACGGCAATGTTGACCCAGAACTTAATGATATAAATGAAATTGTATCAGTAAATTATGGAACTTTTGATAAAGTTTACAATGAATATCTGTACACCGCCGCAACACGTGGCATTCCCTCACTTATTGCACTTTTATTTATATTTGGCTCGGTACTGGTCAGCGGTTTCAGAAAAATAAAAAAATCACCGACTGATACAACTGTCTGTACGTTTATGATGTTTGTATGCGGAATTATCATATTCTTCATAAGCTGCGGAAATATAACGTTTTCGCCTGTATTCTGGAGTATAGCCGGATTATTGATATGTTCGCCAAAAAAAGAATAATTATCGTGAGTTCAGGCTAACAAAAAAGTATTGATTTTTTTCTGTAAATATGATAAAATGTATTTACGGATTTATTCCTGAAAAATTTCGGAGGTGAATTGTTATGGCATATATTATTAGTGATGATTGCATCAGCTGCGGTGCTTGTGCTGCTGAATGTCCTGTTGACGCTATTTCAGAGGGCGACGGAAAATATGTTATTGATGCTGATGCTTGTGTAGAATGCGGTGCTTGTGCAGGAGTTTGTCCTGTTGCTGCTCCTCAGGCTGAATAATTTTACATAATGTGCAAAGATAAGCAGTTCCTTGCGGAACTGTTTATTTTTTTCTTGACAATATATATTGTTATGTGTTATACTATAAGCATACATGAAAAAATTAAAAACCGGATAAACACTCACATGGAGGATTTATAAATGAGAAAATTAAAACTTACCGCAATTATTCTTGCAATGGCAATTTCTGCCGTATCGGCTTTTTCCTGTTCGGATAAAACTTCCGATAGTTCAAATCTCCCAAACGGGGAAATTTCATATATTGACCCGAATCAATCTGTACAAGATGAGCCTAATAAATATTCAAGAAACGCAAACAAGACAAATTCAGCTTTCGGGCAGGAAATGGAAGTAAACAGTACTGCTTTTACTCTTAATTCCGTTGTAAGAGTACCTTCCCCGGCAGGTGACTGCGATTATATTTATATTAACATTACCATAAAAAATAAGGCAGATGTTGAATATCAGGTATGGGCATTGAATAATTTCTTTATAGCACTCCCCGACGGAAAAGAAATTTCATATGATGTGCGTACAACGCTTTATGCAAATAGTAATAATTTTACTAAATGTATTGAAGAACCCGTTACAATTCCCGCAAACGGCGAATTTACTGGTTTTCTTGCAGGCGGTTTTGCAGTTCCGTCAGGAACAGATTCTTTCACAGTCGGATTTTTCCCGACGCTTAACAATGAAATTGATAAATCGCAAGTTATACTCTCACCTGTAAGTGCTGAAAATATAAGCACAGATGATTCAGTACTTAAATAAATAATAACACGGAAAACTGATAGTCCCCTGCTCCCATCAGCAGGGGAATTTTTATTCAAGAACAATTTTTCCCGAACGTCTTATACCTGAACCACAAATGGCAAGCACTGATATATAAATTATTCCTCCGACTGCAACCGACAAGGCAAGTACACTGAATCCGTTCATTCCTAATCTCTGTGTAACTCCTGAAACAAGATACGCTGAACCTGCACACATTGCACCTGCATATAAAATCACTGCAAACGGCATTATTTTAAGGCTTATACCTGAATATTTTATGTATAGTTTAAGTGATATAATAAGTATTACCGCATAGCATAACGACGTTGACACCGCCGCACCGTCAATGCTTATCAACGGTATAAGAATTATATTTCCAATAAGTTTTATTACAGTGCCGAGAATCATTATTTTCATAGGCAATGCTACTTTTCCTATAGCCTGTAACATACTGAAAAGAGGAAACGATACACACAAGCATACCATACCCGGCATAAGAAGTCTTAAAGAATTTATACATATTTCCGTTTCTTCCGTCTGCTTAGGAAAAAGAAATCCCAATATTTCAGGTGCAAGTATTGCTATTCCGAAAGCTGACGGCACTGCAATAACAGCAGATGCAAGCAACGCCTGCATACTGTTTTCCGAAAGTGATTTTATATCCCTGTTTTCCCATGCCTCCGTTATGCACGGCAAAACACCTTTTCCAAGCATATTAGTGACAGATGGAACAAGATTGAAAACAGTCAGTGCAATGCCGGCAAATGAACCATAAATAAAATCGGGCATTTCTTTTTCTGATACAGATACATTTATTCTGCTACCAAAATGCGATATACAGCCAATAACAGTCCACATATCTATAAGTGCGGTAAGATTTGTAACTACCGCACTTATTCCCGTTGGAATTGCATTGACGGCAAGTTCACGAACAATGTCACTGCGTTTCATAACAGTATTTTCTCCGCCTGAAAAAGTATTTTTTCCGAAAATTCTCATAAATCCGAAAAATAACGTTGCACCGGCAGATGACAGAGTGACACCGAGTATTCCGGCAGCAGCCGCAATTGCTCTTGTATCTGTAATTTCAGGAAAATAAACCATTATTTCATTACTGTTTTTTGTTACATATCCGCAAAGAAATAGACCTGCGAAAACTTTTACAATTCCCTCTATTACTTGTGAAAATGCTGTAGGGTACATATTGCTCATACCCTCATAATATCCACGCTCAACAGACATTATACAACCGAAAAATACAGACGGCGATATCATGGCAACAGCCAATGATGCTTCCGTACTTCCGGCAGAATATACGCTGAAAGACTTTGACAGCAGAAATGTTACAGCACTACCGACAAGTCCCACGGCAGAAAATAATATCAATGCCGTATTCCGTACTTTCTTTGCATTTTTATACATTCCGAGAGCAATACTTTGTGCTGTCATTCGTGCGACGGCTGAAGAAAGCCCCGTGACGGTTAGTGCGTAAATCGGCATGAAAAGACTATATGCACAGCTGAAATAACTCATTCCTACACCGCCTAACAGATTTGTAAGCGGTATTTTAAATAATGCCCCCAGTGCTTTTGCAGCTGCTGCCGAAAGCATAAGTATCAGCGAACCTTTCAAAAAATTCTGTTTTTTCAAAAAATCACCCTTTACAATTACAGTCATTAAGAAAATTAAATTCAATTTTCTTGTTTTCACAAAAATATATGTTGCAGAATCAGAAAATATGTGGTATAATATAAAATAAGCTGTTTTCAGTTTCCAAATTCACATAAATGACATAAAATGAAAGGCTGGTTTTAAAAATGAACTATAAATTTTCTGATAAAGTCACAAAGCTACAGGCTTCAGCTATCAGAGAAATTCTCAAATTTACATCAGTCCCCGGTGTAATCTCCTTTGCGGCAGGAAATCCTGCTCCCGAGGCGTTTCCGACGGAAAGAATCGCAGAAATTTCTGCTGAACTTCTTAGAGATGACCCGATTCTTGCGTTGCAGTACAACATCACTGAGGGATATGCTCCGTTAAGGGATTTTCTGAAAAAGTGGCTTGCATCAAAAAAATGCTATAATGCAGACTTTGACGACATTATTGTAACGTCAGGCGGTCAGCAGGCTAACGAACTTTCATGTAAAGTACTTCTTAATGAGGGTGAAACACTACTTTGTGAGTCACCGTGCTTTATAGGTTCTCTTAATGCTTTCCGTTCTTATAATGTTAATCTCTGCGGTGTTGACATGGACGACGACGGCATAAATCTTGAAAAACTTGAAAATGCCGTTAAAACTCAGAAAAACGTAAAAATGCTTTATGTTATCCCGAATTTCCAGAACCCGACAGGCAGAACAATGTCACTTGAAAAAAGAAAAGCTGTCTATGAGCTCGCCTGCAAATATGACTTTATCATTCTTGAGGACGACCCATACGGTGAACTTCGTTTTGCAGGTGAAAACATTCCGACAATAAAAAGTCTTGACACGGAAGGACGTGTTATTTATTCAAGTACGTTTTCAAAAATTCTTTCGTCAGGTTTCAGAACGGGTTTTGTTTCCGCACCTTCTGAAATTATACAGAAAATTGTTGTCTGCAAACAGGTTTCAGACGTTCATTCAAACATATGGGCACAAGTTGTTGCACAACGTTTTATGACTACTGTAAACCTTGATGAACATTTTGCAAGTCTGCGTAAAATTTATAAAAAGAAGTGCGATATTATGTGTTCATACATTGACGGCGGATTTTCTGAAAAAATTTCTTATGTCAGACCGGAGGGCGGGCTTTTTGTATGGTGTACACTCCCCGATGACTGCGATATGAATGATTTCTGTAAAAAAGCCATTCAGGAATACAAAATTGCTGTTGTTCCCGGAAATGCGTTTAATATTGACGAATCTGAAAAAAGTCATTCATTCCGCCTGAATTATTCCACACCTACAAATGAACAGATTGAAAAGGGTATGGAAATACTCGCAAAAATGACTAAGGATATACTCGGCTAAGACCGATATCTATATTATAAATGAAAGGAATTTTATTATGCCAAACAGAATGACTGAAAGATATGCCGTAACTCAGAAGTACCTCATGACAAGAGGTCAGGCTATCAACTTCCCTGCACGCTTTTTCAATGCAAACTTAAAGAAAAATGAGGTTTTCGGCGTTGTTATTGATATACCAATGTCCCCGACAGTCCTCGCTTCTATGGTCTGCTTCATCAACGGAGCCGCAAACCTCTATTTCAACAACGGTGGAGAATATACAGGTGCTTCTCAAAAGTACAGAAATCTTGTTCAAGCTGCTCACACTCTCGTTGCGAATGCCGGTCAGCTTCTCCCAAGATGTCAGAAAACAAAGTCCTATGACCTTCCGAAAGGAAAAACTCACTATATTTTCCTGCTCACAAAAAACGCCGTTTACAAGACGGAAATAAAGCCGGGTATTATTCCTGAAACAGAGCCCGAACTCCGTACATTCTATGTACTTTATCAGCGTGTTTTGAATGAATTAAGAAGTTGTCAGCTTAAAGACGATGCAGCAGCACGCAACGCAAAATAAGGAGGATGTAATTCTGAATGGAAGATAAAAAGCTGATTTTCAGCGGTATTCAACCAACAGGCACTTTTACTCTCGGCAATTATATCGGTGCGGTGAGAAATTGGGGAACTCTTCAGGAAAAGTATAACTGTATCTATTGTGTTGTTGATATGCACGCAATCACAGTAAAACAAGACCCCATAAAATTAAGACAGAATACTTTAAATTCTTATGCACTTCTCATGGCGTGCGGAATTGATGTGGAAAAATCCATACTCTTTATACAAAGTCATGTAAAAACCCATGCCGAACTTAGTTGGATTCTCGGCTGTAACACACAATTCGGCGAACTCTCACGCATGACACAGTTTAAGGACAAAAGCAAAAAACACGCAGACGATGTAAATTCAGGACTTTTTACTTATCCTGTACTCATGGCTGCCGATATTCTCGCATATAATGCCGACCTCGTCCCCGTGGGCGTTGACCAAAAACAACATCTTGAACTTGCAAGAAACATTGCACAACGTTTTAATCAGAGATACGGCGATTTCTTTAAACTTCCCGAACCGTATATTCCCGAAGTCGGTGCAAAAGTAATGTCATTGCAAGACCCCACAAAGAAAATGTCAAAGTCTGACGAAAACCCAAATTCCGTTATTCTTATCCTTGACGACAAAGACACAATTATAAGAAAATTCAAACGTGCAGTTACAGATAGTGATACAGAAGTATGTTACCGTGAGGGAAAAGACGGAATAAACAATCTTATGACGATTTATTCAAGCGTTACCGGAAAAGACTTTGCATCTATTGAATCAGAGTTTTCCGGAAAGGGATACGGCGATTTCAAACTCGCTGTCGGTGAAGCTGTAGCAGACAGTCTTGAACCCGTAAGAACAGAATTTGCAAGACTTATTGCAGATAAAGCCTATCTGAAAAAATGTTATACAGAGGGTGCTGAAAAAGCATTGAAATATTCACAGAGAATAGTTTCAAAAGTATACAGAAAAGTAGGATTTGTTGACAGAGTATAAAACATAAGCCGGGCGGAATTATCCGCCCGTGTGTTTTGATTTACAGGTAAATTTTTACAAAACGCATTGTTGATTGAGATTATATTAAAGCTATATCTACAAAAATCAAAAAATATATTGCATTTTATCAGATTTTAAGCTATTATATTAGTTGAGCCGTCTTTAAAGGAGGATTTTTTATGGTTGATTTTCAGCAGAAAGAACATTATTCCATTGATGATTTAATTGATATAGTCCGTCTGTTGCGTGGGGAGGGCGGTTGCCCGTGGGACAGAGAACAGACGCATGAATCAATAAAAAGTGATTTTATTGAGGAAACTTGTGAGGCTATTGAGGCTATTGACCTGAAAGACACTGACCTGCTCCGTGAAGAACTCGGCGACGTTCTTCTTCAGGTTGTTTTTCATTGCAGAATAGAAGAAGAAAATAATTCATTTAACTTTGATGACGTATGCAATGAAATATGCCATAAACTTATAGTCCGTCATCCACACGTTTTCGGTGAAATTACGGTTAATTCAACGGGTGAGGCTCTGAAAAACTGGGACGCTATCAAAATGAAAACAAAAGGTCAGGAAACATATACTGATACTCTTGAAAGCGTTGCAAAAACACTCCCTGCTCTTATGAGGGCACAAAAAGTCGGAAAACGTGCAATGCGTGCAGGCATGGATTTCAATTGTGCTGATGATGCAATAGCCTGTATTTCTGCCGAAAAAGCCGAACTTGACGAAGCTGTTGCAGAGGGTGATGAAAAGCATATTGCGGAAGAAATAGGCGATTTGCTGTTTTCATGTGTTAATGTGGCACGCCATCTCGGAATAGATGCTGAACTTGCTTTGAAAGCCTCTACCGATAAATTCATAAGGCGTTTTTCTGTTACTGAAAATCTGATTGTTTCTGATAATAACGATATGAAAAATCTTTCAATAGAAGAAATTGATGTCTACTGGGACAAGGCTAAACATATTATTGATTCGGAGGAAAATATAAATGACTAAAAATGAACTTATTGCTTCACTCGCAGGTAAAATGAACTGCACAAAAAAAGACGCTGCCGCTGTTCTTGATGCTACACTTTTAACTATTCAGGAAAACCTTGAAAATGGTGAAAAAGTATATATTACAGGATTCGGTGCATTTGAAGTACGTGACAGAAACGAAAAAATCTGTATCAATCCCAAAACAAAGAATAAAATGGTTTGCCCTCCATGTAAAGCACCTGTTTTCAAGGCAGGCAAAACATTAAAGGCTTCTATCAATAAGTAAAAAAACGGGAGCAGGTATAAACGCCTGTTCCCTTTTAATTGAAAGGAGATAAATAATATGCGATTAGATAAGTATCTTAAAGTGACACGACTCATAAAAAGGAGAACCGTTGCAAACGATGCCTGCGATGCTGAAAAAATCGTTGTAAACGGAAAAATCGCCCGTGCGTCGTATGATGTTAAAGTGGGCGATATAATTGAAATAAATATGGGTACACGTCCGCTTAAAGTAAAAGTTCTGAACGTTACAGAACACGCAACAAAAGAAACTGCTGCTGATAATTATACTATAATAGAATGAAAAAATAAAAGGGCATTTTTCAATGCCCCTTTTTTTCTAACCTTTTTCATAATAATCGCCGTCATCATCTTCATAGTCATTATCTTCATAATTATCATTACTGTAATTCACCTGCTGATTTACTGAAGCATTGATTTTATTAACGACTTGTTCTGATTTTTGGATAGCCTGAACTTTGGAATTTTTGTACTGTTTTGACGAATCAACACTTGCCTTTACACTTTCAGTTACGCTTTTACCCTCTGAACGATTTTTGAAATATGGAATAACGATAGTGACTACTCCGAATATTTCATCAACGACAGGCAGAGCGTCAGGCGAAACAAAGTTTATAAGTGCAAGTGCAAGTGCAAGACCCTGATGACCTTTTTTCATGAATATGTATGCTCCGATAATCGAAACAATACAACCTACAGTATCCAATGCACACAGTAATACAATAATACCAATAGCCGCACCAATTGAATATGGTTCAACTTGTTTATTGTTTGAATTATTAGCCATGTTTTTTTATACCTCCCTTAAATTTATTATAATTCTATTATACATATCATATCAGACAAGCGTATGTCCGTTCAAAAAAAATTTACATTTAAAAAAATCTATCTGAAAATACATCTTAAAACAAAAAAAAGGTACATACAAATGTACCCTTTTCTTTATTTTGTATTCTTTATATCCCAGCGAAATTCAACAATTTTCGACGCTTTAGTGCAGTCAAGTATATTATTATGTTCAAGCTTTGACATATCAAGATAACGATAATTTTCTTTTTCTTCACTGTTCTTTGAAAAAATACCTTTTATTTTTGATAATGCACCGCCTGCGTTTCTTGAAATAACCGTGCCGAGGTGATAATGTTCTCTCATAAAAGCAATAATATCCGCCGCTGTTGTAATATTTTTGTCGCTTACATTGTAAGTACCTGAATAAGAAGTATCCTCTGCATTTCTTACAAAACAAAGTATAAAGTCAACAAGATTATGCACACAACAAAGCTGAAAACCGTATTGTCCCGTACCTGAAACAAATTTTACATTGTCTTTCGGGTCTGTAATCTTAGCAGTAAGATTTTCAATAAAATCATGCGTATACACCGGAGCGACCCTTATAACACAGGCTATTACGTCCTTATGGTTATTAAACTCTGTTATAAATGCCTTTTCGGACTCAAATTTCAGATTTGCATAATTTGTTACAGGTTTAAGTTTATTTGTTTCCCGTATAGGTTCACGGCTTTTCTGAAAATCATAAACTTGGTCTGTACTGATGAGAATAAACTCTTTCACGCCTGAATTAAGTGCTATATTATATAAAAATTTGTCACACTGAGAAGAAATCATCATCTGCGTTTCAGTAACAATAGATTCAAAATCGTTGTCAACTGTACAGGCAGCATGAACAACTATATCAATTTTATGAGCTTTAAAAATACTTTCATAAGCGTCTTTATCGTCCGGAGCGGCTTCAATAAAATGATAGTGGAGTTTTCCCGTATTATAATCCCCCTCTTTTTCGTCAGCCGCAATAACAGAATTACCCTTTTTCAGAAGTCCGGAACAAATATATTTTCCGATAAGTCCGCACCCTCCTGTTACAAGAACTGTTTTCATGACCACATTCTCCTTTCTCTGTCTATATTATATCACAATATGAATAATTTTGCAAGTGCATTATTTATTCAGATGAACCCTTTTCATTGACCTCTGAAATATATTTATCAACGACTGAATAAATTGAATCATATGTTTCACTCCAAGGTGTGCCACGTGCAGTAAGTCTTAAGCTATTGTCAAGCAATTCACCGCATTCTGCCGAAACTCCCTTTGAAACGTCAATAAAAGGGTTTGCTTCTGCAAGCGACTGCATACTTTCTTTCATTTCAAACATTTCATCACTCCAGCCGTAATCGTCAGACATCTGCTTGTCAGCTATTGCACGTGTTTCCTCATCTTCCATAACAAATCTCTTACAATCAAGAAATTTTGCAACGCCTTCAGGATTCTTTCCGCCCTTTACAAAGGCGTAAGCCTCTATTCCGACAGGTATATAATATTCATCTGCTTCGGGGTCTTTCGGCATCGGAACAAAAAAAGCATCATCACCGAAAGTGCTTTTCCACTCTGACGGCTTTTTATAGAATTCATACAATCCGCACGGATAGAAAAGTGTTTTTCCCTCACCGATATAAGCCGGTTTATCGTTCCAGCCGTAATTTTCCGAACCAATTGCTATAAGATTATCCTTGTAAAGTTCATATATCCAATTCTGAACACGTTCCATTTCAGGCGTACCGAGATTATTTACGAGTTTTCCGTTTTCAAAGCCTACAGAGGGAATACCAATTGTATTGATAAGTCCAAATTCAAACCACCAGCCGTCTATGCCGTAACGCTGATTTTCAGGGTCAACAAATTTTTCAAGCATATCCTGAAATGTGTCCCACGTCCATTCACCGTTTGCATAAAGTTCAGCCGGGTCTTGTAAACCGGCTTCCTGAATAGTTTTTCTGTTATATATAACAGCACAATTGTCACCTGCTATACGTGTAACAGCTATATAATGACTGCCATTCCATACAAGACTATCATTCATTTCACGTACACCGTCCCAGAGTGGCGAATCAAAGTTAATATAATCATCAGCAGGAACAAACATAGAACGAACAACGCCTTTCGGGAAAGCGTCAAGGTCTCCCGCATAAAATAAATCAATTCCTTCATCACCGTTTATAGACTTTGCAAGCTGTTCATAACGTTCTTCATAAGTACACTGATGCCATTCAATATTTCCGCCGTAGCGTTCCTGAAATGCCACAAGAAAAGCCGGTGTGCTTTTTCCGAGGTTGTTGTCGGAATTTATATCCCAATCCGAAAGCCACTTTATAGTCTTGTTTTCAAGTTCGCCTGTAAGAAGTTCCGAATCAGATACATTTGAACTTATTGCCTCTCTTGTGGAAGAATCAACGTCCATGCCTGTATTTGATTTATCCGAATCTCCGCAACTAAAAAATGATACAGACAACACTGTAACTAAAAATGAAGAAACAACAAATTTTTTCACTCCGCACACTCCTTTCGGATTTTTACCTTTCCGAACACGTCCGACCGTTTGCCGAAAATGCACAGCTGTCTTTCATTCTGCATGAATCACAGCCTTTTTTTCCATGATTAACGGGATTTTCAGATATTCCTATAATTGCAGTAACAGATTTTGACGGAATAAGCAGACTGTTTTCTGTAACGGTAAGCCCTATTCTCCTTTGTGCATTCAGAAATATAAGCAGTTCTTTCTGTATGTCAAGCGGTAAATCACCGTATCCGGCACTGAAACGCCATGTACGGTACTTTGCTTTTATATTTTCAAAAATTTCCTTTTCAGCAAGTTCACAAGCCTGCTCAACTCCTGCACTGCACAGACAATCAACCGCAAGGGCTTCCGCCATGTCTATAACGGCAGTACGGCGAATGAGTTTATCAGCCTCCGCCGAAAGCGTTACAGCCATAACTATTGCTTCTGTACAGCCTGAAAGATGTTTTCTTATATCACTTCCTGAAAGCATTTTATTTATACCGCCGAGAAAAACACCGTTTTCATCAAATTCAACAGTTGTTTTGCGGTAAACATATTTTGGGCGTACAGATTCCCTTACAATAATTTCACATCTGTCAATCATTTCCGCTATTCTGTCATCGGGAACACCTTTTATTCCCATATAACGGCAAACTTCTTTCTTTGAAATGGGATTCAATTTCATCATATACCGATAATTCCGGAAACAGCCTCACTGATTTTTCCTGCAACATAGGCGTTATTCATTGTATAAAGATGTATTCCGTCAACTCCGCTTGCAACAAGGTCAACAATTTGATTTACAGCATATGCAATGCCCGCATCTCTCAGTGCCTCCGGATTATTTTCGTATTTCTGCATAATTCTTACAAATTTTCTCGGCAAACTTGCTCCGCACGTCGTAACCATTCGTTCAATCTGATTTTTATTGACAACAGGCATAATTCCTGCTTCAATCGGTACATTTATACCTGCAATTGCCGTCTTTTCACGAAATTCATAAAAAGCATCATTATCAAAAAAAAGTTGTGTTATAAGATGTGATGCACCTGCATCAACTTTCTTTTTAAGATTGATTATATCATCAACAAGCGAATCAGCATCGGGGTGACATTCAGGGTAACAAGCCCCGGCAATGTCAAAATCACCCTTAGATTTTATATATGTTATAAGGTCGCTGGCGTGTGGAAAATCCATTTTCGGTTCAATGTCGGGGTTTCTGTCCCCTCTCAATGCAAGTATATTTTCAATTCCCCTGTTCTTTATTTCATCAAGAGTTGAGGAAATTTCCTCTTTCGTGTAGTTGATGCACGGCAAATGAATCATTGGTGTTATGCCGTTTTCTTTTATTTTTGACGCTACGTCACAAGCAAACATATTATTACTGCTGCCACCTGCACCAAAAGTTACACTTATAAAATCGGGTTTCAGGTTTTGTAATTCGTCAAGCGTCCTGTAAATAACATCAATGGAACTTGTTTTTTTAGGCGGAAAAACTTCAAACGAAAAAACTGTTTTCCTTTCAAATAATTCTCTTACTTTCATTACGTCCTCCGAATTTTTATTCTATGCTCCAGTCAATTTCTTCAATGCCGTTTTCACGCAGAAATTTATTTGCCTGTGAAAAATGTTTACAGCCAAAAAAGCCGTTATATGCTGAAAGCGGACTCGGGTGTGCAGATTTAAGTACAAGGTGATTCGGATTTGTTATAAACTTCTGTTTTTCCTTTGCATCACCGCCCCACAACATGAAAACCATTGGTTTTTCACGCTGATTAAGCAGTTTTATTACATCAGTAGTAAAATTTTCCCAACCTATTCCACGATGACTTTTAGGGGCGTGTGCCCTTACAGTAAGTACAGAGTTAAGCAGAAGAACACCATTTTCAGCCCATTTTGTAAGTTCTCCGTGTTTGCCGAGGTTGTCTGTTCCCACGTCGTCCCTGATTTCCTTAAAAATATTTACAAGCGATGGCGGTGGTGCAATTCCTTTCTTCACTGAAAAACTAAGCCCGTGAGCCTGCCCCTCATTATGATAAGGGTCTTGACCTATTATAACGCACTTTACATCATTATATGAAGTAAGTTTCATTGCGTTGAAAATATCATACATATTCGGAAAAATTTTCTGTGTCTTATACTCATTTATCAGGGTCTGTCTGAGTTTAATATAATAGTCCTTTGTAAACTCATCTTTCAGAAGTTCGTCCCAATCATTATTGAAATTTACCATAAACAACTCCTTTAAACATCTTCATAAACAGTGTCTTCATAATACTTGAACTTAACGAGTTTGTTCTTCCTGTATGTAAGCGAACCCTGCTGATTGAAAGGTATCGTTTCATATGCTTCTTTTGAACATTCTATGCGGACATTCTGTCCTTTTCTTGTCACGAAAAATAATTCATAATATTCATCAATCAGCTTGACTTGCCCGTTACTTTCAATAACTCTCAAACGGTCATCACTTTTTCTGATTAGTGTCGCCATTTCAACAACGGGGGCAGATGTTTTTTTCTGCATAGGTTCAAAATATTCACTGCTTTTTGTCTTTCTGCGTTCCTCCGGTTCATCTTCCTCAAGAAAAAGTGAAATAAATCTCTGAAACGGCTTATCACCGCCGAAAGTCACAATTATAACAATCATAACTACGGCAATTGCACCGAACATAATAAGCATATTTCTTATCTCCGGTGACATTTTATCAGTCCTTTCTTTTTATGCTGTCTATTTTTTTAATCAATTCCGTTCGGATTCTTCTTTGTGAAGTTCCAACTATCAGCACACATTTCATCAATTCCCGACTTTGCCTCCCAGCCGAAAATTTCCTTTGCCTTTGATGCATCTGCATAACAAGTTGCAATGTCACCTGCACGGCGTGACGTGATTTTTTTCGGAATGGGCTTTCCGCACGCTTTTTCATATGCCGCTACAACTTCAAGAACGCTTGAACCCTTTCCCGTACCGAGATTTACAGGTTCAAAGCCACTATGTTTCATGGCATAATCTATTGCACATACATGACCGCTTGCCAAATCCATAACATGAATATAATCTCTGACACCTGTGCCGTCGGGCGTGTCATAATCGTTTCCGTATACGCTGAGTTGTTCAAGTCTGCCGGAGGCAACTTGTGCGATATATGGAACAAGATTATTCGGAATGCCGTTAGGGTCTTCTCCTATAAGTCCGCTGCTATGTGCTCCGATAGGATTGAAATAACGGAGTGCAACCGCACTGAATTCACTGTCTGCAACGCATATATCACGGAGAATCTGCTCAATCATTACTTTTGTATATCCATAGGGATTTGTTGCAGATGTAGGCATATCCTCTGTATAAGGTGCTTTGTTGTTCATGCCGTAAACAGTTGCCGAAGATGAAAAAACAATTTTCTTACAGCCGTTTTCACGCATTGCCCTCAGAAGAACAAGTGTACCGTAAATATTGTTCGTATAATATTCAAGCGGTTTTCTTACAGATTCGCCTACAGCTTTAAGACCTGCAAAATGTATTACTGCATCAATTTCATTTTTCTTGAAAATATCGGAAAGAGCATCATATTCGCAGATGTCAGCCTTGACAAAATCAACTTTTTTCCCGCTTATCTGTTCAATTCTTCCGACTGTTGCCTCTTTGGAATTACTGAGATTATCAGCAATCACAATTTCATATCCGTTTTCAAGAAGTTCAACGCACGTATGACTTCCAATGAAGCCTGTGCCTCCTGTAACAAGAATTTTACCCATAAAAAAATCCTCCTAAAAAATTTCTACACTTTCTATTATATTATATTTTCCCGATTTTTGCAATATATAATTGAAAATTTCTTGTGAATATGTTATAATAAAGTCAAATTTATAAAGGAGGAAAATATGCAGAAAATTCTCGGTTATATGCGTAAGGCTATTAAAGAATACAATCTTATAAACGACAATGACCGTATATGTGTAGGTATTTCAGGCGGAAAAGACAGTCTTGTAATGGTCAGGGGGCTTTCTCTGCTGAAACGTTTTATAGGAATTGATTATGAAATTGTCGGTATTACAATTGACCCACGCTTCAATAATACTGACGGTGACTATTCTGCCGTTTCAAAGTTCTGTGCCGAATGTAATATAGAATATCATATTGTCCCGACCCATATCAGCGAAATTGTTTTTGACGTGCGGAAGGAATCTAACCCATGCAGTTTATGTTCAAGAATGAGAAGAGGAGCAATTTATAACACGGCTGTTGAATTTGGCTGTAATAAAATTGCTCTCGGTCATAATTACGATGATGCAGTTGAAACATTTATAATGAATTTATTCACTGAGGGACGAATAGGCTGTTTTTCCCCTGCCTCCTATATGGAGGACAAAAATATACATATTATTCGTCCGCTTGTTCTTGCACCTGAACGTGAAATTAAAAAAACTGCAATGAAAAATAATTTCCCTGTAATTGAATCGCTATGCCCTGCGGACGGTCACACAAACCGACAACAGACGAAAAATTTTATTGCTGATATGGAAAGAAAAAACCACGGCTTTAAAAACAGAATTTTCGGAGCAATGCAGCGTGCTGACATAGACGGCTGGGGCGTAAAATAATTAAAAAAAGACTCTCCCGAGGGAGAGCCTTTCTCTTATTCGTATGGACAAAATTTAATTAGAATTTTCTAATTAGTCATTCTTCTTTCTGAGAACAAATGCTGTACCGATTGCAACTGCAAGACCTGCTGCTGCTACGCCTACACCTGCAACACCTGTCTTAGGTGAGCTCTTTGCACTGCTGTTGTCGCTACCACCTTTCTTAGATGTGCTTGTGCTGCTTGTGCTTGTTTCTGTATTTTTATTTGTAGACTGTGTATCTGTAGGCTGTGTCTCTGTAGGCTCTGTAGTAACTGAACCTGAAGTTGTATCAGTTGTAGTTGTTGAAGATGTAGATGTTGTAGATGATGTAGATGTTGTTGAAGATGTAGATATTGTAGTTGTTGTAGGCTTTGATGTTGTTGTAGTTGTAGTAGTTGTTGTTGTTGTTGTAGTTGTTGTAGTAGTAGTTGTTGTAGTTGTTGTTGTTCCTTCGTCTTCAATCTGAATGTATCCCGGTACAAGACCCTGAGTAAATACATAGCCCTGCATAAGCTGACCTGTATGGTTATCTGACTTATTTGTGAACTTATCAACAGCGTTAGTTGAACTTCTGTATACTATTTCAATCGGGTACTTGTCGCCTGCTGCAACATCTTCAGGAAGATTGAATGCCATTGTATAAAGTACGCCGTCGAAACCAAAGTCACCTGAACCTGATGTTGTGCAGAAAACACCATTTGTATATTCTTCAGTAGTAAGTGAGAGATATTTATTATCTTGACCTAAATTAACATCAGGTAAACCTAACTTGTTCTTTACAATTGAAAGACGTGGGTCATAGTCAAAATGCATACCTGTAGGAGCCCACTTTTCATCAGTACCGCCTGAAACAGTTACAGCAATCTGAACAGGAGTACCGCTTGCAACGAGTTCCTTAGCCTCAGCAAGAGTAAGAGTTACTTGGTCAACTGTAACTATAGGCTTGATTTCAGACTGTGCAATTTCATCTGCAGTGAATCCGTTATCAGCACCTCTGATTTCATCAGCAGCAAAAGCTGAAACTGAAACAGCTGAAACTGCAACAGCAGAAACTGCAAGTGCTGCAAATGCTCTCTTTAAATAATTAGTCTTCATTATTGTTTATTCCTTTCAATAAATTAATTTTTGCATAATCTGCCGCCACCCGACGGCAGATTCAAAACATTATTATTACTGTTCAAGTACTTCTGCCCAGATTTCTTTATCACCCAAAGTATTATCAGGTGAAGAAACTCTTGCATAGTACATCGAAATGTTTGTAGCGTCAACTGAGTCAAGCTGTCTTGCAGGCTTTAAACCTCTCCAGTTATTTTCAACTACATGAGTATTCTGGTTTACGTCACCGAGGAATGCTGCAAAGTGGTCATAAACTGAATCAGGGTCTGTAACAAGAGTTGTATTCGTCAACGAAAGTTGTGTATCTTCGGGAGTACCATTACCGGCTGAAAGTACTGCATAGTACGCCAAAGCCTGTGTAGCATCTACGGCATTAGCGTAATTATCAAGGTTTATATCACCTTTAAGACCGATATATGCCTCAACTGATACATTATAACCGCCTTCATCTTTCAGGATATCTCCCCGTGCAAGAATAGTCTTTCCTGTAACGTCAGTTATTTCTTCGCCATCATAGGTCAAAGCTGCATTATACTTGAACGTTGTATTATTTCTTGTGAATGTCTTTTCGGGTGTTGATTCAAAGCCGAAACTATTTGTAATGTCAAGTTCTTCTGTTGTGTCGTCCGCATAGATGATATTAAGAACAATTCTGTCTACCTGTTCTCTATTGAACTCTTCGTCAATGCTGTAGTAGAAACCATATCCATTAGTTTCAGCAGCTACAGAGAAACTCTTAACTTCACCGGCTAATACAAGACCTGAGCCTGTAGTAGTTGTTGTTGAAGTTGATGTTGATGAGCCGTCATCTGATGAAGTAGTTGATGATGTTGAAGTTGATGATGAAATATCATTTGATGTTGATGTCGTTGAAGTTGATGACGAAATATCATTTGATGTTGATGTCGTTGAAGTTGATGACGAAATATCATTTGATGTTGATGTCGTTGAAGTTGATGA
>CANQVA010000003.1 GCA_947627175.1 uncultured Ruminococcus sp.
GACTACAGGGCTCGAACCTGTGACCCTCTGCTTGTAAGGCAGATGCTCTCCCAGCTGAGCTAAACCCCCATGCTATTTTATAAATGCCGTTCCTTGACGACTATTATATTATATCACAGTTTTTTTTATTTGTCAACCCTTTTTTTGAAATTTTTCAAAAAAATTTTCAGTGACTGATTTATGGCTTTATTTCGCAAAAAATAAGTCAATGAGGGTACACATGTACCCTCATATCGGATTTAATTTTCTGAATTAACTGAAGAAATAACTTCTGTAAGGAGATTTGCGGGGAGTTGTTCATATCTGACAAAATCAAGAGTAAAGCTTCCAAGTCCTCTTGTTGTCTGGCGGAGATACATTGCAAAGTCATGCATTTCACGAATCGGCACTTCTGCTTGTATTGTTGTAACGCCATGTGAAACAGGTTCCATTCCGAGAACTCTACCACGCCTTTTATTAAGTTCGCCCATAATATCGCCGGTATTATCATCGGGGGCTGTTACTTTAAGTTCGCCGACGGGTTCAAGCATAACGGGGTCAGCCTGACGCAGTCCCTCTTTGTAAGCGATTGAAGCAGCAGTTTTGAACGCCATTTCCGACGAATCAACAGGATGATATGAACCATCAACAAGAATAGCTTTCAGACCAACAACGGGACAACCTGCAAGAACGCCTTTTTTAACGGAATCTTCAAGACCTTTCTGTACAGCCGGAAAATAATTTTTCGGAACTGCTCCGCCGAACACTCTTTCTTCAAAAACAAGCGTATCACTTACACACGGTTCAAATTCAATCCACACATGACCATACTGACCATGACCGCCCGACTGTTTTTTGTGTTTGCCTTCAACTTTAACTTTTTTACGGATAGTTTCCTTGTATGCAACTTTCGGAACTGTTAAATTTACATCAACGCCGAATTTATTTTTAAGCTTTGCAGCTGCAACTTCAATATGCTGTTCGCCTAAACCGCTTAAAATCTGTTCTTTTGTGTTTTCGTCCTGAATATACGTAAGAGTGGGGTCTTCTTCCGTAAGTCTCTGCATACTTGCTGAAATCTTAGATTCATCGCCCTGTGCTTTAGCTTTTACTGCCATAGAATAGCACGGTTTCGGGAAAGTCATAGGTGCAAATTCGACAATTCTCGAAACGTCGGAAAGTGTATCACCTGTATTTGCAGTAATTTTTGCTGCTACTACAATTTCACCTGCTGATGCACTTGCAACTTCTGTCTGCTTTTTTCCGCAGAGGGTATATAATTTACCTATTTTTTCAACGTTTCCTGTTGATGAATTTACAGCCTCACTGTTTGAGGAAATTTTTCCCGACATAACACGGATAAATGACATTTTACCTACAAACGGGTCAGCAACTGTTTTGAATACATATGCGGACATAGGTTCTGAAACGTCACACTTTATTTCTGCAACTTCTTTTGAAGGTTTATAAGCCTCTGCCGGGTATACCTCATCAGGAGCAGGAAGAAGAAGTTCTATTTCTTTCAGGAGCATATCAATACCTGTAAGTTCTGTTGCAGAAGTACATACAACGGGCGTAATGATACCACGGTTCATACCGTCATGAATACCGTCAATAAGTTCCTTTTGAGTAAACTCTTCTCCCTCAAAGAATTTTTCCATAAGTTCTTCGGAAGTTTCGGCTACTGCCTCCGAAACAGCAGCTATAAGACCGTCAATGCGGTATTCAAACTTTTCAGAAATTTCAGCCGTCGGCATATCAGTTTCAATGGCGTTTCCCTTTGAGTCGTATTTATAGGCTTTCATTTCTATTAAATTAACGTATGAAACAATTTTACCACCGCTTATAACAGGAACTACAACAGGGCATACCGTGGGGCCAAAGACTGTTTTAAGTTCAGTAAGGACATTAAAGAAATTAGCGTCCTTGTCGTCTATTTTAGTAACGACAAACATCTTTGATTTTCCCTGATTTACAGCTTCTTCATATGCTTTTCTGGCACCTACTTTTACACCCGATTTTGCCGAAACCGTAATCATGACAGTATCAGACGCACGTATTCCCTCAACCATTTCGGCAGCGAAATCGAAAAGCCCGGGAGTGTCAAGAAGATTTATTCTGTAGCCGTCATATCCGAATGATGCAAGAGACGTTCCTATTGAAATACCTCTTTTTACTTCTTCGGGGTCATAGTCGCATACAGTAGTACCGTCAGCAGTTTTACCAAGACGGTCGGAAGCCCCTGCTTTAAAGAGAAGAGCCTCTGCGAGAGAAGTTTTACCTGAACCGTTATGACCGGCAAATGCAATGTTTTTTATTTTAGTAACATCGTAAGTTTCCATATTTTATTCTCCTCTGAAATTGATTGTCGCAGTAAAAACTGCACGACTTAATTATATAACATTTTTGTCCAAATTGCAATATAGCAAAAGTATTTTCTACATTTCATATCATTATCAAGGTTATTATTTATTGAAATTGCACAATAATTTTTTTTCTGAAAGTCCGAAAGATTCAAACTTACTGAACCCGGCGAACATTCCGAAGTATGACAGCCCCCACAGAATCACAAAGAATATTATTTCGGGAACTTTTCCGCCGTCCGCATTCAATATGCGTGTAATAAGTTCTGTTGCTCCCATTGTCAGAAAAACATATATAACAGGTACTGCTATTATTTTAAACGGTCTGAACGGTGTTTCTGTATGTTTCATTATCTTGATAAATCTTGCACAATTTCCCATTACGTTGCTTGCATAGTAAGATGCCACTATACCATAAAATCCGAATTTCGGCACAAATATAAGTACTACCGAAATTCTTAAAGCGTATTCCGCAAGATAATTAAGTGAAGAAAAACCTTGTAAGCCCATACCTTTTATAAGTGCCTCAAGAATAATTTCCATGTAGATAAACGGAACAACAGGTGATATAATAGTTATCATTCTGCCTGCAAGTTCTCCACCGCCGAGAAGTTCACCGATATAAGAACCGAATTTCATCAGAACAGCAGATGCAAACACGGCAAATATAAGTGTATACTGCGTAAGCCGTGAAGTAAGACTTTTAATGCGTTCTTTGTTTCCTGCGGCAGATGCTCTTGCCGATTCGCTTACTATAATTCCCGACATTGAACAGAGTACGACAGACGGGAAAAAAATTGTAGGTATTACGATAGCCTCAAATATTCCGAAACGGCTTAAAGCCTCATTTACTGAATCGCCGTTTTGTCTTAAGCACATCGGAATCAATGCGTCATTCGCACTGCTTAGTGCAGATGTCAGAATACTACCGCCCATTATAGGAAACGCAAAAGCCATATATTTTTTAAAGTCAAGGGAACATTTTCCGACACATTTCATATGACTTTTCGCAAATACTACCAGACAGTAAACAAGCGAAAAAACATTCCCTGCAATTATGCCTGCTATCATAATACGACAGATTGTACTTTCATCAGGATTTGCCGATAAAAGAGTCATTACTATTATTACCAGAGATTTTATAATAAATTCAATTATATCACCTGTTGCTGAAACAGATGCTTTACGGCAAGCGTTGAAATATCCCTTGAAACAAGCCGACACTGCCCCCGAAATCAATGCAATAGGCATGAATTTTACATATTCTTCCATTTTTGCACCACTGAAAAACTTATTGCTTAAAGGAGCAAATACAAACAACGCAACAGAAACTGTTACACTAAGCATTAAACAGAGTTTTATACCGTGTGCGAGAATCTTATTCGGATTGGAGTTACTCTTTCCCATTTCTTCCGAAACAAGACGGCTGGTACATAAAAAGGCGTTTCCGTTTGAAAGTATTCCGGCAAGTCCTAAAAATGAACCTGTAAGTGTAAGAATGCCTATTGCCTCAGCACCAAGCTGTTTAGTGATAAATACATTTAACAATAGTGATGCCGTATCAAGAAATAACTGCATGAATGTAAGTAATATAGTATCTTTTATCAATCTGTTTTTGAAAAACATAACTCTCTCCCCATTTTTGATATAATACATTCTATGGGGTAAGTCCGAATTTAATGACAAAAATAATATGCAACCGTTATTTTCCCGAAATTCTGCAAAAAGCAACCGATGATTGACAAATTGTAAAGTCTGATTGATTGAATTTAATCACGGTTTATGTTAGAATGGTTACAGTAAAAAATTAACAGGAGGTATTTTAATATGATACTCGCAGACAAAATTATTGAACTAAGAAAAAAAGCCGGAATGTCACAGGACGAACTGGCTGAACAGATGGACGTAAGCCGTCAGTCTGTTTCAAAGTGGGAGGGGGCTCAGTCTATACCCGACCTGAACAAGATACTTAAAATGTCGGATATTTTCGGTGTAAGCACCGACTACTTATTAAAGGACGATTTTGAAAAACCTGCTCCGCAAGTTTCAGAAAGCGTTACCGACAGTCAACCGCTCCACCGTGTTTCTATGGAGGACGCAAACAAATTTCTTAAAGTCAACAGATGTTCAGCTTTCAAAACGGCTTCAGGAGTGGCTTTATGTATATTGTCAATCGTTCCCGTAACTATTTTTTCCGAATTGTCAGCCACACTTAGCGATACGCTCGGAACAGCTGTTTTTCTTCTTATGATTGCAGGGGCAGTCGGTTTATTTATATCGGCAGGTGCAGGAAAAAAGCCTTTCAGCTATCTTGAAACAGAAGATATTGATACGGCTTACGGCGTTGACGGAATGTTAAAAGAAAAACAGGATAAATTCTTTCTTATTCACACAAGAGATTTAATTATAGGTGTTATGATGTGTGTACTTTCAATATTACCAATAAATATAATCGAACCGATAACTAATTACAGGCGTTTCAGTGATACTGTCGGTACTTGTATTATGTTATGTATGATAGCAGGCGGAGTATTTTTAATTGTAAGGGCATCTTCAACTAAAAAAGGCTTTTCAAAACTGCTTGAAAGAGATAATTTCACACGTGAAAAAAAATCAATGAAAAGACAGAATACAGGAAGTGTAACAAGAAGTTACTGGTTAATCGTAATAGCCGGCTATCTTGCATACAGCTTTATAACGTCTGACTGGGGTATGAGTTGGATTGTGTTTCCGGTTGCGGGTATTCTTACACCGGTAGTTTATCAGACAGAAAAGCACATCAGAGCAAAAGCAAGATAAAAATAAGGGAACTGAAAAGTTCCCTTTTTATTTATTTATTTATTTAATAATCTTTCAAGCATTACTTTCCGACAGTCTTTTTCAAGTTTATCATTAAGTTTAATAAGTTTCACAGGTGTTTCGGATTTTCTGTTAATACAGTAACTAATCATATAGTCGGAAATTTCGGGATTCTTTGCGAGCATGGGTCCATGAAGATATGTTGCTATGACATTTTTTTCAAAATATCCCTCTGAACTGCTTTTTGTTTCGTTGCCGTTTCCGTACAGTACAGAACCGAACGGCGTTTTAACTCCCTTAGTCTGTCCGCCGTGATTCTCAAAGCCTACAACTCTTACAGGCTTTCCGGTGATTTCAGTCTTTACAACTATATTGCCGATACAGCGTTTTTTACGGCTTGACGGTGCGACGGTGAAATATTCAAAAAGTCCTAAACCCTTTATTTCGTTGCCGTCAGCGTCACGGTAATATTTCCCCATAAGCTGATAGCCACCACATATAAGAAACAGGAAACTGCCGTTTTTATATGCTTTTCTGATACCGTCACGGCATTTTATAAGGTCGGCGGAGATATGTTGTTGTTCAAGGTCTGCACCCCCTCCGATGTATATCAAGTCATATTCCGGAAAATACGGCATATCATCACCTATTGAATATTTATCAATAACACATTCAATATTACGTTTTGAACAACGGTACTTCAGAATTTCCATGTTTCCGCTATCGCCGTAAAGGTCAAGCATATCGGCGTACATATGGAGAATTTTTATTTTATTCATCTTTATTGCCTCCGTTCTCCGAATAACGTTTGAGTGCCTGCCTTGTCGGCTGTACGGCTGTATAGTTAGCTATGACAAATTTTCTTCCTTCCGTGCGTGCAAGTTCCGCAACAGCATCATCCAAATCAGGGCAAACCGTTATTTTTTCAGGGTCATAGCCTGAACATTTTATTCTTACCGCAATGTCATATGCTCTTGTTCCTGAAGTCACAACTCTTCTGACACGTTCAAATATACTGAAATTTATATCCCATATCCACGAAACGTCAAGACCGTCAGCAACATTGTCATTAAGCACAAACAATAATTCCTTATCTCCGTTCATTTCGTTCATGACACGTAATGTCATATTTGCACCGACAGGATTCTTTGCAAGGTTAAGTGTTGTTTTTCTGTCGCCCAGCATGAAAGTTTCCATACGTCCGTTATTTACAGTATACTTTGAAATAACATTGTCTGTAATCTTTTGTTTTATGCCGTATAATTTGGCAGTACCTGCAACAGCAGTCATATTATATATATTATATATACTGTTAAGTTTTGGTGTATAATTATGACCGTCTGCCGTAAAAGCAGGCTTTTCAAGGTCTATATTGCTTGCCGTTATATATGGCTTGAAGTCACCGAAACCGCATTTCGGACAGATGAATTTTCCGATATGCGAATACTGATAATATTCATATTTCAGCGATTCACCGCAGAACGGACAAAAATGCCCCTCAGAAGCTTCAAAAATTTTATCGGTAGCAAATCTGTAAGGTTCAGCATGAAAATATTTTACTTTTTTGTTTTCAGGATTGGCACGCCCGAGACGGGCTGTGTTAGGGTCATCGCCGTTAAGAATAAGATTTCCGTCAAACGTTTTGCAGAAACCATTGATTTTCTGAATAAGCGTTTCCATTTCGCCGTTTCTGTCGAGTTGGTCACGGAAGAAATTCAGAACAACAAGCGTTTCAAGCTTTATCTGTGAGTAAACAACAGGAACGTGTGATTCATCAGTTTCAAGAATGAGATAATCAGCTTTTACACGCCCCGACATATCACAATGACGTAACAACAGTGAACATATACCCGTATCGAGGTTATTTCCCTCACGGTTTATAATTATATTCTTACCGCTCTTTTCAAAAAGCTGTGCGATGCAGTTTGTAACGGAAGTCTTTCCGTTTGTTCCCGTAACAGCAATAACAGGACAGTCTACTTTGAAAACAGAACAACATTTCTGCCCCGACAGATGCCATAGAATTATACCGGGTAAATTCCCCGCATTTCTATGAAAGAGATGAAGAATCTTTACAATTATCTTTCCTATAAGTATAAGCAGTCTTTTCAATTTTTTCCTCCGAATTTTTTATTATTCAGGCATACACGCCGTTTTGAAATCCATACGTCTGACCATACACCCCGCAATACGCCGTTTTTTCCCGAAATATAGCAGAGAATACGCCAAGACGCCATTTTTTGAAGTTTATTATTATTTTTGCATACACGTGCATTACACGCTATGCTACTCGCCACTTTTTGACTGTATATAGGCAAGTACACGCCTACACGCCATTTTTCCGAGTTGCTATATATACACACACCATTCTTAAACCGATACGCCTGACCGTACGCCGTGTGATACGTCATTTTTCCCGATATATAGCAGAGAATACGCCGATACGCCATTTTTTTAAGTTGCATTATATTTATTTTATCAGATATTTAATATAATGTCAATATGAATTTCAATATTCTTTATCATCTTTACAGGGCAACAGCATTTACTTTTTAATTCTAAAACTATTGGTGAATAGGTTATTTCTCAAAATGCAGATAATTGAAAAAATTCAAAAAAACACATTTCATCTTATTTTGTTTGTTAATTTTTAGCTTTATTTTTATTTGAAAATTGTTATTTTTGAATAAATTTTGTCCATATTCTGTTTCAAAATTATTGTAAATGTAGAAAGTAAATGCTGTTGCCCTGTCATCTTTATATCAGTGATTGACATATATATATAAATGTGGTATAATTTATAAAAAACAATAGAAAGGATTTTATAATGGATTTTATTGAAATACTTAAAGCCGTCGTGCTTGGAATAGTCGAGGGTATTACAGAATGGCTGCCTATAAGCAGTACAGGACATCTTATACTTGTTGACGAATTTCTTAAACTGAATGAAACAGACGATTTCAAAGAAATGTTCGACGTTGTAATACAACTTGGTGCTATTATGGCAGTAGTTATTATCTTCTGGAAGAAACTTTTTCCGTTCGGAAAGGAAAACAACCCCCACCCACTTAATAAAGACGGATTCGGGGCATATGTAAAGACTGATATTTTTCAGATGTGGTTTAAGGTTCTTGTTGCCTGTGTTCCTGCGGCTGTAATAGGTGTGCTTTTTGACGAAAAATTAAATGAACTCTTCTACAATCCGTGGACAGTGGCAATTGCACTTATTGTATTCGGTGTAGCGTTTATAATTGTCGAGAACTGGAACAAAGGCAAAACACCTAAAGTAAATACTATTGAACAACTTACTTATAAATCAGCCCTTATAATAGGAGCGTTTCAGCTTATAGCGGCTATATTCCCCGGCACTTCCCGTTCAGGTGCTACAATAGTCGGTGCTTTGCTTATAGGCATTTCAAGAACAGTGGCAGCTGAATTTACATTCTATCTTGCTGTTCCTGTAATGTTCGGTGCAAGTCTCTTGAAAATCATAAAGTATGACGGAGGATTCACAAGTCAGCAAATTATGATACTTGTTACCGGTATGGTAATAGCTTTTGTAGTATCAGTCTTTGTAATAAAGTTCCTTATGGACTACATAAAAAAGCATGATTTCAAGGTTTTCGGCTGGTACAGAATTATTCTCGGTGCGTTGGTGCTTTTATACTTTGCACTTGTAAGATAAAACGATTAACAAAAAAAGTCCCTGTCATTGCGGCAGGGATATTTTTATAATAATATAATAGCAACTCGGAAAAATGGCGTGTAGGCGTGTACTCCCCTATATACAGCCAAAAAGTGGCGTGTAGCAGGGCGTGTAATGCACGTGTATGTAATAAATATACAGCAACTCGAAAAAATGGCGTCTTGGCGTATTCTCCGCTATATATCAGGAAAAATGGCGTATTGTGGGGTGTATGGTCAGACGTATGGTTTTAAAACGGCGTGTATTATGTCATTCTTTCGTGACTATTGTATCATCTTTTTTATATATGCTGTTTTCGGGGATTACACCACGCACACAGCTTGTCGGGTATATACTTGAATTGCGACCTACTACAGTACCGGGGTTAAGTACACTGTTACAGCCTACTTCGACATAATCGCCAACCATTGCACCAATTTTTTTTATGCCTGTTTCAATCGTTTCACTACCTGATTTTATAACGACATTCGTCTTATCTGATTTTACATTCGATGTGATAGAACCCGCCCCCATGTGTGACTTATAGCCCAGAATGCTGTCGCCTACATAATTATAGTGCGGTGTCTGAACGTTGTCAAAAATAATGACGTTCTTCAATTCAACTGAATTTCCGATAACACAATTTTTACCTACCAATGCACTCCCACGTATAAAAGCACAATGGCGTACTTCTGTTTCTGCACCGATAATGCACGGCGAACCTATATAAGCAGTAGGATAAACGTTAGCCGTTTTGTGAATCCATACATTTTCAAATGGATTTTCATATTCATCACGGGGGAGTTTCTTTCCGAGTTCAATAATAAATTCGCTTATACCTTTTAATGCCTCCCACGGATATATAAAATTTCTGAGATAATCGGCTGACATGGTATGACTTAAATCATACAAATCAGCAATTTTTACATTATTCATACATTTCAACTCCAATTCTTAATTGTAAAAAGATATTATATTATTTATATTACATATAATAATTATAATACTATCTCTTGCAATTGTCAAGCGATAATGAATATCACGAAATTTTCTTATTTTTTGTCTTTACTTTTTAATTAAAATGTGATAGAATATAACTGTTGTAGAACTACAGTAAAAAAAACAGTAAAAGGAGTATGTTTATGAAAAAGAGTTTTTTTGATAAAATTACAAAAAAAATGATTCCTCTGCTCGTCGCAGGTTCAGCATTTGGAGTGACTGTAATATGTGCATCATGTCAGGGAAATGACATAGTACCACAAGAAGAAGATTTGCCCGTTATTGCTGAAAATAATACGACTTCGGAAACGACTTCCGCAGAAGGCACACAGATTGTTACAACAACTACCTCTGATTTGCAATTATCCGAAACGACAACACAGACAGCTACTTCAATAGAATTAACTATGGGTTCAGTAACAAAAATAATAAGTGTCCCCACCGGTACACAAGCAGTAGTTACAAAACCACCTACGACGCATTACGACGTGTGGCCGCCTGTAATTGTTAAAACAACAACAGCTACTGATACAGAACAGACGGGCATTGAAAACGGAACAGATATAGAAAATCCGAATGGTAATGAACCGGGTGCAGTTGAGGCTACTACAGAAAATATTTCCGCATCTGTCGGCACATCATACGGCGACTCTCCAAACAGTGCATTCTATCAGGAAAGACTTGCAATAGCCGGTGACTCTATCGCTTACGGGTTCAATGCATACGGACTTATTCCGTCTGAACGTAATATAGCAAAAGAATCTGTTTCAATGTGGAATCTTGATTATTTCACATTCGATACCGGGGTAGGGCTTGTTGATACAGTAGGATATATGCAGCCAAGTCTGTTATATATGTCAATGGGTATGAATGATGTAAATATCTCAACTCCGGAAGAATTTGCCGAAAGATACCGCACTACAATAAATCAAATTCGTGACAGAGTACCCGACATAAATATTGTTGTTGCAGGAATAACGCCTGTTACGAATGAATCGGGATTTGCAAGCAATGATGTAATATGTTCTTTCAATACAGCACTACAGAATATGATAACAGAATTAAATTCAAACCATGTATATTATTTTGATGCTTATTCAATTCTCTCAGACCCTGCAACAAATGCACTTAAACCCGAAAATACGGGCGGTGACGGAATACACCTTACAACACAATGCTATTATGATATGCTTAACAGTCTGTTTACATATCTTGATTCAACAGCAGTGAAGTCGAATATAGAAAAAACAGAATCGGCATTACAATAATATTACATATAAATAAAAGCCTGAAAACTAAGTTCAGGCTTTTTTTATTACTTTCTTCCCTCTGCACAAATCCAGTTAGTACCGGGCTTTGTGTGAATTTTAACATTTATGAAACCTGCATTCACAAGGAGCGTTTCAAATTCTTTCGGTGTAGGATTGAAGAGACTGTACTTTTTAATATTTCTTATTTCATCGTCCGAAAGTTCAGCACCGCCATATATATCCGCAACAATAAGAAAAACACCGTTTTCAGCAAGAACCCTGTAAACTTCTTTCAGGTTTTCCTGCGGGTTATCCCAGAAATAGAAACTCTCAACTGTTATTATCTTATCGAATGAACAATCAGCAAACGGCAAATTTTCTACAGATGCCTGAACTATGTCCATTTTTCCGCAGGCAATATTTATATCATTGTGTTCACTGCTCATCTTTACGGAAACCGGCGAATAATCCGCACCTGTAAGATGTCCGCTGTCTATTTTTTCAGCCATTCTTTTAAGTGTTTCACCGCCTCCGCAACCTATGTCAAGAACGTTTTCACTCCCTGAAAATTCAAAAAATTCCAACGCCCAACCCGTGACCGCATAGTGAGATTTATTCATTCTGTCAAGCATTTCCTCGCCGGCAGTCCCTTGCGGTTTATCCGGGTTTCCCTGTTCAGTTACCGACATTTCGTAATTATCGCTCATTCCGTACACTTCCAATCAAAAGATTTTTTCTCCGTCAGAAATTATTCCACTGTAACGCTCTTTGCAAGATTCCTCGGTTTATCAACGTCATAACCCTTTGCAACTGATACATAATATCCTAAAAGCTGTAACGGTATTACAGAGAGACTTCCTGCAAAAAGAGGATTTGTCTTAGGGATATATACAGTAAAATCGGCTGTATCTTCAATATTATAATTGCCGTAAGTAGTAAGCCCCATAAGCGACGCACCACGGCTTTTTACTTCAACCATATTACTTACAGTCTTTTCATATAAATCAGGCTGTGTGAGGACACTTATAACAAGTATACCGTTTTCAATAAGGCTGATGGGTCCATGTTTAAGTTCTCCTGCCGCATATGCCTCAGAATGAATATAACTGATTTCTTTCATTTTAAGGCTTCCCTCAAGGCTTATAGCGTAATCTATGCCACGCCCGATAAAGAAAGCATCTTTTGCCCCTGCGAGCTTATTCGCAAACCATTGCAGACGCTCTTTGTCCTCAAGTATTTTTTCGATTTTTTCGGGAATGGTATGAAGTTCCGCAAGCATTTCATTATATTTTTCGGGTGTAATTTCATCTCTTGCTTTTGCAAACTGCATGGCGAGAAGATAGCCTGCTATAAGCTGTGTACTGTATGCTTTTGTAGTTGCGACTGAAATTTCAGGACCCGCAAGCGTATAGAAAACATTATCCGCCTCACGTGCAATTGACGAACCGACAACATTTACTATTCCGAGAGTTCTCACACCGCACTCTTTAGCCTGACGGAGTGCCGCAAGGCTGTCTGCCGTTTCTCCCGACTGACTTATAACTATAACAAGACCGTTTTCAGAGAGTTTCATTTTTCTGTACCTGAACTCAGAGGCAAGTTCAACTCTTACGGAAATTGAAGTCAGAGCCTCAATGACATACTGTGTAACGATTCCCACATGATAAGCCGAACCGCAAGCAACAATATAAACCTGATGTATATCTCTGATTTCCTCATCTGTAAGACCTATTTCACTGAAATCAATCTTTCCGTCTTTTAAAACGGAATTTATTGTATCACGCACAACTTTCGGCTGTTCGTGTATTTCTTTAAGCATAAAATGTTCATATCCGCCTTTTTCAGCTGATTCAGCGTCCCACCTTATTTCTGTAAGTTCCTTTTTAATTTCTTCACGTTCAATGTCATAGAAAGTAACATTTCCCTTTTCAAGCTTTGCGATTTCCATGTTTCCGATATAATATACATTTCTTGTATATTTAAGAATAGCCGGAACATCAGAAGCAACATATGTTTCGCCGTCTGCTATGCCTATAATCATAGGGCTTTCCTTACGTGCAGTATAAATTTCCTCCGGATAGTCACTGAACATAACAGCAAGTGCATATGAACCCCTTATTCTTATCATTGCACGGGCTATTGCATCGACTGCTCCGAGATTATATTTTTTATAATAATAATCAATGAGTTTTACGGCAACTTCCGTATCAGTATCCGATTTGAAAGTATATCCGCATTTTGTGAGTTTTTCCCTTAATTCCTGATAATTTTCTATAATGCCGTTGTGTACGCATATAACGCTTTCATCATCACTGCAATGCGGGTGAGCATTGACAACAGAGGGTTCTCCGTGTGTTGCCCATCTTGTATGACCTATACCGCAACAGCCTTTTACAGCTTCGCCCTCATTCGTCATTTCTCTAAGAACTTTGAGTTTGCCTTTTGTTTTTACTATTTCTGTTTCGTCACTTCCGTTACGGACTGCAATTCCTGCCGAGTCATATCCTCTGTATTCAAGTTTTGAAAGACCGTCAAGCAGTATCGGGGCAGCCTGTTTTTTTCCTGTAAAGCCGACTATTCCGCACATATTTTTTCCTCCAAAAGTATTTATTTAAAAATATAACTGTTTTTTTCATAATCAGAAAAACCACAATAATATTATATATTAAAAATAACATTTTGTCAATTATAAAAAACAGTGCAGTACAAAAAATACTGCACTGTATCTTTATTATAAAATGTCGTTATCGTTGAACGGGTCACCGCATTCAGGGCAGAATCTCGGTATATTTGAAGGGTCTGACGGTTGCCAGCCGCATTTGTCACATTTATATACTTTTGATGTTGGTTTCTGTTTTCCGCAATTTGCACAGAATTTACCTTTATTTTCAGTACCGCATGAACATCTCCATGTACCTGAATCTGCCGGTTTTGGTTTTCCGCACTCTGCACAGAATTTACCTGTATTTTCAGCACCGCATGAACATCTCCATGTGCCTGACGGTGCGGGTTTGGATTTACCGCAGTTTGCACAGAATTTGCCTGTATTTTCAGTACCGCATGAACATCTCCATGTATTTGCGTTATTATGCTGTTGTGCTCCCATTTGGAAAAGACTTTGTGCATTGAAACCGCCTGCTTGTTGTGCCATGTTCATTCCGTAGAATCCCATAGATGCACCATTTGAATTACCTGCTGCCATTGTCATTGCGTTAGCCTGAGCATTGACAAGCGTTGCGGCTGCATTTGTTGCGTCTCTGTTCCATGCTGTATCTTCAAATCTCTTTATTCTCTCCTCATCGTCCTTTGAAATTGTAACTGAATTTATTGCAACAGAAACAATTTCCAATCCCCTCTTTTCATTCCACTTAGGAGAAAGAACACTGTCCATAGCGTCGGAAAGCTCCATTGTATGAGCCGGGAGTTCGTCATATCTGATACCCGAAGCGGAAATTTTTGCAAATGCAGGATTGAGGGCATTTAAAAATTCAGACTTAAGTTGTTGGTCTATATTTGAACGTGTATATGAACTTGAAACATTTCCGCATACGTTTGTATAGAAAAGCAACGGGTCACTGATTTTATAAGAGAAAACGCCGTTACACCTTACACCTACAGTAAAATTTCTTCCTATGTCCTCATAAGTCATTCTGAACGGTACTGGATTCTGTGTACCGAATTTATTGTCTGTAATTTCTTTTATATTAAAGAAATATACTCTCTGGTCGTGTGCAGTATCTCCGCCGTATGAAATACGCTTTCCAATAACATTGAAAGTTTCTTTTATGTTGTTTCCGAGACTTCCGCCGAAAAGACTTGGTTCTGTTGACATATCATAAACATACTCCCCGGGAACGGCACACATTTCAACTACCTGTCCCTGGTCAACAATAATCATACACTGTCCGTCACTTACAGCAATAGTGCTTCCGTTTGTAATTATATTGTCGTTTCCTTTGTTTGAAGAGAATATCCCTGTTTTTCTTTTGCCCTTTACGACGAGAACATCAGCAGGGATTGCATCGCAGTAAAAAAACTCCTTCCATGTATCGCCGAATGTTGACGCTGTTGCAACAACAGCCGCCTGAATAAGTCCCATAAATATTAGCTCCTTTCGTAACCGTAAAAAATAATATACACTGATTATAACATACTTTTGTCAGAATTGCACTACTTTTCAAAAAATTTTCTGAAAAGTTTCATTTGTTATTCTTTTAACGTCATTCCCAACTTTTCCATACGTCAGGACAATAGCCTATAGTCGCTTTTTTGCCGTTGCGGACAATAGGAGTTTTCAGAATATGTTGATTTTCAAAGACTTTTTCTTCTCTGTCGCTGTCTGAAAGATAGTGAATAAGTGTAAGGAGTTCTTTATCCTTACATTTTTCATCAATCATAGATTCAAGACCGCCCACAGACTGTTTTATGCTGTTAAATTCGCCCTTGCTGATGCCTTTTTCTTTCATGTCAACAAGCTGATATTTAACACGTCGTTCTTTGAAAAAACGTTCAGCTTTCCTTGTGTCTGAACATTTTTTTGTTCCGAAAATCTGTATATTCATATTCACTCCTCCTGCTTGAACAGCACATTATTTATATCTTCTTCAAGCCTTTTAAGTTTAAATTCAATAGTATGAAGATTAAGACCGTTCTGTGCAAAATACAGGCGTATCGTTGTAAAGCGTGAAAACATCGGTATTTCATTTGAATGTGATATAGGTTTACCGCCCGTGCCGTTCCATGTAAAAGTACCGCTTGCCGTTCCCATTGTAAAAAGAGTAAGCGGAATCTGTGCAAGTTCACTCTGTTCAGATGAAGCAGTAATTGTTACATCATACCAGCCGGCATTTTTAACAATAAGTGCAAAACTGTAATTACTTCCCTTTTCAGCTTTTACTTCACTGAGGTCAAGCCTTAATTCCTTATCTATTTCATAAAAAACTACCGGCGAATCATCTGAATTTTCATCTTCGGGACGGTTTATAATTTCAACTTTTTCCCCCTCTCCGCAAAGTCTTTTCATAGCGTTTGTATTCATCAGAAAACGGCATATATTCATTGCATTTCTTTGCAGTTCACATCTTTTCAGTTCACCTTTTTCAAGTGAATCAATAGTATTGTCATCACCTGATGAACCGTCAGGACATACCATATACACATCATTCTGTGCTTGTGCCATCGCTGAAAAATTCGTTTTTTCGGGTTCACTTCCACGTATATTTATATTTGCCCACCAGTCAGTCATTGTGAAACCTTTAAATCCCCATTCATTGCGGAGAATCGTTGTGTTGAGGTCAAAGTTTCCCGCCGTCCACAAACCGTTCACTGAACCGTAAGTCGTCATTATACTGTCAGCATTTCCGCATTTTACGGCAATTTCAAAACCTTTTAAATAAATCTCACGCAAAGCACGCTCGGAAACTACAGAATCGGAAAAATGACGGCTTGTTTCCTGATTATTAGCACAGAAATGTTTTATAGTTCCTGTAACGCCTGAATTATGAAGTCCTGTAAGTTCAGCAGAAGCCATTGAACCGGTAAGAAAAGGGTCTTCGGAAAAGTATTCAAAATTTCTACCGTTGAGGACATAGCGGTGTATATTCATTCCCGGAGCAAGCAGACAGTCAACATTGTTTGCAGTCATTTCAAGTCCCGTATATTCAAACAGTTCTCTTACAAGCTCACGGTTAAAAGTTGATGCTATCATAGTACCGTTAGGCAAACTGAAAGCCTTTGTTCCGCAGTCAAGTCTCATTCCTGAAGGGCCATCTGAACAACAACCGGCAGGTATTCCGAAACTTACAAGATTATCCGACACACCGCCAAATGCGGAGGCTGTACCGGCTGTAACTCTCGGGCTTCCCATACCCTCACCACGTATAATACATGAAAGGTCATAATCTGAAAGTTGTGCTATAAAATCATTCATATTATTCAAGCCGTTTTTAACGTCTGACAATTTTATTCCCATGTCACCTGTATAAGGTATTTCTTCGGGAAGATTTTCAATGTGTCTTTGCTTTTCGTCGACTTCATTCAGCGGAACATCTTCCGTTGCGGGAATAAATCCGTTTTCCGTCTGTTCGGCTTTTATTCTCCTGAAAGCAAGTACCGGGGACATAGCCTGTGAACATTGATATAAAACTTTCGTTTCGTTATTCATATGAATATCTGCGGTTTTTACGTTTCTTACGCTGTTTCCGATTAGGAATTTATATTCTCCCTGTTCAAGAACCCAACAGAACCTATGACCCGTAACGCCTGAATCATCATAAGATGCAATATCATAATAATTTACTTTTATTTCAAGAACTTGTGACTCATTCGGTGAAAGTGTCTTTGTCTTTGCAAATCCGCACAATACTTTTGACGGCTTGCCAAGTCTGCCCTGTGGTTGTTCACAATAAACCTGCACAACTTCTTTACCGCTATAATTTCCGATATTACTTACTTTAACAAAGAAAGTTACTGAATTATCGCTGTATACATTTTTTTCGGGCAATATCTCAAAATCAGTATACGAAAGCCCATAACCGAAAGGATAACGAACACGGTCTTTTGCGAAAGTTTCAAACCAACGGTAGCCTATGTAAATATCTTCACAATAAAAATTTCTTTTAGTATTGCCGAAATTCTTATAAGCAGGATAGTCACTTATTTCATATGCGATAGTGTCGGGGAGTTTTCCGCACGGACTTATTTTTCCCGTCAGAATGTCTGCTGTACCTGTTCCGCCTGTCATGCCTCCTTGCCATACATAAAGAACGGAATCGGGATTATATTTATCAACAAATGACATATCTATAATTCCGCCGACATTCAGGAGAATAACAACTTTACTGAAAAATTTCCGTACTTTTGAAATCATATCATTTTCTTTATCGGTGAGAAGATATGAACCCTTTTCAATTTTTGCGTCCTGTTCTTCGCCTGCTGTACGTCCTATTATTATAACAGCCGTTTCGCTTTTTTCAGAAGCGTTTCTGACTGTTTCATCATCAAGAGGCATTTCCTCCTGTGACCAAGGCTCATTTCCCCAGCCTACGCCGATATCATAAGGATTTTTTTCGTCCCATTTTTTATAGATTTCAAAAAGTTCCTCATTTATTTTAACGCCCGATTCAAGAAGTCCGTCAACTATTCCCGTAACCTTTGAAACATTTACCATACCGCCCGAACCTGTACCGCTTTTATAATAATGAAGCTGTATTCTTCCGAAAACAGAAATTATTCCGTCTTTTTTGAGTGGAAGTGCGTTATTGTCATTTTTAAGCATGACGACACCCTCCGCAACGGTTTTTTCTGCTGTTTCAAGATATTTATTCCAGTCAAGAATTTTCATTTCAATTTTCCTCCTTGTAATATATCCCTGTATTATATTATAACAATTATTCATGTGAATTTCAATACCTTTTTATCAAAAAACACAAAAAATTCTGCCGTATGATAATACAGCAGAATTTCAGAGAAATATGAAAGTATATTTAGTTGGCAGATGTGTGTATTTCAAGAATATTTTTCAATGCCGAAACAGAACTTGAATGTGAACGTTCTATTTGAGTGGGAAGTCCTTTTGTTTCATTTATGGCACATCGTACCATTTTATGGGAAATAGTTCCCGTAAACAGCACAAGCAGGTCAGGAGTGCCTATTTTTCTTTTAAGGTCTGTTTTCATGTGTGTAAAAACTTTTGCACTGCATTTATACTGTTCACAAAGTTCTTTATATTTTCTTATCATGCAGTCATTACCGCCTACAATTACTACACTCATTTTTTTAACCTCCGTTTTATTATTTACTGATATTAGTATACACTAACTTATTTAAAAAGTCAAGTTATGTTATCCCCATGCAACTAAAAAAAACTGCACATAATTATGTGCAGTCTATAATTTTCTTCTGATTTTCGGCATTAACCTTATTTTATATATTTTATAACAGAAATCAAGATTTATGTCATAAAGTACAAAAATAAAATTGCAAAGAGCAAGCATTATATATCCTCCGTACTTACCTATTTCGCCTAATTCGTCAAGCATTTCATCAAGTCCGAATATATACACAGTTACATAAAAATATGCAACAGCACATACATTGAAAACCACAAATTTTATGATATTCCGCAGAAAACGCATTTTTACCCTGTTGATATAAAAACGCATTATAGGATAATGACCGAAAAGCATAATAAAGACAAGTGCGGATTCTTTATCAAACGTTATAAACATTGAAAGCAGACCGACTGATATATAAGTAAGCACAGCCCAGCCTGTACTTACTTCAACTGCAATTATCATCATGAGAACTCCTGCAATCATGGGAAGAAGAAGATAAAGTGCAGGCATTATTCCGGCAAAGAACATTGCAGAAAGACAAAGTGCGGATACTATACCGCCAAGTGCAACACGATAACTTATATCTCTCATTTTTCAACTGCCCTGTTTTTTCCGTCAGTCGTTTTCTTTGCATACTGAACATTATATGTTATTGCTGAAAGAATTTTATACGGTAAAAACCTCTGCCCGAAAGCACAGACTTTTGCAGTGAGTGACGGCACGGCAAGCCATTTACCCTGAAAAAGTTTTTTCAGTGCGTATTCTGCAACGTATTCGGGCGAAACGGGCGGAGCACTGAAATTCACGCCTGCTCTGTTGTTGAAATTAGTATTTACGGGTCCCGGACATAGTACAGTTATTTTTACATCAGAATTTTCATGGCGGAGTTCTTCCGCAATTGCAAGCGAAAGACGCAAAACATAATTTTTTGAGGCATAATATGACGAGAGAAGAGGGCCTGTCATAAATCCTGCAACAGATGCAACATTAAGTATATATCCGCTGTTGCGTTTTTTGAAATCACGCAGAAAAAGCTTTGTGAGAATATGAAGTGCAGTAATATTGACATCAATCATATTCAATTCGTCTTTAAGGTCTGTACGGTCAAATTTTCCGAAAATGCCATAACCTGCACTATTCACAAGCATATCAATATTTTTGCCCTTGCATAATTTATAAAGCCTGAAAACTTCTTTTCTGTCTGAAAGTTCCGCTTTGATTATCTCCGTACCTTTTCCGAATTTTTTCTGAAGTTCTTTAAGGACATTTTCATTTCTGCCTGTCAGAATAAGTTCCCAGCCACGTTTATGCAGACTGTACGCAATGCATTTTCCTATTCCTGAAGTTGCTCCTGTTATCAATGCTTTCATTTTTTTCACGTTCCTTTCAGTAAAATTATTTATTTATAAGTTCAAATAATTTTTCATTTTCCATGCTGTCAATCCCAAAGAGAAAAAGTGTCTGTTCGTAATTATTCGGGTCAACAAAGTAACTTATGTTTTTTTCCATATGTTCAGGGGAAATAACAGCAATTTCACTGTAATGCTGTATAAGAAACTGTATAAAACAGTCTGCATAGCTGTCTTTTATAAGAAGTAGTTTTTTTTCATTGTTCACAGATGTTTTTATTCTTATAAAAGGCTCTTCCTCACCGAGATACATTCTGTACATATCGCCCTCAAGAAAATCAGTATCATTGAGTTTTTTTCTGTAACTCATACCATTATTTTTATAGGCAGTACAATTTGTTATTTCTGCTCCGCCCGAATAACTGTAAACATCGATTATATCAGGCTTTACACCGTTATACAGACATCTGCTGTAAAGATTCCCCCTGAAATCACTTGTAATGTGCTTTATAGTATATTTATCATAAGAGGACGGCAGAAAACCGAGTTTCTGAATTATCGTCCTGTAAACATAATAAGCACCATAACTTGTCAGCTTTGTATCGTTACGGTAATAAATATAATTATCGTTAAGCATTTTAAGTATATTGTATGTGTCAATTTTTCTTATACTTTCGTCAAGAGAAGTATAAAGACTGTCCATCTGATTTTTTTCTGTATCTAAAAAAAGATACTCCGGCAAAATATCGCCGTAAACTCCCGTTGATGTGGGAACAGCCGTAAAATAGACCGTTCCGCTGTAATCTTCTGTAAATTTGTTCAATGCAGTTATATTTTCCGCTGAAATACTGCAATCTGAAATATCAGCATTGAGAAGTCTCTCATCATCAATATAAACACCGTTTACAATTTTTTCGCACATATCAGATTCAATACTTGCTTTTGCTGAAACCCATTCGTCCCTGTAGGCAAAGTGGTCAGCCATATATGCTTCAAGTTCTCTTATATAACTCCCATCTTCAAGTGACTGCACCGAAAAATGCGGATAAGGGGCAAGGCTGCGGTTTTCGCTTAAAGAATATTCTTTTTTCTCTCTGAAAACAGTAAGTATAAGAAAAGAAAATATAAATATAATTATCAGAACTGCTGTTATTTTGTCTGATAGTTTAGACTTTTTCATTGAAAATCCCCCTACAGTTTCATAAGAATCATTTCGGAAATTCCGTTATACGAAATAAGTGCAGTACATATTGCAAGAAGAAATACAGTCATTATCGGTGAAAATATTCCCATAATCATTCTCAGCTTTGTTTTTCCTGAACGCATAACCATATTCCTGAAAAGATTTGTCGAAAAATACGTACATATCAGAAGTAATAATGTATAATATTTAAGAAGATAAAGTGTAAGCGAATCCGCAAATATTTTATTTCCGCCAAGCATGGCAAGAAGATAATTAAATGAATATGAAATACTTTCCCCCGAAAGAAATACCGCACATATCATTATCACCGCATACGTGTAAATTATTCCGGTAGCTTTAAGCAATTTAGTCCGTCCGAATAATTTTTCAACAACTACAGACAAACCTATAAAACAACCCCATAAAAGACCGTTTGCATCAAATCTGTACCATAATCCGATAACACACCATGTCATTATATATATTACGTTTCTATAAAAACGGCTTTCGCCCAATTTGCATAAAGGCTTTGAAACGTATCGCCTGAACCATGATACTATTTGAATATGCCAGTTTGACACAAAGTTGCGTATTTTCGTACTGAAAACAGGATAGTTGAAACTCTGCGGAAATCTGAATCCGAAACAATAGCCTATTCCCGTACCCATATCGGCAAAACCCGAAAGCGTAAAATAAAGACACAACATATATGCCGTCATTCCGAGCCATGCGTTAATAAAAGGCATTTTCCATATATCAACATTTTTTACCGCAGTATAAAGCATATACATAGTATCAGCGGCAACGACTTTTTTCACAAGTCCCTTTACAAAAATTGTAAATCCTATGCCCATTTCTGATAAATCAGATTTATGACTTTTAAACATTCTTTTAAAAGTATTATAACTCACAATAGGCCCCATTATAATTTTCGGAAACATCATCAGATAAAGCCCGAATTTTATGAAATTACGTTCTGCACGTATACGCCTTTTATAAATGTCAATCAGATAACCAATTGCCGAAAGCGTAAAAAACGATATTCCCAGAGGGAAAAATTCTTCCGGTATATTTTTTTTAAGAAATGCAAATGATTCCGTCCTGAATGTGAATATCATAACCACATCAAATAATATCCCCATAAACATAGGCACAGCTGATAATGCTTTCTTTTCACGCAGTATCCATATAAAAGCACCGGCAATATAATTTATGAATGTATAGATAATCATAAATTCAAGAAATTTAAGACTGTTCAATGCACAGAATATCATGCTCAGAATAAAAAGCACGGTTTTTTTCAGGCTTTCAGGAGTAATTATATAAATCAGAAGCGACAACGGCAAAAAACCATATATAAACAGCAGACTGCTATATAACATTTTTTACCTCCTTAATTTTTTTCATATATTCAGCAAGTTCAACACTATTCATCATTGTATTCAGAACTTCAACGAGTGAACCTGCCGACATAACAGACGGAAGCCCGAGACTTTTCTGTAATTTTTCACGTAGTTTTTTACTTTCATTTCCTCCGCTCAATCCGAGTTCATACAATGTCAACTTTGTTATATCTGACTTTCCGATACTTTCCGAAGAAGTCACACCTGATTTTTCAAATGCTGAAACGAGTGTTTTTACATCTATTCCCTCTACACCGAGTTTTCCCTCTGCCGAAGGTTTATCTTTTCTTTTTTCTTTGCCGAAAACGTCAGGTATATATACATTTATTATTCTGCCGTTTTTTACAGCTCCTTTTATATATCCTCTTATTTTCCGTCCCGCACTGTCTGAATCAGTAAGTATTATTATACCTGTTTTATTTGCATAATATCGGATAAGTTCAAGTTTTTCCCTATCCCTGAAAATGCCGAATCCGTTTGTAACTATTATTACAGCATCGACAACAGAGGAAAGTTTTATTTTGTCATATTTTCCCTCAACAATTATTGCTTCACTAATTTTTATCATTCAAATCCTCCGTTATTCAGTCATAAGCATTTTTGTTACCGCCTGTTCAAGAACTATTTTTTCGTCGGCTGACATTGAATTAAGCTGAACCGCCGTATCACGCAGAATTTTTATACAGGAACGTAAGCGAGCCGTACTGATGCGTGAAGAATTTCTGAAAGCATTTCTGACTTTAAATTCCCATATATAAGAATAATCGCTCATTACATCGGATATACTTTTTCCGGAATTTACCGCACATGACGCTCTGTACAAATCAAGAAAAGAACTTGTTATATTTGCAAGAACACTTCCACGGTTATTTTTATCGGTCATAAGTTCATCAAGGGCATTGAAAGCCTCTTGTCTGTTGAAAGAAGAAACAGCATCCGCAAGATTGAAAACAGTTATATTGCTCTGACGGTGAACAAGCATTTCAAGCGTTTCCCTTGTTATCTCCCTGCCCTGAGCATATGCACACAGTTTGTCAATTTCATTTTCAACTGTAAGCATATCATAGAGGCACATATCAGCAAGAAGTTTTGCGTTTTCAGTAGAAATAATTCCGCCCCTTGCCGAAACTTCACCCGAAATAAGTTTAGAAATCTCCGATGCTGACGGTATGCCCATTTCACAAATTGTACCTTTTTTTCCTATAAAATCAGCAAGTTTTTTATTTTTGTCAGTTATTTTTCCCTTTTTTGTTTTAACCTCAAAGCCGGTTACATTAAATATTATTACTGTCTGCGGAGGGACTTCCTTAATCGTTTCAATAAGTTTTTTGTTCAAGTTGTCGGCGGTCTGTCCCTGCATTTCGTCACGTGGTTTTTCACAGTTATAGTCATTTATAAGAATACAATTATATTCAGACATCATCGGCATCATCTGTATCATATCATAAAGTTCGGAAAAATCAAGTTTTTTGCCGTTCAGCTTAATAAGGGCAAAATCTTCATTTTCGCCTACTGCCGTTTTTATAATATGCCTTGTGAGTTTTTCAACTTCTGTTACATTCTGTCCGTACAGATAGTAAAGATTATCAATTTCACCTTTTTTAAGACGTGCATAAATTTTTTTTGCATCTGACTGGGGCATAAAATCACTTCATTTCAATTATTTTATATGTTCCGTCTTTATATATTTCTGTTTTAAAATTATTCATACCTGCATACTGATATGAAACCGCTTCCTTTTCGTCAAGATAAATATTTTTTCCGTCACATAATATTTCACTGTCTTTCGGAATATTACCGTAAAAAACAGTAAGCCCTCTGTTTTCGGAAATTCCGCTTTTTGCTGAAAGTATACGCATTTCAAAATTGCCGAAAGTAATTGTCAATACTCCGCTGTAATATCTGATTTTATATTTACTGTTTTCCGCCTCAAATATGTTAATATTTGAAAGTACAAATTTTCCCTTTTTATGCGGAACTCTGTTTCCGATAATATACCATTCCCTTATATCCGTAAATCCGAGTTCGGAAGAATATGACGAATAAAGAGAATTTACATTGTCCGAAAGCAAAATCACATCAACGCTTGCAATGCCGTTCTGAGAGAGATATTTTCCGACATACTGCGGACTTTTATAATGACCGCTGAGGTCAATTATGTAATTTCTTTTCCCGTATGATATAACGACAGAAGCGTTATTTTCTTTTCCGAGTACTGCAACAGTGAAAATATTACGGTTTATATTACTGTACAGAAACGAACATAAAATATTTATTCCAATTGACAAGGCTATTGAAACAGCTGTATATTTTCTGTTTTCAGTAATAACTTTTACAATGATAACTGCAACCGCACATATAAGTGCAGTTTTTACTGTAACACTGTTTCCGCATGAAATGTATGCAAATTTAAGACGTGAAACTTTTTCGGCAATAAAAAGAATTATCTTTATTATTCCTCCTGCTGAATGAAGTACCGGAATAAGACCGCCTGTAATTGTGTATATCATTCCGAGAATCATACAGAATGAACACATAGGAACAATAAATATATTAGCCACCGGAGATATTATTGATACCTCATCAAAATAAATCATACTCAAAGGCATAACAGCAATTGATGTACATAACATTGTAAGAAACAGACGGATTATTCTGTCAGTAATTTTAAAGTTCGGAAACTTTTTCACCATGTAAGGAGCGAATACACCTATTCCGAAAGTTCCCGCAACGGAAAGCAAAAATCCCGGACTGTATACGGCATAAGGATTTTCAAGACATATCAACAGAATTGCTATGGCAAGCGAATTAAAAGTATCATTACGACAAGAAAATAATTTTGCAGAAAATGCAATGTCAATCATTATCATTGCCCTTATTGCAGAAACGGGAGAGCCTGCCATAATAACCATAAACGCCATGAAAATATTCACAAATGCAAATGATAAAAATCTGTTTGTTTTGAAAAAGTTCAGAATTAACATTATGAACATTGCCATAACTGATATATGCAGTCCCGATACAGCCATCACGTGCCCTATGCCTGTACGGTAGAGAGAAGTTTTAACACTGCTGTCGAGTAATCTTTTTTCACCGAAAACCATTCCTGCCAGAAAACCTCCGCAGTCGTCACCGAGATTTATACGAAAATCAGAAATAATTCTTTCTCTGTAATCAATAAGAAAATTTCTGATTCTGTGTGCATTGGTATTTTCAGTTGTAACATTTACGGCTTTTTCTGCTGTAAGAAAAATTCTGTCCGATTTATAATATATTTCGCTGTCAAAAATATAATCGCCCGATATTTTTCTGAAAGTACATTTTTCAATATTTACTTTGTCGCCGTATTTAACGTTAAGTTCATCGCTGTAGAATAAAATTTTTGCAGTACAGATATTATTTATTTTTCCTTTGAGAATATAACAAGCCTTATCATTGGCGTAACTGTCATAATCTTCAACAGTACCCGAAAAACTGCCCTCTGTATTATCGTATGAAATAATATCATTGTACACAAAATGTGTATATATTTCACATAACATAAAAGCAAGTGCAAACGATACTGAAAATACTGCAAAGTCATTTACTGAAAGTCCTTTCTGCTTTCCAATCATCATAAACGACAGAAAAATTCCGATTAGAATCAACAGATGTTTTAAATCTGTAAAAAAGGAAGCGAAAAACAATCCCGATATATACCCTGCCGTAATACCAATCATTTTTCGCTTCATGTTGATTCTCCTATTTATTGAAGAAAAGCGGTAATTTTTCAAGAAAAATTATGTCATCTCTTTCCCCTGCGTCACCCTCTGCAAGAACAGCGGAAAATTCAGAAACATTTCCGCCTGCTTCCTCTGTAAGTTTTCTGAGTGCATTAAATGATTCCCCTGTACTCACTACATCGTCAACAACAAGAACTTTCTTTCCTTTAAGCATTGACGCTTTTTCCTGCGATAAATAAAGTGTCTGTTCATTTGCTGTAGTAATTGATTTTACAGATACCGAAAGCGGTTCAGTCATATAGAGCTTGACGGACTTTCTTGCCACAACATACGGCTTACCGCATTGTCTTGACATCTCATATGCAAGCGGTATACCTTTTGATTCAGCCGTAAGAATAACGTCAAATTCTCCGCATTTTCCGAGGAGTTCCTTTGCACAAGCAACAGTAAGTTCAACGTCCGAAAACATCACAAAAGCACCTATGCTTATTTTTTCATTAAGCGGACAAAGCGGAAGTTCTCTTTCAATACCTGCAATTGTCATCTTATAGGTATTCAATAAAATAACCCCCTTATTCTGTTTTTCCGAGGGATTCAGCACCCCAGCCCATTTTTACACCACCTAAAACGTGAAAATGCAAATGCTTTACAGTCTGACCGGCATCATCACCGCAATTGCTTATAATTCTATAGCTTTCAATTCCTTCAGCCTTTGCAATTTTCGGTACAGCCTCAAAGATTTTAGCCACATATTCCGAATTATCGGAATCAACCTCATTAGCACAGCAAATATGTTTTTTAGGGATAACAAGGTCATGGACGGGTGCTATAGGTGCAATGTCCTTGAAAGCAAATACAAATTCGTCCTCATATACTTTTGTACTTGGAATTTCTCCGTTTATTATCTTACAGAATAAACAATCCATATTTTTTTCTCCTTTTCATATTGTTTCCGACACGTCCGAAACAAACGTACCGGAACAGTTAATTATTTTATAAATCCGACTGCAATTGAAACAAACTCATTTACAGCAGAATCTGTCTTTGAAATATCGCCTATTCCTGCCATAGCACTGTCAGGTTTTCCGCCACCTTTACCGCCTGTAAGTGTGGCAACTGCACGCACAATTTTTCCTGCATCAGCACCCTTTGCAACAGCCCCCTTTGTGCATACACAATAAAGTGTACCTTTACCGCCTGCAATTCCTGCAAATAAAGCAATAATATCTTCGTTTCTGTCCTTAACGCTGTCACCGAGTTTTCTCAGAGCATCGGGAGCAGAACCTTCCATTTTTGCAGAAACAAGTTTAACACCGTTTACTTCCTCAGCATTTTCAAAAACTGCGGAAATTTTAGCGTTTGCAATTTGCTGATTAAGAGATTCAAGCTTTTTGTCTTTCTCCTTTGATTCAGCAAATACAGATGCACATTTTTCGGGCAATTCAGTAATATTTGCGAGTTTGAGAGCTTTTGCGGATTTTATTATAGTATTTTTATAGCTGTTAAGAAGTTCAATAACGCCCATACCCGTAACAGCCTCTATACGTCTTACACCTGATGCTACAGAACTTTCGGAAATGATTCTGAAAAGTCCTATTTCGGAAGTATTTCCGATATGAGTACCGCCACAAAATTCAATTGAATTTCCTGCTGTAACTACTCTTACAGTATCGCCGTACTTTTCGCCGAAAAGTGCCATAGCACCGAGCTTTCTTGCCTCTTCAATCGGCATTTCCTCCATAGTAACAGGAATTGCTTTCATAATTTCATTATTTACATAATTTTCAACTTGTGCTATTTCGTCCGCTGTCATTGCACTGAAATGATTGAAGTCAAAACGGCAGGCTTTGTCATTTACAAGCTGACCGGCTTGGTGAACGTGGTCGCCGAGAATTTTTCTGAGTGCATACTGTAGAAGATGTGCCGATGTATGATTACGCATAACAGAACGACGGCGGTCAACATCAATCTTTGCCTTTACTTTATCGCCCTTTGAAATACTACCGGAAGTAACTTCTGCAATGTGCATGAAATGACCTTCTGATTTTACCGTATCAAAAACTGTGACAATATCCGCATCAGTTGAAATTGTACCCGTATCGCCTACTTGTCCACCGCTTTCAGCATAAAAAGGTGTTTTGTCAAGAACTATAGCAATGTTGTCACCCTCAACGGCTGTTTCAATTTCCTGACCGTCTTTGTAAACTGCAAGTATTTCTGATTCTGATTCAGTATCCGTATAGCCTGTGAATAATGTTGCAGGAGCGTCAACTTTTATACTGTTGTCTGCCCATGAAGAACCGGCTTTTGCAAGGTGGTCAGCCTTAGCTTTTGCACGCTGTTCCTTTGCAAGTTCTGTAAAACGTTCTGTATCTACTGTAATACCCTTTTCTTCACATATTTCAATTGTAAGGTCTATCGGGAAACCGTAAGTATCCGAAAGTCTGAAAGCGTCATCACCTGAAAGAACGGTTTTATTTTCTTCTGCAAGTTTTTCTGTAAACTGTGCAAGAAGTTCCGAGCCTTTATCAATAGTCTTTGCGAAAGCCTCTTCTTCAACGCCGATAATCTTCTTTATATATTCCCTCTTTTCAGCAAGTTCAGGATATGCACCGGCATTTTCATTTATAACTGTGTCGGCAACTTCACAAAGAAAAGGCTTTTTAATTCCTAAAAGTCTTCCATGACGTGCTGCACGCCTTAACAATCTTCTTAAAACATAGCCCCTACCCTCATTTGACGGCATAATTCCGTCACCGACCATGAAAGTTGTACTTCTTATATGGTCAGTAATTACACGGAGTGAAACATCAGTTTTTTCGTTTGTCTTATATTTTACCCCTGCAAATTCTGAAACGTGTTTCATGATATTCTGAACAGTGTCAACTTCAAAGATATTGTCAACGCCCTGCATCACACAGGCAAGTCTTTCAAGACCCATACCCGTATCAATATTTTTACTTTTCATTTCAGTATAATTGCCGTTGCCGTCGCTGTCAAACTGACTGAATACAAGATTCCATATTTCAATAATATTATCTTTGTCGCCCTCTGCCTCAAATTCCGCACGGTCAAGTTTTCTGTCACTACCTGCACGGTCAAAATGAATTTCAGAACAGGGGCCACACGGACCCGAGCCATGTTCCCAGAAATTGTCTTTTTTGCCAAGACGAATAATTCTGTCATGAGGAATACCTATTTTATTTTCCCAAATCTGTTCGGCTTCATCGTCACTTTCAAAAATAGTAATCCAAAGTTTTCCGGCAGGAATTTCAAGAACTTCTGTAAGAAATTCCCATGCCCATTGAACAGCCTCATTCTTGAAATAGTCACCGAATGAAAAATTGCCCAACATTTCAAAATAAGTGCCATGACGTGCGGTTTTTCCCACGCTTTCAATGTCGGGAGTTCTTATACACTTCTGACAAGTTGTAACTCTCTTATTAGGCGGTACAGCCTGTCCGAGAAAATATTTTTTAAGGGGTGCCATACCTGAATTTATAAGCAACAGGCTTTTGTCCCCTTGCGGAACAAGTGAAGCACTTGCCATTCTTGTATGGTTCTTTCCCTCAAAAAACGAAAGATATTTTTCACGAATGTCATTAAGTCCTATCCATTGCATATAATTTATCTCCTTTTTATTAAAGAATGCATGACGCACAAAAAAAGCCCCGTCATCAGTGGGACAAAGGCTCTCAGGGTAAACCCTGTTTATCTGAAACGTATGACAAACAGTCAGTCCCGTCAATGCGATACAAGTATATTATAGTATTATTTTCAGTAAATGTCAATGGTTTTAAAATATTTTCCGATAATTTTGAAAAAAGTGCTTGACAAAATGAAACTCTTGTGATATCATATTGATATCAGAGGAATAAACTCCATTTTAAAGAAAGGAAAATAATAATGAAAGAAAAAATTTTATCCACTAAAAATAACGGTATGCCGATAATGCTTTTATTTGGTGTACTGTACATAATCGGCATAGCTTTAACTATTATAGGTGCTTCAAACGATAATGATATTTTAGCCGGAATAGGAACAATATACATTGCTATAGGCTGGTTTCCATTCAAGGGACTTATAGTTCTTAAACCGCAGGAAGCTGTTGTGCTTACTCTTTTCGGCAAATATTACGGTACTTTAAAGAATGACGGCTTTTTCTGGGTCAATCCTTTTTGTACTGCCGTAAATCCTGCCGCTAAAACTAAACTCCGTCAGAGTGACGATGTGGGAAAAAGTGTTACTTCCGCTGAAACGGGAGTAAGCAAAAAAATTTCCCTTAAAATCATGACACTTAACAATAACCGTCAAAAAATAAATGACTGTCTTGGTAATCCTGTTGAAATAGGAATTGCCGTTACATGGAAAGTAAAAGATACTGCTAAAGCTGTTTTTAATGTTGACAACTACAAAGAATATCTTTCTCTTCAATGTGATACTGCTTTAAGAAATATTGTCCGCCTTTATCCTTATGATATCGCACCGGACGTTGACACAACAGGCGACGGTATAGCCGATGAGGGAAGTCTGAGAGGTTCAAGCGAAATTGTCGCTGAAAGAATCCGTGAAGAAATTCAGCAGAAAGTCGAAAGTTCGGGTCTTGAAATCGTAGAGGCACGCATAACTTATCTTGCATATGCTCCTGAAATTGCCGCCGTTATGTTGCAAAGACAACAAGCCTCCGCAATTATTGATGCAAGAAAAATGATTGTTGACGGTGCAGTAGGTATGGTAGAAATGGCTCTTGAACGCCTTAGCAAAAACAACGTTGTTGACCTTGACGAAGAACGGAAAGCCGCTATGGTTTCAAATCTGCTTGTCGTTCTCTGTGGAAATCACGACGCACAGCCTATTGTAAATTCGGGAAGTCTTTATTGATATGGCACAGAAAAAACAAATTCCGCTCAGGTTATCCGAAAAGCTGTACAAGGATATATCAGCATGGGCGGAAGATGATTTTCGTTCAGTGAACGGACAAATAGAATACCTGCTCACCGAATGCGTAAAACAGCGAAAGAAAAACGGCAAATACATTTCAGAAGAAATTGACGCTCCACCTGATTTTGATATTGAAAAATTTGAAAAATAATAATTAAAGGAAGTGAATACTATGAAGAAAAAGAAATCAAAAAAACACGGTTTTTTCAGCTTTATGTCTGATATATTTGATTTCGACTTTCTGTCAGATATATTTGATTCATTTTTTGACTAATTATTCGCCCCTGAAATGTCAGGGGCAATTTTTTCATCTGTTTGATATATTGTCCGCAATTTCACGAAAAACAGGAGCTGAAACGTCATTACCGTAACCGCCGTCCTCTATCAATACAGTAACTGCATATTGCGGTTCATCTGCCGGAAAAAATCCCGTTATCCATGCATGACATAGTTCTTCACCTTTTTTGTCGGTGCGTCCTGTTTGTGCGGTTGAAGTCTTTGCACCGACAGTTGTATATTTTGTCTTTGCGTTTGAACTGTCATTATCTTCTACTGCTGAAATCATCATTTCTTTCAATTGGTCTGCTGTATCTTTTTCAAGTACCTGTGAATGTTGGACGGACTTTCCGTTCATTATTTCTTCACCGTCAATTGTCATTCCCTTTATAATACGCAATACGGGCATTTTTCCCTCATTGGCGATTGTGCAGGTTAGTTGTGTAATCTGCAAAGGCGTTGCGGAAAGTTTACCCTGTCCGAATGAAAAATTGGCAAGTTCCGCCGGTATCATAAGGTCTTTTACAGTCGGCAAAACTCCGCCCGAAGCTGTCATTCCTGAACAAAGATGTATTTCTCTTCCAAAACCTAAATTAAACGCAAGTTCCCTGAACTCCTTTATATCAAGGATTTTGCTCAGATTTATAAAATAGGTATTGCAGGAATTTGTTATTGCCTCTGAAAGTGTCTGCAAACCGTGACCGTCAGTTTTATGGCAGTTAAACATTTTTCCTTCAACGTCAATGTGCCCTGTACAGTCATAGACATATCCGCCGAATTTATTATCAATTGCTTGTGCCGCTGTAACAAGCTTGAAAACAGAACCGACACTGTAAGAATATAAAGCACGGTTTATAAGAGGACTTTTTTTGTCGTCAATAGCTTTTTCCATTTCGTCAACAGAGTAAGACGGAAAACTCGCCATAGCAAGAATTTCCCCTGTTTTTACATCTGCCACAATTATTGAACCCTTTTCAATATCTTTTCCCGCATTTTCGCATATTTTCTGTATATCAAGGTCAATTGTCGTGACTGCACCGCTTTTTTCCGCATTACTTCTTATAATTTTTTTTCCATCTCCTATAAGTATCTGTCCGAAACCGTCCGTCGTATAAGTCACACTGTTTTCACCGTAGTCATTCCGCAGAATTTTATCATATGCATACTCAATCCCGGCAACGCCCTCACCTTGTGAAATATAACCTATAACGTGTTGTGCAGGCTGATTTTCTGAATATCTTTCAGGAATTTCAAAAACTGTAAGACCATCTGAATCGGGCGTATCGGGAATGCATTCAAAAGTAAACGGCAGACCTTTATCAAAATTTTCAATAAATTCATCTTTGTCAACTGCAAATTCCGCTGTACTGTTTCTGTCAAGAAAAGACGGCACAGCGGCGGCAATGTGCTTTTTCTGAGCGTTTACAATAGGTTTCATATTTCGGTCATATATAGTCCCCTCGCTGTTTCCTGCAATTATAGTAAACTGAGAATTTGTCTTTGCTGTCTGTACGTGTTCACGCTTTACGGCTATTCTGTAATAATTAAAGCATAATGCAGTGAACATCAAAAAGAATGTACCGACAAGTATAATGATTCTGATTTCTGTTTTTCTCCGCATAAAAAATCACCTCATATGTATTATTGACATATAAGGTGATTTTATCCATATATTGAAATTATTCCAGAATAACAGTAAAAGGTCCGTCGTTAAGAAGTTCGACTTTCATATCAGCTCCGAATATACCCGTTTCGACGTGCTGACCTTTTTCACGGCAATATTCCGTAAAATATTCAAAAAGTCTGTTTGCCTCATCGGGAGAACCTGCCTGAATAAAGTTAGGGCGGTTTCCTTTACGGCAATCGGCATAAAGCGTAAACTGCGGAACAACAAGCAGTGAACCGCCGACATCTTTAAGCGAAAGATTTATTTTGCCGTTTTCGTCTGAAAAAATCCTGAGATTTATTATTTTATCGGCAAGTCTTTTACAGTCACTTTCCGTGTCATCTTTTCCGACTCCGAAAAGAATAAGATAACCATTTTTAATTTTTCCCGTTGTCTTTCCGTCTACAGTAACGCTTGCGTGTATCACTCTCTGCAAAACTATTTTCATAATATTCCTACTTTCTGACAATATCCATATCAAACGGAATAAGACGTATTATGTCTTTTCCCCTTGAATCAATAACACTGTACATTGCTTTCGGCAGGTTAATCATAACAGTTTCATTTGAATTATTGAAAAAGAATATGTATTCATTCACACCGTCTGTACGTGTGACAACTTCAACACCCTCCGGTAGTCCTTTCAATCTTGGCACGCCTGCTTGAATCATTATATTTCCGGCAAGATTTTCATAAAAATCCATATCACACACTGTTCCTACATAATAGGCAACACCATTGCAATATCTGTTCATAGTCACCGCAGGACAGCACCTGTAATAACTTTCGCAATATTCGGCATATACCTTTGCCGTTGTAAGGTGAAGAACATCGCACCATTGTCTGCATTTAAAAGTATTACCGGCAAAGTCTTTTATACTTTGATTTACGCTGTTTCCTATGGGGTCATACTCCGTTACTTCCGCACCGATAAGTTGTTTATAGACAGTCGGTAAAGCCTCCATTATACAATTATTATTATTGTCCTTTACACCGCTTCTACCAGTCATTACAAGCGTACCGCCTTTTATCACAAAACGGTAAATATTTTCCGTAACTGCCTTTTCATTCACAAATACAGCAGGAGCAATAACAATTTTATATCCCGATAAATCAGATTCAGGTGAAACTATATCTATATTTGCACCATATCTTGCAAAAGCTGTATAGAAATATTTCAACTGTTCCATATATTCAAAGTCCTCTGTCTGAGGTTGTATTTTCAGGGCATTGTAACAGTCGGGAGAATACAGAACAGCTATTTCTGACACGATTTTTGTTGATTCAACGGCATTGAGTTTTGAAACTGTTTTACATAATTCGGAAAATTCAAAATAACGGCGTGTAGGTATATTGCTATGGTCAAATATACCATGCAGAAACATTTCCGCACCCTTTAGGGCGGTTCTCCACCTGAAATGAATTATTGTATCTGCTCCGTGTGCGAAAGCCTGAAGTGCGTAACCCATAAGCATACCGGGACGGAGAGCGGGCGACATAGGTGTCCAGCCTCCTATTGTTCCACTTATCTGTTCAGTAATCCAGAAATTATTATTTTTTATTCCTCGCATGAAATCAAGTTCAAACGCATGAGAATAAAAAAGGTTGTCCTTTTTACCTACATTTACATCGGGGTAATTATCATATGAAACAAAATCCAATTCATCAAAAAGTTTATAATAATCGGGGGCATTTTCACAAAACCATGTATTAGTAGTTATTTTAGATTTCGGGACTTCACGCTGTATAACCATTGAAAGTTCTTTTACATACTCTGCCGTGCATTCGGAAGAAAAACGTGTGTATTCAAGACATAATGACGGATTCTGCCATGCAGACGGGTAAGCCGTCGGGGGATTGATATGTGAAATATCGCTGTATTCTCCGCTCCATACACTTGCACCGAACGCATCATTTATATTTTCAAGACTTTCATGCTTTTCAAGTAACCATTTTCTGAATTTTTCTTTGCATACTTCACAAGTACACTGATATGCTTCAAGTTCACTGTCAATCTGCCATGCAACAACTGATTCCCTGTGTCCGTAACGTCTGACAAGCTGTTCCGTGATTTTTTTTGCATACTCCATAAAAACGGGGGAATTTATGCATCTGTGTCCTTTTATTCCCGTCTGAATGCGTTTTCCGTCAAATCCTATGCGGACAATTTCAGGGTGTTTTTCATAAAGCCACAAAGGCGGGCAATTTGTCGGCGTACAAAGCATAATTTCTATTCCATAGCTTTCAAAAATCCCCACGACTTCATCAAGCCAGCCAAATTCAAACTGATTTTCATGCGGTTCAAGATGTGACCACGCAAAATCAGCTATGCGGACAATTTTTACGCCCGTTTTCATCATCAGTTCAGCATCTTTTTTCCATAGTGAACTGTCCCACTGTTCGGGATAATAATCAACGCCTATTTTCATAATCCGCCTCCTTTAGACTATATTCAATAATCTGACAATTTCCCATGAACCATTTTTCAAATTCTGCTGTTGTCATATCGTGAAAATAAGTTTCAATAATACGGCACACTCCGCCATGACTGACAATAAGAACATTTTTATTACTGTAATTTTTGATAATATCATCAAGTGCAGAATATACCCTGTGTGCAAGATGTAAAAGCGACTCACCTGTTTTTCCCATTCTTACACCGAAATTTTTTTTGTTTTCGGCAAATCCCTCTGTAAATCTTGACTTTGCCTCATATTCGCCATAGTCCCATTCTCTCAGGCGAATATCGGTTATATTTTCAATTTTGTTTTTTTCCGCAACAATCTGTGCAGTTTTCATTGCTCTTTTCATAGGAGAAGATATTATTATATCAATATCAAATCCGGCAACATTTTCTGCAAGCTGTTCCGCCTGAATAAGACCTGTTTCATTAAGTTCAATATCAGTAGTACCAAGCACTATATTACTTTTATTGAAATCTGTCTGTCCATGTCTTGTTGAATATATTTTCAAAAATAATCACTCCGTCCTGTATTTTTCAAGTTCTTTGCGTGCGGTGTCAAACACGTACCTGTCGGGATTTTCACCGCCGATAATTCTTGCAATTTCTGCCGTTCTGCCGTCAAAATCAAGCTGTGTAACATGAGTTTCGGTGCGTTCGCCGACTGTCTTTTTTTCAATCATAAGATGATTGTCTGCCATAACAGCTATCTGTGAAAGATGCGTTACACATATAACCTGACGTATTTTTCCTATTTCACGCAGTTTTATTCCGATTTTCTGTGCGGCTTTACCGCTTACCCCTGTATCTATTTCATCAAAAATCATAGTCGGTATACTGTCCCTGCCTGCAATAACGCTTTTAAGAGCAAGCATAATTCTTGAAAGTTCACCGCCCGAAGCTATTTTAGAAATCGGTTTAGGAGTTTCGCCCTTGTTTGCCGAAATCAGAAATTCAACATTATCCATTCCGTTTACGGTCAGCTTTCCCTTTTCGTGTCGTACTGAAATAACAACATCAGGCATATTGAGAAATTCCAATTCCTGAGTAACCCTTTCGGCAAAACGCTTTCCTGTTTCCTCACGGCTGTCAAAAAGTTCCTTTGCTCTTTCTGTAACGATATGAAGAAGATTTTCTTTTTTTTCGTTAAGTTCAGAAATTTCCGACGCTGAACTTTCAATTTTCATAACTTCACTGCAAGCGTCATTATAAAGTTTTACCAATCCTGCACAATCTGTATCATACTTTCTTTTCAGCTTGTTTATTGTGTTAAGCCTTGTGCCGAGATATTCAAGCCTCTGACCGTCAAGTTCAATTTTATCGGCAAGATTTTCAAGTTCAGACGAAATGTCAGCAAGTTCAATTTCAACTGCGGAAAGCCTTTCATAAACCGCATTAAGTCCGTCACTATTTTCAGTATAACGTGAAATTTCATTTTCTGCGGAAACAATCATATCATTTGCGTTATCCTCACCCGACAACACCGCAACGGCATTTTTTATTGCTATAATCATTTTTTCGGAATTTTTAGACGTTTCATATTCTTTTTCAAGTGTTGTATCTTCGTTTCCGTCAAGTTCAAGTTCTCCTATATCTTCTATAATTCCGTTTAAATACTGACTGCGTTCAATGCGGAGATGTTCGGATTTTTTAAGTTCATTAAGTTTTTTTGCCGTCTGCTGTAGTTCACGGAAAGCGTTTCTGTAATTTTCAATAACGGAAATATCCGTCCCGAAATCGTCAAGAATCTGCAAATGCTTTTCACTGTTCAGTAAAATCTGATTATCATGTTGACCATGAATATTTATAAGCATACTGCCTATTTCTCTTAACAGTGACGCTGATGCTGTACGGCTGTTAATTCTTGCAACACTTCTCCCGTCCGCATTTATTTCACGTGTAACTGTTATTTCTTCATTTTCATGAGAAATGCCGAGTTCATCGAGTTTTTCGAGAATATTTCCTGAAAGTTCCGTAAACAGAGCCGTTATTACCGCTTTGTCACACCCTGTGCGTACTATATCTTTTGTAACTCTCTGACCCAACACCGCATTTATTCCGTTGATAAGTATTGATTTTCCTGCACCCGTTTCACCCGTAAAAATATTCAGATTTTCCGTAAGCGGTATAGTTTCTTCTTTTATTACCGCAAGGTTTTTAATATAAATTTCCCTGAGCATATTTTCTTCCATTACCTCCCGTACAAGAGTTCATTTCTGAATTTTTTGGAAAGCCTTTTAGCGTCCGCCTCACTTCTGACAAGAATAAATATAGTATCATCGCCTGCAATAGTTCCGACTACTCCCTCATGATTGACTGAATCAATCGCAACACAAGTCCCCTGTGCCATACCTGCACGGCATTTCAAAACAATTGTATTCATTGCATAGTCAACTGAAAGAACTGTTTCCGCAAAAAGATTTTTTTCAGCTGCTGCCTCTGCCGGAAGTGTATACCTGTAAACTCCGTTTACATCACGCTGTTTCACAAGCGAAAGCTGTTGTATATCACGTGACAATGTAGCCTGAGTTGTCTTAATGCCTTTCTTTGCAAGCAGTTCCGCAAGGAGTTCCTGAGTTGATACAGGCTGACTGTTTATTATTTCAAGTATAAGTTCATGTCTCTGATTTTTCATAATTTACATTTCCTTTACTTAATCGGCTTACATAATTTTCTGCAAAGTGACTCATGGAAAGAATTTCCGATAAGATTTATAAACCGTATATTATTCTTTCCACGGCATATTTCAATTGATTCGTCCATCCTCAACTTTATATGCAATTCTCCGTCAACACTTATTACCATATATTCCTCACTGCGTGTACTGCTTTTAAGGCAGAGTTTGCGACAGGCGGAAAAGAGTGTTGCCCTTGAAAAAAGCGAATGCGGACAAATCTGTGTCATTTCAATGCATTCAAGGTCAGGTTCTATAACAGGCCCCCCGGCTGAAAGTGCATAAGCTGTAGAACCTGACGGCGTACTGAAAAGAACACCGTCTGCACGGTATTTTCCGACAAGATACCCGTCTGAATATACTTCAAAGTCGCATAGTCTGAAACTTCCCGAATGTGCTGAAACTTCGTTCAAAGCAGTATAAGTAATTTTTTTGCCGTTTTCATTGCATATAACGTCAAGCGTCATTCTCTCTGAAACTTCATATTCACCTGTTTTCAGGAGTTCAAGCCTGTCAAGCTGATTCGCCTCAAGACCTGCCATAAAACCAAGTGTGCCGGTATTTATGCCGAGTAATTTCGTATCTGTTCCCATAAGTAGCTTTGAACAGCGTAAAATTGTTCCGTCGCCTCCTATGGCAATTACAAAATCTGCTGTTTTTGCCGATTGTCTTATATCCTCAAATTGCACAAAAGTCTTATCTGCAAAATCGTTTCTGAATTTATCGCTTACACATACTTCAATTCCTGATTCATTAAGTACGTCACAAGTTTCCCTTGCACATTTCAGTGCATTTCTCTTTTGAAAATTAGGATACAATGCTGCTTTCATGAAAATGCTCCTTTAATTTACTGAACGAATTTTCCACAAGTTCTTTAAAATTACGTATCTTCGGCGTTTTGGACGTTTTCCGCAGTTCTGCAAGATATTCTATATTTCCGCTTCCTCCCTTTATCGGAGAAAATGTATAGTCAACGGCAAACATACCTGACATTGCTATAGCCGTGTCAATTTCCGAAAGCACCCTTTCATGAACTTTTTTATCACGGACAATTCCGTGCTTACATATATATTTTTTTCCTGCTTCAAACTGTGGTTTTATAAGTATAACCGCATTCATTTCATCTTTAAGAAGTTCCCGAATTTTTGGAATAATCATTTTCACTGAAATAAAAGACACATCAACAGAAATGAAGTCTGTCTGACCGCCGAGCATTTCAGGCGTAACTTTCCGTATATCCGTACCTTCAAGACTGACAACTCTGCTGTCATCTTTCAGGGACTTTGCAAGCTGGTCATGACCGACATCTACCGCAAAAACCTTTTTAGCCCCGTTTTTCAGCATAAAATCCGTAAATCCGCCTGTTGACGCACCTATGTCAAGACATATTTTGTCTGAAAAATCAATTCCAAATTCTTCAACAGCCTTTGCAAGTTTCAACGCTCCCCTACCGATGTATAACTCATTTTCAGACGATTCTATAACATCATTTTCAGAAACTTCTTCAGATGCTTTTTTTGCAGTTATGGAATTTACTTTCACACTGCCTGATTTTATCATCTCTTTTGCACGCTCACGACTTCGGGCAATTCCACGTGAAACAAGTGCTGCATCAAGCCTTGCCATCGGTCATGCACCGTTACTGAAAACTTATAAAAAGTTATAAAACAAACTTTTATGTTTCATTCCTTGTTCGATGTGTCCATTTTTGATATGACAATTCATTATCTACTCATGTTTGGTATAACACTCCGAAGGCGTAAATTTCCGACTAACGTATCGGTATACATTTACAACATTTGTTTTAATTATGTTGTTAATCTGTAGTTCATTAAATTGACACTTGCCTGAAAATCTCTGTCAATAACAAGCCCACATACAGAACAATGATAAATTCTATCAGATAATTTCAAGTCTTTCTTCACATATCCACAACAGGAACATAACTTACTGGACGGATAATATCTGTCCGCTGTCACAAACTCAATATTGTGCCAACGACATTTGTATTCTATCTGTCTGTAAAATTCATAAAAGCATTGTTCCTGAACTGCTCTTGACAAGTGTCTGTTCTTCATCATGCCTTTCACATTCAAATCTTCTAAAACAATAAACTTTGGCTTTCGGCTTATTATTTCAGAAGTCACAGAATGCAGATAATGATGACGAATATTTGTTAATCGGTGATTTAATTTCAAAAGTTTTATTTCACTTTTTACAATATTGCGTGTTTTACAGTAACATTCTCCTTTCTTGTTTTTTAAGTATTTTTTTGATACTCTGCGTTGCAATCTACGCTTTTTCTTCTTTAGTTTTCTGACTTTTGCGGTTTTGTTAATATTTAGGTAAACACTCCTATCAGAACAAATCGCTAAGTCTTTGATACCGACATCAATTCCAATTCCTTTACTAGTTGGATTTTCTTGTGATTCTTCACAATCAATTCCAACGGAAATCCACCAATTCAAGCCGTCAAAAGTAATTCTTGGATTGGAGTATTTTGCATCAACGGGGATTCTGTCAGGCTCCGCCAACTTAACAAGATTGAATTTCTGCTTGTTCTTCTTTAGGCTTGCTGCCAACTTTTCTAATTTTACATGAGTAGAAGTAAAGTTGATTTTGAAAGTGTCAGCATAAAAAGACGGTTTGGATTTTCGTCTGCTCTTGAATTTTGGAAATTCTGTAATGCCTTTGAAGAAATTTTGATATGCTGTACAAGCGTCTTTGATAGCCTGTTTTGCGATGTTATTGCTGTAATCATTCAGCCATGCGTATTTTGATTGTGTTTTCAACTTCGTAAAAATTTTGCGTAGTTCATAATCAGAAAGAAACGAATTTCCGGCTTTATAATTTGCTTTTTCATAACCTAATGCCCAATTATATGCAAATCTCGCTGTTCCGGCACATTCAAACAATTTTGTTTTCTGCTTGTTGTTCGGGAGGAGCATGACTTTGATTGTCTTAATCATTTTTTGTAAGCTCCTTTATCATTATTGATTGTGTAATATTTCATGACTTTCACCTCACTATATTGCTATTATAGCATATAAAATTATAAAAGCCAATAATTTATTACAACATTTTATAAAAATGTTTTAACTGTTAAAATCCTCTTCTGTACATATTCAGCCATTTTTTCACACGTAAAACCGAGTTTTTCAAGTGCGGATTCCATAGAAGCCTGTTTTACATAGCCGTCTATTGTTACCTTGCTGTAGTCTCCCGAATATTTGCATTCTGCAAGCCTGCTCCCTATTTTTTCGGAAATACTGCCTGAACCAATTGATTCCTCAAAGAAAATTATTCGTCTGTAATTTTTTATTTCGTCTATAATATCACGGCTTACGGGATATATTTTAGTGAGTTTAAGCAAATCGCATTTTATATCTGAACCGTTGAGAATACTCTGTGCTTTATAAGCATCATTATAAAGCCTGCCGTATGTTATAATAAGAGTATCGCTCATTTCTTCACGCATGAAAAGATATTCTGTACTCAGATAGTCACGGTTAAATGATACTTCTTCAACCCCTTTCGGATAGCGTATAGCAGTTATTCCTTTATTGGCATAAACTGCCTTTTTCATACATAGTTTAAGTTCATCATAGCATGACGGCGAATATATTACAGCCCCCGGTATGGATGAAAGCATAGGAACATCAAAAACTCCCTGATGCGTTTCGCCGTCCTCTCCGACAATTCCGGCACGGTCAACAGCAAGTACAATATGAAGTTTTCCTATTGAAACATCATGAATAAGCTGGTCATATGCACGCTGTAAAAAACTTGAATATACAGCAAATACAGGTATTTGTCCCATAGCTGCAAGACCTCCGCAGAATGTAACGGCGTGTTGTTCCGCAATTCCGACATCATAGAAACGCTCCGGGAAACGCTTGCTGAAAAATTGTAATCCCGTACCATATTTCATTGCAGCAGTAACCGCACATATTCTGTCATCTTTTTCGGCAATTTTTACAAGTTCCTTTCCGAACACGGTCGAATAACATTTATCAGCGGAAACTTCAGGATTTCCCGTTTCAATATCAAATTTTGAAATTCCGTGGTATTCTCCGGGATTTTTTTCAGCCGGTTCATATCCCTTTCCTTTTTTTGTCTTTACATGAATGACAACAGGTTTATGACAGCCTTTAGCCTTGCGGATAATTCTTTCAAGGTCAAAAAGACTGTGACCGTCTACAGGTCCTAAATAAACAAATCCCATATTTTCAAACATTGAACTCTTTTCAAGAATTTTGTATTTAACAGCATCTTTAGTGATTTTTATTCCCCTTGCAACAGGTTTTCCGACAACCGGAATAGCATGAAGTGTATTTTCAACATTTTTCTTTGTAGAAATATACTGTTCCGAACGGCTCAGATTAGTAAGATGTTTTGCCAACGCACCGACATTTTTTGAAATAGACATATCATTGTCATTTAGTATTACAATCATATTGCTTTTTATTTCTTTTCCGGCATTATTCATTGCTTCGTAAAACATACCGCCCGTCATTGCTCCATCACCTATAACAGCAACAGTATAATTGTCTTTTCCCTGTAGTTTCATAGCTTGTGCAATTCCGCAGGCAACTGAAACAGAGGTACTGCTATGACCACTTATATATACGTCGTGAACAGATTCTTCAGGTTTAGGAAAGCCTGAAATTCCGTTTTCCTGCCGAATGGTAGAAAATTTTTCCGCACGTCCCGTCAGAATTTTATGAACGTATGATTGATGCCCTACGTCCCATATTATTTTATCATCAGGAGAATTGAAACTGCGGTGAATTGCCATTGTAAGTTCAACAACACCAAGATTTGACGCAAGGTGACCGCCGTTTTCCGATATAGTTGATATAAGCATATTTCTTATTTCATCACATAGTGATTCACACTGTTTCAGAGATAGTTTTTTCAGGTCTTTAGGCAAATCAAGCCTTGAAAGACTGATATTTGACTTTTCGTATTCATTCATTTTATATAATGCGGATAAAAATTCCGCAACTCCTTTACGTTATTTTTTCCTTTTAACAAGCATTTCCGTAAGTTCAACAAGGAAACTGTTGTTTTTAATTTTTTCAATACATTCAATTGCCTCTGCTGTAATTTTATCTGCAATTTCCTGTGCCTTTTCCACTCCGTAAAGAGTGACGAAAGTTGTTTTGTTTTCTTCTGCGTCACTGCCGACGGGTTTGCCGATTTCTTCAGTATTTCCTGTAACATCGAGTATATCGTCAATAATCTGAAAAGCAAGTCCGAGTTTAAAGCCGTATTCAGACGCAGTTTTTATAATATTTTCGTCCGCACCTGCACATATACAGCCCATTACACACGAAACCGCTATAAGCTGACCTGTTTTACAACGGTACATATTTCGCAGATTAGCTTCATCAACATTGTTTTTCTTTTCATTTTCCATGTCAATGACCTGACCGCCAATCATTCCGTCTTTGCCGACAGCTTTTGAAAGTTCTGATATAATTCTGATTTTCTGTTCAGGAGATAAAGAATTATCATCTGCAATTATTCCAAACGGAAGAACGGAAAGTGCATCTCCCGCAAGAATAGCCATAGCTTCGCCGAAAGCCTTGTGACATGACGGCTTTCCACGTCTGAAGTCGTCATTATCCATAGCCGGCAAATCGTCATGAATCAGCGAAAACGTATGTATCATTTCGATAGCACACGCAGGAGCTGCGGCAATTCTGTAATCCTTTCCGAGTGCCTCACAAAAAGCATACACAAGAACGGGGCGTATACGTTTTCCGCCTGCCTCAAGGGAATAATTCATTGCATCAATAAGATTTTTCTGTGATTCTGTTTCAGGTGTACGGACATTATATTTTACAAGAAGATTTTCTGTATATTCAATATATTCCGCAAGTTTATTTTTAAAATCAGTCATATTATTTTTTCGGCGTTATATTTCCGCCGTCCTCCGTAATTTTAATTTTCGCATCGTCAAGTTGCTTTCTGCACATTGACGCAATCTTTACACTTCCGCTGTAAAGTTCAACAGCCTTTTCAAGCGGAATTTCGCCTTTTTCAAGTTCTTCCGCAATTTTTTCAAGTCTCTTTAAATTTTCTTCAAACGTCATTTTTTCTCCCATTATATCACCATTTACTTATAATTTCAGCTTTTGCTCCGCCTTTTCCGAAACGTATTTCCACGTTTTCGCCCTCTGAAATTTCCTCTGCTGATTTAACGGGTACGCCGTCCTTACAAGTAATAGAATATCCCCTCATAAGAATTTTAAGCGGATTAAGCAAATCAATTTCAGCAATTTTTCTGTTAAGCTGATTTTTCAGTTTATCTGTATAACGTTCAAACGCATTTTCCGAACGTTTTGCAAGAATGTCTATTCTGTCATAAAGCGTATGCAGGGACGGCACGGCAATTTCCGCTGCTGCTGACGGAGTAGGTGCTCTCAAATCAGCAACAAGGTCGGCAATTGTAAAATCAATTTCATGACCAACCGCCGAAATTATCGGAACTTTGCAATTATAAATTGCATAGGCAACTTTTTCTGTATCAAAAGCATTCAAGTCCTCTTTAGAACCTCCGCCCCTGCCTACAATAATAACATCACAACCGGCATTTTCTGCTTTTGCAATTCCATTGCAAATTGAATCGGGAGCGTTCACACCTTGTACAAAAGTATTTACAATGTAAATCTCACCTATAGGATATCTTCTTGAAATAACATTTATTATATCCTGAACCGCCGCACCGTCTGATGACGTGACAACGCCTATTTTTTCAGGCATTTCAGGAACAGATTGTTTATGTGCCTTGTCAAATATACCCTCTTCCGAAAGCCTTTTTTTCAGTTTTTCGAGGGCGGTCATTTGTTTTCCCTTTCCGTCGGCAATAATATCCTTTACGTGAATCTGATATATGCCGTCACGCTCAAAAACTGCCGTTCTACCCGAAACAACAACAGACATACCATTTTCCAAAGTAAAATTCAGTCTTTTAACATCAGATGCAAACATTACCGCTTTTATACTGCTTTTGTCGTCTTTAAGCGTAAAATAGCAATGACCACTTGCAAAATGATTTACTAAATCCGAAATTTCGCCCTTAATCATTACATTACTGAGATTACAGTCATTTTTCAGAATAATTCCGATATACTTATTGATTTGAGTAACAGTAACAACAGACATCTATATTATCTCTCCTTTATTCTTCAAATAACCGTATATTGCAACACCTGCCGCATTGTCACATGAAAATTCAGGCTGTGCAAAAAATGCTTTTCCGAAACGGGAAATAATTTTATTTCTGATAATTTTATCTGACATCACCCCGCCGGCAAAAACAAGAGGAATATTCCCATGAATTTTAACAGCTTCGGAAGTCATTGAAATAATCGTTTCCGCAATAAAGTCAAGACAATAATAAGCAATATTTTCAGGGCGTTCATCGTCATCAAGCATTTTCCGGCACTTATTCTCCAACCCTGAAACAGAACAATTCAGTCCTTTCATAATAGGTTTGACTTTATATTTTTTATCCGAATTTTCGGCAATATTTTCCAGTTCAGCACCGCATGGAAATTTCAGTCCGAGCATTAAACCCACACGGTCAACCGCCTGACCCGCTTTTAAATCAAGTGAAGTGCCGATTTCCGAAACTTTCAGTATATTATCAATGTCGGGTTCACAGAGCAAACAATCTGTCGTACCGCCACTGACATGAAAAGCTATAAATTTTTCCCTTACAAGTTCAAGCCTGTCCGCTGAATAAAGTGCTGAAAGAATATGTCCGATTTGATGAGAAGTGAAATAAAAGGGTATTTTTTCAATCGCTGAAATTGAACGTGCTAACCCCTCTCCGCACAGAAAACAAGGCATATATGAACCGTCTATATTTCTTGGACGCACTGACGCTGAAATTGCTGAAGGTTTTCCGAGGAAATTTTCGGAACAGAGTTTTTCAATAATTTCGGGCAACTGTTTTGTGTGATGAAAAACAGCATCACTCTGTCTTAGTCCGAGTTCGCCGTCCTTTACGGGCAAAAGCCTTTTTGACTGATAGATTTTATTTTCCTCACTCACATAAACCGCCGCTGACGTTGTGTAATTGCTTGTATCAACTCCGAGAAATTCAGGCATCTTTGTTTTCTTCCTTTTTCAAGTCACGGGAAAATGCACCGAGAACACCGTTTATAAATGAAATATCCTCCTGATATGCGTAAACCTCCGCAAGATTTACAGCTTCACTTATAGCGGCATTTATAGGTGTTCTGTCATCATAAATACACTCATATAAAGCAATTTCAAGTATGGCAAGATTCAACTTTGAAATTCTTGCAATACTTCTTGATTTACTGTAACCGGAAATAATCTTGTCAATTTCCTCACGGTGTTCAATAGTTCCGCTGACAATTTTTTTCACATCGTCATTTACATTGATTTCTTCAATTTCCTCTGCAATATCATAAAGTTCGTTTATGTCATCATCTCGCAGAAGCTCTTCAAAAACCAACTTGAAAGCGTTATCTCTTATTTCACGTCTTGTCATTTTTACTACTCCTTTTAATCAAATACTGCCCCGCTCACAGTGACATTTACTCTTGCTACAGGAATACCCGTCATATTCTGTACATTTTCCTTGACTGCCGTCTGAACCTCCTGAGCAACAACAGCGGCTTTTTCTTTGCCTTTTATTCTGATTTCAACGTCAATAGCGGCTACGTCCTCAATCATGCTCACATGAACAGGGACATTTTTTTTGAGTTTGCTCAATGCATTTATTTCACCGTTCAGACTTGCCACCCCTTTTACGTCAAGGGCGGCAAGTTTTGTAATGGTCATTATAACATCGTCTGATATTTTCAATTTTCTGTTGATATTTTCATGAATAACTTCCATTTTTTTAACCTCCGTATTTTTATATAATCTTTTAACTTACAGTCTTTCACACCTTACTTTATATTATACCAAAAAAATTCAGTTTGTACAACTACTTTACTTCAAAAATTCTGATATTTTCTGGTGAAACTTCTGTTTCGTCAAGAATTATCTGTTTTATAGAGGCTGCCTGTGCTTTGTCAAGACCTGCTGTCTTGATTACAACTTTAGCTGTTTCGCCGTCAAGATAAGCAACGCAGTCATCAAAGCCTTGTGCTTTTACAAGAGATTCAATAGTTCCCTCTGCCTCAATCAGCTTTGAAACTTCAACAGCGTCAAGAGCATTCATAACCATTTCATCTTCTGTTATATCCCCACCGCCTATTATTGACTGCAAAGTCTGTACCGCTGTATCACGGTTATTCATTTTGTCAAGGCGTGCCTGTGCGAAATAGTCCGTTGCCTCTGCATTGACGGATTCTGTTTCAGCATTCACAAATTCTGTTTCACCATAGCTTACAGTGTCATTTTTTGCAGTAACCGTTTTTGTTTCAGTATCGTCTGAAATTTTCGGGGCTGCTGCATAGTTTATGTAGACTGCTATTGCAAGCATAAGAGTAAGGCAAGTCATTATTATTTGTTTCTTTCCTATAATTACAGATGGTTTTTTCATAAATTTATCTCCTTTACCGTTTCAGTTTTGTTACATATATTTTTCCTGTCGGAATGCCGAGAGCAGCCGAAACCGCCCTGTAAATCTGTTCCTGCACTGTCGGACTGTCAAAACCACTGCAAGCAATAACAGCCCCGGTTATTGCAGGAGTTTCAACCGTTTCAATAAGTGCAGATTTATCACTCCCTCCGCCTATCATCACATATTTCCGTTCCTCCTCCGTCTTATTTTCAGATTTGCTTCTTCTGCCCTCTGTTGCATAAATATATCTCTCATCGCTTCCGACTGTAAGGTACACTTTTACATTGCCTGCCCCGTCTATACTGCTGAGAAAATTTTCAAGCCGTTTTTCTGTTTCAATGCGGTAATCTTCTGCACTTGAAATTTTTTCAGTAGTTGTATATTCCAACTCGTCCGTTTTTTCCTCTTTCGGCACAAGCGATGATATCATTATCAGTACAAGACCGGTTATTCCAAGAATTACGACCACAGTCATCATTCTTTTATCCTTTGGCATATTCTTTAATTTTTTAGTAATCTCCATTGACTACCTCCGTATCACTGCCAATACTTTTCCCGATTATTTCAGCCGCTTTTCCGAAATCGTCCGCACTGATTGTGACCTTACTAATAAATATGCTGTTATCATCAGAAATATTAACTTCTGTTTCAATTTTACTGCAATTTATTCCGACGGCAGAAAGCTGTTCAAGCAGTATATTTGAAACGTTTTCACCTGTCCGCCTGCACATTTCTTCAATATAAGCCTCTTGTGAATAACTGTATTCAGAAGTATCATAAGACGGAAAGTCAGGCAATTCAAAAGAAATTCCGCCCTTTGTAAACGACGCTATAAGAACTGATGCAACAGTCATATTAAGCAAAAGTTTCATCTGCGATTTCAGCTTTGTGCATGACACCATATTTTCAATTATACATACTCCTGCTGAAACTATACATACTGCCATTACTGCATTTTTAAAATCTTCCATTTTTTCCCTCCTATGTAAGACATTTCATAAGTATTCCCGTACAAAGAATAAAAATTACCGAATAACACACAAGAACACTCAGTGCAACGGCAAGCCCGCTGTCAATACCTTTCATGAGTTTTACAAGCGGGTCTGCCGAAAAAAGTTCAGCGGCTGCAATTCCCGTCCACATTATACAGCGGAATATAAGAATCTCCAAAACAGGCGGAAACATTATTATAATTATCGCAATAACACCTAAAGTTCCCACTGTCCCGTGAATAACGTCAAAACTGCTTTTCACTGTTGCATATGCATCAGAAACAGCACCGCCTACAAGCGGAACAGTCCCCGAAATCAGAAACCTTGCTGTTTTTGTCGCAACACCGTCCGCTTTTCCGCCGAGGGTACATTTCATAGAAACAAAACCTGTAAAAAGTGTCATTGAAATTGTCATGCCCCATGTAATTATTTTTTTAAGCAGACCAACTATGCTTTCAAGTGAAACGTTCGGAAAAATACTCCCCGAAACCGCCAGAACAGCAGTTACACTCAGTACAGGAATGAGAAAATGACGTGAAAGTTCAACTATAAGTTCAGAAGCCCCGAGTATAAGAACGTTATAAATGCCGGCAGTAGTTATACCTCCGCTTGCAACGGTAATACCCGTAAAAACAGGCACAAAAACAAGAATAAAATTTCCGCTTCGTTCAATTGCTGTAAGTGCCTCACTGTAAACTGTAAAAAGCTGCGGCATAATTACCGTAACCGCCGACATAACACAAATCATATTGTAAAGACTTGATGATGAATCCGACGAAAAGACACTTTCACCTGCACTTTTCATCAACGCCGTAAACAACACCACAATAATAATTGTTTTGAAAACTTTAATCGGTGCGGAAATCCTTGCATTAAATGCACCTTTTACCATTGATATAAGCCCGTCCAATGAAAGACCGCTGACATCTTCATAACTGTAATCAATGTCATAATCAGACATAATGTCGTCAATCTGCTCTTCAATTTCCGTTTCACTGTCTGTATATTCGGCTGAAAAAGTATACAACGGACATACCGCAGTCAGCAGAATAAAAAATATTATCGGTATAATTATAAATCTTTTCATATTTTTCCTAAATTATTTCATTTATTCTTTCAAGAAGTGCTTTAAGTACAGGCAGGCTCATGAATGTTATTGCCCCCCTTCCCCACATCTCCGCCGCTGATGCAATGGCATTTTCTCCGCTGTCACGACATATTTCACACGTTATCTGTGTTATGAAACATACCGCAGCAGCCTTGAATACAAGTGAAATATAACTGTCTGATATACCTGCATCAGAAAATATGTCATGCACTTCAGAAACAAGCGGTTCAATAAACAGCATAAGTCCGCCTACTACTGCAACGCACGCTAAAAGTGCAATCATAAGTGACTGTTCATTACAATACTGTCGGAGCAAAACCGCAAAAATCGCTGAACATACACAAAAAACTGCAACAGAAAAACAATTTTCTACCATAAGCCGAACACCGTTTTTACTTTTTCAAACAAATCCCCTATTTCATCTACTATAACAATAAGTACAACTATAAGCCCCGCAAGAGTTGTCATCATTGCTTGTTCTTCACGTTCCGCACGTTTCAGAACAAGATTAAGCACAGCAACAATAATTCCCGTTCCGGCAATTTTAAAAATCAAATCAATGTCCATCATCTTCTTCCTTTCGTGCTTTAAATTACAAGTATTCCGACCATTACTCCGAACAGCATACCGACACTTCTATAAAGTTTCCCTTTCTGTAAATATGTTTCATAACGTCTTTTTTCCAGTGTTACAGCCGTTTCTTCAAGTGCATTTATAGAGGCAATCTGACCTTCAATATCACTCCTGCCCAATATTTCCCCGAAATCACATAAAAGTCTTTTTTCATCATCAGGAAAATTTTGTGAATTTACAGCTTTTTTCCATATCTCATGAAAATTGTCGCTTTCGCTGTAATGTTCGGGAATTTCATTTAAAAATGTAAGTCTGCAAAGCTGTCTGTTTTGTCTTAATTCCGAACTTAAAGAATACACATCAATTGCACGGCATCTTATGAGCATAGCAGAATCCATAAACATCTCTCTGATACTGCGACAAAGTTCAAGTTCTGTTTTAAGACGTTCAGAAAATGAAATTCCTGCAATTCCCCCGGCAGTGAAAAACAAAACCGCCGCAACAATCCTAAAAAGCATTTTTCAGCCTCCTGATTTCCCTTACTTTGCCGGGAAAACAGCTTCCCTCCAGAAAAACCGCATAATCAAAAACACCCGTTTCAATAAGAGGTTTTACAGCAATACGTTTCATAAGATTTTCATAATTTTCTGCATGAACAGTTGCCGCAAAATTCACACCGCATCCGAACGCCTGCAAAATTGCATCTGAATCTTCTTTTTCAGAAATTTCGTCACAGAAAATCATGTCAGGGGAAAGCGTCCGCACCGCCGAAATAATTCCGGCTGAACGTTTACAACCTACAAGTATATCAGTTGAAACTCCGACATCGTTTTCAGCAATTCCGCCGTATGAAGAAGAAATTTCATTGCGTTCATCAATAAGCGATACTTTTAAACTGTTTCCGCAAAGTCTGCACAAATCACGCAGAACAGTAGTTTTCCCTGAATTTACCCCTCCGCATATAAGTACACTGCTGCGGTCAGGAAAAATTTTTTCAAAAATCTGTGCTGAACAGTTTTTTACACAACGTGCAATACGGAAATTCAGCGAACTGAAATTATTTATAGTTTGTCCGGCTGTATCTGAATAAGTTCCCGCAACGCCTACACGTATTCCGCCTTTCAGTACAAAATATCCCTCGTGCAGTTCCCTTGTACAACTATAGACTGAAAAATGACAAAGTTTTTCAACAATCTGTCTTATTTCAGATGCAGTTACCGCAACACATTCAGAATCACTGTAATTATCCGTAAGTTTTCCGTTTTTTGTCAGATATTTTATCTTATCCGGATAAACATACGATACAGCACGTTCACATCTGAGACGTATTTCTGTTGCTTTTTTCTCATCAGCATTTACCGCCTGCATGGCTGTCCGTACAGATTCCGTTACATAAGACGAAATTATTTCATAGCTTGTACTGTCCGTCATTATAAACACTCCTTTCACTTAATCATATTCATTCAACGTTCTCAATATTACAAAAAAAAGACGCAAAGCGTCCATAAACAAAAAAACAGCACACCGAAGTGTGCTGTAATTTTTTAAAATTATTCCTTTACACCACCAAGTGCAACACCTGCAATGATGAACTTTGAAAGACAAATGTATGCAATGATAATCGGAATGATACCGAGTGCAATACAAGTGTAAATCATACCATAGTCAGCAGTTTTCTGTGATGACTGAAGAATACCGAGCATCATAGGAAGTGTACGGAGGTTTGTTGTACCGCCCTTGTTGGGGTCGATAAGAATCATGTTAGGTGTATAGAAGTTGTTCCAGCTTGCGATGAATGCGAAAATTGCCTGTACAGCGATAGCGGGCTTCATCATAGGAATAGCTATCTGAAGGAATGTTCTAAATTCACTGCATCCGTCAATACGTGCAGCCTCAACAATAGCCTGTGAGAATGATGACTTCAGATAAGAAACCATGAAGTATACTACCGCAGGTGCTGCAACAGCCGGAATAATAAGCGGAATGAATGAGTTTGTAAGACCGAGTGTAATCATGAACTTTACAAAACCGGCAGAAGTTACTTGTACAGGAACCATCATTACAAGAAGAATAGCTGTATAAGCAGCATCTTTAAGTTTAAATTCATAAACACGTATACCATATGCTGTCATTGCTGAGAAGAAAACAGTCAGGAAAGTTGAACAACCAGTAATAATCAAGCTGTTTTTGTAACCAATCATAAGACTGAAGTCTTCTGATGTTTTAACACTGAGGTTTTTAACGTTTTCACCGAAATGACTACTCGGAACGAAAAGTTTTCCAAGACCTGTCATACTGATAATTTCGTTATGCGACCTTGTTGCGTTAAGAATAAGAATGTAAATAGGAAGCAGACATATAATTGTAAGGATAATCAGCCATACCAGAATTATAGTTGATTTAATTTTAAGACTTCTGGTATAATTTTCCTGGTCTCCGTAAGTTGCTTTCATTTTGCTCATATACTAAGACCTCCAAACTGTTTATTCTTTGCTTTCTGCTGTTTAATAAGTTCTTTACGTTCCTTTTTCTTTCTGTGTTCATCTTCATCACGGTTAATGCGGAAGATAATAGCACCAAGAACAGCAGTGATAATGAAGAGTATAACTGAAGCCGCACCTGAATAACCGTAGGACGGTTCAATTGAACCACTGTGGAATTTATCGTAGATATAAACAGCAATTGTTTCGATATTGTCGATACGTGCACCTTCTTTTGAAGTTGTGAAGAGGTAAGGCATATCGAACATCTGGAGACCACCAATCATAGAAGTTATGACTGTATAAACAAGAATCGGGCTGAGGAGCGGAACTGTGATTTTGATAAATGTCTGACCGCTTGACGCACCGTCGATGCTTGCAGCCTCGAACAGTGACGGGTTAATACCCATAATACCTGACATAAGCATAATCATTGTATTACCGAACCACATCCATGTCTGAATAAACATAACAATTATACGTGGAGGCCATACTACTTTATCAGGGATATTTTTTGTCATGTTGAAAAAATCGCCGTCTTTGAGTACACCGAGAGATCTACCAATGATAGTAGCTGCCGAATAGTTTGTATCAGCACAAAGCTGAAGGAAAAGTACAGCTATTGAAGCAGCAGTAATGATATTAGGCATATACATTATTACCTTGAAGAAACCTTTTCCCGGAATCTTGAGTTTTGCATCTGTAAACCAGACAGCGAGTGAAAGTGAAAGTGCAATCTGCGGTATAAAGTTACCGAACCAAAGAATAATAGTATTCTTCAGACATCTTACGAAATGTTGATGCTGTACATCAATAGACATAAGTTCTTTTGCAGCTGCCTTTACTTCCTTATCTGCACTAAGAAGGTCACTCTTGTTATAAGGGTGACTGAAAAGAAGGTCGCTGAAATTCTGAAAACCGACCCATGAATCGCCTGCACTCTGATTTCCCTTAAAAGCAAGAATAAAGGTGTAAATCAAAGGCCATAACTGGAAAAAGCAATAAACAATAAAAAACGGTAAAATAAATATGTAACCATATTTAGCATAGCTGATTGATTTTATTCTGCTCTGAGCAGATGATGCCATACACACACACACCCTTTCGTAATATTTAAACAAGTGCCGATGGAACACGAACCTGTCCCACCGGCAATAAACTTAGGACTTAACTAAATATTACTGAAGGTCAGGAATATCTGCTGAAACCTTTTCCATGAATGCAATCTGAGTATCTTCCCATGATGCACCGCCTTCAAGGTACTGAGACTGAACTGTGTCAATGAAGTCTGTCTTGATAGTAGCGTCATAAGGAGTGATAAGACCGTTAAGGTCAATCTTCTGAGCGTTCTCATGGAGAACTTCAAAATAGTTCTGACCAGCGAGAAGGTTTGTAACGTAATCGTTCGGGTTTTCACCTGAATCAACGATTTCCTGCATTACAACTGTATTGTTGCAGTATTCAGGCTTGCTGAGAGCGTATTCCTTAATCTGGTCTTTGTCAACTGTGAACGTATAGATGAATGACTGAGCCTCTTCAGCGTTATCTGTAGCAGGATTAACAACAATCCATGTACCGCCCCAGAAGTAAGGAGAAGGACCCTGGCAAACATTCCACTTACCGTATGTTGCACCATCTTCACCGCCGGCTGCCTGAGCAAGGATAGAGTCACCGAAGCCCCATGTTGATACGAAGAAGCCCATTGCACTATCGTCCTGACCTGAAGCATACCATGAAGCATCCCACTGAGGATTCTTTGTTACGCCACCGCAGTCCCAAAGTCTCTTAGCATAATCAGCAAATTCTTTACATGAATCGTCAACTTCGAGAGCGTTGTCAACAACCCACGGAGTTGTACGGCTTGCTGCGAATACCTGCCACATACCGCCGAGAGTATCAGCAAGAGCTGTCTTTCCGCCTGACTGTTCAGCAATATCTTCAGCAGTTGTTACGAAGCTTTCCCAGTCGCCAATCTTAGCCTGCATTTCTTCAGGACTTGTTACGCCAAGATACTGTTCAGCAAGGTCTGTTCTGTAAGCAAAACCGCCTGCTGCTGCCTGCCATGAAACGCCCTTACGAACGCCGTTTGAATCCTTACCGATTTCATCTGTGTAAGCATAGATATCAGCAAAGTTATCATCTGAGAAACCGAGCTGTTCAAGGGGAGCTGTTCTTGTATCATCGTTGATGTACTTGAGAGCCCAGTCAGCTTCACAGAAATAAACGTCGAGGTCTGAACCGTCATTGAAGAGAGCGTCATACTTTTCAGATGCCTGACCGCCGCCTACATCGAAGTTGATGAAGTTTACCTTGTCATCAGAAGTACCTGTTGTAGCCTTCCACTGGTCAAGCATAGCCGGTACGTCATCAGCATTCCAAGCTGCAACTGTGAATGTGTCACCGCCTGTAGCAAGTGAAATTTCGCCGAGTTCAGTAGAAGCACTGCCGCCTGATGATGCGGGAGCATCTGCCTCTGATTCTTCGCCACTTGCTTCAGCATCGGAAGATTCCTCAGCATCGGAAGATTCTTCAGCTTCTGATTCTTCAGCAGAAGTTTCTTCAGCAGAAGATTCCTCAGCACTGCTTTCAGGAGCAGTAGATGATGCTGTAGATGGGCTGCTTTCATCTTCGCCACAGCTTGCAAATGCACCAGTAGCCATAGCAAGTGTAGCTACTAAAGCTAATGTTCTTTTAAGTGTGTTCATTAGATTTTTCCTCCTTAAATATGTATATTATATTTCAGATAAATATAATATGTAAAATAAAATGGATAATGATAAAGTATTGATTTGTTTCACTAAGAATACTACCGCCCGATGAATGTACTCACCGCTTCCCTTTATCCTGTGAAACCGATGACTTACAAAAAGCAAACAGTAAACCGTCAGAAGCTCCTGAAACAGAAACCATTTCCGGAGCATATGTATTTCGGCATAAGTACCGGTACAACACCTACACGTCTTCACATACTGCGGACTAATTGCTTTTGTAATTAAAATATACATTATTTTTCGTCTAAAGTCAATGCTTTATATCGTTCTTTAATATTTTTTGGACATATTGTACACTTTCAACACTGTTTTATTGTCAATATTAACATAAATAATAGCATAAATCTCGAAAAGTTACAAATCGGTAAAAAAGAAATTCACACTTATGCACTATTATTGAAGTCATCTTTTAGACCTATTGCCCAACTGTTACAAATTTTACCAACTCTGCCACTTGTTTTTGGTCAAGTTTTTCAAGATACAAAAGTTCATAAACATTTGAAAAACCATTAAGCCCCTCACGCAGTGTTATAATATCTTGTGCAATTTGCTCATCAACATTTGGCAACAGCATAAGTAATTCAATATCTGCCGTGTTTATATTTATAGGGGCACAATTTTCAAGAGTCAATTCGGGTTCTGTTTCTTCTTCAGCAGTCATTTCGGGAATTGTTTCAGGTTCTTGATATTCTTCTACAGGTTCTTCAACTTCTTCAACAATTTCCGAATTATAGTCATAAATTGGATTCTGAACATAGATATGTTCACGGATTTTTTCAAATTTTGCCTCACCTATTCCGTAAACGTTCATTATTTCTTCTATGTTATTGAAACCGCCGTTTTCATTGCGATAATTTATAATTGCCTCTGCTGTCACTTCACCGATGCCGTCAAGACACATAAGTTCTTCAATTCCTGCTGTATTTATATCAATGTAAATTTCTTCATAATCATTGTATACGGGTTCAGTTTCTGTAATTTCCTGATTTTGATTTGTGGAAATTGACGAAACTGTTGTAACTGTCGTTTCTGTTGTTGTAACAGTCGTTTCTGTAGTTGTCTTTTCAGAAAATTTTACTGTTGTCTGAATTATCTCTGTTTTTGGAATCTCTGTATCAGTAACTTCTGCTGTTTCAGTATTTATAACTGTAATTTTTATTTCGTCATCTGATTTCATATCAGATGTAATTACAAGAACAGCTGTACATATGAATAAAATAATTGATGCAATCAGACAGACAATTCCTTTTTTATACATTGATTATTTCCTGATTCCCTTAACAGACTGTTCCGCATAATAAATAAGTATAGCTGCTGCGTCTACTGTATCAATCAGACCGTCGCCGTTATATTCTGCAACGAGGAGTTTATCCGCATCAATCGTACCATTTCCACCTGTGGAAAGGTTTGCGTAATGAATAAGTACTTGAGTTGCATCTACTGCATCTACAAGACCATCGCCATTTACGTCGCCTTTCTGAAAAAATGTCATCAAAGTACATTGAGATGCAAAAGAATCATTTGTTGAAGAATATCTTAAAGCATATGGTTGTCCGGTTTCAAGTTCTGTGTCTGTTGACCATGAAGAAGATAAAATTTTTTTCAGTTCGTCCCTGTCGCTTATTCCTAAACGATTTCCAATAATTTCAGCATATTTTTCTGAATCGGAATATCCCCATTCTTCCGCCTGTACGGACAATATATTTTCGTCAGCCTGTTCAGGCAATGCTATTTCATAGGCGTATCCGTCAAGATGTGACTTGCCGTTTTCAGTTACAAATTCAGGGAGTTTGTCGGGTGCTTTACCTGCTTCGGGAATATGTACAGTAAGCGGTTCACTTGCAAACATATTATTTCCTGCAAGTATTTTAAATGTAATTGTTTCTCCCGGAATAACTCTAAACGCCTTGTTCATAACCATACCGGAATTTATCCATGTGCCGTCAATAAGTCTTTTTTCTGCGGAAACATAGTTCGATTCACGTGGATTTTCCTCTACGGAATAAACAAGCTGTTCAGCCGTTTCATTCGGTATAAATCCAAGAGTTTCATAATAATAGTCCGTTTCAAGTTCGGGCAATACAGCACGTTCGGGAACTTTACATATAATTTCTTCCTGACTGTCTTCATTTTTTACAATGACATTCTGCCCTGCATAATCTCCTACATAGTCACCCTGATTTAATGTTATTCCGTCCTCGGTTGTCACTGTAAAGCCTGACGAAAAATTAACAGTTTCTGTTGAAAGATTGAATAATATCGGACTTTTTTCTACTTTCAGAGTAACTGTATCGGAAAGTTTTCCCTCTTGTGAAAGTTCAAATGTAATAATATTTTCACCGTATGAAAGAATAACATCATCAGTATATTCGGAATTATCAATTTCAATTCCGTTCATTTTAACGTCTGCACCCGTTACAGGATAAAATTGAACTGAATTATAAGTATCGGGAACATTTAAAATATATTCATTGTCACTTATTTTTTCGGCTTTGAGATAAACTTTTGTTGAATTATTATATGCGATTATATCATTAAATTCAGCTTTTGCAGGCGTGTAAGTTCTTTCACTGAATACGCCCGGTGAAGTATATGCTGAAATTGTCGTTTTCTCATTTATAGCTATAGGTTCTGTATACGGAACATATTCCGAACCGTTTAAAGATACTGATATTTCATTTCCGTCCGTTGAATAAAGTGAAATTTTTTCATCTGTCGGAACTTCTCCCGAAATATGTGAAAATTTGACTGTTCCCGACGGATTCCCGAATGCTTTCAGTGAAATATTTCCGACTTCTATATGAAGTTCTCCCGATGCAAAAAGCATTTTATAATACTCATACAAAGTATCAGCCTCTTCAAGTTCTTCAGTATCAGACGGCAAAAGACCATCATAAAGTTCAGTTTTCAGCATTTCCAGAATAACAGCCTTTTCTTCATCGCTATAAATATAACCCTCATCGCCTGCATCAGACCATGTTTTACCGTCTACACTGAAAAAACTTTCATTTTTTCCTGTATGCTGTTCTATCTGTTCATGTGTAGAAAATGCTCCTATATCAGTTATTTCGCCCGTTTCGCTGTCTACTATAAACATACTCGATTCAACAGGTATTACATACAGATTGTTTTCGCAAGTGAGTTTTACAACAACGCTGAACTTCTCCCCTGCTTTCACAGGAACACTTTCGTCAAGTTCAATAGTATGATACCCCGTAATATCTTCCGTGCCGTAAGTAACAGCGGAATATGTTTCTGAAGAAACAGGGTCTGATTCGTCCTGAAGATTTGTATACACAGTTACTTCATAATCCGTGTTTGCATTCTCAAAATAAGTAGAAACTGCATCAATCTGCATATCTTCCTCAGCAGTAAAAATATCTGCCATATATGAGGAATTACTCTGTTCACCTAAATTTTCATCATAGGCAGAAAGAATTTGAGTAGGAACAAATGTATCATGATGATAATTTACCGAATAATTATTTTTGTCACCCAGTTCATAAACTGCAAACTGACAAAGACTTGCATCATCATATGAAATCCAAAAATAACCGTCATCGCCGTAATCATATCCCCAACTGTTTTTTACAAGCCATGCACCGTCATGTTCAGGTTGTATTGTAAAATTTGATGCAGGGAAATTATCGTCCCAGCCCGCAATAGTAACAGCGTGATTTGCAAATCTCGGTTTTCTTTTGCTGTTTACGCAGTTATATTCATAGTTGTAAGAATAAGAGTTATCATAATAAAATGAAACATCAATTGAATTTCCATTATATACAAACTGTTTTACAAGGGCATTCACATCGTCAGCATTACTTCTGTCACTGTTAAAGTCAAACATATAAGCATCTTCAAGATGATAATCACTCTGATACTTCATATCCTGTACATTGTCAGCATTATTAAAAAACTCCTCATCACCGTAAGGTAGTTTGCTTTCATATACAGGCCCTATCCATTGTGACCAGAGATTCGCAACAACGGCAGTTGAACCGCCCCAGTCAAGCTGTTCAAAAGTACTTCCGGCTTCTGTTTCAATCTGTTCATCACCGAAATAAGGATAATATGCTGTATGAAATTCTGAAAGATTTACAGACGGGTCTGAATTTATTACGCCTGATTCCGCACTTGAAGCAGATGAATGTGTCCAACACGTCCCATAAGCTCCCTGGTCTTTTACAGAAGTTATTGTCCCCTCATAACGCATATCAAAACTTTCAGGCATTACCGCCCTGTTGTCAATACCTGACCTGCTGTAAATACCTGCATTTCCTGAAATTTCCGTACCGTCCGCCATAAGAAAAAGTTTTCCGTCGGGCTGTCCTACAATATGACTGAATTTCGGAATTGAAGGTGAAAAAACTGTTTCAGTATCTTCTTCAATGGAAAAAGCATCTGTATCAGGTTTGATGCAGTATGACAAAGGCAATGAAAAAGCCGTCATTACCGCAAAAGCATTTTTTAAATAATTATTCATATAAAATCAGTCTGTTCAATGAACTCTCCTTTCTTTGTTATTCAGGATATTTCCTTTTTATATTATATAGCATATTTTATAATTTGTCAACATTCAAAAGATAAATAATATATAAAAAAACTGCCTGTACTTTTTCAGTACAGACAGTCAATATTTTATGCAGTCACAATTTCTTCCGCTTTATGAAGATTAAGTTTTTCAACTGCCTGTTCTCTCATTTTGTATTTGAGAATTTTTCCGGCGGCGTTCATCGGGAAACCGTCCACAAAGTCAACGTATTTCGGGCATTTATGAGCCGCCATGCGTTCTTTGCAGAATTTTTTTATTTCAAGCGGAGTAGCCGTTTCGCCCTCTTTAAGAACTATGCACGCCATTATTTCTTCGCCGTAGCTTTCATCAGGCACGCCTATTACCTGTACGTCCTTGACTTTCGGATTTGTATAAAGGAAATCTTCAATTTCCTTTGGATAGATATTTTCACCGCCACGAATAATCATATCTTTTATGCGTCCTGTAATTTTATAATAGCCGTCAGAAGAACGCCTTCTTGCAAGGTCGCCTGTGTGCAGCCAACCCTGCGAATCAATAGCTGCTGCTGTAGCCTCGGGCATTTTGTAGTAACCTTTCATTATATTATAGCCTCTTGCAACAAATTCGCCGTCTACATCGTCGGGAAGTTCTTCATTTGTTTCAGGGTCAACTATTTTACACTCAACGCCAAAAATAGGCCCTCCTACAGTATTTACACGCTGTTCAATGCTGTCTGTCGTCTTGCTCATAGTAGTTGCAGGGGAGGCTTCTGTCTGACCGTATGTAATGCATATTTCTTTCATATTCATCTTTTCAATAACTTCTTCCATTGTCTTTATAGGACAAGGAGAACCTGCCATTATACCTGTTCTCATATATGAAAAATCCGTATTTTTAAAATCGGGATGTCCAAGCATTGCAATAAACATAGTCGGAACACCGTGGAAACAGGTTATTTTTTCCTTATTTATGCAGGCAAGTCCCTTTCTTGGCGAAAATCTTGTAATAGGTGACATTGTAGTACCATGAGTTACAGATGCAGTCATAGCAAGAACCATTCCGAAACAGTGAAACATTGGTACTTGTATCATCATGCGGTCTGCCGTTGACAAATCCATACAATCGCCGATAGCTTTGCCGTTATTTACAACGTTATAGTGAGTAAGCATAACGCCTTTCGGAAATCCTGTAGTTCCTGATGTATACTGCATATTGCAGACATCATGAATATCAATAGTTCTTCTTACCTTTTCAACTTCACTGTAGGGGACATTCTTTGAAAGTTCTATTGCCTCTTCCCACGTATAACAGCCTTTATTCTTTGAATTTACTGTAATTACATTTTTAAGAAAAGGCAATCTTTCGGAATTGAGTTTTCCCGCCTCGCAAGTTTCAAGTTCGGGGCATAATTCCTTGATTATGTCAACATATTTTATATCTTTTATTCCGTCAATCATGACAAGTGTATTTGTATCAGACTGTTTAAGAAGATATTCCGCTTCATGGATTCTGTATTCACTGTTCATTGTAACAAGAACAGCACCTATTTTTGTTGTTGCCCAGAAAGTAATATACCACTGCGGAACATTAGTAGCCCATATAGCAACATGGTCGCCCTTTTTAACGCCCATAGCCATAAGTGAACGTGCAAAAGTGTCTACATCGTCCCTGAATTCAGAATACGTTCTTGTGTAGTCAAGTTCCGTATAGCGGAAAGCGTATTGATTCGGAAATTCTTCACATATACGGTCAAGAATGTCGGGAAATGTATAATTTATAATTCTCTCCTTAGGCCACGGATATTTTCCTGTACCCCTCATATTATCCTGAAGTAAATGCTTATGTTTTGTCTTGTATGGTTTCATATATTCGGCAAATTTCGGAATAACTATTCCTGCATCTGAAAGACTATATGCCCAGCGTTTCACCCATTCAAGAGAAACATAGCCCGTATAATTTATTGAACGGAGTTGTTCAAGCATTTTCTTTACCGGAATATCGCCATTTCCTATAATGCGGTATTCAACTTTGCCGTCGCTGTTTATTATACTGTCCTTGACATGAACATATTTAATATATTCGCCGAGATTTGAAACAGTTGTTTTGGGTGACTCTCCCGCAAAACGATAAGGGTGGTGCATATCCCAGAGAGCGGCGACTTTGCGGTTTTTAACTTTATTAAGAACATTTGCAAGACGTGCTGTATCACTGTAAACGCCGTTAGTTTCGATAAGCAAAGTAACATTATATTCCTCTGCAATCGGAATAAGATTTATGAGTGCCTCTGCAACGCAGTCATCATCAACTTCATTTAAAGGGCTGCATTCGTCATCTCCGAGCACTCTTATATATGGCGTATTGAGTTTATTTGCAAGTTTTGCATATGCAGTTATTTCAGCCTCAGCTTCAGCAAACTTATCCTTGTCCCTAAGACACGCACCGGAAGAAAGACACGGAATTTCCAGTCCGAGAGAAATGAGTTTATCAATAGTTTCGGGCAAACGTGAATCTGTAAACGGTTTAGCCTTTACGGAAAAAATTTCATTTCCGAGACCACGTATTTCAATTCCATTAAACTGAAAGTCCTTTGCAATTGAATAAATATCCGACCATGACCAATCAGGACAGGCAAGTGTTGAAAAACTTATTTTCAAATACATCATTCCTTTACTTTATTATTCTATAATCAGACTAATTATGTTACGAAAAACATAAAAAATGTCTTTATCTATTATTTCAAATTGATTTTCATATCAACTCACAATTTTAATTGTATCATGTACTAATCATAATGTCAACATGAATTTTAATATTATTAACATATATTTTACACTAATGCAATACAAATAAAATATATTTTTTGATATTACTATGTAACTTATTTTTTTATTTTAGTATCAATTAGTTTTTCTTTTATTGAAACAATATCTGTAATATCCTTGTTGTTGTCATTAACTGAAACTAATACATACTCACCTGTTTTGAAATGTGAACTTCCTGCATAAGCCTTAGCCTGTTTTTCAGAATTGAAACGCCTTGCAAATTCAATGTTGCATACATCAAGACGCTTTGTACAGATATACATATTTTCGTTTACTTTTTTAACGACAAATTTCATTTAAATTTCGGCAGAATACGCCGTTTTTTCTCCTTTCAAAATTTATGTTATCCCCGTTATATTACCCAAAAATATAATAATAGACTATTCCGAACCATTCCCTCACCCAGTAAACAGGAATTATATACCATGAGGTATAACCTGAAATATTGTATGGTTCTATATCAAGTTTCTTTGCAATCATTTCCGCACGGCACTGATGAAAACCATCTGTAACAAGAGTTATTTTTTCAGGCAGATTTTCACGGTTAATAATATTTTTTGAAAATTCAAGATTTTCATAAGTATTTACGGATTTATCCTCCATGAAAATGCGTTCAGGGGAAATTCCCTTTTCAATCAGATAATTTTTCATACAAAGTGCCTCACTTATAACTTCGTCACTTCCCTGACCTCCCGAAACAATAACATTAACGCTTTCATGTTCGGAAAGATATTTATATGCACAGTTAAGACGGCGTTTAAGCATAAGGCTCGGTCTGCCCTCTTTTACCTTACAGCCAAGCACAACAACAGTTGTATTTTCATCTTTCGGAGGGTCGTTTACAGCCTTTATCATAAAAATACTTATAATTACAGCAATTATGATACATATACTTACTATTGTTGTTGAAATACAAAGAAATATTTTTCCTGCCGGCTTATTCCACATCTTTTTTACAAGTTCGGTAAAAGGTTTCCAGAATACAAAAATTCCCGTAAGACTTCCCGAAACAAGTATACCGGCAACACTTCCAATATTGAAAATGCCCATGAACGACGGAGAAATAAATATCCCGAGAAGTATAGCAGATATAATTGCAGGTATAATTTTAACTTCCATATTATCCAATTCCCATTACTTCATTTTTGAGGAAAGTTTTAAAATTCTGTCGAGATTTTCTTTTGTTGTAGTTTCACTGCCTAAATGAGTAGGCACGTTATTATATAATCCGTGAAAATCAGAACCGCCCGTTTCAATCAGTTCATATTTTGAAGCGATTGCAGAAAGTTCATGTCTGTAATTTTCGTCAGCAGACCAATGGCCTGTTTCAACACCGTCAATTTTTCCGTTTTTAGCGAGTTCTTCAAGAAGTTCAATACTGTCATAATGTGCCGGGTGTGCCATTACGGCAACGCCCTTTGCGGTGTGAATAAGGTCGATAACAAAATTAACATCGGGATATTCACGTTCAACATAACATGAACCCGTCTGAGAATTGAAAAGTTCACGGTCAAGGTCGCCGTAAAATTCAAGTGCATAGCCGTATTCAATCAACGCACGCATTATATGCTGTTTGAAAATACTTTTTGAGGCAGTTGTATGTTTCAGTATGCTTTCAAGAGTTATCGGAAACTTTGACATAACTTTGTCAATCATTTCTTTAGAACACGCTTTTCTTATTTCGCAAGATTTAAGGCATAAACCCTCAAGGCGGTCAGGCTTTCCGGGAGCGTAACAAAGAATGTGTACTTTTCTATTTCTTTTCTTGTCCCATGCAGAAAGTTCAACGCCTTTAAGAATCTTTACTCCTGCACGTTCTCCAAGAATACCCGCACGTGAAAATGAAGCCATTGTGTCATGGTCGGTAATTGACAACCATTCTATACCCATGCGTGCAGACTGGTCAATAATATCTTCAATCCCCATAGAACCGTCGGACAGTTTAGTATGACAATGTAAATCGCAAAGCATAAAATCCTTCTTTCTCAACAATTATTATGTAAAAAAGCCGTTTATTATTTAAACAAAACATTATGTATATTATATCATATCTCTATGCGGATTTCAAGTATTTTATGCACTTTTTTATATTACATTGTTATTCGTTGCAGAAAGCGGAATATAATTCACTTTTTCTGTATCCCGATTCTTTCGCAACCGCCCTGCACGCATCTGTCGGTTTTTCGCCCATTTCAACGAGTTTTTTCACCTGTTCAATTGCCTGCTCAAGTGTAATTCTATCGTTTGTATTTCCGTTATTTCCCTCTAAAACAAGCACAAATTCGCCTTTTGGTTCATGTTCCGAATAATATTCAACAGCTTCACCTAAAGTCATACGCAATACTTCTTCATGAATTTTAGTAAGTTCACGGCAGATTGAAATTTTTCTTTCCGTTCCGAAAAATTCAGAAAATTCGGAAAGTGTGTTTTTCAACTTGTGGGGAGCCTCATAGAATACCATTAAAGCCGTTTCACTGCGGAGAAGTTCAAGACGTTCGGCACGTTCTTTTTTATTTACAGGCAAAAAACCCTCAAATGTGAATCTTTTTGCACTTAGTCCCGAAACTGCAATCGCCGACACTACCGCACTCGCCCCCGGTACTACTTTAACATCAATGTCGTTTTCTGCACACATTCTGACAAGCACTTCACCGGGGTCTGAAATGCAAGGCATACCTGCATCTGTGACAATACCGCAATTTTCACCGTTAATAATGCGGTCAATTATTTTTTGTGCATCGGCTTTTGAACTATGTTCATGAAAACTTACAAGCTGTTTTTTTATTTCGTATCTGTTAAGAAGTTTAATAGTTACTCTTGTATCTTCCGCACATATGAAATCAACCTTATTCAGCATATCAAGCTGACGTATAGTTATATCATCAAGATTACCTATAGGCGTACCTATAACATAAAATATTCCTTTCATGGCTTTTCCTTTCCGATTTCATATATTTTTTTAAGTTCGTCAGTAAATCCGTTTCCACTTCTGATATATAACTGTTGTTCAATCTTCATAAACGGCTTTGAGCCTTTTTTTCCCTCAATAAGAAAAAGCCACGGTGAAGATTCGGGATTTTTTGAAACAAAACGTATTCTTTTTGGTTCTATTCCGTTATTTCTCATGGCACATATAACGTCTGCAAGCCTTTCGGGACGGTTGCAGACACAAAGTCTTCCGCCGAATTTCAGCAGTTTTGAAGAACAACGGCATACATCATCAATATTGCACATTATCTCATGACGGGCGATTTTCTGGGAAGTTATAACACTCTCAATTCCTGCATTCACCGCCTTATACGGGGGATTACATATAACAAGGTCAAGCTGTCCGAGAGGGGCATCTTCCCAAAGTTCTCTCATATCTGCACATATCGGTACTATACCCGAAACACCGCTTTTTTCTATGCTGAGCTTTAACTGTGCAACGGCATTTTCCTGAATGTCAACAGCATATATAATTTGAGGAGGCATTTTTTTCTGCATTATAAGGGGAATTATTCCGCACCCTGTGCCGAGGTCACATACTTTGTCTTTTTGTCTGTACTGCGAAAAATCGGCAAGTAAAAAAGCATCTGTGCCGAAACGGTGTTCATTGCTTGCACATACATATATTTTATCGGTAAGTTTTTCATATTTATATTCCGTCACTTTATAGTACCTCCGCCTACTACTATATCACCGTCATAGAAAACAACCGCCTGCCCGCTTGTGACTGCTCTCTGCGGTTCATCAAACTCAACCATATATTCACCGTTTCCGAGATACGAAACAACAGCAGACTGTTCATGTTGGCTGTATCGTGTCTTTGCAGTAATTCTCATCGGTTCGGAAATTTCCTCAACGGATATTAAATTGACATCTGTTGCAATAAGACTTTTTGTGTAAAGGTCTTTTTCATCGCCGATAGTAACAGTGTTTGTTAAAATATCTTTCTTAACTACATATGCAGGTTTGCCGAGAGAAATTCCGAGACCCTTACGCTGTCCGACTGTATAGTTTATAATTCCCTTGTGTTTTCCGAGGAATTTTCCGTCTGTACTGATAAAATCCCCCTCCGGGACTTCAGTGCCTGTAAATTTTTTTATAAAACTTACATAATCACCGTCAGGCACAAAGCATATATCTTGACTATCGGGTTTATCAGAATTTACAAGACCTGCATTTTCAGCGATTTTCCTTACTTCTGTTTTTTCAAGATTTCCGAGCGGAAAAAGCGTATGTGAAAGTTGTTTCTGAGTAAGTGAATATAAAACATATGTCTGGTCTTTACTTCTGTCTTTCGGACGTTTCAATAAATATCTTCCTGTTTTTTCATCGTATTCATTTACGGCATAATGTCCCGTGGCTATGTAGTCATATTCCAATTCAACAGCACGGCGGAGCATTTTGTCAAATTTAATGTGCCTGTTGCATTCAATGCACGGATTCGGTGTACGTCCGCCGAGATAACTTTCTGCAAAGTTTTTCATAACACATTCACGGAAATTATCCCTGAAATTAAATACAAGATGTTCAAATCCGAGACGATATGCAACACTTCTTGCGTCCATAACGTCCGACAACGCACAGCAGGTTTTTCCGTCCTTTTCAGCCTCTACTATATCTTCATCGGAAAAGAGTTTGAGAGTAACTCCCATTACTTCGTATCCCTGTTTTCTTAACAGAAGTGCTGAAACAGAACTGTCCACTCCTCCGCTCATTCCTACCATAACTTTTTTCATAATTCAACATTCCTTTATGCAAAAATTCAGGCGAACCATGTTCGCCCTATAAAATACTTTCAATTTTGTCAAGTGATTCAAAATAATAATCAGAAATTTTTTCTATAATATGACGTTCCGCAGATGAAACTTCATCATATATTCCGGCAGTCATAAAACCTGAATTAACAGCCGTTTCTATACAGTGCAACGAATCTTCAACAACAAGAACATTGTCAGGAGACAGCCCCATAATTTCAGCACCGCCCATATATATATCAGGGAAATTCTTTCCTTTAGGATATTCATATTCCGTAAGCAAAAAATTAAAACGTTCATATATGCCGAGACGTTTAAGAGCAGACTCCGCAAGGCTTTTATAAGTGGCAGTAGCAATACCATATGGAATATTTTTTCTGTCCAACATATCAAGCACTTCTTTTACATAAGGTTTAAGAGGAATATTTTCCTCATATTCAATTTTCACAAGTTCTTCTATACGGTCAATGACATATTTCTTAGTGCATTTCAGACCGAAATTATTTATAAAATATTCTGCCGCACCGTCAATTGTAAGTTTTCTGACCCTGTCCGAAATATCTTCAGGCGGATTGTCAATACTGTTTTCTTTAAGAAAAGCACGGTCTACACAGCACCATATATTCATTGAGTCTATAAGCGTACCGTCAAGGTCAAAAATTATCCCTTTAATCATTTGTAGTAACAGTTTCTGTAGTTTCCGTTTCAGTAGCTGATTCTGTACTTTCTTCTGTTGTCGTTGTTTCTGTTGTTGTAACTGTTGTTTCAGTTGTTGTTTCGGGTTCAGACTTTGTAACGGGTTTTGGTTCAGCGTCAAGACCGTTTTCAGCATCACCACAAATAACTACAGCCTGTTTTCCGAGTATATCATAAATTTTTTCAAAACGTTCAATAGAATAAGTAGTATTTCCTACAAGGGGGTCAGCCGCATATACAACGCCCTGCTCATAATCATATCCATAAATAGTAAGACAATGCTGATACGTACAGAACCACATTTCTTCGCCGTTCTTTGCCGTATATACATATTCGGGCTTTGTATCAAGAAGATACATTGTAGTCCATACTATAACGGGACGACCTTGTTCAATTTGATAAAAAAGTTCCTGAAAGTCCGTTCCCGTAAGGTCAACCGGGTAACAGTCCGATTTTTCAACACGGAAATAACGTCTTGCCGACTTGCATATTACGGGGGCACTACAGCCGAAACCTGTATGTGACTTCGGGTCGCCTATATAACATTGATTCATTGTATATTCGCCGTTAAAATCAGTATTCATGTATTTATCGCACATTGTGACTTTATCGACATCAAAACCGAGAAAATTAAGTGTCTGTGTTAGTGCGGTAATTTCACAACCCGTTGGCAGTTCGGGATTTTGGAAAACTGTTTTAAAGTCGTCAATAACTGCTTTTTCGGGAAGTTCATAATCATTTTCATAAATATCAATAGTAGCAGGTTCTGTAGCGGGTTCTGTAGTAGGTTCTTCGGTTATTTCCTGTTTGATATATTTTTCAGGTTCGCTTGAATCCTGATTTTTATATTCTTCTCCTTCTACATAGCTACCGCCTAATTCAATAGTATCGGCATCAGCTTCTGTTGAACTGTTCATGAGGTTTACTCTGTTACCGCATGAGGTAAATGTCAATAATGCGGCAGCCGACAAGGCTGCAATTTTCAGAAATTCAGATATCATTTTTTACTCCATATCTATCATAATTTTTGCCCTGTAATCCTTCTGGGCGGAAGTCACCGTTTCAAGTGAAAGACCATACACGTCTGAGGCTCTTATTTCAATTTCGGCAAAACGTTTTGCCGTTTCGCTTAATTGAGAAAGTTTTGCAATAGATGATGCATAGGGAATAGACGTAACCCCCTTTGCCTTTGCAAGTATTTCATGACCCCTTTCATTAAAAGCAAGTATTCTGCCAAAAGGCGGAAGATGTTTCATATCCTCCTTTGTTATTCCAAGCAGAATTGAAAGCATTATTCGTCTGATACGTGCCATTGTATATCTTTTTGTTTTGACGGTAAAGAAAAGTTCGTCAAGTGAACCTGCCATTCTTGCACTGTATATTCTATGTTCAAGACCCTGCCCCACGTCATTTATAAGGGAAATTTCCTGCGGTGACGAAGTACGGAGCTTGTACAGCATAACTCTTTCAAGCCTGCTGAGAGAGGCAATTTCTCCTGTATTCATGGCTTTTGCAACAGCGTCCCACCATAACGGCGTTGTATATGGACGAATTGAGGAAATACCTTTTTCAGATACAAGCCTGCTCCTTATATCAGATGCACTTGTTATATTTCCCGATGTTACTGAATCGTCATGAGCCGTGCCTGTTCTTCTGACAGTAAACGGTTTCATTTTTGAAGAAAATTTAATCATTGCCCTTAAATACTCTATTGCAAGAAGATTATTAGGTTCTGCTATAACTGACGCTGTCTGCGAATCAATGCCGTTTATAACGGAATTAAGTGCTTTAGGATAAGTATAACCCTTTTCCATGATATTTATTATTTCGTCATGACAAGAAAGAGCGACTTTCTGTATAGTTCCGAGAGCATTATATAATTTCTTTATATTTCCGCATTCACTGCCGAAAGATAATTCTTCAACTACTCCGAGAGAATTCAGAAGCCATACCGCCCCCGCCGCAAAATTTTCTGCCGAAGAAAGACAATACTGCACAGGTAGTTCAATAACAAGGTCTGCACCTGAACGAACAGCCAATTTTGCCCTTTCCAATTTATCCATAATGGCAACGTCGCCCCTCTGGACAAAATTTCCGCTCATGACTGCAACAATATGTGTAGCACCGTTTTTTCTTGTTTCACGGATATGATAAAGATGTCCGTTATGAAACGGATTATACTCACAAATAATACCGCTAATCTTCATTTTACTCCCTCTTTTCAAAAATTTCAATATTTAAAGAAAAAATTTCATTTATTATACATATTATTTCTGATTTTATTGAATCCTTTGTTTACTTTTTTCTTATTTTATAATTTTAATCTAATAAATTTCTGAAAAGGTCTTGCAATTTACAGAAAAAAGTATATAATTATATATGCAATATATTACTTTGAAAGGATTGTGAAATTCAATGATTATTTTAGTTGTTAATGCGGGAAGTTCTTCCCTCAAATATCAACTTATCAACATGGACGATGAAAGCGTAATTGCAAAGGGTAATTGTGACAGAATCGGAATTGACGGTCACATTTCCCACAAAACAGGTGACGGAAGGTCTTTTGAGGCTGACTGTTCTTTCCCTACTCATACGGAAGCTTTCATGAAACTTGTTGAAGCTCTCACAACAGGCGATGCAAAAGTTATTGACAGCATGGACGAAATTTCCGCTGTCGGTCACAGAATAGTGCAAGGTGCTGATATTTTCGATAAGTCTGTACTTGTTACAGATGAAATCATTGACAAAATCGACGAACTCCGTGAACTTGCTCCCGTTCACAACCACGCTCACGCACTTGCTTTGAGAGCCTGCAAAAAAGTTATCCCTGAAAACGTTCCGCAGGTTGCTGTCTTTGATACGGCTTTCCACCAGACAATGCCACCAAAGGCTTATATGTTCGGATTGCCATATGATGATTATCAGAATCTTCATGTAAGAAAATACGGTTTCCACGGCACGTCACACAGATTTGTTTCTTCTGCTCTTGCTGAAGCTATGGGTAGAGATATAAAAGACCTTAAAATTGTTTCATGTCATCTCGGAAACGGTTCTTCAATCACAGCTGTTGATGGCGGTAAATCTATTGATACATCAATGGGATTCACTCCTCTTGACGGCGTTGTAATGGGAACACGTACAGGTTCTGTTGACCCGTCGGCAGTTACATTTGTAGCATCAAAACACGGCTTTTCTCCTGAACAGATGAGCGAATATATGAACAAAAAGTCAGGTTTCCTCGGCGTTTCGGGCGTTGGCTCTGATAATCGTGATATTACAGACGCTGCTGCACATGGAAACGACAGAGCACAGCTTGTTTCTGATATGCTCGTTTATGAAATAAAGAAATATATAGGTTCATACGCTGCTGCTATGAATGGTCTTGATGCTGTTCTTTTCACAGGCGGTATAGGTGAAAATGCTTACGATGTAAGAGAAAAAGTATGTGAAAATATGGAATTTTTCGGCATAAAACTCAACAAGTCCGCAAATGACGGAATGAGAGGACAGTTAAAGAAAATTTCCGCTGATGACTCAAAAGTTGAAGTATGGGTAGTTCCTACTAATGAAGAACTTCTCATTGCAAGAGATACACTCGCCCTTATATCAAAGTAATCAGTAATATTATTATACATTAACACGATGTAAAAATCAACACATTTTCATAAAATACGCTTTCCTTTTGATGAAGAAAGCGTATTTTTTATATTATATATTATAAAATTCGGCTATATCCGACAAAAAATATTTTCATAAATCTTGTATTTTACTATTGACAAATATAAAAAACTGATATATAATTTCTTATGGTTATCATATAAAATAAGTAAGGGAGTGTTTTTCTATGATTAAAACTATTGTTAAAATTGAAGGCATGATGTGCGGAATGTGTGAAAGTCACGTCAACGACGCTATAAGAAATAAATTTACCGTTAAAAAGGTAAGTTCTTCACACAAAACAGGTGAAACAGAAATAATTTCAGAAACAGCACCCGATGAAATAACATTGCGTAAAGCAGTTGAAGAAACGGGGTATAAGGTCATTTCCGTACAGAGTGAACCATACGAAAAGAAAAAATTCGGTTTATTCTGAAAATTTTTTATGCTGTATTTCACAAATACAGCAATTTTTTTATCTTCATGAAAGGATTACATAAAAAATGAACATTCAGATTTCAGAACATTTCACATTCAGCAAACTTATAAAATTTTGCCTACCGTCAATAATAATGATGGTATTTACATCAGTATATGGTGTTGTTGACGGGCTTTTCGTATCAAACTATGCAGGTGATACTGCTTTTTCAGCTGTAAACTTCATAATGCCTCTTCTTATGATATTCGGCGGTCTTGGTTTCATGTTCGGAACAGGAGGTAGTGCTATAGTTGCAAAGACTTTAGGAGAGGGAAAAAAAGACAGGGCAAACGAATATTTCACAATGATAATATGTGTTAATATAATAGTCGGCGTTGTGCTTGCAATAACAGGATTTATTTTTCTGAAACCTGCTGCAATTCTCATGAAAGCATCAGAAAAAATGCTTGGTTACTGTATGCAGTACGGAAAAATACTTATATGTTTTGTTCCGTTTTTCATGTTGCAGAATGTTTTTCAGAGTTTCTTTGTTGCTGCTGGAAAACCTGACATTGGTCTTAAAATATCAATTTTATCAGGTGTAGTAAATATGCTTTTTGACTTTTTGTTTATAGGCGTGTTCAAATGGGGTGTACAAGGTGCGGCAACGGCAACAGCACTGTCACAAGCAGTAGGTGCAATAATACCCGTATTCTATTTTGCATCAGAAAACAACAGTATGCTTAAATTTGTAAAATTCAGATTCAACAAAAAAATTATATTGCGAACCTGCACAAATGGTTCTTCCGAACTGATGACAAATATTTCAATGTCTGTTGTAAATATGCTTTATAACAGTCAGCTTATGAAATACGCCGGACAGGACGGTGTGGCAACTTACGGTGTAATAATGTATGTAAGTTTTATATTTGTGTCTATATTCATAGGATTTTCAATAGGCTCTGCACCTATTACAAGTTATAACTATGGTGCAAACAATTCAGACGAACTGAAAGGCATTCTCCGGAAAAGTATTTCAGTAATTGCCTGCACGGCAGTTTCAATGACAGTTCTTTCGCAAATTATCGCTTATCCGCTTGCAAAAATATTTGTCGGCTATAAACCTGAACTTTTTGAACTCACTGTACACGCATTCCGTATATATGCAATATCATTTCTCATATCAGGATTTAATATATATGGCTCTTCATTCTTTACAGCACTGAACAACGGCTTTGTTTCGGCGGTCATATCGTTTCTGAGGACTCTTTTGTTTCAAATTGTAATGGTACTTGTTATTCCGGCAATTTTCGGTCTTGACGGCATATGGGTATCAATTATTTTTGCTGAACTTCTTGCACTTATTGTAACGATGTATTTCTTTTTCCGCAACAAGTCAAGATACGGCTATATCTGAAAATTTCACTTGACTATCACACTTTCAGATTGAAAACAGGAAATATATGTGATATAATAATTACAAATCACAGCAGGAAAGGTGTGTATATATTGGTTAAAAAAACCGAAAAAATTATAAAACCCGCTCCCGTAAGAATAAATGCCTCTGTAGATTCAGGGCTTAATTCAGAACAAGTAAATAAAAGGCTTGCGGACGGTTTTGACAACAAACCCGTTGAATCTCCGTCAAAATCAGTCAAGGAAATTATAAGTGAAAATGTTTTTACTTACTTCAATTTCATATTCTTCATTCTTGCTTGTCTGCTTGTTTTTGTAGGTTCTTACCGTGACATGACATTTATACCCATAATTGTCGCAAATACCCTTATAGGAATTATTCAGGAACTCCGTTCAAAAAGAACACTCGACAAACTGACTATGCTTAACGCCCCTGTTACAACAGTTATACGTGACGGCAAAGAAATGACTGTGCAATCACAACACCTTGTACTTGATGATATAGCAGTTTTCAGAGCAGGAAATCAGATAAGTGCAGACGCTGTTATAATAGACGGAAATGTTTCTGTAAATGAATCACTTCTTACAGGTGAATCAGATGAAATATCAAAGGGAAGCGGTGACACGCTTATGTCGGGAAGTTTTGTTGTTTCCGGGGCGTGCCGTGCAAGACTTGAAAAAGTCGGCAGTGATTCTTATATATCACAACTCACATTACAGGCAAAACGCTCCAAAAAAGGCGAACAGTCCGAAATGATACGTTCCCTTAACAGAATTGTAAAATTCGCAGGAATTATAATTATTCCTATCGGCATTTTTATGTTTTATCAGCAGTTCTTTATAAATGACATTCCTATGAAAGACAGTATTGAAGCTATGGTTGCCGCTGTTATAGGAATGGTTCCTGAAGGTCTTTTTCTTATAGCAAGTACTACACTTGCGATAAGTGCAATGCGTCTTGCATATGGAAAAGTACTCGTTCATGATATGAAATGTATTGAAACGCTTGCACGTGTCGACGTTCTTTGTGTGGATAAAACAGGAACTATAACTGAAAACGCAATGCGTGTTACTGACGTTATCCCCGTAATAAACGATATGTCAACAGATGAACTACAGGGGCTTTTAAGTGATTTTACTGCCGCTCAAGCCTCTGACAATGAAACGATGAACGCCCTTAAAAATCATTTCCGAAGTCCTGCCGGAAGAAAACCTATAGGCAGAACAGGTTTTTCCTCAAAGTATAAATATAGCAGCGTTACATTTGAAAACGGTTCATATGTCGTAGGGGCTCCCGATTTTATCATACAGGAACAGAATGACAAGTTCAAACAGATTATTGAATCAAACAGCCGTAAGGGGCACAGAGTTCTTGCTTTCGGAAGATACGGCGGTATTCCCGACGGCAAGGAATTAAAAGACAATTTCATTCCGATATGTTTTATAATACTATCAAATCCCATACGTGAAAATGCACCTGAAACGTTTAAATTCTTTGCGGAACAGGGCGTTGAAATAAAAGTAATATCGGGCGATAATCCCGTTACCGTTTCAGAAGTAGCAAAACAGGCAGGCATAGAAAATGCGAAAAATTATATAGATGCTTCAACTCTTACTACAGATAACGCTATTTATGATGCTGTTCAGAGATACACCGTTTTCGGACGTGTTACCCCCGACCAGAAACGAAAATTTGTAAAGGCTCTGAAACTTCAGGGGAGAACTGTTGCAATGACAGGCGACGGCGTAAACGACGTTCTTGCACTGAAAGATGCAGACTGTTCTGTTGCTATGGCTTCAGGAAGTGAGGCGGCGGCTCAGGTTTCACAGCTTGTACTTCTTGAATCAGACTTTTCAAAAATGCCTGACGTTGTTATGGAGGGCAGACGTGTTGTAAATAATCTTGAACGTTCCGGAAGTCTTTTCCTTGTAAAAAATATTTTTTCCCTTATCATGTCAATACTTTCGATATGTTTCGGTATTACTTATCCGCTGAAGCCCTCGCAGATTTCACTTATAAGTCTGTTTACTATAGGTTTACCTGCATTATTCCTGTCACAAATGCCTAATCAGGACATTATAAAAGGAAAGTTCATGACAAATATTTTACTGAAAGCATTCCCGGCAGGTCTTACGGATACAATAATAGTTGCGGCAATGGTATTTTTCGGAAACGCTTACGCTGTTGACCAGTCAGACATAGCAACGGCTTCAACAATTTTATTATGTATTGTCGGTCTTATGATTCTTTTTGAAATAAGCAGACCTATGAATGTATACAAAATGACTTTGTGGATATTCTGTATATTCGGACTTTCTTTCTGTATGATTTTCATAAGCGACTTGTTCGGAATTTCAGGAATGTCAACAAGAGCAATTCTGTTATGTATCAACTTTTCTATAATCGCTGAACCGTTCATGCGTTATCTTACAATGCTTTTCAACAAAATAAAAGAACTCTTTACAAAAGGTGAACAGGCCGGCAAAAGAGAGATAGAATTATAAATCAAAAGGGACTTTTTGAAAGTCCCTTTTTGTTATACTTTAGCATACTTCTTTACTTTCAGCGAAATACCAACCGCACAGACGAGTTTCAGCAGGTCAAACAATAAATAAGGTAATACACAGGCAGATAACCCATATAAGAAACTTGATTTTGTGACGTGCATAAACCACAGTGTTCCGCAAAGATAACATACACTCATACCAATAATCAATGAAATAACTTGTATATAAAGTTTTTTTCCAAACAGCTTTTCAGCAATCCAGAATACAAGTGCAAGAAAAAGAAATCCCCATATATAACCGCCCGAATAAGAAGTCAATGCACTTAATCCTGCATTGAATCCCGAAAAAACAGGCATTCCAACCGCACCGATAAGTATATATACAAGTATGGAAAAAAAGCCGTTTTTTCCGCCAAGAATACTTAATGCACAGAATACACCGAAAGTCTGTAAAGTAAACGGAATAACAGTTGGTACGGAAATCCACGAACACACAGCTATAATTGCCGAAAACACGGCAATTAAAACAATCTCCCGTGTTTTGAAAGCCTTTGGACGTGATACAATATTTTCTGACATAAAAAGTCCTCCTTTAATTTTTTCAGACTTATTATACCACAAAAAAACAGTATTGTCAACCTTATTTTAAAAATAAGTTGACATTTTTTTTGTATCAGTCATTCTTTGTGCTGTGTTGTTTATTTTTTCTGCGTCTTATTCTGTTTATATTACGCTCAAAATCTCCGCTATCAATCCATTCAGCAAGAAAATACTGCTCAAGCATAGGAACAGTGCAGGAGTAAAAACCTATCTTTTCACTATAAAGCGGTAAAAGACTTTCGGGAAGTATCATATATCCGGCACGCATAGACGGTGCTATTGTTTTTGAAAAAGTATTTATATATATTACATTTTTGTCAGGACACATTGAAAAAAGCGTTTCCGGAGCAGTTCCTGTCATAATAAATTCGGAATCATAGTCATCTTCAATAATAAATGCGTTTCTGCTTTCCGCCCACTTTATGTAATCGGCACGCCTTTCGGCAGATGCAGTTATATTACTTGGAAAACTGTGAAAAGGCGTTACATGAAGAACAGAAGCTGACGTTTTTTCAAGTTCTTCTGTGCGTATGCCCTCTGAATCCATTTCAAGCATTTCGCAGACTGCACCGTTTGCCGTATATACTTCTTTTATTTTTTCATAAGACGGATTTTCAATGGCAATTATTCTGTCCCTGCCGAGCATCTGTATGCATAGTCCGTAAAGATATTCAGCCCCTGAACCAATTATTATCTGAGATAAATTCACTTCAATATTCCTGCTCCGCATAAGATAACGCCTTATAGCATCACGGAGTTCCTGACAGCCGTTAGGGTGGGACTTCATAAGGATTCTTTCGCCGTAATCAGAAAGAACACGACGCATTCGCCCTGCAAATACCGAAAAAGGAATATCTGCCTGAACAGATATATTTTCAGTTGATTTCATTCTGCTTTTCTCCGAAATATTTTCGCCCGACGGAAAACTCCTTTCAGGACTGTAAACAACATAATATCCACTTCTTTCCCGTGTTTCACAATAGTCCTCATCGCAAAGCATAGAATAAGCGTGTTCAACAGTAACTATACTCACTCCGCAATCAGCAGAAAGTGAACGTTTTGACGGTAGCTTTGAACCATAGGAAAATGCTCCGGAAATAATTTTACTTCTGACAGCCTGATAAATTTGTATATATACAGGTGTACTGCTGTTAAAATCAATCTGAATATTCATATTTACAACATCCTTCCCGCAAAATATCATGATAATTATATCACTACAAAAATAATATGTCAAATCATAAATCAAATCTCCCTGCAAAATTCAGTTTTACAGGGAGATATATAAGGAGGTTGAGATAGTGGATTTCATTATAATATATGTTTTAATTTCCGTTATAGAAATACTTTATACTTCCATCTGTATATTCAACAGCTAACGGAATATTTTCTAATGCAAGTACACTGTCAAGACCGTCAGGAACAATTAACTCTACATGGAGTATATTGCAAGTAGGGTCTTTCACATGGAAAATAATTTCATAACCATTTTTTTCATATGTGAACGGAATTTTTGTACTTTCCATTGTTGTTACATCTTCCGGGAAAATTATATAATTTCCGTTTATGCCGTCTTCTGAAAACTCAATTTCTAAATTTTCAGAATAGTTGTTTTCATCAACCCAGTACCAGTCTGTACCGCTCAATGAGAAGAAAACCTTAAAATCAGGTCTTTGTATATTGAAATTATATACTTCACCATCATCAAAATTTACAATAAAGTTGCCGATGTCATCTTTACTTACAATAGTTCCTGTTCTTTTGTAACCGTCAGGTGAAACATAAGAAAACTGATTTTCTACAATTTCATAAGTTGTTGTTACAATCGTATTATCCATTGCAACACCGTATTCGTCAAAAGTGTATTTAGTGAGTGAACCGTCCGAGCCGAAATCAAAACCCATATATTCACCGGACAATTCAACATAATAAAGTAAATCAAGATAACTATTTTGTGATTCAGATTGAACATTATCTGTAACAGGTTCTGTTACAGCAGTCGGTGCTTCTGTTACAGGAGGTGCAACAGGGGCTTGTGTTACAGGCTGGGCAGGAGGTGTATTATTATTACTGTTATTATTTTCACTTTCTGAAACAGGTTCTTCAACAGTCGGCGGTGTCTGCGGAACTCCACCGACAATTATTCCGGAATATTCAGTGTCATTTGCATAGTCATGACCGCCGGCGACATAGCCTCTGTCTTTTGTTGTTACGGTAGTTTCTTCTGTAGAAGTTTCATTTTCCGAACTGTAATTACTTACAGCAGGTGTTTCATCAATTTCAAAATCGTCATTTCCGTTAAGATTTTTATGAAGTATAACAACACTTGTAATTCCTACAACAGCTATAATAAAAGCCGCAACGGAAGAAGTATATTTATGCCATAAAATACGGTTATAGCGTTCAGTACCTGAAACAACAATTTCCCCTTCGTCGTCATATTCACTTTCAGCTTCAACAGAAAAACCGCTTTTTTCCATGCATTTATTTACAATGCGTTTCTTTGCGTTTTCATCAAGAGCAGGATATTTTTCTGCTATTTCCTCAACAGAAAAGTCGTCAAGATTATTCATCTGATTCATAAAATCTTTTTCGTTTTCATTCATAATAATCACCATCTTTAAGAATTGTGCCTATCTTTTTTCGGGCACGTATGCTTCTTTTCTGTACAGCATTTGATGTCATTTTTAATATCTTTGCTATTTCATTGACTTTGTAATTATAGAAATACTGATACACTATTATTGAACTGTCAGGTTCTCCGAGAGATTTTACAGTATTCCAGAGATTACTATTTAATATGCGTTTTTCTGTTTCCTCTTCAATATCGTATGAAGCAGGCGGAATAATAATATTTTCATCATCTATATCCGAATGCATATTATTTTTTCCTGTAATCTGCCTGAAAGCGTCAATAGCTCTACGCTTTGCAATAGTGCTTATATATGATTTCAGACTTCCTATTCCGGACGAAAATTTTCCGGCATTTTTTAAAAGTTCAACCATAATATCACTTACGCAGTCCTCAACATCTTCCTTTGAACCGCATTTTCCGATTTTGTTAAGAACTATGGCATATACAAGATTTCCATATTGTTCAATAAGTGTTTCATAAGCCTGTCTTGGAGAACTGTTCAGCAACTGTTCCCATTCCGAATCTGTCATCTTTCCACCCCCTACTAACTTAATAACAAACGAAATACATTCTTCATTATATACGTTCGCAATGTACAATAAAAAAGGACATATTTAATTATATTTTCTTTTTTTAACATGAAATATAATATGCCCTCATAACATTTTACCACGTTTCAAGTTATTACCGCAACCAATTAACAGGGAATTTACAAAAAGTTCATAATTCAAAGTTTAAAAAAATAAAAATATATTTTCTGAAAAAATATGTCACAATTCCGTTGTCAGATGTGTTATATTATATAGGACGTCCTAAAAAGAGGTGAATTTGGTGACATATGAAGATTCTGAAAAACTAAAAAAGATTTATGATATTTATGAACAGCCTATGTATAGAATAGCTTTTGCTGTACTTAAAAATTCCGAATTGGCAGAAGATGCTGTTTCAGATGCTTTTATAAGAATAATCAGCCGTCTTAAAAAGATAACAGAACCGAACAGCCCGAAAACTAAGGCATATATAGTTAAGGTTATAAAAAGCACATCTATAAATATATACAGAAAAAATAAACGCTCTCTTGCCTGTGAAACACCGATAGACGATACTGTAATACAAATTCCCGACAGTTCACAGAACGTCGAAGAACACGTTGAAGAGGTAATTGACAGACAGAACAAAAGAAATTTATTAAATAAACTTAATGAAACTGACCGTAATATCATAAATCTAAGGTGCGGAGATGAACTTTCATGGAAAGAAGTTGCTGAAAGAACTGACCTCACTGAAAGCACTGCACGGAAACGTTTTGAACGTGCAAAAAAATATCTTATAAAAAAGAAAGGAGATATGACTGATGAAGAATATCAGACTACCGAATAATAATGAATGGAACAGTATAATTGATGATGCATTTTCATCAGATGAAATTCACACGTTCTCCGAAAATTACAATATGAAAAAGCAGTCAATGCGGAAAGGAATTGCTATGAAAAAAAATAATCTGATGCTGAATTTAACTGTTGCGGCAGCAGCTCTCGCAGTAGTTGCATTTCCGACAGGTATCTATTTCAGTACACATACAGCAGGAACTCAACCGTCTACTGAAATTCCGGCTGAAAACGACGAAATTACAGTCAATGAGGAAACAACAGAAGAATTTGCACAACAAATTGCAGACACAGAAATTACTGTCAATGACGGAGTGGACGACGGAGAAGTCAACAAAGATACACACGTATTCACAGAAGAAGATGATGTAATCAACACTGACTTCAACATTGACTATGACACAATATATGATGTTGAATACGGCTGGTTGCCTGAAGGTCTTGAATATCAGGAACAAGACAGTCCATATGGAGGAAAATTCCATAATTGGGATACTGATGACGGCATGACCCCTATACTTACAAAAGTTCCAAAAGGTGCAACATATTGTGAAGATATAGGAAACCCTGAAATAGAAGCTGAAAAAACCGTATGGTCAAATGACGGTAAAACAGTTTCAATGTATTACAGAAGCACTTATGGTTCTGATAATATCAGTCCTAATTTCGGGCGTATAGCATTTATATATTTTGACAATACGCCGTATGTCCTTCAATTATATGTAACCGACGGAATTTCAGAAGAAGATTTTTATAAAATTATTAAAAATGTAAAACTCGTACCCTCCGAAAAAGAAACAACTTCACTCTTTACGCAAGAAGAAGAAACAACAGATTCTTACAATGATTCAGAAACAACAACAGTGCAAGTTTCAGAATCAGCAGTTTCAGAAACATCAACAGATATTCTTCCGACAGTAAAGGTCGGCGAAACGATTAATGAAAAATATTATGATGTATGGGGAAAAGTTTCAGCTACAGTAACTAATGTAAGTTTCAATGACAATCTGGACGGTATTACAACAGACAATATAGGAAATAACGCTGATTACAGCCAATATCTCAACACAGACGGTTCACTTATTGAGAATGTCCGCAAATGGTTCAAGTCTGAAGATAATACAGAATTTAAAACTGAAACAGTACCTATAAGCATTATGACGGTAAATATTACCTATACAAATAACGGCACAGAACCTGTTGACGATTACTGCATATGTCCGACTTTGCAGACAAAAGACGATGGATATTTTCTATGTCTGAGTGATTACAACAAAGTTATGTCAAAAGATGACGTTTATTATATTGATACTTTCAAAGAACTTATGCATGATGATATGTGCTTTTCATTCAGTTGCCCGAAACAGTCCGGAAAAAATAACATCTGCCTTGAACCGGGCGAATCTACAGAAGTAACACTTGCATTTGTAGTTGAGAACAAATTCCGTGATAATCTCTATCTCTCAATGGATAAAAATGGTTTTGTTGACCTCTCAGACCATGAATAAACCTGTTATAAAAAAACTCCCTGTATAGGGAGCTTTTTTTATGCACTTACTTGTATATTTTCACGTATGACATTTTTTGCAGATGCTTTTTTTATACATATAGCACATACTATGACACAATAAGTAGTCGCAACAATCCATGCCGCCTGGTCTGTAAAACATATAGCCGTAAAGCCATATTCGGGAACAAACTTCTTACTTACAAATATTCTTGCGAACATCTCCAATACACCCGAAAATATAGCCATTCCTGAATAGCCTATGCCTTGTATGCTCATACGGCAGGTATTCAGAATGCCGAGTGACCAATAGAAAAAGCCGACACAAACCATATATTTTGCAGAAGCGTCAAGTACAGCTGTTTCGGTACTTTTCACAAACATAAGCGAAAGCGGTCTTCCAAAGAAAATAAGAACAATTCCGATTATTATGCCGTAAATTGTATTTACAGCCGTACCTCTGATAATTCCCTGTTTCACTCTGTCCGTTTTTCCTGCTCCGAGGTTCTGACTGCTGAATACTGACACACCCGTTGCTATTGCATCAAATGGACACATTGCAAGCTGTTTCAATTTGGCAGACACCGCAAACGCCGATACGTAAACATCAGAAAGAGCATTGTTGGCGGACTGCATAACCATACTGCCAATAGCTGTAATGGAATATTGTAATCCCATAGGTACGCCCATTATAAAAAGTTCCTTTACTGCATATGAATTGAATTTGCATATATCTTTTGTAAGTTTAAGAAGAGGATATTTTTTCTGAATAACTACAAAACAAGCTATACCACTGCAAGCCTGTGCCATAATTGTTGCAAGTGCCGCACCAGCACAGCCAAGCGGTATAATTACTATGAATGTAAGGTCAAGTATTATATTAAGTACTGCCGACACCGCAAGAAATATAAACGGTGTTTTGCTGTCACCTATAGCACGCAACATACCTGAAAGAAGATTATAGAAAAGTGAAAAGGGTATTCCGATGCATATGATGAATAAATACATATAAGCATCTTTTCTGATGTTTTCAGAAACTTTCATTATATCAAGAATATTGTTGCATAAAAGACACGTAAGAACAGTAAGAATAACAGCAAATATTCCCGTTAAAATATATGAATGAAAAACTGTACTCCGCAGTCTGTCAGGCTGTTTTGCACCGAAATATTTAGCCATTGGTATTCCGAATCCTGCACATATACCTATGCAAAAACCAAGAACAAGAAACAATACACTGCTTGTCGCACTTACTGCCGCCAGTGCATCAACGCCCAGTATACGCCCGACTATTGCCGCATCAATCATATTATAAGCCTGCTGTAGAATATTTCCCAAAAGCAAAGGCAATGAAAAATTTATAATCAGCTTTATCGGACTGCCCTCTGTCATGCTTTTAGTCATGCCGAAATCACTCCTTTTTTGTACACTGATTAGCATTCTATCACTTTTTTTCGGCAATGTCAACCGGTGACATAAATTTTTTCTGACAAAAAAAGGACTCCGAAAAGTCCTTTTTTTATACAATATTCTGTAATCAGATTATATGCATTTTATCAGAGTTCAAGACCGTTGAAATTATCTTCAAGCACTTTTCTTGAATTTTGGAATCTTTCTTTTTCCTCATCTGTAAGTGAAAGTTCAACAATTTCCTTAACGCCGTTTCTGCCGATAATGCACGGCACACCTATAAATACATTTTTGCTGTCATATTCTCCGCACAACTTTGCTGAAACTGTAAGAACACTGTTTTCATCGCCGAGAATAGCCTTTACAATACGTGCAATAGCCATACCTATGCCATAATATGTAGCTCTTTTAGCTTTGATAATTTTGTAAGCAGATGTGCGAACCTGTTCTTCAATAGAACGCATATCGTCCATATTGTAGTCATTGCGTTCATCTTCAAGAATTTCCGTAACAGATTTAGTTGCAAGCATAACCTGCGAAAGCGGTACAAATTCACTGTCACCATGTTCACCGATTACATAAGCGTGAATATTTTTCGGGTCAACCGTGAAATAGTCACCAAGAAGATAACGCAGTCTTGCTGTATCAAGTGAAGTACCCGTACCAATAACACGTGAAGCACCAAAACGTGAGAGTTCATATGTAACTCTTGTCATGATGTCAACAGGATTTGTTGCAACAAGGAATATACCGTCAAAACCCGACTTTACAACAGGGTTTATAATAGAGCGGAAAACCTCTGTATTACGCTGTAAAAGGTCAAGACGTGTTTCGCCCTCCTTTTGTGCGACACCTGCGGCTATAACAACAATATCAGCGTCTATGCAGTCCTTGTAATCACCTGCATAAATTCTCATATTTGACTTTGCAAAAGCAAGTCCATGGTTCAAGTCCATAGCCTCACCGTTTGCACGTTCCTTATTTACATCAATAAGGACAAGTTCGTTGCATATACCGCCCTGATTTACAAGGGCATATGCAAAACTCATGCCGACCATACCTGTACCAATCAGCACTACTTTTCTTTTATCAGTATTCATATACTAAACCTCCGATTGAAATTATATATTGATTATACACCATATTTATCAACAAGTCAATAGTAATTTCATAAAAATAACAAAAAATAAAAAAACAGACTGCGGAGAACAGTCTGTTTTTGTTATAATTATAATTTAATTCCGTTTTGTATGAGTAGTTTCCTTGCCGATTCAACAGAATCAACTCCCTCTGCGTTTTTTACAGGTGCAAATTCTTTACAGCGTTCTACTTCATAGGGCAAACAACTTTCCTGAAGGTGCACCATATCAAGAACAAGAGTTTCAAATTTATAGCCGTTATTTTCATCGGGAATAACGAAACTGCCGTTATTATCCATATAGGGAATTTTTTTCTCGACAACGTGTACAGGCATTTTTTCGGCAATAATATCTTCAAGCCGTTCAACCTTGAAAAGATAGTTGAGAATTACGCCGTATTTATAGGCAAGCTGACCGTTTTCTTTTGTAAGGGTACGCATTTCTTTTGTCATTTCGTAATATTCAACGATTGACGGTTTGCCGTCCTCAAGACATAATACGCCTACTCTTTCATCAGGTGAAACTTTGCTTACAACCTTGCTCCCCGACTGACTGCCTGAATTTATGACAGCCCCAATAAAGCACGGGTCTGCAATCTGCTGTAATACGTTGTCAACCGCAAAAACATTTATCCATTCAATGCCCTTATTCTTTATATCTTTCAACAGTCCTGCCCTTACTATTGACGAAAACCAACCGCCATTTCCATTAGGCGAAATTGAAATACATGACCTGCTTTCCATGTAGATTCTTCCGTTGAAATCGGAAGACGGTGCCATGTCCTGAATAAAGAACTTGACATATTTTTTGTCATAGCCGAAATAATTCTTTTCTTCAAAGAAATTTACGGTATCATCATGATTTTTTTCACTCGTCATAATATACAGCGGAACATATACCCCTGTATCTTTTACTACTTTCATTAGATTATTCATAAGACATTCAAATATATACAGTTCTTTTGAAATGCCTATATTGAACATACCTTTCGGTTTATCAAACCCAAGGCGTGTACCCTGACCGCCTGCAAGAAGAACAGCGGCAACTTTTCCCTCTTTTATTGCCTCTGAACCTGCTGAATAATATGTTTCTCTGTTCTTTTCAATATCTTCAATAGTAACAGCATCAAGCGGTTCAAACTTTCCTCTTTTTGAAGAAATATTATTTTCATCCTTTAAATTTTCAAGAACAGAAAAATCAGTCATTTCAATCTGCGAAAGCAATTCAGCCTTTTCGGTGTTGTTAAGTTCGTCATAATAAGCAAGTATATGCTCCTGACCATATTTTTTTAATATATTTTCTGCTGTATCAAATTCAATCACTGATACAACCCCCCTCTATATTTTTTTAATCTATAATATTCTATTTTTACAATTATATCATATTGACTTATTACAGTCAAGCATATAACAGGCAATTTATATAAATATATGTCAATCACCTGAAATAATACTGGCAGTTTTGTTACTTATTCACAAAAGTTACTGTTAATAATTGTAAAAATGAATATCATGTTGCGAACTGACTGTTATATAATTCCGCATAAAAGCCGTTTTTGTTCATAAGTTCGCTGTGGTTTCCCTTTTCAATTATATTTCCGTTTTTCATTACAAGAATTATATCAGAATTTTTTATAGTTGAAAGACGGTGTGCAATTATAAAACCTGTACGTCCTTCCATAAGTTTAGTAAATGCCTTTTGTATACGGTGTTCTGTTCTGAGGTCAATAGAACTTGTAGCTTCATCAAGAATAAGCATAGGCGGATTCATAAGCATTATTCTTGCTATACATATAAGCTGTTTCTGTCCCTGAGAAAGTCCGCTGTCCTCGCTTATAACAGTATCATAACCGTTTGCAAGTCTTTTTATAAAGCCGTGAGCATAGACAGCTTTTGCGGCTTGTATAATCTGTTCACGTGTCGCACCGGGTACGCCGTAAGCAATATTTTCGGCAACAGTTCCCGTAAATATCCATGTTTCCTGCAAAACCATTCCGAATTGACTACGCAGACTGTCACGTGTGATGTCGTTTACATTTTTTCCGGAAATTGTTATATTTCCGCTGTTTACGTCATAGAACCTCAACAGAAGATTTATAATTGTTGATTTTCCACAGCCTGTATGTCCTACTATGGCAATTTTCTGACCCGCTTTAACGTCAAGGCTGAAATTCTTAATAAGTTCCACTTTCGGATTATATGAAAAATACACACTGTCAAAACTCAAATTTCCGTCACAATCTGTAATTGTTTCCTTGTCTGAATCGTCGGGCACTTCTTCCTCTTCAAGTACATCAAATACTCTCTGTGCAGATGCAACAGCATTCTGCAATTCAGCAAAAACGCCTGATATTTCATTGAATGGCTTTGTATACTGATTTGAAAATGAAAGAAAACTTGTAAGTTTTCCGACGGTCATTTTTCCGAGAAAACTAACAGTGCCGGTTGCTCCCAATGCACCGAGAAGTCCCACTGCCGCATAAATCATGCCGTTTACAAAACGTGTCACGGGATTTGTCATTGAACTGAAAAAAGTAGCTTTAACGCCGATTTTTCCATAATCTTTATTTATTTTGTCAAAACGTTCTTCAGCACGTCCGTCATAAACAAAAGCCTTGACTATTTTCTGATTTCCTGCCATTTCTTCGGCAAGTGCCACCATGTCGCCACGAAGTTTTGACTGTTTCATATATGAATCATGAGATGCTTTCGTAATTTTAGATGCGGCTATAAACGAAAGAGGTGTCATAAGAACAACTACAATTGCTATTCTGAAATTTATGAACATCATAAAAACAAGCGTTCCGAGAATAGTCATAATACTGCTGAAAAACTGCGTAAATCCCTGTAAAAGACCGTCTGAAATAATTTCAATATCATTTATTACATGGCTTGTAAGTTCACCTTTTGTGTGACTGTCTATATATTTCAATGGTACTCTTTCGAGTTTATTAAAAATATCTGAACGCAAATCACGTATAGTAAGAAATGCAAGTTTATTTGTGCATAAACTCATAAGCCATTGAAAAATTCCGCTTGCTGTAACTATGACGGCAAGTTCAATGACAATTTTTTTAAGACCGTCAAAATTAACATTGCCTTTTTCTATACAGCAGTCAACAGCATCGCCTATAAATATAGGCACTAACAGCGATAAACCTACACCTGCCAACGCAAATATAACTGTACAGATTAAATATTTTATATAAGGTCGGGCGTATGAAATAACCCTTTTAAGAGTATCAAGCATCAGTCGCCCTCCTTTTCATTCATCTGAGATTTATATATTTCTCTGTATACTTCACAATTTTCAATAAGTTCTTCATGTGTACCGATTCCGACTGTTTCGCCGTCGTCCATAACTATAATTTTATCAGCCTCTTTAATAGAAGTAGTGCGTTGTGAAATCATTATAACAGTAGTATCGGGCATATCGTTTTTAAGAGATTTGCGGAGTGCAAGGTCTGTTGCATAGTCTAAAGCACTTGTTGAGTCGTCAAGAATAATAATATCAGGATTTCCCACTAACGCACGGGCAATAGATATTCTTTGTTTCTGTCCGCCTGAAAGATTTTTACCGCCTTGTGAAATTTTAGTGTCAAGACCATCGGGCATTTTGCTTACAAATTCCCATGCCTGAGCAGTTTTAAGAGCTGATATTATTTCATCGTCTGAAATATCTGCATTTTTCCAACGCATATTATCCCTGACTGTACCCGTAAACAATACAGCTTTCTGCGGAACAATTCCTATAGATTTTCTGAGAGCATTGAAATTGTAATTATCCGATTTTACACCGGAAATAAAAATCTCTCCTTCTGTCTGCCTGTAAAAGCAAGGTATAAGATTTGCAAGAGTAGTTTTTCCACTTCCCGTACCGCCTATAATACCGAGCATTTCCCCTCTTTTAAGCGTAAATGAAACGTTTTTTACAGAACATTCTCCTGCCGTTTCATATGAAAATGAAACATTTTTAAATTCAAGTATATTTTCACTGTCTTTGTGTTCGGACGGCTTTTCATTTCCGTCAGATTTTTCAGGTTCAATGTCAAACACTTCACTTATTCTGTTTGCAGATGCAAAGGCTTTAGTGAACGTTACAATAAGATTTGCAAGCACTATAAGAGCAAGTAATATTTGTGTCATATAGTTTACTAATTTTGTGAGTTCACCTTGTGTAAGATTACCTGTGTCAATTCTTATACCACTGAACCACAATATCGCAACTATACCTAAATTCATAACCATGAATGAAAACGGATTCAAAACAGATGATATTCTGCCGACTGCTATTGAACTTACTGCTATATCATCAACAGACTTTTTGAAATTTTCAATTTCATCTTTCTGTCTTGAAAATGCCCTGATAACCCTTGTACCCTCTAAATTTTCACGTGTAAGCAATGACGCTCTGTCAAGGTTTTTTTGAGTTGTCTTGTACATAGGTACAGTCTTATGCATTACAGAAACTATAACTATTGTCGTAATAACAGCTACAATCAGAAATATCAACGAAAGTTTAAGGTCTGTACGCATAGCCATTACCATTGCACCTATTACAAGAAACGGGGAACGTGTTCCAAGTCTTATAAACATATTAACACCGTTCTGAACCGTGTTTGAATCGTTCGTAAGACGGTTTACAAGTGAGGCAGTACCGACTTTATCAATACTGCTATATGAAAGTGAATTGATATGTTTGTATAAAGCTGTACGCAGTTCCGTTCCGAAACCGTATGCACATTTTGCGGCAAAAATCTGACAAGTAAGGGCAAAAGCAAGCCCGCAAAAACCGAGAATTACTATAATTCCCGACATACGCAGTATATAACCCGTATCGTTGTTTGATATTCCGTTATCAATAATTTTCTGCATTACAAACGGGACTATAAGTTCAAATATCGCCTCAAGCAGTTTAAAAAAAGGCCCCAACACAAGTTCTTTCTTATAATTTTTCAGATATTTCAGCAGTTTTTTCATAATCTTCCTTATAATAAATAATTTATAATATCTTAAAATTCAATGTCCATAAAATCAATAAGCCTGTCAAATGCTGCACTGTAACTTATATACCATTTGCCGTCAATCATAAGAACAGAAGCAGGTTCAGCAACAAATACTTCATCATTGACATTATTCTTATAAAACGGAATTTCACATATATAACCGTCTGTCACATTTATTCCGAGTTTTGAATTGATTTCTGCAATTTCATCTTCTGAATAATGTTCAATAGTATTTTCATCAATATTTATTGACCATGTATCATCAGGAGATTCACCATAACTGTCCATAATTTCATGAATATTTTTTACGGACTTATCTATAGATTCAAGAACACTCTGTTTTGTAAAAATCTTTTCAAGTGTTTCATCATCCTCACCGAGTTCTGTTTTAAGATAGTTTTTCATATAAGCATCAAAAGCAGTTATTTCAGCCGGACAGAAAAGTGCATATACAGCGTTTGCGTCATCAGCAAGATAAGCATTATGATAAGAATTAAGAACTGTTTTATATTCGCCGTTATTGCTTTGCGGTACAGCATCTGTATTTGTTTCTGTAACTTGTTCTGTAGAAATATCTGTTGTTATTTCTTCCGCAACGCTTGTTGTCACTTCTTCTGCAACGGCTGTTGTCTGTGGTGTTTCTGTTGTAGCCACAATAATATTATCGGAAGTATCTGTTTTTCCCTCACAACCCGTAACCGCTGTAAATATCATACAAGCAAGCATAACCACTGTATATTTTATAGACTTTTTCATATTTTTCCTCCACTGATAATTTATTTTATAATATACCAAGTATGCTATAAAAAGCATTAAAAATCTGAAAACATATTCAAATTTTTATTAAAAAAGCTTTTCTTTATTGTTCAACAGGCTTATGCCATGCTTACTACAATTGGATGTAGCACACACCCTCTATCCCATTTGATTGGGAATGCTTTCTTCAGTATTTGATATGCCCCATTCAAATCTGCATTGATTTGTACACCTTGATTAGTAACAAACAATCCTCTGTATACTCGTCTTGCTTTATTATAATTTTCTTTTACAGGTTCTTCATTATCGACGAAACTTGTACCGCTCGTATAGCTTTCTTCGGTCAAAATGACTGCTATACCATATTTATTATACTATTATATTTTATTTCAGTCAATCACATTTTGATGTAAAATCAGAAAAATTCAATTTTTTGTGTACATTTTACAGTTTTTAATAAAAGTACTGCCGGACAAATATATCCGGCAGTTATAATTATATTTTTGTTATGTCAACAAGTTCAACGTCATTTATAGTACGTCCCGATTCAAGAACTTTTGCAAGCGATTTTGCCGTATCAACAGCAGTGAGACTGCATATTGAACGCTCTATTGACTTACGACGCATTTTAACACTGTCACGCTCCGGAAGTCTGCCTTTTGCAGAAGTCGATATTACATAATTTATTTTTCCGCTTTCAAGAAGTGTGACAACATTCGGCTCACCGTCGGAAATTTTTCTTACAAGATTAGCGGCAATCATATTTCTGCTGAGTACACTCTGTGTTCCTGAAGTTGCATACAATTCAAATCCCATGCGTTCAAATTTGTCAGCAATAGGCAAAATTTCCTGTTTGTCGGTATCACGCACAGAAATAAGCACACCACCCTTGCGTTTCAGGTCAAAACCTGCCGCAATAAGTCCTTTGAGAAGTGCATCTTCAAGATTTCTACCTATTCCGAGGCATTCACCGGTTGATTTCATTTCAGGGCCAAGCATTGTATCAACGTCTGTCAGCTTTTCAAAGCTGAATACGGGAACTTTTACTGCAACATAATCACCAGCCGGATAAAGTCCACTTTCATATCCCATATCTTTTAATTTAGCACCGAACATTATCTTTGTCGCAATGTCAACCATAGGTATTCCTGTTACCTTGCTGATGTATGGAACAGTTCTTGAAGAACGTGGATTTACCTCAATAACATAGACTTCATGATTATAAACAACATACTGTATATTTACAAGTCCTATTACATGAAGTTCCTTTGCAAGTTTTCTTGTATACTCAACTATAATTTTCTTGATTCTTTCGGAGAGATGCTGTGCAGGATATATTGAAATAGAATCGCCCGAATGTACGCCGGCACGTTCTATATGCTCCATAATACCCGGTATTAAAAAGTCTTCTCCATCACATATAGCATCAACTTCAACTTCAGTACCCATCATATATTTATCAATGAGTACGGGATTTTCAATCATATGACTTGTGATAATTCCCATATATTCAACAACATCTGCCCTTGAATGTGCTATAATCATATTCTGACCGCCAAGAACATATGACGGTCTGAGAAGTACAGGATAGCCTAAATCTTCAGCAGCATTTACAGCTTCTTCTGTTGTCATTACGGTATGTCCCTGCGGACGTGGTATACCGCACTTTTCAAGAACTTCGTCAAAACGTTCCCTATCCTCCGCCGCATCAATCATATCTGCCGATGTACCGAGAATTTTAACGCCCATGTCTGACAAATGACGTGTGAGTTTTATCGCTGTCTGTCCGCCAAACTGAACTACTACACCATAAGGTTTTTCCGTTTCTATAATAGATTCAACATCTTCATTTGTGAGAGGGTCAAAATACAATCTGTCGCCCGTGTCGAAATCCGTCGAAACGGTTTCAGGGTTATTGTTACATATTACCGCTTCATAGCCGAGTTCTTTAAGTGTCCATACACAATGAACGGAGCAATAGTCAAATTCAATTCCCTGACCAATTCTTATAGGCCCTGAACCAAATACTATTACTTTTTTCTTTCCTGTATTCTGATGTTCAATAAATTCAGCGGCTTCGTTTTCGTCGTCAAAAGTTGAATAAAAATAAGGTGTTTCAGCCTTGAATTCTCCTGCACACGTATCAACCATTTTAAATACAGCACGTCTGCGGAGAGGGCATTTCTGACCTGAAATTCTTTCAATAGTGCTGTCAAGATAACCATATTGTTTCGCCGTATTATACTTTTCCTCTGTAAGTTCACCTTCAGCAAGCCATTTTTCCAGTTCAACAAGATTAAGCAGTTTATAAAGAAACCAGTTGTCAATCATGGTTATTTCATGTATTTCTTCGGGAGTTATACCACGTTTGAGAGCCTCAAACACCGTAAAAGAACGTTCATCATCAATGACATGAAGTCTTTCACGTATTTCTTCTGTAGAATACTTTTCAAGTTTTTTCAGATTCATTGTGTCAAGTCCGAGTTCAATTGAACGTACAGCTTTCATCATAGCTTGTTCAAAACTTGTACCAATAGCCATTACTTCGCCTGTAGCTTTCATTTGAGTACCGAGTGTTCTTTTAGCATATACAAATTTATCAAACGCCCATTTCGGGAATTTAACGACTACATAGTCAAGTGCAGGTTCAAAACAAGCATACGTTTTTCCCGTAACCTGATTTATAATTTCGTCAAGAGTATAACCAACAGCAATTTTTGCGGCTGTCTTTGCAATCGGATAACCTGTAGCTTTTGAAGCGAGTGCTGAAGAACGTGATACACGGGGATTTACTTCAATAACTGCATATTCAAAACTTGTGGGGTGAAGTGCAAACTGACAATTACAACCGCCTTCAACTTTAAGTTCCTTTATGATATTTATTGCAGCAGTACGGAGCATCTGATATTCACGGTCTGTAAGTGTAACAGCAGGTGCAATAACTATACTGTCACCTGTATGAACGCCTACGGGGTCAAAGTTTTCCATAGAACATACAGTTATAACATTGCCTTTTGCATCACGTATTACTTCAAATTCTATTTCTTTCCAACCGCTTATACACTTTTCGATAAGTACTTGTGTAATAGGTGAAAGCCTTAAACCATTTTTTGAAATATCACGGAGTTCTTCCTCATTCTGTGCAATTCCTCCGCCCGTTCCGCCGAGAGTGAAAGCAGGACGCACAATAACAGGATAGCCGATTACTTTCGCAAATTCAACGGCATCATCTATTGTTTCAACCACTTTTGACGGAATACACGGTTCACCGATTTTTTCCATAGTGTCCTTGAAAGCCTGTCTGTCCTCTGCTTTATGAATTGTTTCAGGGTCTGCACCTAAAAGTTTAACATTGTGCGATTCAAGAAAACCTTCCTCCGCCAACTGCATTGAAAGAGTAAGACCTGTCTGTCCGCCAAGAGTTGAAAGAACACTGTCAGGCTTTTCAATTTCTATGATTCTCTTTACAACATCAAGTGTAAGCGGTTCAATATATACTTTGTCTGCCATAGCTTTGTCAGTCATTATGGTAGCAGGATTTGAATTTATAAGAATTACTTCAAGCCCCTCTTGTTTCAATGCACGGCAAGCCTGTGTACCTGCATAGTCAAATTCGGCAGCCTGTCCTATTACAATAGGCCCTGAACCGATTACAAGAACTCTTTTTATATCTTTTCTAAGCGGCATATTACTTTCCCTCTCTTTCCATAGTCTTAATAAATTCATCAAAAAGATATGCTGTATCAAGAGGGCCTCCATGTGCTTCGGGGTGGAATTGAACCGTAAAAGCATTGATGGCAGTATATCTTATTCCCTCACAAGTTTTGTCGTTGGCGTTTATATGTGAAACGTGTCCGACTTCCGCCGGAATGCTTTCACCAACAACTGCATATCCGTGATTTTGACTTGTAACATAAGTAAGACCGCTTTCAAGGTCAATAACAGGCTGATTTGCTCCTCTGTGACCGTACTTTAACTTTTCAGTTTTACCGCCGTTTGCAAGTGCCATAAGCTGATGACCTAAACATATACCGAAAATCGGAATGTCAAGTTTCTGAATTTCTCTGATGTTTTCGATAATTTCAACATTTTCGGCAGGATTTCCGGGGCCGTTTGAAAACATTATTCCGTCCGGGTTAAGTTCCTTTACCTTTTCAGCCGTTGTATTTGCAGGAACTACTATTACTTCACAGCCACGTTTTACAAGCTCCTGTCTTATATTTCTTTTATATCCGAAATCAAAAAGCACAACTTTGTATTTCGGATTTTCTTCTGTATAAGTGAGAATTTCATTATTCGTGACATTCTTTACAGCATCTTTTACTTCAAATTCATGTACTTTTTCAAGCAGTTCATCTTTATTTGAATAAATGTCCTCTGTAGTTATAACACCATTCATAACACCTGTTTCACGGATAATTCTTGTAAGTTTTCTTGTATCAATATTGCAGATACCGACTATATTATTTTCTGAAAGGAAATCTCTGATATTGCCCTCACAACGGAAATTTGAAGGCACATCGCACCCTTCCCTAACAATATAACCGCTTACATAAGACTTTGCAGACTCATTGTCCTCATGATTAACACCGTAATTTCCGATAAGCGGAAAAGTTTGCGTTACAATCTGACCGTAATAACTGGGGTCTGTAAGCGTTTCCTGATACCCTGTAAGACAAGTTGTAAATACAACTTCACCGATAACGGTACCCTCAGCACCAAGACTTTTCCCTTCAAACACCTGACCGTTTTCAAGCATAAGGTAAGCCTTTTTACTCTGGTTGAATAATGACAATTTTTATCATTCCTTTCATATCTTTGGATATATTCATAGCAGTATTACGCCATTGTAAAACCGCCGTTAAAGCGTTTGTAAAATTACATATTTAACCATTCAAAACTTTATTTAATATTGATATATGAACATATATCATCTCTCATTCTGATAGCCTCACGGCGTGCAGCCTTTGCAAAATCTCTGACATCGCAGCCCTCTTTCTTATATGCACACATTACGGCACGTGAAGAATTTACTATTGCACCGAGACCGTTTTCATCAAAACCGCCTTTTAAACCCTCTGCACCGCCACCCTGTGCCCCATACCCGGGAACAAGAAACATTGTGTGGGGGAGTCTTTTTCTTAATTCTGTAAGCTGTTCGGGATATGTAGCACCGACTACTGCACCAACTGCTGAATATCCGTATTTACCTATTGTATCAGCTCCCCATTTTTCGCACATATCGCCCATAAGTGCATAAATAGGTGTACCGTCATCAAGTTTTCTGTCCTGAATCTCTCCGCTTGACTTGTTTGAAGTCTTTACAAGTACATATATTCCTTTATCTTTCTCACGGCATACTTTAAGCAATGGTTCAATGCCGTCTGTACCGAGATAACCGTTGACTGTCAGTGCATCAGCCGCAAAAGGTTCTATTTCGTTTTCACATACTTTTACAGTGCCGAGGTGTGCATCTGTGTATGCTTCCATAGTCGCACCTATGTCATTTCTTTTTCCGTCTGTAATTACAAACATTCCGTTAAGTTTAGCATAACGAATAGTTTTTTCAAGTGTCTTTATACCGTAATGTCCGTACATCTCATAATATGCGGCTTGCGGTTTGATAGCGGGAACTATGTCATGAATTTCATCTATAATTGCCTGATTGAAAGCAAAAATAGCTTTTGCCGCTGCTTTAAGTGTTCCGCCGTCGTCCTCCATATATCTCCTCTGAATGTAATCAGGCACATACTCAAGTCTGGGGTCAAGTCCGACAACAGTCGGATTCTTCATTTCAATAATTTTTTCAATAAGTCTGTCAAATGACATTATAAATCTTTCCTTTCTGTTATAAATTTTCGTATCTTATTATGCCTTTTGAAATTGTCATAATATTTCTGCCGGTCATTGTCATACCCTTGAATACGGTATTATGTGACTTTGAATGTAGTTTGTCGGGGTCAACAGTCCACTTTCTGTTAATGTCCGCAATAATAAGGTCTGCTGTTTTTCCTGCTGAAATTTCAGGAATTTCCAGCCCGAGTATTTTTCTTGGATTTATGCACATTATTTCAACAACTTTCTGCAAAGTTATTTCGCCTGTGTGATAAAGTGCGGTAAGAGTTGCCGAAAGTGATGTTTCCAGTCCTACAACGCCGTTAGGTGCTTTTTCAAAATCAGCTTTTTCTTCGGCAGAATGCGGTGCATGGTCGGTAATGATACAATCAATAGTACCATCTTTAATACCCTCAATAATTGCCCTGACATCTTTCGTAGTTCTTAACGGCGGATTCATTCTGTAATCTGCATCACGCTTTTCAAGAAAATCATCTGTAAGCATGAAATAGTGTGGTGCAGTTTCGCAGGTAACTTTAATTCCCCTTGATTTAGCAAATCTTATAATTGCCGTGCTTCCCTCCGTGCTTACGTGGCATATGTGAATCCTTGCATTTACGGACGATGCAAGAATAATTTCCCTTGCGGTAATATAATCTTCAGACGCTCTGTCCATGCCCTTTACGCCGAGTTTTTCCGACATTTTCCCCTTATTCATAATACCGCCGTTTATTATGTTCAAGTCCTCACAGTGAGATGCAACAAGCAAGCCGTTTTTATTTGAAAGTTCAAGTGCCTGACGCATATATTCAGCATTTTCAACGGGTCTGCCGTCGTCCGATATGCATATACAGCCTGCATTTTTAAGTGCATCATAGTCACATAAACCACTGCCATTCATGCCGTTAGTGATACAGCCGACGGGGTAGACTTCAACGCCTGTATCCTTTGCCTTGTCAATAATATAGCGGATTATCTCGGGATTATCACACGGCGGTTTAGTGTTGGGCATTGCAAGAACACCTGTAACACCTCCTGCAAGTGCGGAATTACAGCCTGTAATAATATCTTCCTTGTGAGTGAATCCCGGGTCACGGAAATGAACATGCATATCAAATAATGACGGCATAAGCACAAGGTCTGTGCCGTCTATAATGCGGTCTGCCTGAATGTCAAGATTTTCACCGACAGCGGAAATTTTCCCGTCATTTATAAAAACGTCTGTAACTGTGTCATTTTTCATATCAACAGCACGTATATTTCTTATAAGTATTGAATCCGTCATTTTACCCTCCTATCTCTTATTTATAAGTTTCATGAATTTTACTGTTATTTCAGCACTTTTTGTTGCATTTTTTGCTTTTCTGAAATTTTTAAGAATCTTGCTTTCATATAAATCGTCAGGGGCTTTTTTCATATCGGAAAGATTTCCCATACCTACCGTATCAGCAGTACCAAAACCAAATGAAAATTTTTTCCCTTTTTTCTCAAATTCCATAATATTTACTCCTTAATCGGTTCTGCAATTAAAAACTTTATTTTCTTTCCCTCGTCAGTAAACATTTTTTCATGTTCCGTCACAAAATTTTCAATTCCGCTTTCACTGTGCAAGTCATAAGTTTTAAACTTAACATTAAAACCTGTTTCATTAAAATATTCAAGCGACTCTTTAAAAAGTTCGTCATCATCTGTTTTGAACCATATTTCACCTTTAAGAAATTTTTTATAGTTCATAAGTTGGCGTGTATGTGTAAGACGGCGTTTCTTGTGTTTTTTCTTAGGCCACGGATTGCAGAAATTTATATAAATTCTGTCCGCACGGTCATTTTCGTCCCACGCTGTATCAAGTCTTTCAATATTCTGAATTGCTATGCGGACGTTGTCGGGAGATTTGTTTTCATTTCTATATGCTTCTTCCAGCTTTCTTTTAGCAAGAACAAGCATTTCATTTTTTATGTCCATTGCAATAAAATTTATTTCAGGGTGTGCAGGTGCTGCCTGTGAAATAAAACCTCCCTTTCCACAACCAAGCTCAATATAAAGCGGTTTTTCGGGTTCGCTGAAAACTTCACTCCATCTTCCTTTATTTTCCTGCGGATTCATTATATAAAAGGGACAAGCCTCAAGTTCAGGTTTCGCCCACGGTTTATGACGTATTCGCATAAAATTCCTCCAAAATCATATTTATTCTATTATAACACAAAACAAGAAATATTCCAATACTTCTTTTAAAAAAATCCGTAAAAAACTCTCCGCTTTGAAACGGAGAGTTTTATATCAATATCCGAGGTCTTTCATACGCTTTTTAAAATCGGCATTAACTTTTGCCATTTTTTTCTTGTCACGTGCTTGCTTTTTGATATCACTAACAGAAACACTTGTGCTTTCTTCTTTTGCAACGGGAGTAACAGGCATATCATCGTTCATGAATTTATTCAGACGCTGTCTGAATCTTGACTTTCCCTCACCTGAAAGCGGTACAGAATTAAGAGGCTGTGAAACAGTTGCACTGTTCTGATAATGACTTGAAACAGGTGAAACAGGCTGATGCGGGTATACATTCTGAAGAGGTTGACTGTTTAACGGCTGTTGATAATATGGGTTTGAATTTGTGGGAAAACTTCCCTGATTTACAGACTGATTATATCCCTGCATATTATTCGGATACTGTCCGGGCTGTACAAACTGGGGATTCATATTGTTCTGCTGAGGATATCCCTGCGGATAACCCTGCTGAGGATATGGATATCCCTGCGGCTGCTGCGAATAGTCCTGCTGCTGTGGATAACCCGGCTGTTGCGGATATCCTTGATTATTCTGTTGGGGATAACCCGATTGCTGAGGATATCCTTGATTATTCTGTTGAGGATAACCCGGTTGCGGATAGCCTTGTTGCTGTGGATAACCCTGCTGAGGATACGGCTGAACAAACTGTCCGTTCATATTCTGCTGTACGCCGTTGAACTGCATAGAATTATTCTGTTCATTCATATTTTCAACCGGCGGTTCGTTCTGGTCGGCAAGAGTCGGCACGGGTGCAGCCGGCGTGTCGTCAAAATCAAACCCGAATTTTTCTTCAAAACTCAAATTTTCGCTTACAGGTTCAGGTGAAAAAGCAGGAACTGATTCCGAAACAGAGCTTTCCTGAATTTCATCGGAAACTTCTGTATTATTGGAAACTTCCGTATTATCGGAAACTGTTTCTATTTCGCAAGCCTTTACTGAACTTTCAGTTGAAATGGCAACTTCACACTGAGAATTTTTTTCGTCTGCCTTACAAAGTACATCAATGCATTCTTTACAAGGACGGCATACACTTCCATCTGCAAAAGAAACTGTCATCATCTGCTTTACATCAATATGACCGTCAATAAACATTGACATAAAAGCATTGTATTCCGAACAAGCCTTTTCAACTTTATCATTTGTGATTCTTATTCCCGTTACACCTGCATAAACTTCATCATTGCCGTTTACTACAACGCAAAGTGAAGCGTTCACGTCGTCAGCAATATGAGGACTGAACTTTTTGACTTCTTCAACAAGCATTACCGCCTTGTTATATAATTCAATCAATTCCACGTAAAATCAATATCCTTTCATTATTTATTAGAGCTTAATTCAACGCCCCGAATAAGTAAATAATAGCACTCCTATATATGTATAATTATAATACATATCAAGTAATTTGTCAACAAAAAAATAGAATTATAGAGAAAAAAATTTCACGTTCCGTAAAGAAACGTGAAATAACAAAATCAGAATTATTTATATAATATAACTATATATAATCATACAGCCGACAAACATATTATTTATCATGTTTCATACTCTTCTGATTCATAAAGTGCGTTGTTCATTGAATTTTTCAGTTTTTGTTTTTGCATTCTTGCCTTTTGTTCAGCCTTACGCATAGAGGCATGAATTTTATTTACTTCAACTTGTTCTTTAAGTTCTTCCTGTTTTTCAGGCAGATAATCTTTATCAAACACACAAGCAAGCGAAGTATCGTCCTGTGTTCCACATTTAGCCCTTTTTGAAAGATTTTTCCTTATAGACGGACTGAACGCTTCTATATTTATAAGCTGACTGGCAAGTATACTGTGATAGTCAAGAAAATCTTCATCACTTTTAAACGATGTATAAAGACCATCAGTTGAAACAAAAACAGCTATCGGCTTTTCGTCAAGCGTATAGAAACTGTTGAAGTATTTTATAGCCTGACTATTGCACATAGATGCAGTAAGATTTGCGGGAGCTGATTCTTCATAGGCAATAGGCATTTCGGCGGCTGCGTCCTCACATATAAGTACAAGACTGCCATCGCCTATCTGTGTGCCGAAAGTAAATTTTCTTCCCATAACTGCAACTATAAGAGTAGTGCCGTAAACAGTTTCAACTTTAAGCCGTTTAAATTCCTTTTCGGTAAAAGGTTCTTTTTCTTTGTCGGTATATGGATTATGGGTATAATGATGTATTACAAGTCTGTTCCAGCGTGAAATAATATTCTTCTCCATTTTTTTTATCAGACTTTCGGGGTCATTCAGAAAACTTTCCTCAAAGGCATCAGGGTCTTTGTAAAATTCCTCAACCGTATCGAGTGCTGCCATTACAGCCATTTCAGAGCCTTTGTCACTTCTGAAATGATTCTTGCTTCCATGACCGTCCGCAACAACGGCAATTCCGTAATTGTCATACGCTTTGAAAACTGATGAATCCTGACATACCGTTCCGCTTGTTATATGACTTGCCCCGATAACCGTATGGCAAAAACCATTTAACATTTATAAGCACCCCTTTCGGTAATAAATAGTCAGATTACCAGCCTGTATCGAAAGGAACAGTATCCGAATAATCCTGTGATTTGACGAGTTCCTGAATTTGCTGACCGAGCATTTTCTGTTTAGCGGCGTAAACGTCTTTAGAACTGAGTTCATGGTTTGTATCGTCTGAAAGCGTCATACTCTTACTACCGATTTGTGAAGAAGTAACAGCGATAATTTTAATCATCTGTGCAAGTTGTCCGCCCGAATAAGCATGAACAACAGTATCCTTTGTTCCGGTAAATTCAGCAAGCATATCATCGTTTGCTTCTTTACCGATACCGAGTGCAGCTTTAAGACCGAATTTATACCAGCTGTTTTTCTGAAGTACTTCAAGTCCTGCCTTGTAATCGTCTGAAGGGTATCCGTCTGTCATAAGGAAAATAACAGGTGCAAATGACAGTGACGGAGAACTGAGGAAACTATTTCTTGACATTCTTATTGAAAGTTCCCTGAAAGCCTCTCCCATACTTGTAACGCCGTCTGCCCTTAGACGTGTCCATTCAAATTCCTCAATTGAAACAGGTTCGGAATACATCCACATTACACTGTTAGCAAAAGTAAGAACAGCAACTTTAACGTCAGTATCGGCTTCACCTACACGGCGAATTTCAGGAATAAGTTCTTCCATAACGGTATTAAGTTCGCCCATTTTAGTTCCCTTCATACTTCCTGATGTATCTATGAGGAAAAATATTACAAGGCTTTTTTTCGACACGCTTGTTGCACTAAGCGGGTCATCGTCGTCAAAGTCAAGCAAATTGTCGAAATCTTCGTCCATATTGCCTGCTGTTTTTAATTCATCGTTATTATTCATGTCTTTGCTCATAATTTGCATACTCCCTTTCATATTGATTGACACCTGAAATTATATAGCGTCAACATCGTTTACGGCTTAAACGTGTGCATTTACTCCTCCGAAGTCTATTTCAAGACCTTTCCAAAGAGGGAATCCCTTTCCGGGAGCTATATCATAGAAAATACCATCGGGCATTTTTACACGCCATACTTTTTCTGAACTGTTCTTTATTCCGAGCATACCCGGCTTTAGTTTGTTTTCAACAAGTTCGCCTGCAACTTTTCGGAAATCATCTGACTTAGGGTCTATTTCACATTCATAAAATCTGCTTCCCACATAAAGCGGTATACGATAATCACGGTTACTGAAAGCAAGACTTGCATATTCCGCACCGCATTTCGGGCATCTGTATGAAGTTTCATTTACTTTTTCAAACATTGATGTAAAATTCGTTCTTCCGCACGTACAAACAATAATTTCAGAACGCAGTCTTATAAAGAGTTTCTGCCATTCGTTTTCGATAATACGCTTGTTAGGTTCTCTTATACCCGTTGTGAAAGAACGTATAAATGCCTCACGTACATATGATGGATATATTCTCCAGAATTTTATTACATTATCATGAATACCCCTTACAGGACGATTTGAAGTGTCGTCAGGGTCATAAACGAAAACTGCCTGCTGTCCGTAATGTTTAAGTTCAGATGTTTCTGTAAGACATACATCTTTTACAACTTTTTCGCCCTCCATAGGGTCTCCTCTGAAAAGGAGTTTGAAAAGAACGACTGCAAGTGAATATTTATCTGTCTGAACGTTTGGTTTTGCAATACCTCTTACGACTTCAGGAGCCATATATCCCGGTTTACCGCCTATTCCGAAATTGCTTCCGTCAGGAGCGATATTATCACAGTCACAAACGAGAATATCACCCGTATTTACATTGATAAAGAAACCGCCGTCATTCAAATCCTGATAACTCTTTCCTGCTCTGTGGAGCTGTCTGAAAGCGTTTACAATATTTATTACAGCTGTAACCATTGCATAAAGGCTTGAAAACTGAACTGAAACTTTTGTTGCACGTCCTGTAAGGTCGTCAATATCAAGTCTATATGTATTGAGAATGTCAACAAAAGAATCATAACCCTGCGGTCTCAAATCCATTATGTAACCGAAAGTTCCCGCACTGTTTTCCTTTGTGAGATACTTAGGCCAAAGAAATTTTTCACTTGGTGCACCGTCTTTTATATTGTTTGCAATATTCTTACGGAAAGCCTTTGCGTTTTTTATCTTGTCAATATCATACCATTTCAAAGCATAATCTATACCGTTAAAATCAACGAGATAAACAATACCCTGTCCGCCGCTGCCGAGTATTTTCTTTACAGTTGCAGAACCGCCGTATTCCATTTCAATCTGTTCGCCGATTTTAAGTTCTACCATTTAATATCATTCCCTTCTGAATTTAATTTTATTTGATTTTTATTTATTATTTGCCAAAAGGAGTTCCCTTGGCAACCGTTTCAACTTCAATGCCGTTGTCAAGACAATAGCGGTGAACATATGAATTTTCATAACAATGTACTGTAAGAGAAGTACAATATGAAAATGCACCCTCTTCTATAAACTTTACATTTTCTGAAAGATTTAATTTGCGTAGCTTTTCACAGCCTGAAAACGCTCCCGCACCTATACTGCTTACAGTTGACGGAACGTCTATTATTTCAAGGCTATGACAGAATGAAAAAGTATTATCTTCAATTTGAAGTACACCTTCCGGAATTTTTACCATAGTCAGCTTTCCACACTGGCTGAATGCACCTTGTTTAAGTATTTTCAGAGATTCAGGCAATTCAATGCCTTTAAGTCTTTTACATTCAGAAAAAGCATATTCACCTATTGTAACAAGAGTTGAAGGCAATTCAATTGTTTTCATAAAACCGAAACCGTCAAAAGCAAAACTGTCAAGTTTTGTATATCCCTCCGGAATTTTAACAGCACCTTTAAGTCTGTATTTTGCTGCGTCCGCAGGTCTGAAAACTTTCATATTCAGTTCAAACGGCACAGGCGGTTTTCCTTTATTTTTTTCGGCTGAATCCGCATTTGATGTTTTTTCCGTTTCCGCATCTGTTTTCTTAACTTCTGTCAGTTTTGAAACGTACTCCCAGCCAAGCATATATGTAAAACAAACTATTACAAATTCAGCCGCATTTTCTGAAAGAAACATTTCTGAAACCATAAATTCCTTTGCTTTCATAATTGCTATTTTCTGCTGTTCACTTTCTCTGAGCATATTTGAAAGTACTCCGGCTTGAAGCATATTTTTAAGAAGTCGGCGTTCTTTTTCGTACTCGGGAATAAAGTCATTGAGCAATGAAATAAACTTATTTGTATCCTGCTTAATGTCATCTCCATATTGTTCCATCATTGATTTCAAGGCACGTTTTATTTCAATAGTATTTTCAAATCCGGCAACATTACGTTGAACAGGAGTTCCGCATTTCAGGCACACTTCTGCGGTAGGGCTAAGTTCGTTTCGGCATCTCTCACATAGCATAGTAAATTCTGCTACTCAAAATATGGACTAATATTATATATCCATATGAGAAAATTCCCGTACAGCCTACGGTATATTTACAGATACATTTTATATATACTGTAAATTTCTCAGGTAGCTTTCTCCTTTCGTTTATAATTATATTTTAATTTTTTGTCAATTACCATTGGCAAAATGGTTTTATTCAACTGTCGAAATATATGTTTTATAATTCGGACAATCTGTTAATATTTTTATCTGTATTTATTTTTATTCAATAATTTAATCTTATAATATATCTTTAATTTAATATAAACCCACAATAAACTCATTCTATATTACAATATCGTCCATTATTGAAGTATATCATGTATTTATAAAAAAGTCAAGAGATAATATAAATTTTACTCATTTTTTTTATATTTCTCACAAAAAAAATGCCTGAAGTCTATGCACTTCATAGAGAAGAAGTAAATATTTTAGTATTTCCAACAAATGTTGATATATTATCAATGTCTTACAAAAATCAAAAATTATACAGATGTTACAATTATTTATTAAAAATTCAGCAATTTTCGCCTTGAAATTTAAATATATATGTGTTATAATTAAAGCGGTGAATAGTGCCGTGAAATATTTTTTTGTAAAATGAAAAACAATAAAGGAGGTTTATACCTATAATGAAAAAAAATACACGGAAAATTCTGAGTGCTATAACACTCGGAGCATTAACAATGTCATTTGCTTTTACAGGAGGCTGTGGAAAAAAAGATGATGAAACATATGTTGCAGTAATCGTCAAAAGCCAAAGCCAATACTGGGCAACTGCAAAAAAAGGCGTTGAAGATGCAGGAAATGAAATGGACATCAAGGTAACATATGACGCAGGAGAAAAAGAAGATGTTGCAGTACAGCTTGATTATGTAAACAATGCAATTAAAAATAATGCAGATGCCATTGTTATCGCCCCCGTAGAAGATACGGACGAACTTGCTAAAGCTCTTGAAAATGCACGTCTTAACAACATTCCTGTTATTACGATTGATACGGAAATGAGAGAAGAAGCTCGTGATTCATGCATAAGTACAAACAATTCATATGCAGGAGCTATTGCGGCACGTAAAGCCTATGAAATGCTCGGCGGTAAAGGAAATGTCGGAATAATAACACAACAGCCAAATTCTCCGCTTGCTATACAAAGAGGAGGCGGTTTTGAAGAACAAGTTCAGGAATATCAGAACGCTTCAGGAGCAGATGCAGCAGATGACGGCGAAAACACATCATCAGAATTTAATATAGTTGCAAAGGAAAGCGGTGAAGGCGACCTTCAACTTACAATGGAAGCAACAGAAAAACTTTTAGACGAACACCCCGAAGTTAATTTTATTTTTACGACAAGTCAGACAGCAACAAGAGGTGTATGCCGTGTTATAGATGAAAAAGGTTTAGCTGATTCAGTTGATATTATCGGTTTTGACAACTTCGACGCAAAAGACGATTGCAAGAGTTCAGACGAATATATGGAAAGCGGTGTACTTGACGGATTTATTTTACAGAATCCTTATGCTATGGCTTATCTCAGTGTAAGATATGCAAGAAATCTTGTAGATGGTGAAAGCATAGCTTCCGCAATTGATACCGGTGCTACTCTTGTTACAAAGGACAATATAAATGACAGCGATATACAGCTTATCATGTACCCGGACAAATATTAACGGAGGACTAAAAAATGACTACTAATAACAATTATTCAAGAAGTAAAAGAAATTTTACAATAACTGCAATAATGCTGTTCGTGATTATGGCTATAAATATGGCGAACAGTACTATCGTATTTCTTAACGGTCGAAGAATATATGACCAAAATATGGACTCATTCCAACGAATGTCAACAATATCCGAGCAGGTTCTCAGTGTAAACAGAGAAGTTCTCATGATTGTATCAGGTGCAGGAAATCCTATGTCAAATGTAGGTAATATTCACAACTCTTTCGATATTATCAGGGCTAATATGGCGGAATACGAAAAAATTGACCATTCAGACATGGAAAAAAGAAGATATAATCACGCTAAAACCCTTGTTGAATCGTATGACAACAAACTGCTTTCTCTTGAAAATTCTTTCTCAAGTCTTAACAGTGAACAAATGAAAGATATTTATCTTCAGGAAATTCACCCAACACAGACAGCCGCCGTTGAAATGCTTATGGCTACACTTGAAATAGGAAAAAACGACGCTGAAAAAAGAACAAGTTCAAGTTCAGTTCTTTTCGGTGCAGGATTTATTTTCCTTGTAGTTGTACTTATATTAGGTGAAATAATCATTGCATCACTTGCAAAGTCAACAAAGAGAAGAATGTTACAGCTTGAAATGCAGGAACGTCAGATTGCAGCAGCAGGACGTAAACTTGAAAGTTCAAACAAGAAGATGTACGATATAGCACTTACAAACATTCTTACAGGAATGAAAAACCGTTACGCACTTGAAAATGACCTTGCCGACAGACTTGAAACAGACCAATTTAATATAGGCGTTTTTGATGTTGACAATTTCCGTCTGATTAACGATACATACGGTTATGAGTTCGGCGACGAATTTCTTGCCGCTCTCGGTGAAACACTCCTTGAAGAATTTAAAGATGTTGCTACTATCTACAATATAACAAGTAATGAATTTTGCTTTGTATTCAACGATGATGTGCCCGACAGTCAGATACAGAGAATTGCCGACAGAATACGTGCGGCAATGTCAAGCCCTGTTACAATTGAGAGTATAATGGTTCAGTGTACGGCATCAGGAAGTATTTATCACTATTTGCCAAATGACAGTCTGAATGTAAGTTCACTGCTTATCAAAATGGACACAGTTATGCACAATGTAAAGAGAAACGGCGGAAATGCCGTTTACGTCGTAAACAGTCTTTAAAAATAATTCGGGTATGCCTTTATAATCGGCATACCCGTATTTTTTATTTCTGTGTTCTTGCTCTTATATATGATTCAAGATAATCAACAGTTTTTTCAATGCCAAGACGACTGCTGTTTATACAGAGGTCATAAAGCCTTGAATCACCCCAATGACCTGAACAGTGATAATTATGATAGCGTTTTCTTTTTTTGTCCTTTTTGTTTATAAAGTCCTTTGCATCTTCTTCCGAAAGTTCATATATTTCCATGACACGCTTTATTTTTGCGTCCATATCGGCAAGAATAAACAGTGAAACAAGTGCGGGATTGTTTTTCAACTTTGTTTCGGAACATCTTCCCACCACAACAAAAGACTCTCCGCTTTCTGATTTTTCTTTCAGGAAATCAAACTGCATTTCGGCAATATTGTCCTCTATTGAATTGCTGTACCCTCTTACACGCCTTGAAATAATTCTTTTTTTCGGATTTTCATTATACTTTTCAATTTCTTCAGGAGTAAGACCTGTTTTATCTGCAATTTCTGTAATAAGATGTCTGTCATAAATCGGTATGCCGAATCTTTCCGCAAGAGTTTCCGCTATTACACGCCCACCGCTTCCAAATTCACGTCCGACTGAAATAATAAGCTGTTCCATTGTTTTTTCCTCCCGATTATTATAAGTATCTCATGAAAATATACGCCGTTGAAATTGCAAGCACTATAAGCGTTGCCGGAGCAAGCTTTTTACAATACTTTCCCCAGCCTATGGGATAACCATTTTTTGCCGCAACAGATGTGCCTACAACATTAGCAGATGCACCTATAGGTGTAGCACTTCCGCCTATATCAGTACCGATTGAAAGAGTCCATGCAAGAGTAGGCAATGCTACTCCCGATGCTTCTGCAAGGCTCTGTATAACGGGAACCATTGTAGCCGCAAACGGTATATTATCAACAAATGCACTTGCAAGTGCCGACACCCAGAGAATAATAGCTATCATAAGCATAGCATTTCCTCCGCTGATATTTTCAATGAATTTAGCAATAAGTTCAAGTATGCCTGTTTCTTCAAGTCCGCCTACAACAATAAACAGACCTATAAAGAAAAGAAGTGTTTTATAGTCAACTTTTTTAAGAAGTTCAAGTGCATCCTTTGCAAAAGCTATGAGTGTAACTATTGCAATGAAAAGCCCTATTGTTGCTACTGTAAAGTGAGTAGTTGAATGAGTAATAAGCAGTACAACCGCACAGCCGAAAATCACACTGCTTACTATAAAGTCACGCTTGCTTGTTATAGCCTCATCAGGCTTAGGGAATTTTGACATATCAATTTTTTCACTGCTGTCAGAAACAAGTTCCTTTCTGAAAACAATGTAAAAGAAAATTACTGAAACAACAAGCGAAATACCTGCCACAAGTCCCGTATTTGTAAGAAAATCACTGAAAGAATAGCCGAGCGATGTACCTACAATAATATTCGGCGGGTCTCCGCACATAGTAGCTGAACCGCCTAAATTCGCACAAAAAATCTCTGAAAGAATCATCGGAACGGGATTGAATTTAAGAAGTTGTGATAATTCGATAGTTACCGCCGCAAGGAACATAATAACTGTTATACTATCAATAAACATTGAAAGTACTGCTGACATAATCATAAATGTAATGAAAACGGGAATTGTCCTGCACTTTACAAGAAAAGCTATTTTCATACAAAGCCATCGGAAAAAACCTGCTTTAGCCATTCCCTCTACCATTACCATCATACCGGCAATAAAAATAATTGTTGCCCAGTTGATACCCTTGCTTTCGCTTTCCGTAACCTGATACCAAAATTCTTTAGTAGCAAAACCCTTAATTGCAAGAGTATTCCATATTGCTTTACCGCTTTTCAGACATATTCCGAATACTACAATAAGTGTAAGTATTCCGCTTCCAAGCGTTACATAGTGCCGTTCTATCTTGTCCATGACGATTAGTACAAACATAGCTACAAAGATAATAACGGCAAAAATTTGTGCTGCTGCCATAATCTGCCTCCTATATTATAATAATAATCTATTTGAAATTATAGCATATCACACAAATTTTTTCAATAAAATTTTCCTTTTTCTGCATTTTGGAGATTTTTTTTATCATTTTCAGAATGTTTATAGTAAAAAATGCACGGTATAAGCCGTACATTTTCTTAATTATTTAATTATTAAAATATATATTTTTCGGGGTGCTTTTCTTTTCGGGAGTATTTTTTATTTTTCTCTGCAACTCTTGTTACAGGATTAAGTCCCGACCAGTCACGGCGTTTCTTGGCATCAATTTTTTTCTTTTCTTTTTTGCTCATCTTTTCATAGGGTACAAAATTCATATTATTCCTCACCTGCCTTGAAGTTATAAACAGGTTTTATAATTTCGCTGACATCTGCTGTATCACCTATATTATCAATAATATCATTCATGGATTTATAAACCATAGGGCATTCGTCAAGCGTGCCTGAATTGACAGAAGTCGTATAAATACCTTGCATTTGTTTTTTGTACTCTGAAACAGTAAAACTCTGTTTAGCCTGAGAACGTGACATTATTCTGCCTGCTCCGTGGGGTGCTGAATAATTCCAGTCGGGATTACCCTTTCCGATACATAACAAACTGCCGTCTCTCATATTGATAGGAATAAGGAGTTTTTCGCCTTTCTTTGCAGAAACTGCACCTTTACGCAAAATCATACTTTCAGTATCTATATAATTGTGAATTGTCGTGAACTGTTCATTTACATGAAGTCCCATACCCTTAATAATTTCGTCCATCATGGCAAGACGGTTAAGACGTGCAAATTCCTGCACTATCTTCATATCATGGATATATCTTTCAAAAAGTTCTCCTTCAGTATAAGCGAGTTGTTTGGGAATATCAGTTGTCTTTGTGTTTTTAAGTTTTTTTATTTCGGACTCAATCTGTTTTGTTTTCCCTTCTGCTTTAAGACGTGCAACAAGTTCGTCAACTTCTTTCTTTGAACTGCGGTTAAGCTGTCTGTATGCTTCTTCTTGATAATATTTAGCCGTTTCAACTCCCAGATGCCTTGAACCTGAATGAATAACTATATAAATACTTCCGTCACTTCCTTTGTCAGCCTCAATAAAATGATTTCCTCCGCCAAGAGTTCCCATGCTTAATTCTGCACGGTCAACGTTTATGTGTTCAATACAGTAAAGTTCAGCAAGATTTATCTTGTTTATATAGCGGTGTGGTTTTTTCCTTATCGAAAAACCCGACGGTATTGTGCGGTAAATAAGTTTGTCAAGCTGTTGAAGTTCAATATGCCTTTCTTTAAGTCTGACCGTTTCCATACCGCAACCTATATCAACACCAACAAGATTCGGTATAGCTTTGTCTGTAACTGTCATTGTAGTTCCGATTGTACAACCTGCCCCTGCGTGAACATCGGGCATAATGCGTATTTCTGCCCCCTTGCTTACAGGCTGATTGCAGAGGGTGATAATTTGTGAAATTGCGTTTTCGTCAATTACATCAGTAAAAACTTTTGCGGAATTGTATTTGCCGTTTAAAATAATCATATTGTGCCTTTTCCTTTCCAGTCTGTCTGCAACAAAAAAAGCACCCCTGCAACGGAGTGCTTCTGATATTATAAATTATAAAAATTTACAAAATCAGCGTATAATAATTGCAGGCAAACTCCACGATGATTTAATTGATGATTCAATATTAAATTGTGACAAAACGAAACTCATATACATTTTCATGGTGTTCACCTTCCTTTCTTAATAATATGAAATCATTATACATTCAAATGTTTTATTTGTCAAGCCTGAATGAAAATTTTAACCGTATTGTAATTATTTTCCGCAGGCTGTCCTTGAATTTTTACGCTGTTTCTTTACTTCATACATTTTTTCGTCAGCCTGTTGTATTATACTATAAAGAGTAGTACTATCTTTTGCGACAGCAACAACACTGCCTATACTTGCCGAAAGAGTATAGGGCTTTTTTATTATTGCATTCATGCTTTCTATTTTTGCATTAAACCTGCGTTTGAATGTTTCGACTTCATTTTCCGTAACGTCAAAATTGAAAACTACAAATTCATCTCCGCCGAATCTTGCACATATGCCGTTTATGCAACATTCCTGAATAACGCTTGCAAGCCTTTGTATGGCAAAGTCACCCTCATTATGACCGTAATTGTCATTGATGAATTTCAGACCGTCCATGTCAATAAAAGTAAGCATTACTTTTTTATTTTCTTCTGCACATTCTCTGAATTTTGCATCTGCAAGATTTATAAAGCCGTTTCTGTTGTAGATATTGCAGAGAGGGTCAATAACATAAAGGCGGTTAAGTTCGTCCATTGTCCTGTTAATATGAACAAGTTTACGGACGTTTTCAAGGGAATTGCTCAAATTCATAGTAAGATTATGACACAACAGACTGTAAACGGGAAAATCACTGTTTGTGATGATATAATATCCAAGACATCTTTCACGGAAATGAAGAGGGAGAAAATAATTTATATTTCCGCTTGTTTCAACGGGTTCGGGGAACATTTTACGGCTCGGAAAATATTTACAAGTACGTCTTTCCCCTTTTTCCCATATAATGGGGGAAGTCATATATCTTTCATAATTGCATTCCGCCTCGGGAAGAGAAGCATCAACTGTGAATGAGTCCTGCCAGTCCTCCGTGAGACAAAGACAGAATTTATCACATTCAAGCTCTTCTATAAATTTATTCATAACGTCCATCATTTCCGAAATTTCTTCGGTTTCAGCAAGACCTGCTGTAAAGCGATTAAGCATACGAATACCTGAATTTATATTTTCAAGCAAGTTATAAGTGCGTTTCTTGTATTCTCTGTAATCATTTTCACTTTCCGTTTTACAGCCACAACTTTCGGAAAATACGGATGACGAATCAAGTTGTATATTCTTAGGCGGATTTTTACCGTCTATTATATCCATGATTATTTCAGCGGACTTATAACCCATATCATAAAGCGGTCTTTTTACGGAAGTAAGTGCAGGAGAAAAATTTCTTGCGTTGTATATGTAGTCAAAACCTGTTACAATAACATCATCGGGGACTTTATAACCGGCTTTTTCAAGAGCTGAAATAGCAGTAAGTGCCATAGCATCATTTGCACATATGAAAGCATCAGGCAATGACATTCCCGACTCAATAAATTCTTCTATTGCCTGCCGTCCGTCCTGACTTCTGAATTCACCGAAAAATATACGTTTATTGTCAACGGGAATATTATGCTTTTCCATTACATCAAGAAAAGCATTATATCTGTCAGTCGCCTCGGGATTTGAAAGAGGGCCTGAAATAAAGTTTATTACTTTCGCTCCGTGTTTTTCAATAACATGATTTACTATATCACTCATTGCAGAAACGTTGTCTATGCCTATATTGTAAAGCTGAGGATAGTCACCGCAGTCAAAAACTACTGCCGGTATTCCCGACTTTTCAACACGTTTTATTATACGCTCCTTTATTTCGGGGTCACATATAGTATTTGTCATCAGTATTGTACCGTCAAATTCATTGAAGTTTACAAGATTATAGATACTATATTCCCCTATATCAAATCTTTTGCTTTTAAGCATACCACCGTATGCAGCAAAATAAGAAACGTTAATATTATGCTTGTATGCATAGCTGTTGATACCGCCTATTATATTATTCTGATATTCCTCATCAATACCGGCAGCAACAACAGCGATGTGTATTATCTTTTTTTCACTCATTTTCTTCACCATTTTCCATACTTATTTATTAGGATTTAGTAATCTAATTGTATCACTGTTTTGTAGAAATTTAAAGAGGAAAGCACAAAAATCGTCGGTTTATACAATATGTTATATGTAAATTTGTGCAATATGCCGAATTTATTGAAAAAATCGTCTTTTTTACCCCTTGAAATCACTTATATTAAACGGGAAAAATGCCTTATGTAAAAGGAGGATTAAAAAATGAAAAAGAATATTATTTTAATTATGGCTTTTCTTCTCTGTATGGGAACTGTTTCATGCAGTGAACAAAAAGAAAAACCACAGAATAACACAGACAACACAAAGTCATACACCGTCGGAAAATTAAGTGATATTGCATACAAAAAAGAAAATGTAAAACTACCCGACAAACTGAATCAGATTTATTATTGCAGTCCATTCAATGATGGAAAAAATTATCTCATTCTCGGAGCAGGGGAAACTGTTCCGGAGTTCTGGAAAACTGACAAAGATTTTCAGAGTTATGAAAAAATTGAAATTCCCGATTTTGATATAGGCATATCTTATAATATTGATGTTGCCGACAATGGCAATATTATCGAATTTTTCGTTGATGCTGATTATGGGGATTTGCCCGACCCCAACCCTATGGCTGAAGATTACAATGAAGCAAAATATGATGCTGTCGCTGAATATTGTTTCAAAATAAATGTGTATTCCCCAAACGGCGAACTGCTTAATTCTGTACCTGTAGGAGAATTTCCTGAAACACCCGATAAATCATTTATAATAGGCTATACTGTTTCTGACGGTAATAATATTATTACAAATATAAATGGTACATATTATGTCTTTAAAACAGACGGTTCATATATTGGTGAACTTTCCACAGACGATGACACAACTATTGAATCAATCGGTCATAATAAAGACGGTACACTTGTATGTGCCGTAAGTACGGATAATGACAAAATGCAGATACGTCAGATAAACAGCGACGGCACACTTGAAAAGTCTTATGTAACTTACGACTTCAACGAAAGTATTCAGGACGTTATAACTGTCGGAACAGGTGATTATTCAATGTTTATCCGTTCAAGAAGTACTATTTACGGCATACGTTCTGACAATTCGGCTATTGAACCGCTTTTCAGTATAAATTATTCGGGTCTTTCTTCTGACAATATAAAGGGGTTCAGAATGTGCGATGACGGGAGATTTTCAGTAATTGAAAACAAATATGACGATTTCATCGTTAAAATGAGAACGTATACACAATGCAGTCGTGAAGAATATGAAAGTATTCCGCATATAACGGTAGGTGCAAAATATGAAGACCATATACTAAAAGATTATATCGGAACATTTAATGATACACATGATGATATGCAAGTTGATTTGAAAATTTATGATAATGATGATAATAATAACAATGATGATGCTTTTGCTGAAGATATGCTTGACGGTAATATGCCCGATGTTCTTTTAATGGACGATACAAGCGGTAATTTTGGTTCTGTTAATCTCTACAAAAAAGACGCTTTATGCGATTTGTACAATTTTATCGACAATGACGAAAATCTTTCACGTGACAGCTTCGTTGAAAATGCTGTAAAAGCCTGTGAAATTGACAGCGGACTTTATGTCATGCCGAACGCTTTTTCAATACAGCTGCGTAATACCGCAAAGGAAAAATTTGTAAAAGACATTGAAACATGGGACTTTGATTCATATATGAATATTATTGAAAATCTCCCCGACAATATGGGCATAAGATATTGGGACGCATCAGCCGGCAATACTAATGATACAAAATATGTAAGACGTAGCTGTTATGACTGGACAAACTGGGCGGATTTTGAAAACAATACCTGCGATTTCAACAATGATGATTTTATCCGTTATCTTAATTATTGCAACGGTGCAGATGTTATTGACATTGTATCCGAAAAACCGGCTGACGGAAATTTAGATTATTTATACAATATGCAAGAATCTCAATACCGTAATGACCTTGCACTATTCGATGATGCATATATAACGACTTATTATGCATATCTTGACCTTACACAAGGAACTTTCGGCGGTGAACCTATTATTACTCTTGGTGAAATAGGCAATAAGAATACTCCGATAACTTTTGATTTCGGCGGAATAAACGGTTACGCAATAACGACAACTTCCGATAAGCAGGATTTAGCATGGAACTTTTTAAGCAGTATGGTCAGTGATGAATACTACTCGGAAAATAATTATTTCAGTTTTCCTATAACAAAGAGCGGTCTTGAATTACTCGCAGAATATCAGAAACTCCCACAAGATAACAAAAGTTACAAGGGATTTGAAGATTATACGGGTTATTTATACTGGTGCGACAGCGAACCTATAAAATTAGGCTATGTTGATGACAAAATTATTTCAGCAGTCAATGAACTTATCGAAAAAGCCGTACCTGAAAAAAACGGCATATATCCAAAAAATGATTTCTATAATATAGCATATGAAGAATTTGACCGTTTTTTCAATGGGGAAACTACTGCACAACAATGTGCGGAAAATATGCAGAGCAGGCTTTCTATATATCTTTCAGAAAACAGTTGACAAAAAAAGGGGCGTTTTGCACGTCCCTGAATTTATATACTTACGTTTTTTGATACTTATTCTTGTACAGTATTTTCATAATTATAGTTTTCAATCTGTGATGTAACGCAAGCATTGAACATACTGTCAAGGTCGCTGTAGCCCGTGAATCGGTAGTGTACAAACTCTCCCCAACTAAGATAGCCCGCCTTGCTATCTATTGAATTGTTGGGCATTGAACCGGAACTTAAATCAAATGAACAAGTGCCATCTTCAAGAAGTACTATATTGTTGTATTTGTAATATGTGTAGTAAGTCTCCGGGCAAGCTTTCTTCTCGGCATTTTCCACTCTTGCCTCTTCCTCATTAGCAAAAGCCGTAAGTTCGGCTGTCTCCTTGAATACGCAATAGAGCTGATTTCCTGAATCAGTTGAAAAGCCCTCCTTTGGCGTTAGGAAGTAGTAACCAATAAGTTCACTGTTTTTAAGGCTGTTGCCCTCAGCCCACGAAGCAGCAGAACTCTTAAAAGAGTCTTCCGCCTGACTTATCATCTTGTTTATTGAATCCTCGGGTATCTCTTCAATTTTCTGTGCATAGCTTGCCAATCCCTCAACAGTAAATTTCTTTTCGGTTGCTGTAGGAGTTTTGCCGTTGCTCATACAGTATTCTTCAACGTCTGTACCGCTTGATGAAGATATGCTGACAGTTACTTCATCACCATTTTTCAGTCCTGAAGACTTATCAAGAGTATAGTTTAATGATATGTCAATATTAGAATCAGATGTATTTACACTTGCTGTGCCGTTCGGAGACATACCGCTAAAGTTTACAGCCACATTCTCAAACGGGTCAAAGGCTTCTATTTCGTCAAGTCCGCTGACTGTGATTTTCTTTTCACCGCCTGCCAGCTTGAAATCATAGCTTTCAAGAACCGAATTGTCAACATCTATTTTAAGTACAACTTCATCACCGTTAGAAAGGTTTTCAGAAGGTGATATGCTGTATTCTACAGCATCATATAAATCTTCTTCAAGTTCCGCAAGTTCCGACAAGGACATTTCCTTGCCATATTTTTCTTCTGTGTCTGTGAGCCAGTCTCCCTGTGTAAACGTGGCAATTCCCTGACCGTCATATCCGCTGACAACAATATCCGCATCAGCTGAAATGTCAACAGTTTCCTTGCCACAGCCTGTAAGACCTGCACATACGCATATTAGCGTAAAACATAAAATTGCCTTTGATTTTCTTTTCATATAAAAACCTCTTTCTTTTTGTCCCCTTTTCTGACAGGGGACTTTTTTAATATTATTAACGGAATATTATTTCAACAAAATGTTACAAAAATTCCGTATAACAAACTAATTATAACATATAATATTTCCGAAAGTCAATGTTTATTGTACCAAAATTCCAAATATAATCTTACTTATTTATGTTAAAATTTGTAAGACAGGGGGTGAATTTATGGAAACAATGAGTGACTTCGGGAAAAAACTTAAAGAACTCCGTAAAGAAGCAGGACTTACACAGAAACAGCTTGCAGACAGATTATGGCTTAAAAAGTCCACCGTAAGCTACTATGAACAATCTGTGCATTATCCCTCACCTGAGATAATAGTGAAACTTTCCAATATATTTCATGTCACTACTGATTATCTGCTTGGAATTGAAGAAAAAAAGCAGACCATTGATGTAACTGATTTGACAGATGAGGATATTGAGTTTCTTGAAAATGCTGTAAAACTTCTCAGGAGAAAAAACCTTCCCGACCGATATTCCCACAACTCGAAATAAAAATATATGTGCGTTTTTGCAAAAAGAAATTCAGTAATTATATCATAATATCTTTCAGAAAACAGTTGACAAAAAAAGGGACGCTTTGCACGTCCCTGTAATTTATTTATTTATTTATTTATGGAATCCGACAATCTTCACCGCCGCAACAGGTGTACCTATATCATCAGTAACACTTACATTATAACAGCAAGTTGAACGCCCGTTTTTAATAAGATGCGTTTCGGCAATAATTCTGTCACTTTTCGGTACTCCGATAAATGATATATCAGATGTTATTGAAACTGTCCCGGCTTTCTGCCAGTTTGACGCTACTGCAAACGCAAAGTCAGCAAGCGTGAAATAAACTCCGCCCATTATTCCGCCTACGGCATTTTTATGATGTTCGTTAATGATAAGGCTTACTTTTGCATAATTGTCGCCTATTTCATCTATAACCGCACCCATTTCTGTTGCGTAACGGTCATTGCGGAACATCTCCCTTACTCTTTCAAGTTCTTCCATCATATCAGCATACTCATGTCATAAAGTCCGGCAGGCTGGTCTTTAAGGAAAATGGCGGCATTTACCGAACCTTCTGCAAAAACTGTCTTTGATGCGGCAGAATGGGAAAGAGTTATAACTTCGTCATGACCTGCGAATATAACGTCATGTTCACCAACTATTGTACCGCCTCTTATAGCGTGCATACCGATTTCTGACTTTTCACGTTTCTGTCTGCGTGAATGACGGTCATAAACATAATGTTTAGAATTGTCAAGAGTTTCGTTTATAGCGTTTGCAAGCATAATTGCCGTACCGCTCGGTGCGTCGATTTTCTGATTATGATGCTTTTCAACTATTTCAACATCAAACTGATTTCCAAGTACACTCGCCGCTTTCTTTGCAAGTTCAACAAGTAAATTTATTCCCAGTGACATATTGAATGTGAAAAATACCGGAATTTGTTCAGATGCAGATTTTATTTTTGTAATCTGTTCATCGCTGTAACCTGTTGATGCTACTACAATAGGCGTACCTGTTGTAAGACAATAGCTAAGAAGTCCGTCAAGTGATGCCGGATTTGAAAAATCAATGATAACATCCGGTTTGACTTCAAGTTCAGAGGGTTTTGAAACTATCGGAAAATCGGCATACTTTTCTGTGAAGAGGTCAATTCCTGCAACGACTTTACAGTCGTCACGCTCTTTTATGCAATTGTAAACAGTTTTGCCCATTTTGCCATTTGCACCGCATATAGCTATATTTGTCATTTTTTCATCTCCTGTTTTTTATTTTTGATTTTTTGATTTTGCTTGTCAATTTTTGCCGTTATTGCCGAAATTGTAAGTAATATGCACGGAACAGCACACATAAATACATCTCTTTCATCAACAAAAAGTAATATTGCTAACGGCATAAGAATAAGTGAAGAAGTAAGAAATTCGTATTTCCAATCACTGTTGAAAATAATGGTAATAATCGGAACAATAACAGCTATCACTGCAATAATTTTTGATATTGTCATCAGCCTTGTTTTTTTCAGCCCGTCAGGGTCATTTCCGCAGTGTCCGCAAATTTTCATTCCACGGCTGACATAATAACCGCAAAATCTGCAATTCATTATTCAATAAGTCCGTGCTTTTCAAGAACAGATTTCAAAACGGCTTTATGTTCATCGGACATATCACACAAAGGCATACGGCATGAACCTACATTAACGCCCATCATGTTTACAGCTTCCTTTACGGGAATAGGGTTTACTTCAATAAACAGAGCGTTTATAAGGTCGAGATATTCAAGCTGTAGTTTTGTTGCCTCTGCAAAATTATTGTCAAGACAATACTGCACCATATCGTGCATTTGTTTTGGAATAATATGTGATGCTACGGAAATAACACCTTTTGCACCAAGTGACATAAGAGGTACTACCATATCGTCATTACCGCTGTAAACGTCGATAACATCACCGCATTCTGCAAGAAGTTTTGCACCATAACTTATATTTCCGCTTGCTTCCTTGACTGCAACAATATTCTTATGCTTTGCAAGTTCCTTTATAGTGCTTACATCAAAACCCATGCCTGTTCTTCCCGGAATATTATAAAGAATTATCGGAATATTAACAGCATCGGCAACGGCATTGAAATGCATTACAAGACCTTTTTGTGTAGTCTTGTTGTAGTAAGGAGTAACAAGAAGAAGTGCATCTGCTCCTGCTGTTTCTGCTTCTTTTGAAAGTTCAACGGCATACTTTGTGTCATTACTTCCAGTACCTGCAATTACAGGCACTCTTTCTGCTGTCTTTTTAACGGCATATTTTATACATTCAAGATGTTCCTCATCGGTCATTGTTGAGGATTCCCCCGTAGTACCGCATATAATAATTGCGTCTGTATGGTTTTCAATCTGATAATCAATCATTTCGCCAAGACGTTCATAATTAACAGAACCGTCTTTATTGAAAGGTGTGATAATAGCAATACCGGCACCTGTAAAAATCGTGTTTTTCATTATAAAAACTCCTTTCAAAAAGATGATTTATTCAAAACGTAAACTTCCCATTCATTTTCACGACTCATTCCGTGAGATTTATAGAACCCTGCGGAACTGCTGTTCCATACAGCACACTTCAATTCTATCTGTTCACAATCGTTTTCAACGGCAATTTTCCTTGCCTTTTCAAGAAGTTTTCCGCCTGTTCCGCAACCCCTGTACTTTTCACGGACATACAAGTCCTCTATGTAAAGAATCTTTCTGCCCGAAAAAGTAGTATACTTATAGAAGATATTCATAATGCCAATCGGTTCGCTGTCTGTGTATGCAATGAAACTAATCAATGCCCCTGTTGCGACAAGTTCCCTGAAACGTTGTTGTGTCATTGTAAATATATCAAGTGCATTATGATATTCCATAAATTCCTTTGTAAGGTCAAACGCTTTATCAGTTTCATCAGGGGAAACGGATTTTATATCAATGTTCATCAGTCAAAATAACCCTTTGCGGCAAGAAGTTCAGCAAGAAGTACACCGCCACCTGCTGCACCTCTTAATGTATTGTGCGAAAGACAAACGAATTTATAATCATACTGTGTATCTTCACGCAAACGACCTGTTGAAACTGCCATACCGTTTTCAAGATTTCTGTCAAGTTTAGCCTGTGGTCTGTTGTCGTCCTCAAAATAATGAATAAACTGCTTAGGTGCTGACGGTAATTGAAGTTCCTGCGGTACTCCCTTAAAGTCTGCCCACAACTGCAAAATTTCCTCTTTAGTCGGTTTCTTTTCAAAGCTGACAAATACAGCCGCTGTATGACCATCTGAAACGGGTACACGGAGGCATTGTGTTGTTATTGACGGTGATGAAGCCTTTACAATTTTATCGCCCTCAATATTTCCCCATACTTTAAGCGGTTCTTGTTCAGATTTTTCTTCTTCTCCACCAATGTAGGGAATAAGATTGTCAACCATTTCAGGCCATGTTTCAAAAGTCTTTCCTGCTCCTGAAATTGCCTGATAAGTACAAGCAAGTACATTTTTAAGACCAAACTTTTTCAGCGGATGAAGTGCGGGAACGTAACTTTGTATAGAGCAGTTTGACTTTACTGCAATAAAGCCCCTCTTAGTGCCGAGGCGTTTTCTTTGTGCTTCAATTATTTCAATGTGGTCGGGGTTTATTTCCGGCACTACCATAGGAACGTCGGGAGTAAATCTGTTTGCGGAATTGTTGGAAACTATCGGACATTCAGCCTTTGCATAGGCTTCTTCAAGAGCCTTTATTTCGTCTTTCTTCATGTCAACCGCACAGAAACAGAAATCAACCATTCCTGCAATTTTTTCAATATCTGACGTTGCGTCAAGCAGTACCATATTTTTCATGGATTCAGGCATGGGAACAGCCATTTTCCAGCGGTTTCCTGCTGCCTCCTCATAAGTCATTCCTGCACTTCTCGGTGATGCGGCAAGAACTTTTACATTGAACCACGGGTGATTTTCAAGCAGAGTGGCAAATCTCTGTCCCACCATGCCCGTAGCACCTATGATGCCTACATTGTACTGTTTCATAAAAAACATCTCCTTGTAATTTTTTACAAAAATAATAAAAACCTGTTGCAAACAGGTTCACCATACGTTATAATAGAAATATTGGCATACAGAAATTTTATATGCCGATAGCCCTCCATCACTGTATGATGACAGTCAAAAACCTGTTAAGTCAGTGACCAGAACTGAATTTACCGGAAACAGTTCTTCGGCGGTATCACCTTTCGCTGAATATCATAGGATTGGTTATCCGATATTCAGGTACTATTTTTTACCGCACCTCTACCTTGTCTATAATAATATCACTTTAGTTTTGTTATGTCAAGATGTTTTTGAAATTTTTTTAAGGAGTCATAAAATGTTTAAATTACTTAAAACTGAAAACAAAGCACGGCGTGGAACGTTTGAAACCGTTCACGGAACTTTTCAGACACCGTGTTTCATGAATGTCGGTACTTCCGCCGCTATAAAAGGCGGTATATCGTCTGTTGACCTGAAAGAACTGAAAACGCAGGTTGAACTCTGTAATACATATCATCTGCATTTACGTCCGACAGATAAAGTAATAAAAGAAATGGGCGGACTGCATAAATTCATGAATTGGGATAAACCTATTCTTACCGATTCAGGCGGATTTCAAGTATTTTCACTTGCCAAACTCCGTAAGATAAAAGAAGAAGGCGTTTATTTTGCGTCACATATAGACGGTCATAGAATTTTCATGGGGCCTGAAGAAAGTATGCAGATACAGTCAAATTTAGGTTCTACTATTGCTATGGCTTTTGATGAGTGTATTGAAAATCCCTCACCATATAAATATGTTCTTAATTCCGTTGAACGTACTACTCGTTGGCTTTACCGCTGTAAAGAGGAAATGACACGCCTGAACAGTCTACATGATACAATAAATAAAAATCAGATGCTTTTCGGCATAAATCAGGGTTCGACGTTTGACGACTTACGAATAAAACATATGAAAGATATTGCTGAACTTGACCTTGACGGTTATGCTATAGGCGGACTTGCCGTCGGTGAGGAAACTTCCGAAATGTACCGAATTATAGAAGTTGTAGAACCTTATATGCCTGTAAACAAGCCCCGTTATCTTATGGGAGTTGGTACACCATCAAATATTATTGAAGGCGTTGCACGTGGTGTTGATATGTTTGATTGTGTTATGCCGAGCAGAAACGCACGCCATGCCACTGTTTTTACATGGAGTGGTATAATGCATCTGGGAAACAAGTGCTATGAAACAGACCCCCTTTCCATTGATGAACAATGCGACTGCCCGACTTGCCGTAATTTTTCAAGGGCATATATACGACACCTTTTCAAAGCAAATGAACAGCTTGCAGGAAGACTTGCTGTACAGCATAATCTTTATTTCTACAATACACTTGCGGAAAAAATCCGTGAGGCAATTGACAATGACGAATTTGAACAGTTCAGAAAAAAATATTCAGAACTGCTTGCGACGAGAATTTAAAAAAATAAATGAAAATTTAAGGAGGAAATTTTTATGGAACTTTCAGTTTTTTTCAAAAGTGTTATAGATACAGACGATATGCCTGTTGTTATATGCGACACGGATAATATTATTATATACATGAATCCGTCAGCCGTTGAAAACTACGCTAAAAGAGGCGGTGCTTCACTTATCGGTCATTCTATACTTGCCTGTCATAATGAAGAATCAAACAGCGTTATAAAAATGGCTGTTTCATGGTTCAAAGAAAGCACAAAAAATGACAAAGTCTTTACACTCCATAAGGACAAAGAAAACAAAGATATATATATTGTTGCCCTGCGTGACGGTGACGGCAAATTTATCGGATATTACGAAAAGCATGAATGCCGTAATCCCGAAACTTCACCACGCTATGATATGGATTGATTTTTTAAGGAGATACTTTTTTATGGAACTGCTTAAATCTGATTTTTATTATGATTTGCCGGAAGAACTTATTGCACAAACTCCTGTAGAGCCACGAAACGCTTCAAGAATGATGTGTGTAAACCGTCAGACCGGTTCGGTTGAACACGACCATTTCTATAACTTATGCAGTCACCTTAAAAAAGGTGATTTACTGGTGATGAACGATTCAAGAGTTATTCCGGCAAGGCTTTACGGCGAAAAAATCGAAAACGGAACTTTTATTGAATTTCTTCTTCTTGAACAAAAAGGCGATAAACTTTGGGAAATTATATGCCGTCCTGCAAAAAAAGCTAAAAAAGGCGTGAAATTTTCTTTCGGCAATGGTCGGCTTATTGCAGAAGTAATTGAAGTTAAAGACGACGGAAACAGAATTGTCAGATTTGAATGTGGGGGAAATTTTTTCACTGCCCTTGAAGATATAGGACAAATGCCGTTACCACCATACATTACAAAAAAACTTGAAAACAATGAACGCTATCAGACAGTATATTCACGTGAACTCGGTTCAGCCGCCGCACCTACTGCCGGACTTCATTTCACCTCCGAAATGATTGACGAACTTCACGCAAAAGGCATTAAAACGGCTTTTGTAACACTTCATGTAGGACTTGGAACTTTCCGCCCCGTAAAAGAAGATAATGTCCTCAATCACAAAATGCACAGTGAACACTATTTTCTGCCAAAGGAAACAGCCGACTTAATAAACGAAACAAAAGCCGACGGCGGACGTGTTATAGCTGTAGGCACTACAGCTTGCCGCACCCTTGAAAGCGTTGCGACTTTCTATAACGAAATTTCCGCACATGAGGGTTATACGGATATTTTTATTTATCCCTCGTATAAATTCAAGTGCATTGACGGTCTTATTACTAATTTCCACTTGCCCGAAAGTACGTTGATTATGCTTGTATCTGCTTTTATGGGCTATGAAAATACTATGAATGCGTATAAAATCGCCGTTGACGAAAAATACAGATTTTTCAGTTTCGGTGACTGTATGTGTATTCTGTAAAAAGGAGAAATAATTATGATAACCGCTATTTTTGACCTTGACGGCACTCTTGCCGATACCTTGTATGACCTTGCCGACGCTACAAATTTCGCCCTTGAAAAACTCGGCTATCCGACTCACCCTTACGAAAAATATAATAAATTCGTCGGAAACGGCGTTCAGAAACTCTGTTACCGTGCATTGCCCGATGACAAAAAAGACGATACAGAAAAACTTATTGAAATCTTCAGCGACTACTACGGAAAGCATTTTCTTGACAAAACAAGCCTGTATGACGGCATGAAAAATTGTCTTGACATTCTCAGTGAAAATAATGTAATTCTTGCCGTTGCAACAAACAAACCGCAGAATTTCGCACAACAGATTGTATCTGAACTTCTGCCTGAATACAATTTTATAAAAGTTCTCGGCGGTTGCAGTGAACGTCCGAAAAAACCCGATACCGCAATTATATCAGAAATAATTTCGGAACTTCCCGAAGATAATCATATATTTATGATTGGTGACAGCAATGTTGATATTCAGACCGCCAAAAATGCAGAAATATCTTCAATTGGCTGTGTGTGGGGATTCAGAGGACGTGAGGAACTTGAAAATGCGGGTGCGGACTTCATAGCAGAAACACCGTCCGATATAGCAGAATTTATACTTAAATGAAAATACTTGTAATTGCCGACGAGGAAAGCCGTTCACTATGGGACTACTGGGACAAATCCAAAACCGACGGTATAGACCTTATACTTTCATGCGGTGATTTGAATTCCGAATATCTGACTTTCCTTGCAACTATGACTAATGTTGATGTTCTGTACGTTCACGGCAACCATGACGAACATTATTTACAGAAATCTCCCGAAGGCTGTATTTGTGTTGATGACAAAATCATTGATTACAAGGGAATAAGAATTTTCGGTCTCGGCGGTTCTATGAGGTACGGAAACGGATATTTCCAGTTTACAGAAAAAGAAATGCAACGCCGTATCGGAAAACGCCGTTTAAGCCTGATGAAAAACAAAGGTTTTGACATTCTGCTGACACACGCTCCTGCCCGAAATATAAACGATATGGACGATTTGACACACAGTGGTTTTGAGTGTTTTAATAAACTTATTCAGAAATATAATCCGAAATTTTTTATTCACGGTCACGTACACAGGACTTACGGAAATTTCATACGCACTCAAACAATCGGTGAAACTACTGTTGTAAACGCATTTGAAAAATATATTGTAGAAATATGACAGACAAAAAATCCCCTCAAACAGAGGGGAATTTTTTCATGTTATTTGCCTATTTTCGCAACTTTCAACATATTTGTACTTCCTGAAACACCAATAGGTACGCCTGCTGTAATAGCAACTATATCGCCGTCTTGCACCAGTCCGTAAGATTCTGCCGATTCAACAGCAGCTGAAAAAAGTTCATCTGTGCTGTGCTTTTCTCCGATAATAAGAGGTATAACGCCCCAACTCATATTCATCTGTCGTTGTGCGGTTTCGCCAGTAGTACAGCATATAATCGGACATGACGGACGGTATTTTGAAATAAGTCTTGCTGTTTGTCCGCCGAGTGATACAGTAATAATTGCCCTTGCATTGAGGTCATGTGCAGTTGTGACTGTTGCGTGTGCAATAGCTTCCGCAATATTATTATTCGGTTCGGTACGTCTTGACGCAAATTCACCTTTATAGTCAATATTGTTTTCGGTTGTTTCAGCAATCAACGCCATTGTCTTTACTACTTCAACAGGATATGCACCTGCTGCTGTTTCACCTGAAAGCATTATTGCACTTGTGCCGTCATATATAGCGTTGGCAACGTCTGTAATTTCTGCACGTGTAGGACGGGGATTTGTTATCATTGATTCAAGCATCTGTGTAGCTGTAATAACTTGCTTTCCTGCATTGTATCCCTTGTGAATAAGTTCTTTCTGTATTGCCGGAATACGTTCAAACGGTATTTCAACGCCCATGTCACCACGTGCAACCATAATACCGTCAGCGGCTTCAAGTATTTCGTCGATGTTCTCAACACCATCAGTGTTTTCGATTTTTGCTATTATACGAACGTCAAACCAGCCTAAACTATGTGTGAACTTTCTTAAATAGTTTATGTCGGCAGCAGTGCGTACAAAACTTGCGGCGATAAAGTCAAATCCCATTTTTGCACCAAATTCAAGGTCATTCATATCGCTTTCACTCAAATAAGGCATTGAGAGTTTTACACCCGGAACGTTTATACCCTTGTTGTTTGAAAGCGTTCCCCCATGAATTACACGGCAGGTTATTTCGTCCTTTGTTACTTTTTCCGCAAGCAGTTCAATAACACCGTCATTTATAAGAATCCTTGTTCCTATACTTACGTCACGTGGCAATTTCTTGAAACTTATACTTCCTCTCTGATTGTCGCAAAGAATATCTTCCGTTGTGAGAACGTACACATCACCGTCATAAATTTCAACCGGTTTGTCATCAACAAACTTTCCGAGACGAATTTCAGGGCCTTTTGTGTCAAGCAGAGTTGCAACAGGTAAATCAAGTTCCTTACGCAGATTTTCAACCATTCTGAAACGCTTTTCATGTGTTTCATAATCTCCGTGTGACATATTGAAACGGGCGACATTCATGCCCGCAAGCATAAGTTCACGCATGACGTTACTGTCATCTGTGGCAGGGCCTATTGTGCATACAATTTTAGTTTTTCTCATAAAATTCTCTCCTTATTTTTTATAGCTTTTTCAGCTTTGCATGGTTTGCCATTATTCTCTTTGTACCTGCTTTATCAAAATCTATTTCAAGCAGTGCATCATTCGCCATAGGTTTTGAAGAAATAACAGTGCCTTCTCCGAAAACGTTGTGCTGAACTCTCTCGCCGGCTGAATATGAAGTATTTTCCGCCTTTGAAGTAGTAAGCATTTTGTTCCTTGCAAGCTGTTGTTGCAGTGTTGAAGAATGTACAGCCGTAACGGGGTTATTGTTTTCAATGATTTTATTTTTCATTCTTACGGCATTATCATGTTTTTCTATAAGGTCATTTCCGATTTCACGCATAAAACGTGATGTAACATTTCTGTGTATCTGTCCGAAAAGCATACGCTGTCCGGCACTTGTAAGATATAGTTTTTTCTTTGCACGTGTTATTGCAACATATGCAAGACGGCGTTCTTCCTCTAAATCATCATCATTATCTAATGAACGTGAACTTGGAAAAATTCCTTCTTCCATACCTATTACAAAAACATTCTCATATTCAAGACCTTTTGCGGAATGTATTGTCATAAGTGTAACTTTATCTTCTGAATTGTCGTCACGGTCTGCTTCCGTATAAAGTACAATATCTTCAAGAAAACCACCGAGTGTAGGATTTTCGGCTGATTCCATATACTGAACTATTGAAGAACGCAGTTCTTTTGTATTTTCAATTTTATTATCAGCATTTTCAAGTGTATTCAGATATTCAAGATAGCCTGTTTTTTCAAGTATGTAGTCAAAAAATTCATCAATAGGGAGTTCGTGCGATTTTTCCATAAGTTCTTCAAATAATTCGGCAACACTTTTTAAAATAGCAGATTTCTTTGCAAGAGGAGTATATTCTTCACATCTTTTCATTACATCGAACGGCGAAATATTTAAATCATGGCTTATGTCCTCAATAACTGCAACTGTAGCATCACCTATACTGCGTTTAGGTTCATTTATTATACGCCTGAAACGCAACATATCATTCGGATTATTCACGAAAGCAAGATAAGATATAATATCTTTGATTTCCTTACGGTCATAGAAACGAAGTCCGCCATAGATTTTATAAGGAATACCTGCTTTTACAAACATTCTTTCAATGGCGTTTGACTGAGCATTCATTCTGTAAAGAACTGCATTGTCTGAATATTTTCCCGTTGTCATGTAAGCTTCTTCAATAGTATCTGTTATAAAATTTGCCTCGTCGCTTTCGTCAATTGATTTATACCAATAAACTTTTGAACCGTTTTCTCCGTCTGTCCATAACTTTTTTTCTTTACGGTTGCTGTTATGGCTTATTACAGAATTTGCCGCATCAAGAATAATGCGTGTTGAACGATAGTTATGTTCAAGACGTATAACTTTTGCACCGCTGAATTTATGTTCAAAGTTAAGAATATTACCTATGTCAGCACCCCTGAATTTATATATACTCTGGTCATCGTCGCCCACTACACATATATTCTGCTGTTCTCCTGCAATAAGTGAAACGAATTTAAACTGCACATAATTTGTATCCTGATATTCATCAACCAATATATATTTAAAACGTTCCTGATACTTGCGGAGAGTTTCGGGGTATTTTTCAAATATTTCAACCGTAAGAACAAGAATATCATCAAAATCGAGAGCGTTTGCCTGTTTCAGTCTTTCCTGATAAACTTTATATATACGTGAGATTACTTTTTTTCGGTAATCCATTCCTGCATCAACAAGCATTTTTTCAGGCGAAGTCATATTATTTTTTGCGTAACTTATTTCACTGTGAACAGCACCTGAAGAAAACACTTTTTCGGAAATATCCATCTCCTCACGTATTATTGTACTTAAAAGTCTTTTGCTGTCGTCTGAATCATATATAGTGAAATCCTTTCCGTAGCCGAGACATTCAATTTCAGTTCTTAAAATTCTGACGCACGCTGAATGAAATGTTGAGGCGTTTATTTTCTGTCCGTCCTCTCCGAGAATACCGGCAAGTCTTTCCCTGAGTTCAGCCGCCGCCTTGTTTGTAAACGTAATAGCGAGAATATTCCACGGTTTTACTGTATCAACTGCTATTATATCCTGAACATCAAGAACAGCGTCGGGGTCATCGTCATAATCGCCGTTTGCATAGTCTTTCAGAAATTCAATATCATTCGGGCGTGCGTCACCGTTTTCGTCGGCATAGGCATTTCCGAATTTAATCATATTTGCAATACGATTTACAATAACGGTCGTTTTTCCGCTTCCTGCCCCGGCAAGTACAAGCACCGGACCGTTTACAGTAAATACAGCTTCCTGCTGCATTTCATTCATGCGGCTGAAATATTTTTTCAGTGCAGCTTGTTTTTGCTTGTAAAAAGAAATATTATTCATAAAAAATCTCCATTAACTTTATCTGAATCTTGGCAGATACCCCACTTTCAAGCGAAATGAAAGAGAAGAATGAATGCCGATTTTTTCAATATATATTGACGTTTAAGTCATAATATGTTAAAGCTGTAAGCGGTAACATTCGTTAATAATCTCCACCCCTTATTGAGGCGGAGAAGATTTAATGCCATATCTATTCTATCACAAATTCAAATCCATGTCAACGGAGTTTTTTTAAACGTTGTTACAAAAAAGTCAGGGATTTTTGTTGATTTTACCGTGAAATTATTACATAATCAACAAAGTTAATTAAATCAGAGAGAATAATACAAAAAAATTCCGTGAACCTGTTGACAAACTGAAAAGGATATGATATTATTTAATTATATTTCAAAAGCTGTGATGGAAAGAAGTAGGAACATTTACGGATTTGCAGAGAACTGCCGGACGGTGCAAGACAGTATGAAGAATTGTTCTGAAGTAGTTCCGGAGCTCCGACAATGAACGGATTTTTTTGATTCAGTAAATGCCGGCGTGATTCTCACGTTATAGGGAAAGAGACTTGACTGTCTCACGGAGTGCAGGGAAATTTCCCTGAATTCAGGTGGTAACACGGATTTTTCCGCCCTGAACCTTTTTTTGCGGTTCGGGGCGTTTCTGTTGTTATCGTAAATTTTATAAAAAGGAGTTTATTAAATGGCAAAAGAACTTGCGAAGTCCTATAATCCAAAAGATTTTGAGGACAGAATCTACAACGCATGGAATGAAAAAGGCTGTTTCCGTGCAGAAGCAGACCCGAAAAAAATTCCATATACAATAGTTATTCCCCCTCCGAATATTACAGGGCAACTTCATATGGGACACGCACTCGATGAAACTTTACAGGATATTCTTATCCGATGGAAAAGAATGTGCGGTTATTCTGCATTATGGCTTCCCGGTACAGACCATGCAGCTATTGCAACAGAGGCTAAAATAGTTGAGACAATGAAAAAAGAAGGCGTTACCAAAGAGGAGTTAGGACGTGACGGCTTTATGAAACGTGCATGGGAATGGAAAAAGCAGTACGGCGGACGCATCGTTGAACAACTTAAAAAACTCGGTTCTTCATGCGACTGGTCAAGAGAACGTTTCACTATGGACGAAGGTTGTTCAAAAGCTGTAAAAGAAGTTTTTGTAAAATACTATAACAAAGGGCTTATTTACCGTGGTGAAAGAATTATAAACTGGTGTCCGAAATGCAGAACATCACTTTCAGATGCAGAAGTAACTTATGAAGACCAAGCCGGTCATTTCTGGCATCTCAGATATAAAATAAAAGATACAGATAATTATCTTGAACTCGCTACAACACGACCCGAAACACTTCTTGGCGATACGGCGGTTGCAGTAAATCCGAAGGACGAACGTTACAGGGATTTAGTGGGAAAAACTGTTATTCTTCCTATAGTTCACAGGGAAATACCGATTGTTGCGGATGATTATGTTGAAATGGATTTCGGTACAGGTGTTGTAAAAATCACTCCAGCCCATGACCCTAACGACTTTGAAGTAGGTCTTAGGCATAATCTCCCCGTCATCAATGTAATGAATGATGATGCAACGATTACAGAAGACTATCCGGCTTATGCAGGTATGGACAGATATGAGGCAAGAAAAGCCATAGTTGCTGACCTTGAAAAAGAAGGGGCACTTGTTGAAATTGAAGATTACAGTCACAATGTAGGTACTTGTTACAGATGCGGTACTACTGTTGAACCGAAAGTGTCAACACAATGGTTTGTAAAAATGAAACCTCTTGCACAGCCTGCAATTGATGCTGTAAAAAACGGTGAAACAAAATTTGTCCCCGAACGTTTTGACAAAATTTATTTTCATTGGCTTGAAAATATCCGTGACTGGTGTATTTCACGTCAAATATGGTGGGGACATCAGATACCTGCTTTCTACTGCGACGAATGCGGTAAAATGGTTGTTACTAAAGAAAATTCATGCAACTGCCCTGAATGCGGTAAACCTATGAGACAAGACCCCGACACACTTGACACATGGTTCAGTTCTGCACTATGGCCTTTTTCAACTCTCGGTTTTCCCGAAAATACAAAAGACCTTGAATATTTCTATCCTACAAATACACTCGTAACAGGCTATGACATCATTTTCTTCTGGGTTATAAGAATGATGTTCAGCGGTCTTGAAAATATGGGAAAAGTACCGTTTGACACAGTTCTTATTCACGGTCTTGTGCGTGATGCACAGGGACGTAAAATGTCAAAATCTCTCGGAAACGGAATTGACCCTCTCGAAGTTATAAATGAATACGGTGCGGACGCTCTCCGTTTTATGCTTGCAACAGGAAATTCCCCCGGGAACGATATGCGTTATATCGATGAAAAAGTAAAATCTGCACGTAATTTTGCAAACAAACTCTGGAACGCCTCACGTTTTATTATGATGAATCTCCCTGAAGATTTTGAATTTACAGGACTTCCGTCAGAACTTGAACTTGAGGACAAATGGCTTGTAAATAAATTCAATCAGCTTGCAAAAGCAGTAAACGAAAACCTTGAAAAATTTGAACTCGGCGTTGCTTCACAGAAACTATATGACTTTATATGGGACGTTTATTGTGACTGGTACATTGAACTTACAAAACCACGTATTCAGGCAGGCGGTGAAACTATGGCAAAGGCACAAGCCGTTCTTGTATGGGCTATGCAGGGTATGTTGAAACTTCTGCACCCGTTTATGCCGTTCATAACAGAAGAAATATGGCAGGTTCTTACAAATGGTGCAAGTATGATTATTCTTGAAAATTACCCTGTTTATGACAGTTCAATTGATTTCAGCAACGAAGAAAAAGACTTTGAAAAAGTTATATCAGCTATAAAAGCAGTAAGAAATACACGGAGTGAAATGAATGTTCCGCCGTCTGTAAAGGCTAAACTATTTATTGAAACAACTGAACCCGAATTATTCAAATCATGTGCATTGTTCTTTGAAAAACTCGCCTCTGCATCTGCTGTTGAAACAGGCGAAAAATTCGATGTTCCCGACTCCGCAAACGCTGTTACAGATTCCGCAAGAATATTTATTCCTATGGACGAACTTGTTGACAAAGAAAAGGAAATTGCACGCCTTGAAAAAGAAAAAGCAAAAGTACAGAAAGATATTGACTTCCTTAGCGGAAAACTCAATAATCAGGGATTTATTGCAAAAGCTCCCGAAAAACTTATTGAGACAGAAAAGGCAAAACTTGCAAAAGCAGAAGAAAAAATGGCTAAAATCAATCAGTCAATTGAGGCTTTCAGAAAATAATGCGTAAAAAAATTATTTCTTACGCAAGGGAAAAATATGCCACAGAACCTGAATATCTGTGGCAGAAAACCCCCGATGCTTTTGTTTTGAGAAACTCAAAAAATAAAAAATGGTATGCTCTTGTCATGAGAATTAAAAAATCCGTGCTTGTTCCCGATTCAGAAGGATTTACCGATATTATCAATCTGAAATGCCAACCCGTCACAAAAGAATGCCTTTTTGCAGAAGAAAAGGCTTTTCCTGCTTACCACATGAACAAGCAAAAATGGATTTCAATAATTCTTGATGATAATATTGATTTCAGGATATTATGCAATATTATTGACGAAAGCTATAATCTTATAGACAGGTGAATATTATGAGTATTTTTATAACGCCTACAATCGAAACTGACCGCCTTATTCTCAGACCGCTTACTATAAACGATGCAGACGATGTATTTGAATGGACAGGCGACGAAAGAGTTGCGAAATATATGGTTTACCCTTGTCACAGAAACATTGAAGTTACAAGAGAATGGCTCTGCTCCCTTGACATTCTTGAAAATGAATACATATGGGGATTTGTCCGTAAGTCTGACGGTAAACTTATCGGTTCGGGCGGTATAAGGTTCAGAACAGATGAAAATGTCTGGAGTTTCGGCTATAATCTCAGATACGACTGTTGGGGACACGGTTTTGCAACAGAGGCTTCTAAACGTATGATTGAATATGCTTATTCTGAAAATAATGCCCGTGAATTTGTATCGGAACACGCTGTAGAAAATACAGCTTCAGGCAGAGTTATAGAAAAATGTGGTCTTGTTTTTGATGAATATTCGGAATATTCAAAATTTGACAACAGCTATACATTCAAATCAAAAAAATACAGAATGATTCTAAAATAAGGAGAAATTTTTATGATTAAACATATTGTAATGTTCAAGTTGAAAGAAACTGATAAATCAGTTTACGAAAACGCACTTGAGGCTAAAGAACGTTTTAACGACGTTATCGCAAACGTAAAAGAACTTAAAAAGGGTGAAATAGTTATCAATTCAAAGGATGCTGACCAATCCAATTATACTATATCTCTTCTTTGCGATTTTAACACTATCGACGACTTAAACGCTTATCAGGTTCACCCCGCACATATTGCTTTCGGTAAATTCATAGGTACTGTAAAAACAGACCGTGCTTGCATTGATTATGAATATTGATGAATGTATGGAATTTATAAATTCCTACAGCAAATCAGGCGGAAAGATAAAAGATTTATCACGTGCTGAAAATTTAATGAAACTTGTCGGAAATCCCGAAAAGAATCTTAAATTCGTTCATATAGCAGGTACTAACGGAAAAGGCTCTACAGTTGAATATATTTCAAATGCATTGATATATTCAGGCTATAAAACAGGACAATTTACATCTCCTTTTGTTCTTCACTATACCGACAGAATACGAATAAACAGCACTGAAATAGATAAAAAGTCACTCTGCAAAATATGTGAATTTATTAAGGGGAAAATTGACAGTCAGCCTTATTCACAGTTTGAAATAACTATGGCAATAGCGTTGTTGTGGTTTGAAACAGAAAAATGTGACATAGTTGCATTTGAAACAGGTATAGGCGGACTTCTTGACTGCACAAATGTTATACCGCCTCCATTGGTATCGGTTATTACTTCAATTTCACTCGACCATACCGACATTTTAGGCGATACAGTCCAAAAAATCGCCGTTCAGAAAGCAGGTATAATAAAAGAAAATTCCGCTGTTATTTTATCTATGGATAACAATAAAAAAGTTTCTGATATTGTGAAAAATACGGCTCATGAAAAAAATGCTGAGTTTATTTTTCCGAAATGGCGTGACTTCAAATATTTTTCTACAGAATCAGACGGAAACCCATTCCGCTATAAAGATGAGGAATACAAAACGGCTATGCTTGGATTTTGTCAGCCTGTAAATGCCGTGACTGCTATTGAAGTATGTAAATATCTCCAAAAACATGACTTTGATATTTCGGACGAAAATATAAGAAAGTCAATTGAAACAACGCAAATCAAGGCAAGATGTCAGTATATAAACGGAAATCCGCCTGTTATAGTTGACGGCGGTCATAATGCTGAGGGTATCGAAAATCTTGCACTGATATTGCGTAAATATGCTGTTTCCGAACAGAAGAAAATATATGCCGTTATGGGAATGGTTGATACAAAAGATTATGAGGACGGAGTTTATACAATTGCACGGTATTCCGAAAAAATGTTTACAGTTGACGACTTTGCACCTAACGCCGTGCCTGCTGAAAAACTTGCTGAAATTGCAGGGGAATGTGCGTTCAATGAAATATGTCATTCTCTTGACATTGCAGTTGAAAAAGCAAAAAAACTTGCTATCGAAAATAACGGAATAGTAGTTGTATGCGGTTCACTCTATCTTGCAAGTGAATATCTTAATACTATTGAAAAATAATTCAAAATTTCGTACAGATTGTCAGTAAAATTTGTTCTGTTTTCACAAATAATAATCTGTACGGAATTTTTTTACCTGCAAACTATTGCAAAATTTTTCAGTCAGTGATATAATTTACATCAGTACTGCTAAGGCAGAATTTTTTAAAGGAGGTTTTTTAACAATGGCGTTAAAAAATCAGTATCTCATCGACTTATTAGAAACAGTCAAGAAAAGAAATCCCGGCGAACCTGAATTTATTCAGGCAGTTACAGAAGTTCTTGAAACTCTCCAGCCGGTTGCTGAAAGAAGACAGGATCTTATTGATGCAGGCGTATTTGAAAGAATCGTAGAACCTGAAAGACAGATTATGTTCCGTGTTCCTTGGGTTGACGACAACGGCAAAGTACGTGTAAACAGAGGTTTCAGAGTACAGTTTAACTCTGCAATAGGACCTTACAAGGGCGGTATCAGACTTCACCCGTCAGTATATCTCGGAATTATCAAATTCCTCGGATTTGAACAGGTATTCAAGAACAGTCTTACAACTCTTCCTATGGGCGGTGGTAAAGGCGGTTCCGACTTTGACCCGAAGGGAAAGAGCGACGGAGAAATTATGCGTTTCTGCCAGAGTTTTATGACAGAACTCTGTAAACATATCGGTGCTGATACAGACGTTCCTGCCGGTGATATCGGTACAGGCGGACGTGAAATCGGTTATATGTTCGGTCAGTATAAAAGACTTAGAAATGAATTTGTAGGAGTTCTTACAGGTAAGGGTCTTACTTACGGCGGTTCACTCACAAGAACAGAAGCTACAGGTTATGGTCTTTGCTACTTTACAGATGAAATGCTCAAGGCTAACGGCATGAGTTTTGAAGGCAAGACAGTTGTTATTTCAGGTTCAGGAAACGTTGCTATTTACGCTACAGAAAAGGCTACTCAGCTTGGTGCTAAAGTTGTTACTCTCTCCGATTCAAACGGTTATGTTTATGACCCGGACGGTATTGAACTTGACCTTGTTAAGCAGATTAAAGAAGTTGAACGTGGACGTATCAAAGAATATGCTGAAAGAACTTCACACAAGAATGTTACTTATACAGAGGGTTGTTCAAAGATTTGGGAAGTTAAATGTGATATTGCACTTCCTTGTGCTACACAGAACGAAATTAACGGCGAATCAGCACAGATTCTTGTAAACAACGGCTGTAAGGTTGTTTCTGAGGGTGCTAATATGCCTTCAACTCCTGAAGCTATTGAAATTTATCTTAACAACGGTATCCTCTACGGACCTGCAAAGGCTGCCAACGCAGGCGGTGTTGCTACTTCCGGTCTTGAAATGAGCCAGAACAGCGAAAGACTTTCATGGACATTTGAAGAAGTTGACGCTAAACTCAAGGGCATTATGGTAAGCATCTTCAAGTCATGTGAAGATGCCGCTAAAGAATACGGTATGCCCGGTAACTATATGGCTGGTGCTAACATTGCAGGCTTCCTCAAGGTTGCAGAAGCTATGAAAGCACAGGGTTGTGTCTGATTAAAAAATAACTGATAACGACTTATCACTAAAATAACAAGTCCCCTGCCGTGTTGACCGACAGGGGATTTTTTTTATCATTCAAATTCATATTCTCCGCTGTAATCTTTCTTGAATTTTTCAAATACAGCTTGTAAAAGTTCCTCGTCGTCAATTGAGAGAAACTCTCCGTTTTCGTCATCAGACGGCATAATTTCAAGTATAACCACTTCATCGTCCTCTTCATCAAACGGCAAAAGAACTACAAAACAGCGTTCCTGATATTCAACTTCTCCGATTACCTCAAATGAAACTTCTTCACCGTTGTCATCAACAAGGGTTATATAATTTTCATTTTCTTCATCAACTTCTTCATTTTCAATAAAATCACTCATGAAAAATACCTCCTTATAAAATATAACTTATTTTAACATATTTCTATTAAAAAATCAAGTCATTTTCAGAAAAAATTACCATAAATATTTTTTTCTTATTTGCAGACTATATGTGCAGGAGATGATAATATGAACCCTGAAAAAAAAATACCTGTACCCGACCCTTTTTCAAAAGAATATGAATATTTTTTCCCGTCTGCATCATGGGACGAAATGACCGGTTTAATACCCGTTTCAACTGACAATGATTCTGACAATGATTCTGAAATTGATTCATACAACAGTATTTTTCCGTATCTGCCCGACAGTGAAATAAAAGAATAATCAATTGACACTCTTTTCACAGAGTGTCTTTTTTATTATCAATATTTTTAAAAAAATCTGATTTCACTTTATTTTTCAGAAATATAGTGATATAATAAAATATAACATATAATATAAATCAGGAGGAAAATTATGCTTATTAAAAATTTTATCGGTCATCTTAAAACAATAATTCATCATAGACATCTTGTAATGTATTACTGTTTCAGAGCCGGAATTTTCCGTCATGGTCTTACTCATGACCTTTCAAAATTCTCTCCGGTGGAGTTTATTCCGGGAGTAATATATTTTCAGGGAAACCGCAGTCCTAACGAACGTGAACGTGAAATTGACGGATATTCAAAGGCATGGCTTCACCACAAGGGCAGAAATCGTCATCATTTTGAATACTGGACGGACTACAGCCCTGTAACACGCCGTCTTGAACCTGTAAAAATGCCCGACGAATATATTTTTGAGATGTTCTGTGACCGTTTAGCAGCCTCAAAGACTTATAACGGAAAAAATTATAACGATTCTTGCCCTCTTCAATATTTTATGCACGCAAAAGCAAATCGTATAATTGAAAAGAATACCTCACGAAAAATTGAGTTTCTTCTTCGTATGCTGTCCGAAAAAGGTGAGGACTACACATTCAGGTACATAAGACGGCAAGTCAGAAAGAATAATAAACATAAATAATTAAAATAAGCCCGAAAGAAATTAAAAAATGCTTTCGGGCATTACTGCATATTTTGTATATTATTTTAATATTTTTTAATCAAGATAATGTTTCAGATATTGACCTGTATATGAATTTTCACATTCTGCGACTTCTTCAGGCGTTCCCTGTGCAATAATAGCACCGCCTTTATCTCCGCCTTCTTGTCCGAGGTCTATAATGTGGTCAGCAACTTTTATAACATTCAGATTATGTTCAATTACAAGAACTGTATTTCCCTGCTCCGTCAGTTTTTGCAATACATCTATAAGCATATGAACATCAGCAGTATGAAGTCCTGTAGTTGGTTCATCAAGAATATATATTGTTTTTCCTGTTGAACGCTTTGAAAGTTCTGTTGAAAGTTTCACACGCTGTGCTTCACCGCCCGACAAAGTTGTTGCGGACTGTCCTATTTTTATATATCCAAGCCCTACTTCCTGCAATGTTTTTAATTTACGTGAAATTTTCGGTATATGTTCAAAAAATTCAACTCCTTCGTCAACCGTCATTTCAAGAACATCATAGATTGACTTTCCCTTATATTTTACTTCAAGTGTTTCACGGTTATAGCGTTTTCCCCTGCATACTTCACACGGAACGTAAACATCGGGAAGAAAATGCATCTCAATTTTTATAATTCCGTCTCCCTCGCAAGCCTCACATCGTCCGCCTTTTACATTGAATGAAAAACGACCGCTGTTGTAACCTCTTGCCTTAGCGTCGGAAGTTTTAGCGAAAAGTTCCCGTATATCCGTAAATACTCCTGTATATGTTGCAGGGTTTGAACGTGGAGTTCTGCCAATAGGCGACTGGTCAATACAAATTACTTTGTCAAGATTTTCAAGTCCCTCCATACTTTTAAAATTTCCGCTCTTTGTTTTTGCACAGTTTAATTTCATGGCAAGATGTTTATAAATTATCTCATTTACAAGAGATGACTTTCCCGAACCTGATACGCCTGTAACGCATACCAACTCACCAAGCGGAATTTTTACATCAAGATTTTTAAGATTATGCTCTGATGCACCTTTAACTGTAAGAAAATGACCGTTGCCCTTACGTCGTTTTTTGGGTACTTCTATTTTCTTTTTACCGCTGAGATACTGACCTGTTATTGAATCCTCACATTCAAGCAGTCCTTTCACATCTCCGGCATAAACAACTTCACCGCCGTTTACGCCCGCCCCTTTTCCTATGTCAACTACATAATCGGCTGAAAGTATTGTGTCGTCGTCATGTTCGACAACAATAAGCGTATTTCCCAAATCACGAAGTCTTTTAAGAGTTGCAATAAGTTTGTCATTGTCACGCTGATGAAGTCCTATACTCGGTTCATCAAGAATATATAACACTCCCACAAGTGAAGAACCGATTTGTGTCGCAAGGCGTATACGCTGACTTTCACCGCCCGAAAGAGTTCCCGAAGAACGTGAAAGATTAAGATATTCAAGTCCGACGCTTTTCAGAAAACCTAAACGTTCCTTAATTTCTTTTATAATCCGTCCGCCTATAAGCATATCATGTTCTGAAAGATTCAGCTTTTCAAAGAAGTCAAGACAATCATTAACTGACAAATCCGTAACACTACTTATATTCATGTCACCGACTGTTACCGCAAGATATTCAGGTTTAAGGCGTTTTCCGTGACATTCGGGACATTCGATTTCACTCATATAATTTTCAAGTTCAGCCTTTGCAGATTCACTTTCAGTATCATTGTAACGCCTTTCAAGGTTATTTATAACGCCCTCAAACGCATAATTATAAACTCCTCCGCCCAACGATTTCGGGCGTTTTATTTCAAGTTTCTCTCCGTTCGTTCCGTACAGAAAAATATCAAGCTGTTTTTTTGAAAGTTCCTTTACGGGAATGTCAAGAGGAATATTATATTTTTTTGATACGGCATTATAATACATCATTGCAATTGAATTTTCTTCAAGACTATTCCAGCCTGAAGCCTTTATAGCACCCTCCGCAATACTTAAATCACGATTAGGCACAACTACATCAGGGTCAATATGACGGAGCATTCCGAGCCCCATACACTTAGGACAAGCACCTACAGGATTATTGAAAGAAAACATTACGGGTTCAAGTTCACCTATACTTATATTATGTTCCGGGCAGGCATAATTCTGAGAAAACAGCATTTCCTCACCGCCGACAACATCAGCAATTGCAATTCCCCCCGTAATGCTGAAAATCGTTTCAAGACTGTCTGCAATGCGTGACTCTATACCCTCCTTTGTTACAATACGGTCAACAACTATTTCTATATTATGCTTTTTATTTTTTTCAAGTTTTATTTCTTCATTCAGGTCATAAATTATTCCGTCTGCCCTCACACGCACAAAACCGCTTTTTCTTGCGTTCTCAAACTCTTTTTGAAACTGTCCTTTTCTGTTTCTTGCAATTGGTGCAAGCAGTTGTAATTTAGTGCCTTTTGGTAATTCCATAATATTGTCAACTATCTGGTCAACGCTCTGTTGTGAAATCCTGCGTTTACATATAGGACAGTGCGGAATGCCTGTTCTTGCATAGAGAAGTCTTAAATAGTCATATATTTCAGTAACAGTTCCTACGGTTGAACGGGGGTTTTTTGAAGTGGTTTTCTGGTCAATTGATATTGCGGGAGAAAGTCCCTCAATGCTGTCAACGTCAGGTTTTTCCATTTGTCCAAGAAACATTCTTGCGTAAGATGAAAGACTTTCCACATAACGTCTTTGACCGTCCGCATAAATCGTATCAAATGCAAGGGAGGATTTTCCCGAACCCGACAAACCTGTCATTACAATAAGTTTATCCCTCGGAATTTCAAGGTCAATATTTTTTAAATTGTTTGCCCTTGCACCTTTTATAATAATTTTATCAGTCATTTATAATATCCCCTTCTTTTATCATATCCCTTACTTCCATAAGACAAAAACCAAGCAGATTTTCGCCATTCCATAAAGTCGGATTTTCGCATCTTGTGTCTTTGTAATCCATGCATATTCCCCATATTTTATCATATGGGCTTGCCTCAACAAGTACACGGTTATTTGTGTTGAGCAGAAAATATTTTAATTCGGGATTTTGTGAGAATTTGGCAAAATTCCCCCTTATTACAATATCAGTCTTTCTTTCATTCCATATTTTTTCATCAAATCCCGATATTCTTCTGCCGAGTTCCTTGAATTGCTTAGGGTGAACAGCTTTCATAATTTCGGCGTTTATCTTAATGTCACCAAACAAAAGTGCTTTCTGTGACATCATATACTGTTCGGCAGTGTAATATTCCACGCCGTCAACGGTAAATTTGCAGTTATACCACTGACTTAAACAAGTTTTCGTGATACTCCCGTCATCTGACGGAGTATGTCCCCAGAAAAAAACATACTTCATTTTTTCTTTCTTGCGGAAATTTTTTTCAATAATTTCTCTTGTGTATTTCATATTATTTTTCTCCTTTCAGTTCCTTTATTTTGTCACGCAAATATGCGGCGTGTTCAAATTCAAGCATTTTTGCGGCATTCTTCATTTCAACTGTCAATTTTTCTATCAGCTCTTTTTTCTCCTTTGCGGAAAGTTTTTTCTTTTTTGATTTTTCTTCAATATTTGCCTTTGATGTAATTTCAAGTACATCACGCACTTCTTTTATAATAGTTTCAGGAATAATTCCATGTTCTTCATTATAGGCAATCTGAAGATTCCGGCGGCGTTCCGTTTCAATAATTGCACGTTCCATAGAACCTGTTACCACATCGGCATACATTATTACTTTGCCGTGGCTGTTTCTTGCGGCACGTCCGACCGTCTGAATAAGCGACGTTTCACTTCTGAGAAATCCCTCTTTATCAGCATCAAGAACAGCAACAAGACTTACTTCAGGTATGTCAAGTCCCTCACGCAGAAGATTTATTCCGACAAGCACGTCAAAAACACCGTTTCTTAAATCTTTTATAATTTCCATGCGTTCAATAGTGTCAATATCATGATGCATATAACGGACTTTAACACCGAGATTTTCATAATATTTTGTCAAATCCTCTGCCATTTTTTTAGTAAGTGTTGTAACAAGAACACGTTCATTTTTTTCGGCACGCATATTTATTTCAGAATAAAGGTCGTCAATTTGTCCTACAGTTGACTTGACAATTATTTCAGGGTCAACAAGTCCTGTAGGTCTTATAACCTGCTCAACTATAATATCTGTCTTTTCACGTTCAATTGTTCCGGGTGTCGCACTTACATATATTGCCTGATTTATATGTTCATTAAATTCGTCGAAATTCAATGGTCTGTTATCGAATGCACTCGGCAAGCGGAATCCATAGTCAACAAGCGTTGTCTTTCTTGCTCTGTCGCCTGCGTACATTGCTTTGACCTGTGGCAATGTAACATGACTTTCATCAACAATAAGAAGAAAATCTTTCGGGAAATGGTCAAGCAATGTCTGCGGAGTGCTTCCGGCAGGTCGTCCCGACAATACACGGGAATAATTTTCAACTCCGCTGCAATATCCTAATTCACGGAGCATTTCCATATCATAATGTGTACGCTGTTCAATTCTCTGTGCTTCAATTAGTTTGTTGTTTTCTGTAAAATAATCTATACGTTCGGAAAGTTCACGGTCTATTTCATCAAGTGCGGATTCAATTTTCTCATCACCTACAACATAATGAGATGCCGGAAAAATTGCGGCGTGGGAAAGTACAGCCTTTACTTCTCCTGTAACAGCGTTTATTTCTGAAATGCGGTCTATTTCATCACCAAAATACTCCACACGTATTGCTGTATCACTTGAACGTGCAGGAAAAATTTCCACAACATCGCCACGCACTCTGAATTTATTTCTTTCAAAAGCAATGTCATTTCTTTCATAGCGGATTTTAACAAGTTCGCTGATTAACTGTTCACGTGGTTTTTCCGCACCCTGTCTTATTGATACTACCATAGAACGGTATTCTTCGGGACTTCCCAAAGAATATATACATGAAACACTTGCAACTATAATCACGTCACGGCGTTCAGCAAGGGCAGTTGTGGCGGAATGGCGGAGTTTGTCTATTTCACCATTTATTGATGAATCTTTTTCAATATAGCTGTCTGTACTCGGCACATATGCTTCAGGCTGGTAATAATCATAATATGATACAAAATATTCTACCGCATTTTCAGGGAAAAATTCCCTAAATTCAGAACATAGCTGTGCGGCAAGTATTTTATTATGTGCAAGAACAAGAGCAGGCTTATTGACACGGGCTATCACATTAGCCATTGTAAAAGTTTTTCCCGAACCTGTAACACCAAGTAAAATCTGTTCTTTTTTTCCTGTTTCAATTCCCTGTACAAGTTTTTCAATTGCTTTCGGCTGGTCACCTGCGGGGGCATATTTTGAATGAAGTATAAAACGCTCCATAATATACAAATTCCTTTCAAATACGAATTTTTGACGTTGATTTTACTGTTCATTCTAAAGCTGTCTTATCTATTATATCACAATACATCATAATAATAAAGATATCAGAACATATTTTCTTTTTTTAATTATATTTGACGTCCATTAAGTTAAATTCAGGTATTGACAAACCGCTTTGTTTGATGTAAAATATAGTATATGTATTTATACAGGTTTAAAAATTCGTAAAGGCGGTTAAGCAAATGGGTTTATTTAAAAATATTTTTGGTGCAAACGCTTATTCAAACAGAGAATTAAAGCGTATCGAACCTATTAAAAATAAAATTCTCGACCTCGATGAGGAATATCAGAAACTTTCAGATGCAGAACTTAAAGGAAAAACACAAGAATTCAAAGACAGACTTCAGTCGGGCGAAACTCTTGACGACATACTCCCCGAAGCTCTTGCAACAGTCCGTGAAGCGGCATGGCGTGTACTTGAGAAAAAACCTTATCCTGTACAAATTATCGGTGCAATAGTTCTTCATCAGGGACGAATTGCCGAAATGAGAACGGGTGAAGGTAAAACTCTCGTTGCCTGCGTTGCCTCATACCTCAACGCACTTTCGGGTCTTGGTGTTCATGTAGTTACTGTAAATGACTACCTTGCAAAAACTCAGGCTGAAGAAATGGGAAAAGTTCTACGTTGGCTTGGTCTTACTGTCGGCTGTATTCTTCACGGTCTGAACAATACACAAAGACGTGCAGCATATAAGTGTGATGTTACTTATGGTACAAATAATGAACTCGGATTTGACTATCTCCGTGACAACATGGTAACTCATAAGGAAGACCGTGTTCAGCGTGAACCTAATTTTGCTATTGTCGATGAAGTTGACTCAATTCTCATTGATGAAGCACGTACTCCTCTTATTATTTCCGGTAAAGGTGACAAATCAACTGAACTTTATACTATAGTTGACCGTTTCGCAAAGACACTTACTTCAACTACTGTCGTTGAAATGGACAACAAGGAAGATATGGACGCTATCAATGAAACTGCTGACTATATCATTGACGAAAAAGCTAAAACTGCTACTATTACTCAGCGTGGTATCAAAAAGGCTGAACAAGTTTTCAATTTAGATAACCTTATGGACGCTGACAATATAACACTTCTTCATCACATAAATCAGGCTATCAAGGCTAACGGCGTTATGAAAAATGATATTGACTATGTTGTAAAAGACGGTGAAATAATTATAGTTGATGAATTTACGGGACGTATGATGGAAGGCAGACGTTTCAATGACGGTCTGCATCAGGCTATTGAAGCAAAAGAGGGCGTTAAAGTAAAGAGTGAATCAAAGACACTTGCTACAATTACATTCCAGAACTTTTTCCGCCTTTATAAAAAACTCTCAGGCATGACGGGTACTGCAATGACAGAAGAAGACGAATTTAAGGAAATATATAAACTTGACGTTATCTCAATCCCGACAAACAAGCCCGTTATCCGTATTGACCATAACGACCAAATTTATAGCACTGAAAAAGGTAAATACTCCGCTATTATTGAACAGATTATAGCTTGCCACGAAAAAGGACAGCCTATACTTGTAGGTACTGTTTCAATTGAAAAATCTGAACTTCTCTCTGCAATGCTTAAAAGAAAAGGCATAAAACATAATGTACTCAATGCAAAACAGCACGCAAAAGAAGCTGAAATTGTCGCACAAGCCGGTAAATACGGAGCTGTTACAATTGCAACAAATATGGCTGGTCGTGGTACTGATATAATGCTCGGTGGTAACGCTGAATTTCTTGCAAGGGCTGAATTAAGAAAACGTGAAATGCCTGAAGAACTTATCATCGCCGCAATAGGTTTTGCAGATACGGACGATGAAGAAGTTATCAAAGCAAGAAAACTCTACCGTGAACTTTATGACAAATTCAATGAAGAAGTAAAGGAAAAGGCTGTTGCAGTAAAAGAAGCAGGCGGTCTTTATATTCTCGGTACTGAAAGACATGAATCAAGACGTATTGACAATCAGCTCAGAGGACGTTCAGGCCGTCAGGGAGACCCGGGCGAAAGCTGTTTCTTCCTCTCTGTAAGAGATGACCTTATGCGTATTTTTGCGGGCGACCGTCTTGAAAATATGATGAAAACACTTAATGTTGAAGAAACAATGCCGATTGAAAGCAAGATGCTTACAAAGATTATTGAATCATCACAGAAAAAAGTTGAAGGTCATAATTTCAGCATAAGAAAAAATGTACTCAATTATGACGATGTTATGAACACTCAGCGTGAAATTATATATAAACAGCGTTCACAAGTTCTTGATGGTGAAGACTTACATGAAAGCATTCTTAAAATGATGGAAGAACTTATTTCATCAACAGTAAATAATTATCTCGTTGACGATGATAATAAAGAAGAATGGAATATTGTCGGTCTTAAAGAGCATTTCCTCGGCTGGCTTATCGGTTCTGAAGATTTGACATTTGAAGAAGATGAACTTGCATCAGTAAGCAGGCAGGACATTATAAACGCCCTCAACGAAAAGGCAAAAGAAATTTATCAGGCTAAGGAAACACAATACGGCTCTGAAGTTATGCGTGAGTTGGAGCGTGTAATTCTTCTTAAAGTTGTTGATACAAAGTGGATGGCACATATTGACGATATGGAAGAACTTAAAAAAGGTATAAATCTGCGTTCATACGGACAGAAAAACCCTGTTATTGAATACAGATATGAGGGCTTTGAAATGTTTGATGCTATGGTTGAATCAATTCGTGAAGATACTATACGTATGCTCCTTACAGTCAAACTACAGAAAAACACACCGCCTCAGCGTGAACAAGTTGCAAAACCTGACGCTCCGAATGCAGGTGCAGGTGACGGAAGTTTCTCTGAAACCGTAAAGAGCAAAAAAATCGGTGACAATGACCCTTGCCCGTGCGGAAGCGGTAAAAAATACAAGAAATGCTGTAAGAACAAGGACAATCAATAATTATACCGGGCGGAAAATTTCTGCCCTTTGTTTTGGATAAAAAATGATTTTTACAACAACTTACGGAGGCTATTAAAATGGGAGGTTACAGCGTATTCGCACGTTACTATGATGAACTGACAGCAAATATAAATTATAAAAAACGTGCGGAATACTTTCACGAAATAATCAGGAAATTTAAAAAAACTGAAAACAATATCCTGCTTGACCTTGCGTGCGGTACGGGCAGTATATCGGAGGAAATGGCAAAACTCGGATATGATGTTATCGGTGTGGACAACTCGCAGGAAATGCTCGGCATTGCAATTGACAAAAAATTTGACAGCGGTCTGAATATACAATATCTTTGTCAGGATATGCGTTATATTGATATGTTCGGCACAATTGACATAACTATATGTGCATTAGACAGTATAAATCATCTTTTCAGCGTTGACGACGTTAAAAAGGTTTTTGAAAAAGTTTCACTGTTTTCAGAATACAACGGACTTTTTATATTTGATATAAATACAATCTATAAACATAGAAAAATACTTGCAGACAATACTTTTACTTACGAAACAGACAATGTGTATTGTATATGGGAAAATTCGCTTAATAAAAATACTGATGAAGTAAAAATGAATCTTGAATTTTTTGAACTTGAAGAAAACGGTCTTTATTCAAGAAGTTCGGACAGCTTTTCAGAAAAGGCTTACAGTGAGGAAATTATAGAAAAACTCCTTGCTGAAACAAACTTTGAAATTATAGGAAAATACGGCGATGACACTTTTGAATATCCGTCGGCAACGTGTCAGAGAATAATATATACAACAAGATGTAAACTTATGAAAGAAGGTTATTAAAATGGGTAAATTATACAGGGCAATTTCAGCAGACGGTTCGGCATTTGCATCAGTCATTGATGCTAAGGACATTGTTTCAGAAATAGAAAAAATTCATAAAACTTCCGCTGTTGTAACGGCAGGTCTCGGCAGACTTTCAATAGGTGCGTCCCTTATGGGATATATGCTGAAAGGCAAAGACGATAATATAACACTCCGTATTGATGCAGACGGTCTGACAGGTCAGCTTATTGCCGTAGCGGACAGTATGGGGAATGTAAAAAGTTGTGTGAATAATCCCGTTGTTGAAATTCCTTTGAATGCTCAGGGAAAACTTGATGTCGGCGGTGCAGTCGGTCATAATGGTACACTTTCAGTTGTTAAGGATTTGGGACTTAAAGAACCGTATGTCGGAGTTGTTCCGCTTGTTTCAGGCGAAATTGCTGAAGATATTGCAAGTTACTATGCAACAAGTGAACAGATTCCTACAGTGTGCAGTCTTGGTGTACTTGTAAACCCCGATTTAACAGTAAAATCGGCAGGCGGATTTCTTGTACAGCTTCTTCCCTTTGCAGACGAAAAATGCATTGATATAATTGAAAAAAATGTTACAAAAATCCGCCCCGTGTCGGCAATGCTTTCAGACGGCATAACCCCTGAAGAAATTGCAAATATGCTTCTTGACGGTCTTGAACCTGAACCGCTTGATGAGGCAAACCCTGTTTATAAATGTGATTGTAGCCGTGAACGTACAGAACGTGTGCTTGTAAGTCTGGGAAAAAATGAACTTTTATCAATTGCCGGTGAAGAAAAAGATACGTCTGTATATTGCCATTTCTGTGGAAAAAAATATATTTTTACTCCAAAGGAAATAAAAACACTTGCCGGAGAATAATGAGGTGCCAAATGTACGAAAACAAAACAGATGATATTCCCGTAAAGGCAGTGCTTGCTTGTGTTGATACAGGTGAATTTGATGCAGAAGTTTCAATAAAAGAACTCTCTGAACTTGCACAGACTGCAAATGCGGATGTTGTCGGGGAAATCATTCAGAAAAAACAAACATACGACTCCGCTACCTGCATGGGTTCGGGACGGCTTGAAGAACTAAAGGAACAACTTGAAATGCTTGACGCTGAACTTGTTATATTTGACCATGAACTAACAGGCGTTCAAGTACGTAATATAGAAAAAATTCTTGATGTACGTGTAATAGACCGCACAACACTTATACTTGATATTTTCGCACAGCGTGCAAGAACAAAAGAAGGTAAATTACAGGTTGAACTTGCACAACAAAAATACCGCCTGCCACGTCTTACGGGAATTGGTACTTCTCTTTCAAGGCTCGGCGGTGGTATCGGCACAAGAGGCCCCGGCGAAACAAAACTTGAAACAGACAAACGCCATATAAGAAAAAGAATATCGTATCTTGAAAATGAACTTGAAGAACTTAAAAAGCACCGTAATTTTTTACGTTCCGGAAGAAAAAAGAACGGTACACTTTGTTGTGCAATTGTCGGATATACAAATGTAGGAAAATCTACGCTTTTAAATGCACTGACAGATGCAGGAGTTCTTGCTGAAAATAAACTTTTCGCAACACTTGATATAACTTCACGTTCTATAGAACTCCCTGACGGCAGGAGCGTCATGCTTATTGATACAGTCGGACTTATCCGCAGACTTCCGCATAATCTCGTTGAGGCTTTCAAATCAACACTTGAAGAAGCATCATGTGCCGACATAATCCTCAATGTGCAGGATATATCTTCACCCGAACATGAACAACAGGCAGAAGTTACCCGCAGTTTACTTTCTGAACTCGGCTGTGATGGTATTCCGCAGATAAATGTCATGAATAAAGCCGATATTTCAGCATATACTGATACAGTATTTGAAAACGATACGACTGTTTTAATCAGTGCAAAAGAAAAAACAGGTTTTGACAGACTGCTTGAATGTATCATGAAAAATCTTCCCGAAACCGCAAGGCGTATGAAACTTTTGATTCCATATGAAAAAACTTATCTAATAAACAAAATAAGAACTGACGGAAAAATTTTTTCCGAAGAATATAACGAAAACGGTACTATCATTGACGCACTTGTTGATATTAAATTTATAAAAGAAATGGAGAATTATTTATGTTAGGTGCAGTTTATGGTGATATAATAGGTTCATGGTATGAGGCACACGCAACAAAAAATTATAATTTTCCTTTTCATAGCAAGTCTGAATTTACAGATGATACTGTAATGACAATCGCTGTATGTAAAGCTATTCTTGAAAATGACAGCGAAATAAAAGTAAGTCAAATAAAATCACGTGGCTATGAATACGCCGTCCGCTATAAACAGTATTATTCATATTATCCATATGCCGGGTATGGTATGATGTTTGCAAAATGGGCGGAAGAACTTAATTCAATGAGAATACAGAAAAGTTATGGAAACGGCGGAGCTATGCGAGCCGTGCTTATTGGTTATGCGTACAACTCAGAAGAACAAGTTTTATTACAGGCTAAAGCAAGCTGTTACTACACCCACAACTGCAAAGAAGCTATTAACGGAGCACAAGCAGTTGCAATGTCTGTATTTATGGCACGCAACGGAGAATCTAAAAATTCTATCCGTGAATATCTGACAAAAAATTTCCGATACGACCTTGACTATAATATTGAAGATATAAAACCCGATTACTCTTTCGACAGCAGCACAAATTATAGTATTCCTCCGGCTATAGTGGCATTTCTTGATTCTAACGACTATGAAAGTGCAGTAAGAAACGCTGTTTCTCTTGGCGGTGATGCTGATACTATGGCTTGTGTTGCAGGTGGTATTGCAGAGGCTTTTTATAAATATATTCCCGAACATATTAAAAATTTCTGTCGGCTTAAACTTGACTATACAATAAAAAGCACAGCTGCTGAATTTTGTCAGAAATATAATATAAACTATAGTTAAAAGAATTTTAAATTTATTTTCTATTGACATATCAAAATAAAAATGTTAGAATAAATTACAGTAAATGCTTTGACGGAGAGAAGTAACACGGTAAGATGTTCACAGAGAGTATGGAAAATGCTGAAATCCATATATCAGAAACCGTGCGAATAACACTCATGAGCAGTGACCTGAAAGCTGAAAAGTAAGTAGGTGAAACGTATTCCGTGCGTTAAACGGGCAAGAGTGACTGTCTTTTAAAGGCAGTAATTCAGGTGGTACCACGAGAATTTTTTCCCGTCCTGTATTTCTATGCAGGATGGGCTTTTTAATTTAAACTAATTTTAATATGAAAGGAAAATATTATGAAACATACTGATATTAAAGTGATTTTAAACAATCACGATTTCACGGGAAAAGAAGTTACTGTGTGCGGTTGGGTTCGTACTTCAAGAAACTCAAAAAGCGTTGCATTCGTTGAGGTAAATGACGGTACTTCACTGAAAAATATTCAGACAGTAGTTGACAAATCAGCTGATTCAGAATACAAAGAACCACGTGTCGGAACTGCTGTAAAAGTAACAGGTACTGTTGTTGAAGGCAGAAACAACACTGTTGAAATAAATACAGTACCGTCGGGAATTGAAATTCTCGGAGTTTGTCCCTCGGACTATCCGCTTCAGAAAAAAGGCTGTTCACTTGAATTTCTGCGTTCTATTCCTCACCTCAGAGGACGTACAAACACTTTTAACGCTGTATGGAGAGTTCGCTCAGTACTTGCACAAGCTATTCACAAGTATTTTCAGAAAAATAACTATGTCTATGTAAACACCCCACTTATAACAGGTAGTGACTGTGAGGGTGCAGGCGAAATGTTCAATGTTACAACAATAGGCTATTCAAATGAATACAAGAATGAAGAAGAATATTATGCAAATGACTTTTTCGGCAGACGTGCAGGTCTTTCTGTTTCAGGACAGCTTGAGGGCGAAGTTGCTGCTATGGCTATGGGAAAAATTTACACGTTTGGTCCCAGTTTCCGTGCAGAAAACAGCAACACGCCTAAACACCTTGCCGAATTTTGGCATATCGAACCCGAAATAGCTTTTGCCGAACTCCCTGACGTTATAGAAATTGCCGAAGATATGCTTAAAACCGTTATTCGTGAACTTCTTGACACTTGCCCCGACGATATGAAATTCTTTGATGCACATTTTGAAAAAGGTCTTGTTGCACGTCTTGAAGAACTCATTTCTCACGATTTCGGAAGAGTGACATATACAGAGGCTATAAAGCTATTACAGGAATCAGGCGAAAATTTCGTTTATCCTGTTGAATGGGGCTGTGACCTTCAGACAGAACACGAAAGATATATTTCTGAAAAAGTTTTCAAAAAGGCTGTTTTCGTTACGGATTACCCGAAAGAAATTAAGTCTTTCTATATGAAACAGAATCCCGACGGAAAAACAGTTGCGGCTGTTGACCTGCTTGTTCCGGGAGTAGGCGAAATAATTGGCGGAAGTGAACGTGAAGCAGATTATGATAAACTTGTTTCTGCTATGAACGAAAGAAATATGAATCTCGATTTATATTCAGATTATCTTGATTTGAGAAAATTTGGCTCTGTACCTCATGGTGGTTTCGGTCTTGGATTTGAAAGACTTATCATGTATACAACAGGTATGTCAAATATACGTGATGTTATTCTCTATCCGAGAACAGTCGGCAGTATCAGATAAAAAGAATATCTGTATTCCGATAAATAATATGACAGCATCAGAGAACATCAATGACGCTGTTCTCTGATTAAATAAACAGTAAAGGAATGGTATTTTTATGTCAAAATCGCTGTATATTCCAAAGGGCTATAAGTCCGCCCTCAATCTGAGAGAAACACAGCACGCTATCAAGTACATCAAGGACGTTTTCCAGCAGGCACTTTCTTTTGCCCTGACACTTGACCGTGTGTCCGCTCCGCTCATTGTAAAAAAAGGCAATGGCATCAACGACGACCTCAACGGCGTTGAAAGAAAAGTTGATTTCACAATCAAGGAAATTGGCGGAAGTGAAGCGGAAGTTGTTCAGTCACTCGCAAAGTGGAAGAGAATGGCTCTTTATCGTTACGGTTATCAGCCTAATGAGGGTATTTATACTGATATGAACGCTATCAGACGTGACGACGACACCGACAACACTCATTCAATTTTTGTTGACCAATGGGACTGGGAAAAAGTTATCACCCGTGAACAGAGAAATGTTGAATTTCTCAAGGAAACTGTAAAAAGCGTTGTAAAAGCAGTTTCTTATGTAAAAAGAAAAGTAGGTCTGCGTTATCCTGTAATTGCGGGAACGGTTTGTGAAGATGTTTTCTTTATTACAACTCAGGAACTTGAAAATATGTTCCCCGACAAAACACCAAAAGAACGTGAACGCCTTATAACTAAAGAACACAAGACTGTTTTCATAATGCAAATAGGCGGACTTCTTGCAAGCGGTCAGAAACATGACGGCAGAGCCCCCGACTATGACGACTGGTCACTTAATGGTGATATTTTCGTATGGAATGAAGTTCTTGACAACGCCCTTGAAATTTCCTCAATGGGTATACGTGTTGACGAAATTTCCCTTAAAAAACAACTTGCCGAAGCAGGTGCAGAGGACAGAATGCAATATGAATATCACAAGATGATTGCAGACGGAACACTCCCCCTCACAATTGGCGGAGGTATCGGACAGTCAAGACTTTGTATGTTTTTACTTGAAAAGGCACATATCGGCGAAGTACAGTCATCAATCTGGAGTGATGAAATGATTGCGGAATGTGCTGAAAACGGAATAACACTCCTTTAAAGTACATAAAAAAATGGACGATAAATTCCGTTTATTTGAAAACCGGTTCAAATCACAAAAAAACAGATGGGCAGATATTGGAATTACAGTCAAAAAAGCATCATATGAAAAAGCCACGAAAATGTATTATCAGAATTATAGAATTGAACTTATTGCCGAAAACAGTGAGGGTACAATAACACTTTTTGAAAGTAACGGCTGTTATTGGGTTGACTTTGAATGTGTTAATTTTGATAAAGATGATATTTCTGTCAATCTGTCATTGACTTTGAAAATATTGACGATATTTCCGACTGTCTGGAAAAACTTGAAAAAATTATGATATAACGCCGATTTTACGGCATAAAAAAAGTCCCTGTAAAAAGGGACTTTATTTTTTTACTTTTCGGAACAGAACTCGACTTTTTCGCCGTTGAGAATCATATTTGTTGTACGTACTGCACACATTTTTCCGCACATTGAACAGGTGTGACGGTCTGACGGCGGTGTACTTTCAAAATAATTACGAGCTTTTTCGCCGTCAATGGCAATGTCAAACATTTTTTCCCAGTCAACCGCATGGCGTGCTTCTGCCATAGCGTTGTCGGGGTCTGTAGCGTGCGGAATACCTTTTGCAATGTCTGCGGCGTGTGCGGCAATACGGCTTGCAATAATGCCCTCTTTAACGTCGTTTATGTCGGGTAATCTCAGATGTTCGGCAGGAGTTACATAACAAAGGAAATCAGCACCGTTTGCTGCTGCAATTGCTCCGCCTATAGCAGAAGTTATATGGTCATAACCCGGTGCAATATCAGTGACGAGAGGGCCTAACACATAAAAAGGTGCATTGTGGCAAATTCTTTTCTGTATTTTCATATTTGCGGCAATTTCATTCATAGCCATATGCCCCGGCCCCTCAACCATTACTTGTACATCTTTCGCCCATGCTCTTTCAGTTAAAGCACCAAGTTCAATAAGTTCTGAAATTTGACCGGCATCTGTTGAATCATCAATACAGCCCGGACGGAGTGCATCGCCAAGACTTATTGTAACATCATATTCACGTAGAATGTCAAGTACTTCATCATAGTATTCATAGAACGGATTTTCATTGCCTGTCATCATAACCCATGCAAAAAGAAGTGAACCGCCACGTGATACTATATTCATTTTTCGCTTGTCACGCATAAACGCCTCAATTGCACGTTTATTTATTCCTGCGTGTATCGTCATAAAATCAACACCGTTTTCAGCGTGTGCCCTTACGACTTTAAGAAAATCATCAGCAGTAATTTCAAGTAGATCCTTTTCAAGATAACCTATTGCATCATACATAGGTACAGTGCCAATCATTGCAGGAGATTTTTCAATAAGCTGTGTGCGGAAAGTATTTGTCTTGCCGTAGTTGCTTAAATCCATTATAGCGTCTGCACCGTACTTTATAGCCATATCAACTTTTTTCATCTCGTTGTCGTAATTGTTACAGTCGCCCGAAATTCCAAGATTTACATTTATTTTTGTCCTCATGTGTGAACCTATTCCCTCGGGTGAAATTGATTTGTGCCTTATATTGCACGGTATACAGACTTCACCTTTCGCAATAAGTTCACAAAGTTCCTGTTCGCTGATGTATTCTTTTTTTGCGACAATTTTCATTTCAGGAGTAATAATGCCTTTTTTTGCCGCCTCCATTTGTGTTGCATATTCTCTCATAAAACAGCTCTCTTTCTTATAATATTTTTTAATATATCAACTTCTGCTGACAAAAGATTCTCTTTACAGAATTTATGGTCAAGCATACCGTTCCCCTTACCTAAATTAAGACCCGATTCAAGGCAGGTATTTATAAATTGCTTTGCCTTATGAATTGAAGCATTCAAAGGATAACCTAAAGCAAAATTTGATGCTATAGCACTTGACATTGTACAGCCTGTGCCGTGTGTATTCGGATTATCAATTTTTTTGCCCTCTAACCATAAATATTTTCCGTCTTTTTGATAAAGCAAATCATCTGCATTGTTTTCAAGATGACCGCCCTTGACAAGCACGTTACAGCCGTACTTTTCAGCAATAATTTTTGCCGATTCCTGCATACCTGCCAAACCATCAATTTTTATGCCCGTTATGAGTTCAGCCTCGGGAATATTCGGTGTTACAATCCTTGCAATCGGAAAAAGTAAATCTTTCACTTTTTCGTAAGTCTGTTTATTACTCAAATCCGTCCCGCTTGTCGCAACTGCAACGGGGTCAACAACTATATTTTCAGCTTTCCAATATTTCAGGCGGTCTGCAATTATTTCCGCTGTTTCTGAATTTGAAATCATACCGATTTTTACAGCATCCGGTCTTATATCGCTGAAAATCATGTCAATCTGCTGTGCAACAAATTCAGGCGGTATATTGTGTATTGCTGAAATACCTGTTGTATTTTGTGCTGTAAGTGCTGTTATCGCACTCATAGCATAAACGCCGTGTGCCTGCATTGTTTTTATATCAGCTTGTATCCCTGCACCGCCTGAACAATCACTTCCTGCAATAGTCAGGGCGGTTCTTGTATTATAGACTTTATCCCACATTTCAGCAAGTTCTTTTGTAGCGGTGTATGGATTTTCAGTACCGAAAATTGCCGATACTACTGCAATTCCCTTGTTTCCACAGCCACGCAGTTCCCACATATTATTTTTTGTTATACCGCCTATTGCAACGGCAGGAATTGTCACACTCCTGCATATTTCACGCAAATCATCGGGAGTAATTCTCACAGCATTTTTCTTTGTTGGTGACGGAAAAACCGCTCCCACGCCGATATAATCCGCACCTTGTCTTGCAGCATTCTTTGCCTGCTCCACTGTTTTAGCGGTAGCACCTATAATAAAAGCCGTATCAGTATTTGCACGTATTTTAGCGACAGATTCATCTTCCAATCCGACGTGTACACCGTCCGCACCGCTTAATCTTGCGGCTTTCCAGTCGTCATTTACTATTAGTTTTACGCCGTGTTTATGGCATACGGGGACGATTTCAGCGGCGATTTTTGTAAGTTCCTCTGTACTGATATTTTTTTCACGGAGTTGTATTATAGTTGCTCCGCCTTGTATAGCAAGTTCAATGTGCAGTTTCATGTCCTTTCCTTTTAAACATTCCCTGTCGGTTATTGCGTAAATTTTCAGTTCATCGGGATTTCTCATTTGTTTCAGCCCCTTTCCTCAATTTTTCTATATATTCAGTAGGATTTTCACAAGTCATAAATCCGCTCATTATACAAGCTCCGTCTGCACCTGCTTGTACAATCTGACTTATATTATCCTCATTTATTCCGCCTATTGCATACACGGGAATTTTCACCGCACTGCAAACCTGTTTCAGAAAATCAATTCCACGAGGTGCAAGACCTTTTTTGCAGTCTGTTTCAAAAATATGACCTGCTATAACATAATAAACACCCATTTTTTCAGCCTCTACAGCTTCTTCAACAGAATGAACCGAAACACCAACAACACGGAGATAATTCATTTCACTCAAATGAATATGCCGTAACATCGGCATTGTAAAATGTGTATCACCCGATAAATCAGGGTAAAAATATCTACTGCACGGTACGCCGTATCTATCGCTTATTTCAAGGACTTTTAACGCAAACTTGACATATTCCGTGTCACTGCAATCCTTGTCACGGAATATTATTCTGTCAGGTTTTGCAGATGCTATTTTTTCGATACGTGTCAAAAAATCTTCCCGACAAAGATTTTTGTCAGTTACACATATAATCTTAAACATAAATATAATCATTCAGCACTGGTTGTAATCCTTCATCAGATATATCATTATACATCTGCTGAAAACTTCTTCCGTCGTTTATCTCAAACTGTTCATCACCCTCTGCCGAACTGTTCCCATTTCCCGTGTATTTGCTTTCATGGTCGCCGATACCTGTTGAAACTCCTGCTGATACCTTTGTAGCACATATTTTTACTATTCCATTTCTGAAACTTTCGCTTTCTCTTGATGAAACAGTAATTCCGCAGAACGGAAGAAAAATTCTGTAAGCACACAGAACCTGACAAAGCTGTTTTTCATGAACGTCAAGCGGATTTATTTTGCCGTTATTTATAATTGGTCTGAGTCTTGGACATGAAAGAGATATTTCCGCATGAGGATATTTTCTTTGCAAATAATAAATGTGTAATGCACTTGCAAAAGCGTCTTTTCTGAAATCGGAAAGTCCGAGAAGTGCTGAACAAGCTATTCCTCTCATACCGCCCATTAAAGCACGTTCTTGTGCCTCAAAGCGATAAGGGAAAATTCTCTTTCTTCCCATAAGATGAAGTTGTTCATAACGGTTACTGTCATATGTTTCCTGAAATACTGTAACATAATCAACACCGCATTCATGAAGATATTTATATTCATCTGTATTTACCGGGTAAATCTCAATGCCTACCATACGGAAATATTTCCGTGCAAGTTTGCAGGCTTTTCCTATATATTCAATACTGCTCTTTGAACGGCTTTCACCTGTAAGAATTAAAATCTCCTCCATACCGCTGTCAGCAATGACTTTCATTTCTTTTTCAATCTGTTCAATATCAAGTTTCATACGCTTTATGTCATTGTAACAGTTGAAACCGCAGTAAACACAGTAATTTTCACAATAATTAGCTATATACAGAGGTGTAAAAAGATATACATTATTTCCGAAATGTTTTCTTGTTTCAAGCCTTGCCTTTTCCGCCATCTGTTCAAGAAAAGGTTCTGCTGACGGTGACAACAGTGCCTTAAAGTCCTCAATTGTACATCGTTCATGTTCAAGGGCGGACTTTACGTCTTTTGCCGTATATGAATTATAATCATAATTATTCATAGAAGTAATTACTTTATGACGAATATCAGATTTAATTTGTTCCATGCCGTCCATGTATTCCATGTGATTTATACGGGCTGACGGATTATTTTCAAGTTCATGCTTTTTTTTCAGAGCCGTTTCGGAAAGTTTATCAGAATCTACAAAATAATTATTCTCCATAATATCACCTCAATCATGCAGAAATCCCGTAAGTGAATCAGATGCAGATGCACCCCTTGTAAGAACACGCCCTATGCCTGAAAGATAGGCTTTCCGCCCTGCTTCAACCGCCTGTTTGAACGCTTCCGCCATTAACGGCAAGTCACCTGACGTTGCAAGTGCAGTATTACACATTACAGCAGATGCACCCATTTCCATAGCCTCACAAGCCTGCGACGGTCTGCCTATTCCTGCATCAACTATAACAGGCAATTCAATTTCATCAATCAGAATCTGTATGAAATCTTTTGTTGAAAGTCCCTTGTTTGAACCTATCGGCGACGCAAGAGGCATTACAGCAGCCGCCCCGGCATTTACAAGTTCACGGGCGGTGTACAGGTCGGGATACATATAAGGCATTACAATAAAACCCTCTTTTGCAAGAATTTCTGTTGCCTTTACTGTTTCATAATTGTCGGGAAGAAGATACTTACTGTCACGCATAATTTCAATTTTTACAAAATCACCGCACCCCAATTCTCTTGCAAGACGTGCAATTCTTACTGCCTCATCGGCATTTCTTGCTCCGGAAGTATTCGGTAGAAGTGTGACACCCTCCGGAATGTAATCAAGAATGTTTTCATGTTCTTTTGAGTTTGCACGGCGTACCGCAAGTGTTATTATTTCCGCACCTGCATATCTGACTGCCGCTTCAATAAGATTAAGCGAATATTTTCCCGAACCGAGTATAAATCTTGATTTAAATTCATGTCCGCCCAGTATAAAATTATCATTGCTTTTCATTTCAAATTCTCCTTATGCATCATATTTTCCCGAAATAATACGTAATATCATATTTGCCTGATGTCCGGCACATATCATTACTCTTGACGAATAAAGCCCCGTGTTGTCCGCAACGTCATTTTCACCATCACCGCATATATAGAAATTTTTCATAACTCTGCGTGTTTTTATAGTATTCGCTGAATAAAGCCCCGCCATTCCCGAACCGCATACAAGATATTTTTCAGGAAATTTTTCAAGTACACAGTTTGCAAGTACCGCTTTTGATTCAGCATCATCAAAAGCCTCACAGACAATATCACAGTCTTTCAGAATTTCAGATATATTGTTTTCGTCAAGTCTGACACAGTCCGCAGTAATTTTACAGTATGGTGCAATATGTGACAATGTTTCTTTCAAAGCATCAGTTTTATACATTCCGATTTGTTCCGAAAAATACTGTTGGCGATTAAGATTTGATATGTCAACCCTGTCAAAATCAATAATATGAATATTTCCTACTCCTGCACGGGCAAGCGAAATTGATATATTTGAACCGAGACCGCCTATTCCGCAGACCGCAACAGTCGCAGATGATACTTTTTTCTGAAAATCCGCACCGTGACGTTCTGCAAGTGCGTTGTAAATTTCATTTTCTGACGGCATCATAAATTATCAGCCCCCACCTACAAAACGTACTATTTCGAGTTTGTCACCGTCTGAAACAGAAGTATTTACATACTCTGCTTTCGGCACTATATTTTCATTAAGTTCCACGGCAACACGTTTTTCACCGTATCCGAGAAATTCAAGCAGTTCAGTGACTGTTCCCGAAAAATCAATTTTTTCTCCGTTTACTGTTATCATAATTATATCTCCTCAAAACAAAAGAGAACTGCTATAATAAACGCAGTTCCCTTATTGCACTTAAAATTATATTTTACAAGTACATTTTCAGGCTTCCTACGTTGGCATTATCCAAATCAGGTCAAAGGGTCGGAACGAACAAGTTCCCTCTCAGCGTGTCTGCACGCTCCCCTGTCTTTAAAAATATTGTATCATTTTTTCAGATAAAAGTCAAGTTTCAAACTGACTTTCATGACGTGTAAAGAAATCAGTGCGTGGCGGTAAAAATTTGAGTTTATGGTTTTTTCCCGTGAAATATGTCAGCGGTTCAAAAATATTATCCCATGACCATATACTTTCATCAACCTGCAAATACTCACGGAGTTTTTCTGTACCGAATGGTGCCATAGGGTGAAGAAGTACACCTGCAATTCTGATAATATAGAAAAGATTTGCAAGAGCCTGATAAAGTTTTTCCTTATCCTCTGCATCTAATGTAACATTTTTTGACATATACTTACTGCCATTTCTTATATAGCTGTCAAGAACGTAAGTACACTGATGAAATGCGAATTTTGACATATGGCGTTCATACTCAAAAACAGCCTTTTCTGCCTCCTGCACAAATTTTTCTTCAGGTGCAGCAGACGGCATTATTCCGTCAAATTCTTTCTGAACGGTATAGAAAGCAGTACGAATCATTCTGTTGAATACATTTGACAATAACAGTCCGTCCTTTACAACGGGGTCACTGTCTTCCGGTTTTGCAAGCGGATTGTACGGTTTCGGCATAAAGCTGACTGAACGCTGTCCCAGACCAAGACCCAACCAATGCATACGGAGTTGTTCAGGCGTATAATAATTAAGAAGGTCATCTGCCATAGGCGGTTTTACATCACCTGAACTTGATGCTTTTTTGTCAAGGAAAAGTATATGATGATTTGCGACAATAATCGGCATCTGTAATTCACCGTCCGGAACATCGGCAGTTTTTTCGGTGCTTTCCTGTTGTGCCATCCACATTGCAGGTTCTGCGATTCCATAGAAATAAATATTGTCCTGTCCGATAAACTGATAAACTTTAGATTCTTTACTGCACCAGTAGTCTTTCCACTCATCACGATTTCTTCCACACTGTTCAAGATAAGTCTGTGTAAACGATATAGGAGCCCATAACGATTCAGGCCATACCCACACTGTAAGACCGTCCGCACCCTCCATTACAGGAGCAGGAACTCCCCACTCAATATTGCCTGTAAGACGGAACGGAACGAGCGTTTTTCCCGTGCGGTATCGTATGCCGTTTTCAGTAAGAACAGCACAAGCCTTGTCACAGTCGGGAAGATTGTTAAATTCTATCGTAAATGACGGCTTTTTCTTTTCCTCAATGTATTTATGTTCAGGGAGAGTGTTTTTAAGTTCATTATATTTTTCTTCAAATTCCCTCTTTACATAAATTACAGGCGGTTTCAGAAATTCAGATATAGTTTTCCATACAACAGGGCGTATGCTCTTATCTTTTTTCATTTCCTCAACCCACTCCTGCAACAGCTTTTCATAATCACGAAGTCTGAAATACCAGTTTGTGACGGGTTTCATAGTAGGTTTTTCACCGGTGAGTGTACTTACAGGATTTATGAGATTTTCGGGCATATACTGATGTCCCAAATCACACTCATCTGCATAGCCCTTTTCAGATGTACAACCTTCAACGGGGCATTTGCCTATAACTTGCCTACCGTTCAGAAAAACGCCTGCTTTTTCGTCAAAAAACTGCATAGTGGTGATGCGGTCAAGCTGTCCTTTTTTGTATAGAGAACTTATAAACCAATCCGAAACTTCTGCGTGTATTTCCTTAGAACGTCCCAATCCTGAAGCCGCAAACAGGTCAGGGGAAATTGCGTAAGCGTCAAGTGTAGCCTGCTGTCTGTCGTGGTTACGCTGAACAAATTCTTCAAGACTACCTTCAAATTCGCCCTTATTTACTTTTACTCTCCAACCCTCCGCAATAGGTGAACCGTAACAGTCCGTACCGCCTACAAATATAACATTTTCCTTGCCGATACGGTCACGGAGAAATCTTGCAAAAGTGTCCGCAAAAACGAACATTCCGCCGACATGACCGAAATGCAGTTCCTTGTTTCCGTAAGGCATACCGCCCGTAATAACTGCACGTTTCGGAAACTGTGGACGTGGTATTTCTTTATTTTTCTTGTCTGCCATAATAATTACCTCTGCTTATAACCAGTTTTCAAGTCTTTTTCTCACAATATCCTCACCAAGCACTTGGCTTACTTCCCATATATCGGGAGCGTTTGCACGTCCTGTAATAGCAATTCGGAGCATATTTGTTATATTTACAATACTGCCTTTATATTGGTCAGGATTCTTTTTAAAGTCTTTCGGCTTTACTGCAAAACCGAGTTCATTGGTAATTTCTTTTACCTTTGCAAACCATGCAGACGAATCGTCAGAATGATTATATGATGCAAGATATTTTTCAAAGAAAATTTTTCTTGTTTCGTCGTCGCACTCTGCGGACATTTCATCCTGTACAGTGAAAGTTTCATCATAGTAAAAACTCATGAAACTGCAAGCCTGTTTCCATGTTTCTATATCCTTACGAGGCTTGTTTCCGCCTTTTCCGACGTTAAGAGCAGAAACTGTTCTTTCGGGATATTTCTTTATAAGCTGTGCAAATTCATCATTATATCTTTCGCACCATTCAAGCCATTTTTCATAAACCTGCTCCGCACTCATACGACATATAACGTTTTTTGAGATGTCACGGAGTTTGTCAAGGTCAACTAAAGCACCTGAAATAGACATTTTTTCAAGAGAATAAGGAAATTCCCTGTAATTTGCGTCAGGGTTGGCAATTCTCCATTCTTCAAAATTTGAATTTAGAATTGTAAGGAGAAATTCCCACACAGCATCTTGTGAAATACCCTCCTGCTGATAATATGACAATGCAAGTTCAGGGTCTTTTCTCTTTGAAAGTTTACGCTTGCTTGAACCTTCCATTTTCATAAGCGTTGCTGTATGACAGTAAACAGGCTGATTCCAACCAAGAGCATTGAAAAGTTCAACGTGCATTGGCAGAGAAGAAAGCCATTCCTCACCTCTGATAACGTGAGTTGAACGCATAAAATGGTCGTCAATGACATGAGCAAAATGATATGTCGGTATTCCGTCACTTTTAAGTAAAACAAAATCCATATTATTTCTTGGCATTTCAAGTTTTCCTCTTACTGCATCATTAACACATATATATTCATCTGTTTCAACGCCCATGTAACGCAATACCCATGATTTACCATCAGATATATTTTTCTTAATCTGTTCTATTGTAAGATTTCTGCTTTTTTCGGCATATTTGCCGTAAATTCCGGGATTTTCCTTGTTTTCGGTCTGTTGTTCACGGATATTGTCAATTTCTTCAGCAGTAAGAAAACAGGGATAAGCCTTTCCTTGCTGTACAAGATACTTTGCGAAAACCTGATATATATTTTTACGCTGTCTTTGGCGATAAGGGGCATATTTTCCGTTGTCGCCGTCAGCAACCGCACCTTCATCAAATTCAACGCCAAAATAAGCCATAGCATTTATAACTGTTTCAACCGCACCTTCAACTTCTCTTTTGTCGTCGGTGTCCTCAATACGAAGATAAAAAACACCGTTCGACTGATGAGCAAGACGCTCAGCAATAATTGCATTGTAAAGATTTCCGAGATGAACAAATCCTGTTGGACTTGGCCCTATACGTGTAACGTATGCACCGTCCGGCAAATCTCTTTCGGGGAAACGTTTTTCAATATCTTCCGGAGTTTCTGAAATGTCCGGAAACAAAACTTGTGCAAGTAAATTAAAGTCCATGAAAAAAACCAGTCCTTTTCATAAAATTATCAATTTAAATTATATCATATATAACATTTTTTGTCAACAATACTATTTTCGGAAAATTTAAAATAAAGTGGACAAAAAGAATATTAAGTGTTATAATAGATGTATATGAAACTGTAACAGTTTTTATATGTTAGTAGGAAAGGAATTTTTTTTAATGAATATTAAAGGTACACTTTTTAAATTATCTGAAACATCGGGAGCTTCAGGAGATGAAACGAACGTTTCAGAGCTTGCACTCGGTATGTTGAAACAATACTGCCCCGACGCACGCATAACAAACGGAAATGTAATCGGAAATTTCGGCAAATTCAAAGAAGAACTTCCCTTGTTGGTTCTTGATGCACATATTGACCAGATAGGCATGATTGTTACATATATAACGGATGACGGATTTGTAAAAATCGGCAATATCGGAGGAATTGACCGCCGTCTGCTCCCTGCACAGCCTGTTGTGATTCACGGAAAAAAAGATGTTAAAGGCGTTATATGTTCTGTTCCTCCGCATCTGACCTCAAACGGAAAAGAAGTTCTTTCATTTGACGATACCGCCATTGATACAGGTATGACAAAGTCTGAACTTGATGAAATTATTTCACTCGGTGATACAATAACTTTTGATGTAAAATGTCATGAACTGCTCAACAGCCGTGTAACGGGAGGGGCATTCGATGACAGAAGCGGTATAGTGTCAATTCTCTATGCACTTGAATGTCTTAAAGATAAAAAAACCGCATATAATGTCACTGTTATTTTCTCATCTCAGGAAGAACTCGGCGAACGTGGTGCAAAAATCGGTGCATTTGAAATAAACCCCGATATTGCACTTGCTGTTGATGTCAGCTTTGCATACGCTCAGGGAGAGGACGAAAATAAATGCGGTTATCTCGGAAAGGGTGCTATGATAGGCGTTTCACCGTCACTTTCAAGGAAAATTTCAGACAAATTGATAAATACGGCAAAAGAAAATAATATTCCATATCAGATTGAAGTTATGAATGGTCTTACTTCTACAAATGCAGACAGATATGCAGTAAATCGTGAAGGTGCAGAAGTCTGCACTGTATCAATTCCACTCAGAAATATGCATACGCCCGTTGAAGTAATAGACCTTAAAGACGTTGAACTCACAGGAAAACTTATTGCCGAATTTATCACAGAATAAGAAATAATATACCGAAAGGATAATAATATGAAAAATTTACTGAAAGAACTTTGTCTTGCGGACAGTATTTCCGGAGATGAAATCGAAATAAGAAATATTATCATTGAAAAAATAAAAGACTTCTGCGAATACAGAATTGACCCCCTCGGAAATCTCATATGTTTCCGTAAAGGTAAAAAGACACCTGATAAAAAACTTATGATTTGTGCACATATGGATGAAGTGGGATTTATTGTTACAGCAATCCGCCCTGACGGTACTCTCTTATTTGACATGGTGGGAGGCGTTGACCCGTCTGTAACTATCGGCAGACAGGTTAAAGTCGGAAAAAATCGTATTTACGGCGTTGTCGGCTCTACTGCCGTACATAATCTTTCAAGGGAACAACGTGAAAAATTACCTGAAATGAAAAATATGTATATTGATATTGGTGCGGAAAGTAAAGAAGATGCCGAAAAATATGTAAATCTCGGCGACTGCATATATTTTGAATCTGAATTTGCCGAACTCGGTGAAAACAGAATAAAATCAAAAGCAATTGATGACCGTGCAGGTTGTGCAATTATGATAAATCTTATACGTGAAGAACCTGAATATGATACATATTTTGTCTTTAACGTTCAGGAAGAAATTGGTCTGCGTGGTTCAAGAGTTTCAGCTTTTTCATTACAGCCTGATTTTGCGATAGTGCTTGAATCGACTACGGCTTCAGATATTGACGGTGTTTGCGGAGCAAAAAAAGTCTGTTCTCTCGGCAGTGGTTCTGTTGTATCATTCATGGATAGAAGTACAGTATATGACAGACAGCTTTATAAACTCGCTTTTGATATTGCAAAAGAAGAAAATTTACCTTGTCAGACAAAAACAATGATTGCAGGCGGAAATGATGCAGGTGCTATTCATATTACCGGTAAAGGAATACGTACTGTTGCAGTATCTGTGCCTTGCAGGTATTTACATTCCGCATCATGTGTAATAGAAGAAAGTGACTTTAAAAATTCATACCTTCTTGTAAAAACTCTCTCAAAAAGGATTCTTGAAATATGATTAGAACAATTGAACAAGAAAATGAATTTGACCGCCAACTTCTTCTTAAATCTCTTTCCGGGCGAAAAATGCTTGCATATATGAAAGCATACGGCACAAGTTACGATTTCTGCCGTTTCTATAAAATAACCGACGAAAAAGGCATGGGATTTATGTTTATGATAAATTCAACGCTTATTATATGTGCCGACGAAAATCTTGAAGCTAATGAAGAACTTGAACTGTTTGTAATTATGAACTTACCTTTCAGAATAGAGGGTTCACAAAAAATCCTTAACGGCATAAAACTCCCTGAACACTATCAGAAACTTAACCGCACAATATTTGAACTTGTTCCCGATGAAAAACCGCTTGAATCAATTGAACAGTTTGTTGACTTCAACCCGAAACTCACCGATGTTTATAAAATTCTCAGTGAGGGATTTCCGAATATTACAGATTTTTCGCTATGGTATACCGATACTTCACACCGATGCCGTCATGGTGTAAGCCGTACATTTACATACAGAAATTCAACAACTGCATCTGCTATATATAATATTGATGATGTTGTACTTATAGGGCAGGTGGCTACAACAGCATCAGCAAGGGGTCGTGGCTATGCAAGGGAATTTCTGAAATGGCTTGCACAATTCTTTAACGGACTCGGAAAAAAAGCCTATCTTATGGCTCTTGATGTCCGTGTAAGTTTTTACCGTGAAATAGGGTTCCGTGAAATTGAACATGAAATAGTTTTAGAACGTATTGACGTTGAAAAAGAAAGTTTAATGAAAGGAAAACTCACTGATGAACAGTAAAATAAATGAAATATATAATATTGACAGACGTATAATTGAACTTGCTGAACAGGCTGAAAAAAACTGTGCGGAAACTTTCCGCCGTATTTATGAAACTGCCGAATATAACGGTGCAAAAGTCCTTAAAGCTTTTTCAGACAACAAAGTAAGTGAACCTTGTTTCTATGGCTCTACGGGCTACGGCTATGGAGATATAGGGCGTGATGTTATAGATAAGGTTTTTGCTCAATCTTTAGGTACAGAAGATGCTCTTGTAAGATTTAATTTTGTTTCGGGAACTCACGCCCTTTCAGTCGCTCTTTTCGGCATACTTCGTACAGGTGACAAGATAGTTTCCATTACGGGAAAACCATATGACACCCTTGAAGAAGTTATAGGAATAAGCGGTAAAAAAGGCAACGGCTCTCTTGCTGATTACGGCGTTGAATACGGTCAGGTTGACCTTAAAAACGACGGAACACCCGATTTTGACGGAATAACAAATGCAGTCAAAAATGCAAAAGTCGCTTATATACAGCGTTCAAGGGGTTACTCTCTCCGCCCCGCTTTCACGGTGAATGACATTGAAAAAATGATTAAATCCGCAAAAAAAGGTAATCCTGATATTATAATTATGGTTGACAACTGTTACGGCGAATTTGTTGAGGAAAAAGAACCGTCTGACGTTGGTGCTGATATAATAATAGGTTCTCTTATAAAAAACCCCGGCGGAGGTATCGCAAGAACAGGCGGATATATTGCAGGACGTGCAGACCTTATTGAACTATGTTCATATCGTTTAACTTGTGTGGGAATGGGAAAAGAAGTCGGCTGTACTCTCGGAATGAACCGTGAAATTCTGCTCGGTCTTTTCTTTGCTCCCGACGTTGTTGCAAACGCTGTAAAAACTTCTGCATTCGCAAGCGAATTATTTACTTTGCTTGGCTTTGAATGCTCTCCGCACAAGAACGATGCAAGAGGTGACATTATAACAGCTGTAAAACTCGGCGATGAACAACATTTAACTGCTTTTTGCCGTGGAATACAAAAAGGTGCACCCGTTGATGCTTTTGTAGTGCCTGAGCCGTGGGATATGCCGGGATATTCAGATAAAGTAATTATGGCTGCCGGTGCTTTTACAAACGGTGCATCAATTGAACTTTCGGCAGATGCTCCGATTCGTGAACCGTTTGCAGTATGGATGCAGGGCGGTATAACATACACAAGCGGTAAACTTGGCATTATGCTTGCCGTTCAGGAAATGCTTGACAGTAGACTGTTATCATTATGAAAAGCAGGATTTACAAACAGATTGTTTCATTTTACTACAAATAAGTAAAAAAAATGTTACAGAAAAAATACAAATTCCGACGATTCTGTAATAAGATGCTTTCAGCAGTTGACATTTCAATAAAATGCTGATAAAATAGATTAGATGAATCTTATATTTATAAAGGAGGAGCTACTTTGGGAGAACGTAAAATTTGTTACAAATGTATGGCAAGATACGACAATGGACTTAATATATGTCCGTCATGCGGATATGCCGAAAATACTCCCTCAAATCCCATGTATATATCTCCGGGAACAAAACTCCATGACAGATATCTTGTCGGTGTTCTGCTTGAATATAACGGTGAGGGTGCTTCTTACATAGCACATGACACCTCAACTGAATGTACTGTTCTTATAAGGGAATATATGCCTGTAAATCTTTGTACACGTGTAAAAGGTAAACCCGCTTTAAGCGTTACCTATGAAAATCTGGCTAAATATAAAGCGTTTATGGCTGAATATACTGAACTGAACAAGTCACTTGCACAACTTAGAAATAATTCAAATATAACCCCCGTACTTGATATGTTTTCAGAAAATAATACAACGTATACAGTATTTGAACATATTGACGGAGTTAAAATGCTTGATTACCTGAAAGACAATGCAGGTGAATTAAGCTGGGAACAAATTGCAAAACTCTTTCCGCCTATGTTCACAACACTTGGTATTCTTCATAACGCAGGAATTATACACCGTGCAATAAGTCCCGATACGGTATATATAACAAATAAAGGCGAACTGAAACTGACAGGCATATGTATTTCTGCCGTGAGAACAGCCGACGCAGGTCTTGAATATGAACTTTTCAAAGGCTATGCCGCCCCCGAACAGTATTCTTCAAGCAGTAACAGCCGTCAGGGGTCATGGACTGATATATACAGTGTATGTGCATTGCTGTACAGGTGTTTAACGGGTTGTATGCCTGTTGACTCAATGAGCCGTCTTAAATCAGACGAACTATGTGAACCGAGAATGCTTAGTGCAAAAATACCACGCAATGTTTCAAAAGTAATTATGGACGGTATGACACTTTCAGGCTGTGACCGTATACAAACTATAACAGAACTTGTTACACGTCTGTTTGAACAGCCTGTACCGAAAACTATTCAAGACACTCCGCCAAAACGCAGAGTTAATTCCGAAACAAATAACCATAGTAAAAATAATCATCAAGAACAGACGTATTCCGAAAGCGGTCATAATGAGAGAAATTATCCGCCTCAGAATGATGAATACTACGACGAATATGAACCGACTAACGAAAATCATGGAAACAGTTACCGCTATGAAACGGTTGACAGACTGAAAGTACCTGTAATTATTGGTATTCTGCTTGTTGCTATACTTATGATAATAGCAGTCTTTATAATAAATATGATTACCGATATAAAACAAGTCAGACAGAATAATAATATAAGCAGAGGTGAAAACACCACATCTGCTTCCGATAACGTCGTTTCAGGAGATTCCCCCGAAGAAGAACAGGAAACTCTTGACACAATTATGCCTGACCTTGTGGGAAAATTCTATGAACTAACAGAAGAAAAATATAAGGACTATTTCACACTTGAAGCTGAATATGAATATAACGACGAATACGAAATGGATATGATTTTCTGGCAGAGCATCGAACCCGGAGAACAACTTGTCGGCGGTCGTTCAACTGTTAAGGTAAAAGTAAGTAAGGGAAAAGAAACAGCTACAATTCCCGAATATAAAGACCTTACTATCAAACAGTATGAAGCAAAACTTAAAGAAGCAGGCATTTTGAATTATTCCGTACTTGCAACAAAAAGTACACAAGTAAAACCTGATGTTGTAATAGGACTTCAGGTTGAAGGAAAAGATGTAAAACCGGGTGATACATTCAGCAACAAAGAAGGCAAAAAACTAATAGTATATTATTACTCTGAAAACGTTACAACAGATAACAGCGGTCTTTTCCTAAACGGCGGAGATACATCTGAAGATGACGAGGAGGAAACAACTTCCCAAAAAGAACAGACAACAACAAAATATGTTGCACCTTCCACAACAGAACAGTATACAACAGAACCCGTCTATACAGACCCACCGGAAACTGAACCGCCTGTAACATACCCACCTGAAACTGACCCACCTGTTACAAGCCCTCCGGAAGTAGTAGAACCGCCTGTTACAAGTCCCCCCTCAGTAGTAGAACCTCCTGTTGTTGAACCTGAAATTCCTGCCGATGGCGGAGAAAACTAATATATAAAAAGATAAAAGACTTCTGTATTTTTCAGAAGTCTCAGCCTGTCAAAAAAGTCCACAAATAAGCATAGTTGAAACGAAATCAGGACGCAAAAAACGGAATAAATATCGGT